>JAHIUA010000100.1 GCA_018817385.1 Pseudomonadota bacterium
CAACTTGATATTCTTGTGGTGCATGAGAAGCCTTTATTTTGGGTTGGGAGTCTTTTGGAAGGGACACCCACCATTATAAAGGCTTTTCCACTTTAATCAATTGGTTTTATTTGATATTTATCCAATCTTGGCAACACCCTTTTGAGAGCAATCCCGAGTTGGCTCCAGCCGCCTTCACCCGTCCAAGGCAAATGCGGGCTTGGTGAGTTTGAGTTTTTTGATGCGGTAACCGATCTGGCGTTGGGTGAGTCCGAGTTCCCGAGCGGCTCGGGCCTGTACCCAACCATTGCGTCGCAGCGAGGCCTCGATTTCCTGCCGTTCCAGATCTTGCAGGGAGCTGTGGCCGGTAAGTACTTTTACTGGTGCTGCGGCGGCGAGAGCTTCATTCTGTGTTGACCTGGAGGGGACGGGAAGTTTACTCATGTGAGTTCTCAGGTCTCCGATATGGATAATCTCGTCGTCGGCCAGGATGACCATCCTTTCAATCAGGTTTTGTAGCTCGCGGACATTACCAGGCCACTCATAGGTGGTGAGGAAGTCCAGAGCTGTGGTTGCAAGCATCACCTCTTTATCATTTCGTTCGTTACTTGAGCGGAGGAAGTGGTCGATGAGCAGGGGAATGTCATCCCGTCTTTCACGGAGGGCAGGAAGTTGCAGGGGCACCACGTTCAGCCGGTAATAGAGATCACTGCGAAAAAGTCCCTGATCAACGTTGGCCTGCAAATCAACATTTGTTGCAGCAATGACGCGGACGTCCACGGTAAGGGTGCGAGTGCCGCCAATCCGTTCGAACTGTTGTTCCTGCAGGACCCGAAGCAGCTTTGACTGGAGGAGGATAGGCAGTTCCCCGATTTCATCGAGAAAGATAGTACCACCGTCCGCCATCTCAAATCGACCTGGTTTTGCTGTAGTCGCACCGGTGAAAGCCCCCTTGTCATGTCCGAGAAGTTCACTTTCCAGCAGATTTTCCGGCAGTGCTGCGCAATTGACCTTGATAAAGGGTTTGTTTTTCCTCTTGCTGGCCTCATGGATGGCACGGGCGACCAATTCTTTTCCAGTACCGGATTCGCCGAGGAGGAGAACAGTGGCTCGGCTGGGAGCAACTTTTTCGATGGTCCAGTACACCTCCTGCATGACCACTGAATTGCCAATGATGTAATGGCGGTTAAAACGACTGTGCAGTTCAGCCTTCAGGGATTTGTTCTCTTCAACCAGTTGCTCTTCTTTTTTGGAGATAGCGTGGTGCAGTACCAGGAACTGGCCGATCAGAGTGGCCACAATTTCAAGAAAACTCAGGTCCTCTTCGAAGGAGACCTCGGGCCCGAAGAGATGATCAACGGTAAGGACTCCCACCGGGGATTCTTCAACTTTTACCGGTACCCCGAGAAAAGAGAGGCCTTCTTTTCTGATCCCTGATCTGGCCCCTGTCCGGTTCAGGAACAGGGGCTCACTGTGAACGTCAGGCACCACACAGGGAGAGCCGGATTGAAAGATCTGGCCGCAGATTCCTTCGGAGAGTCCATATATGCCGCGTTGTTCTTCTTCGACGCTGAGGCCATAGGAGGCCTTGATCGATAATCGTTGTCGGTTTTGATCAAGAAGAACAAGGGTTGCCCGCTCCATATGAAGAATGTCATGCAGTACTTTGAGAACTCTACTCAGAGTGGTATCCAGATGCACGGCTCGTCCGATGAGTTTGCAGATCTCGGACAGGGCTCGAATCTTCAGGGTCTCCAGTTGATATCTTGCTGATGGCGTCTGATGTATCAGAGGCCTTTTATCCATATTCTCCATGTGTACCTCTCGCTTGCTGACCTTACAGAGAATCCTGCGGTCTCTCTCCTGACTGGAATTGTAAGTGTTTCAATAAAGAGATTGAGCAAAAATCGTACCATGCTGAAAACACGCTATTTCCGCTATCTTTTGCCTGTAAAAGTTACTTTTTTGTGAGTGTCTGTGCTTTAGTATATACGTTTTTGTTGTTTTTTAAAGTGTGGCAAGCCAGCGCTGGACCGTCCTTTTTTGGGCCTGGGCATGGAGGGTTTTTCTGATTTTGGCTTTTGTTTCCTCAGGCGGCAGGGTGTTGACCTTGATCACTTCTTCACAGAGAAGGATATGAAATCCCATGCTTGATTCAATGACATTGCTGATCTCTCCCTGTTCCATGGCAAAAAGGGCCTCTTCAAGGCTGGGAAGCATAGTGCCTCGGGCCACAGGACCAATACTGCCCCCCTGTAAGGCGGAAGGACATTCGGAGTAGCGCTGAGCCAATGTACTAAAATCGCCCGCTTTGGCTAAAGCTTTTTCACGCACCGTGGTAATCCGGGTCAAGGCGGTCTGGCGACTGTTCTCTGGGAATTGGTCATTGATGGTAATCAGAATGTGGCGCAGTCGGCGCTGCTCATGTTTTTCCTGTTTGGCTGTGGCAAATATTTCTGTAACCTTAGCCTCATCGGGCAATTCTGTCTGAGCTGCCACCTGTCTGAGAGTAGCTTTTACGGTCAACTCCACCTCAAGGGCGCTGGCCATGGCTGCAGGATCCAGGTTATTTGCGCGCAGGTCGTCAGTGAAGGCTTGCGGCGATTCATAGCGCTCAGTAATGGCAGCCAGGGTATCTTCAATCGCCTTTTGCGCCACCACCGTTTCCCTCCCCTCTTTGCTGGACAGGATTTTACCTTCCAGAATACATTCTGCTTCGGCACGGCTTGTGACCGCTTGATACTCAACGCTCTCCAGTGCACTGAGTGGGCGGTGAAACATCTGGAGAGAAAATTTGAGCTGGTGATAAGGAAGGGAGGGGTGAAGCATGGCAAGTTACCTCTTAAGGGCTATGGGATGGGGTTTATCAGTATCTCCTGTGAGCAGACAGTTTTTTTTGCTGCCGTTGACAACTTCGAGTGCAAGAATATGACCAATCTTCTCTTTTTCTTCTCCTTCCCCTGTCCTCCTTCTTTGCGTCATTTTTTTGTCTGCATCGTAAGAGAGGAAGTCTACCTTTTTGTCGGGTTTATTCCAAAATGTAGCGAACTGCACAAAGACTCTACAGTCGTGGCTGGGGACCAAGTTTTGGACAGAGCCATGTAACTGTTTGATATGTTATCTTTAAAAAAAATATTACTGTCTGGCACAAGCCTTGTAATAGTCGTACCAGTCACAAGGAAGCTAAGGGGTACCTGCAAAGGGGTGGTCCTGGAATAAAGAAAAAAGGCTGGGTTTAGATAAAAGAACAGCCGGCAAATTTACAGAGGAGTTTGAGTCATGAGAAAAGTAGCTATCTACGGTAAAGGCGGTATCGGTAAGTCCACAACTACTCAGAATACAGTAGCAGGACTGGTCGAGTTGGGCCGCAAGATCATGGTGGTCGGCTGCGACCCCAAGGCGGACTCCACCCGTTTACTGCTGGGCGGTCTGGCCCAGAAGTCGGTTCTCGATACCCTGCGTGAAGAGGGGGAGGATGTCGAACTCGATGATATCCGCAAATTGGGGTACGGCGGTACCTGGTGTGTTGAGTCTGGTGGACCTGAGCCAGGAGTTGGTTGTGCGGGGCGCGGTATTATTACTTCTATTAATATGCTGGAGTCCCTTGGTGCCTATGAAGAAAGTGAAGGCCTAGATTATGCCTTTTACGATGTTCTCGGTGACGTGGTCTGCGGCGGCTTTGCCATGCCCATTCGCGATGGCAAGGCCGAAGAGATTTACATCGTCGTTTCCGGTGAGATGATGGCCATGTACGCAGCCAATAACATCAGCAAGGGTATCGTTAAGTTTGCTCAGTCCGGCACAGTTCGCTTGGGCGGCCTGATCTGCAACTCTCGGGCAGTGGATAATGAAGCAGAAATGATCGAAAAATTTGCGGCCAAACTGGGCACCAAGATGATCCATTTTGTCCCCCGTAACAACGATGTTCAGCGGGCAGAGATTAATCGTAAGACTGTTATCGAGTGGAAACCAGAGGTTCCGCAGGCCGATGTCTACCGAGAGCTGGCCAAGGCAATTGACGAAAACACGGATTTCGTTATCCCTACCCCGATGGAGATCGAGGTGCTGGAAGAGTTGCTCATGGAATACGGTTTGATGCAGGCAGCTTAAGCAGAGTGCCAATACCTTTTAGACAACCAAAAAGAATATACCGGTGAGGTGGGTGATACCGTCTGCCGGCCAAGTTGGAGATACCGTTATGATGTTAATGATTCGCTCAATTATTAGACCTGAAAAAGCAGATGCTGTTATGGCGGCACTCATGGATGCAGGTTTTCCTGCTGTTACTAAATATTCCGTTGCCGGCCGCGGGAAACAACGCGGCATCAAGATCGGAGATATCACCTATGACGAGCTTCCCAAGGTCATGCTGATGAGTGTGGTGAACGCAGCTGACAAGCAATTCGTCATCGATACCATCATGGATACCGCCCGTAGCAAAGGCAAGGGAGCCTTTGGTGATGGTAAGATCTTTGTCACTGAGGTGGAAGAATCCTACACTATCAGTTCTGGTGTCAAGGAGACCGCGGAAGCCTCCGAGGGGGTACCTGCATGAAAGAGGTCATCGCCGTTGTGCGTATAAACATGATGAACCAGACCAAGCAGGCTCTCACCGATTGCGGAGTAGATGCCTTTTTTGCCCATGAGGCTCATGGGCGTGGCAGGGGGTTTGTCAATCCCAAGGTTCTGGAAGGGGCTCAACAGGGGTACGAGGAAGCAGCTTCCCTGCTGGGAGAAAAAGGGAAACTGTATCCCAAACGCTTACTCACTGCTGTGGTGGAAGATAGTATGGTGAGCTGTGTGGTGGATACGATTATCAATACAAACCAGACCGGCATGCCTGGTGATGGCAAGATCTTTGTTGTGCCATTGGCCGATGCAGTGCGGGTAAGGACCGGTGAGACAGGCGAAAAAGCCATCGCCTGATTTCAGGCTTTTTAAAGGAAATGTCCGCGAAAGCCTATTTATAAGGAGTACGAGAATGGTAACAGCAAGCAAGAAAAAAATGGTGCAGTGGGAACCTGCCGATATAAAAGCGGAATTGTTGAAGAAATATCCTCCTAAGGTGGCTCGTAAGCGCGCCAAGCAAATAATGATTAACGAGGCGTTAGAGAATGAGACGCCTGAGATTACTGCAAATGTCCGCACCACCCCGGGTATCATCACCATGCGCGGCTGTACCTATGCCGGCTGTAAAGGCGTTATCATGGGACCCACCCGGGACATCGTTAACCTGGTGCATGGTCCGGTCGGGTGCAGCTTTTACGCCTGGTTGACCCGGCGTAATCAGACTGATGCCGGTCCGGATGGTGAGAACTATATGACCTACTGCTTCACCACTGATATGCAGGAGCAGGACATCATCTTTGGTGGTGAAAAGAAGTTGGAGATGGCCATCCAGGAGGCGTATGACCTCTTTCATCCCAAGTCCATTGCGGTCTTTGCTACCTGCCCTGTGGGCCTGATTGGTGATGACATTCACACGGTGACAGCCAATATGAAGGAGAAGTTCGGAGACTGCAATGTCTACGCCTTTTCCTGTGAAGGCTATAAGGGGGTGAGCCAGTCCGCCGGGCATCATATTGCCAACAACCAGGTCTTCCGGCATATAATCGGTGGAAATGATGAGGAAAAACCGGGCAAGTACAAAATCAACCTGCTGGGCGAGTACAACATCGGCGGTGACGGTTTTGAGATCGATCGGATTTTTAAGAAATGCGGCATCACTTGTATTTCGACCTTTTCCGGTAACTCGACCTATGACCAGTTTGCCTCGGCTCATACTGCCGACTTAAACACCGTCATGTGTCACCGCTCTATTAATTATGTGGCCGATATGTTGGAGACCAAATACGGCATCCCGTGGATCAAGGTAAATTTCATTGGTGCCGACTCCACGGCCAAGTCCTTGCGCAAGATTGCCCAGTATTTTGGTGAGCAGGAACTCATTGACAAGGTGGAAGAGGTCATTGCCGAGGAAATGCCCGATATCGAGGCGAGTCGAGGGGAGGTCCGTACCAGAACCGAAGGGAAGACCGCCATGATATTTGTCGGTGGTTCCCGGGCCCACCATTATCAGGATCTCTTTAGTGAGATGGGCATGAAAACCATCTCGGCCGGCTATGAGTTTGCCCATCGTGATGATTATGAGGGGCGTCAGATCATCCCTCAAATCAAGCTGGATGCTGACAGCCGGAATATCGAAGAGCTGGTGGTGGAGGCGGATGAAAGTCGTTACAAACCACGGAAGAGTGCGGAGGAGTTCCAGGCGCTGGAAGAGGCCGGTTACAAGTTTAAGCATTATGATGGCCTCGTTCCTGACATGGATAAAGGCACTATAATCATTGACGACCTCAATCAGTATGAGGCCGAGAAGCTGGTGGAAATCATGAGGCCGGACATATTTTGTGCAGGTATCAAGGAGAAATACTCCATCCAGAAGCTTGGGATACCGATGAAGCAGCTGCACAGCTATGACTCAGGCGGACCCTATGCCGGTTTCAAGGGCGCCATCAATTTTTACAATGAGATTGATCGCCTGGTTGGTTCCAAGGTCTGGAGCTACATGAAGGCGCCATGGCAGGAGAATCCGCAGCTGTCCGCCACTTATGGTTGGGAATAAAATCAGATTGAAGGCAGAAGGTGTTGGGATGATGGAGAATCATCATATTCCGTCTTCAGCCTTCAGTCTAACTCTCTATAAATTTGAGGTTCATCAAAATGTTATTACGACATACACCTAAAGAAATAACGGAGCGCAAGGCCTTGACCATTAATCCGGCCAAGACCTGCCAGCCCATTGGCGCCATGTATGCGGCCTTGGGGATTCACGGCTGCCTCCCCCACAGCCATGGATCTCAGGGCTGCTGTGCCTATCATCGCAGTGCCTTGACCAGGCACTATAAGGAGCCCGTTTCTGCCTCCACCAGTTCGTTTACCGAAGGGGCTTCGGTTTTTGGTGGTCAGGCCAATATGCTCCAGGCCATCAATAATATATTTTCTGTCTATAACCCGGATGTGATTGCCATCCATACCACCTGTCTGTCGGAGACCATCGGTGACGATTTACCGCAGATCAAGAAAAAGGCGGAGACAGAGGGCAAGATTCCTAAAGGCAAGTATGTGATCAGTGCCTCGACCCCGAGCTACTCGGGCTCGCATGTCACCGGTTTTTCCAACATGGTCACGGCCATGGCCGATATGGCTGAGCCCAGCGGTAAGAAAAACGGCAAGATCAACGTCATACCCGGCTGGGTGGAACCGGCCGACATGGAAGAGATCAAGCGCTTGACAAATATGGTGGGGGTGAAGACCATCCTTTTCCCGGATACCTCAGGCGTGCTCAATGGCCCACTCTCCGGCGAGTACAAGATGTTTCCGGACGGTGGCACCACAGTGGCCGAACTCAAGTCCACCGCTGATTCCATCGGTACCCTGGCCCTAGGCGAGTGGTGCTCGGCCGATGCGGCCCGTCTCCTGGATAAGAAACACAAAGTGCCCTGCAGTGTCCTGGATATGCCCTTTGGTCTCAAGGCCACCGACCGTTTTATCGATGCCCTGCGTACCGTTGCAGGGGTTACTGTGCCGGATGAGGTTTCCATGGAACGGGGTCAGCTGGTGGATATGATTTCTGACATGCATCAGTATTTTTATAAAAAGAAAGTGGCCCTGGCCGGTGATCCGGATCAGCTTATCGCTATGACCGAGTTTCTGGTCTCCATTGACATGTGCCCGGTCCATATCGTTACCGGTACCCCGGGGAAGAAGTTTGAAAAACGGATCAAGGAGATTACCAAGGACATGGGCTGCAAGGTCAACGTCAAGGCCAAAGGTGACCTTTTTCTCCTCCATCAGTGGATTAAGAATGAGCCGGTAGACCTGCTGATGTGCAACACCTATGGCAAATATATAGCCCGGGACGAGGACATCCCGCTGGTACGCTGGGGATTTCCAATTCTTGATCGTCAGGGTCACCAGTACTTCCCCACTGTGGGCTACAAAGGTGGCCTCCGTCTGCTGGAGAAGATTCTCGGCGTCCTCCTGGATCGTAAAGATCGCGATTCTCCGGAAGAGACTTTTGAACTGGTCCTCTAAGGATGACTGTCATGGATGAGGGAATGTTCAATCATTTGATGATACTGGATGTCAAACTCCCCGTTGCCCCTCTGGCCAATCACCGATTGGCCAGAGGAGGAGACAAAAAAGTGGAGAAAGCGCTGGTCCCGGCCGAGGCAGTGGCCTGGGTGCAGGCCTTGCGTAAAGGGGGGAAGGCGATTCAAAGCATTGAACTTTGCGGTCCTGGAGATGTTCTGGCTTCAGTTTCGACAACACTGGCCTGCCTGGAGCTTCTTCAGCCGGAAATCCGGGGAGCGGAACTTCGTCTGACCTCTCTTGGTCTGGGGGGCGTCGAGGTGGCTCCTGATCTGGCCCGTCTTGGTGTGAAAACAATGTATTTGTTGGTGGACACGGTGCAGGTTGAGACTGCAATGAAACTTTATGCCTGGATTCGACCGGGGAAAAAGACCGTCCCCCTGGCCAAGGCTGCGGAATTACTCATCCGTGGCCAGGCCGAGGCTGTACAGGCCCTGCAGGCCGCAGGTATCAGAGTGGTGATTCGTACGACTCTGGTCTCGGGAGTGAACGATGCTGAGGTCTCAGCTCTTGCCGAGCAAATGGCTGGCCTGGGTGCGGCGGCCATGGAAATTGGCGGGGAGGACAGCCTTGATCTGGAAAAACTATCCGTCCAGGCCTCGAAATATCTGCCCACAGCAGGGTATCGTCCTGGCCCTGAGCTTCCGCCTCCGGGGATGCCCCATTCCTGCATGGAGATCAGCATGCCTCAACCGAGTCGGGCGCGACCCAACGTGGCGGTGGTCAGTAGCAATGGTATGGATGTTGACATGCATCTGGGACAGGCATCGCAGGTATTGATTTACGGTCCCAGGGATGACGGGTTGCCCTGTCTCTTAAAGGCTCGCAAAACTCCAGGAAGCGGTGGCGGTTCCAATCGCTGGCAGGCTTTGGCCAAGGATTGTCTCCATGACTGTTTTGCCCTGTTGGCCACCCATGCCGGTGATGCACCCCGTAAGGAATTTGCTGAACTGGGGATTCAGGTCATTCTTACCGAGGACAATATAGAGGGCCTGGTTGATGTGCTCTATGGTGGCGGTAAGAAAAAGAAATGTAAAAATTAGGCGAACGTTTTACCAAGGATTAGGTCTCCTGGTGAACTATTACAATAAGAGAGGAGAAGGACAATGGCTATACCAGAGAGAATGATTCTTGTCTGTCAATCATTTCGGGTAGTTGGGGATAAGAAGGGGATTTGTCATAAGGGTACCGATGGGTTTCTGCAATACATCGAAGAGGAGGTGTTGGATAGGGGGCTGGACTGTCTCGTGAGCGCTACCACCTGTCTTAAACAGTGTGACAGTGGTCCCATCATGGTCATCCAGCCGGAAAACTGGTGGTTTAAGGGGGTCAACAGTGAAGAGGCCATTGATGCCATCCTCGATGGCCTGGAAGATGGCGAACCCGCGGCTGAGTATCTTATTTCCTGAGTGACTGCATGAGCGGGGAGAATAAATGACCTTCAAATCATATCTGGAATCGGGCGGTGAACAGTGTCCTAAATGCGGTTCCAAGGCCATAAAGGCAAGTGCACCGCCGCAAAGGATCAAATCTGACCAGATGCAGGTTACTATGTTTTGCGCCACCTGCGGGGCCAGGTGGCAGGATACATATCGTCTCACTCTGGCTGGAGAGCTATAAATTGCCTGTGAGTACGATCGCGAAACAAAATTAAATATTTTAAGGATGTTACGAGGAGGGCGCTCATGAATAAGACCTGGGAAAAAATATTTGAATATGCCTCCATGCCTGTGCATGGCACCATGTCACGCAGGTTGCGCAAAGGTGTTTCCTTGCAGATTAACGAAGGGAAAGTCTATAAAGATGGCGTTATCTTTCTCGGTGAAGGCTTTGTCCGTATTACCGAGGAGGAGGCCCAAAAGGAGAGCGTCAACACCTATTACGATTGGACTGGCATCAGTTCCATTCGAACCTTTAGCGCCGGGGAATAGGGTATCCATGGGAAATATTCGTATTCGTCGAGCCCGGGTTGCCGACCTTGAGGATATGGTGTGCCTGTTGCAGCAGCTTTTTTCCATTGAAGAGGACTTCGACTTTGACGCAGTTCGTCAGCGTCGTGGTCTGGAGATGATGCTTGACCATGCTGGCGCTGTTATCCTGGTTGCTGAGGTAGAGAGTCAGATTATCGGCATGTGTTCTGGCCAGTCCATGGTCTCCACGGCAGAGGGTGCTTTCTCGCTGCTGGTTGAAGATGTGGTGGTGGACGAATGGTGGCGGGGCAGGGGAGTGGGGACTGAATTACTGAAGGCCTTGGAAGAGTGGGCGAGAGAGACGAAGATAGTGCGTTTCCAACTCCTGGCAGACCGGTCGAATAAGGCAGGGCTGAAATTTTATCATAAACAAACCTGGCAGGATACTAAACTTGTTTGTTTGTGTAAACGTCAACCAATCGGTAAGAGAAAAGAGGGATAACGATCATGCTTGAAAGAGAGATACACACAGCTACTTCCCTGGTAGGATTCGGCGACATCAAGAAGATCAGATCCATTGATGGCTGGGAGGAATATCTTCACGATGGAGATGCATATTTACGAACAGGTATTGGTGCACAGGCTAAGGAGAGAAAGGCCTTTACCCCGGAGATACTTTATAACATTATTGCCATGGCCATTGAAAAGTTTGTGATGGCCGCCCTCATGCAGCGTGGAGCCCTGCCCTATAATCATACGATGGGTGATCTTGTGGAGTCCATGGAAGAGGTCTTTCCTCATGCCATGGGTGACCTGAAAGACGCCCTTCTCGATCTGGACCGTTACCAGGAAATCTGTGACGTCGATACCTTTAACATCATCTCTCCTGCCAAGGAGGCTATTCCGGCCATGCTTGCTCTAGCCGTGAGGATGCAGAAACTGGTGTACGAAACAACAGGAGGGAAAAAGAAATGACACTCAGACCATTGGGTATTGTAAAGGAGATTCTGGAATCTGCGGGAATGGGACTTTCGTATGCCCATGAAGATCTGGTTTTTCTGGAACACAACGGTTTTTTCCTCCAGTTTACTGACAAAGAGCAGGAGGTCCTGATTCATATCAATGAAGAGGCTGAGGAGAGTGAACTGGCGGCTTCCCTTACCCTGTTAGAGAGGAAGGCGAAGGAAAATGGAATGGTTTTCACTCGAGGAGACTATTATCGCCTGAGTCAGGCTGACGAAGAAAATATCCGTATTGAATTTTTATCAATTGAAGACTGTGCAACCCAAGGAGATACAAATGGCTAAAAAAGACGTTGAAGCACTATTGATAGCAGGCGGCGAGGACAAACATGTGCGCGCCAAATATGATGTACCGGCCACCAGAGAAGAATTTGTTGTTCTGGCCGCTGCTGACGGCTATGACTTTACCGTAGAAGAGCTTGATGCTGTTCTTCATGAGTCCGGCGATGTTTTTGAAAAAAATGGTAACCCGGCCAAACGATCCATCTGGTGGACATAGGGTTGTTGGTCATGAACAAAGGCGATTGAGCTGTGAGCGGCCAATCGCCTTTGTGATGAGGTGGCTATTCGGTGAAGGTTACGATGATTTCTTCTTTTGTTTTTCTCCATTTGGCTGGGTGCATCTCCAGGCCCGGTTTCTTGTAACCGACGGCGAGCAGGAGCGGAATCCAGAAATTATCCGGCACATTCAATTCCTTGCGTACACCCTCGTGATCAAAGC
Source organism: Pseudomonadota bacterium (assembly GCA_018817385.1). Classification (GTDB taxonomy): domain Bacteria; phylum Desulfobacterota; class Desulfobulbia; order Desulfobulbales; family Desulfocapsaceae; genus Desulfocapsa. Next base: position 11,784 of record JAHIUA010000100.1, read on the forward strand.
CGTCCATGGGGTGGGTTTCCAGGCCGAGACTGGAAGCGGCATACATCAGGCTCATGGCAAAGAATCCAGTATTTTTGGCGGCAAAGGCAAGATTGGCCTCCGGACTCCAGTTATAGAGGGATTGAGCTGCATCTAGAAACCATTGCCGCTGCTCGGGTTTCATGCTTCCTCCCTTGACCATTTCCTGCCAGTTTTTTTCTACTGTTGGATGTCCTTCCTGCCAGCCGTTTTTATCGGCAAGGAAAACCAGAACAACCGGTGCCTCAACGATCTTGGGCTGGTCCCAGGCCAGTGTTTTCAGTCTTTCTTTTTTGTCTTGGTCCCGAAGAACTATCAGGTTCCAGGGCTGGAGGTTAAAGCTTGAAGGGGTCTTGGCGGCAAGTTCAATCATCTGGCCAAGCAATTCATCAGAGACATCTTTTTCCGGATCAAAAAAATTGATCGCCCGTCTTTTTTCACTCAGTTCACGAAAATTCATACAATCACCTTTTTTGTTTGTGAGATATTGCTGCTGCTTACGCCGGTACATCTATCAGCAAGAAATCTCCTTTTCCAGTTGCTGCTATGGCCAGAGAGTCTTTTCCGTCACTTCTTCCCTGGTCACCCTTTTTCATTTCTCTGCCGTTTATTAAGAGGTTACCATCAATTACATAGACAAAGATTTTTCGGTTCCTGTCTGGTTCGTAGGAAACGGTTCTGCCGTCAAGGAGCGCGGCCCGGTAAATGGAGGCGTCGGTATTGAGATGGACGATATCTCCTTCTTCTCTGTTCGATGCTAAAAGCGTCAGCCTGTTCTGACAGCTCTCGGGAGTGAAGTTTTTCTGGGCGTAGGATGGTGCCAGGCCCTGTGTATCCGGATAGATCCATAGCTGGAAAAAATGGACAGGTTTGTTTCCCCTGTTCTGTTCCGAATGATAGAGACCAGTCCCGGCCGTCATTCGTTGCACATCTCCGGTCTTGATTGATAGTGTATTGCCTAGAGTATCTTGATGGACCATCTCTCCTTCAAGAACGATGGAAACGATCTCCATTTCCTGGTGGGGATGGCGCTCAAAACCAGTCTGCGGCTTGACGATGTCATCGTTGAAGACCCGGAGTGCGCCATGCTGGACGTTTTTCTGCTCATAATAATCAGCAAAGGAGAACAACCAGTAAGTCTGCAGCCAGCCGAAATCGTTGAAATGTCTTTTCTCGGCGGGAATAATTTCTATCATATCTGGACCTCACGCAAGAGACTGTTTTGGCGTTTATTTATCCTGGCGCAGACAATTTTTTACAGAGCCGGCCCAATTCCTTTTGTTCAGCCATGGTCAGTTTGTTCATCAAAGCGGTAATCTGTGTGGCATGGCCCGGGAAGATTTTTTTTATGATGTGGACCCCGGCAGCGGTTAACAGAATGATGAAGTATCTCCGGTCTTCATCACTCCGCTCCCGTCTTACCAGGCCCTGTTTTTCAAGGTTATCGATAACTGTGGTAATATTGCCGGTACTTTTGAGAATTTTCTTGGCAATATCTTTCTGGCACATCGGCCCGAGATGATACAGGGCCTCCAATACCCCGAACTGGCTGACCGTAAGACCACATCCCCTCAGGTGACCATGGGCTCTGGATGAAACAGTCTCAGCTGCCCTGATCAGTTTTACAAAGGTGTTTAAGGCGTGGATTTCATTTTTGTTATCACCGGAGCTGCTCATTATTCATCCTATATTAAATAGTTCAATATTAAACTAATTATGGCTGCTGATCTTGTCAAGGGAGAGAAGGCTCAGCGCCATTCCTTGTTAAGATCATTACGGGCAGGCGGGGCGCGCAGGCGACTTGAGGTCCAGGGTGAAAAACAGTCACAGGTATACACTGGCTGAACCCTGAAGAAGCGCTAGAAGGTTATCGGAGAAAGAATGAACCTGACTCCCAGCGCATCAGGGGATATCTGCGAAAAAAAACGGTGGCCGGACCAGCGACCAATCTGGAGGAAGGAAGCAAATAAATGCCACTGGAGGTGTGGCGCTTACAATCGGCAGTGGCCGAGGACAGGTATAGTGGACTTTTGCCGGGTTACATACTCTTCAGGTTTATAGTTTGATGGTATTCACCTTCCACCTCTTTGACTACAGCCTGGCCGGCAATCACGGTTTTCCCGTTAAATGTCAAGCTGGGGGATCCATAGAGTTGCCAGCCGTTATTCAGTTTTTCGCTAACTCTTTTACAAAAGGCCTCGTCATCCGGGCCGGTAAGAAATGAGTAAAGTTTCATATGAGAGAGTGTCACTCCTTTTAAGGGGTCATTTTGTTTTTTGTTCACGGTCAGGACACATTTAAAAATACATGATTCAATGAATTGGTAGCAGGAAGACAAGAGTGTGTCCATAACTATTTTATTATGATTGTGGAGGGTTGGACTGCACTGTAATGGCCCATTTTAATACCAAAAAATTGATCTCAACAGGAGATCTCGTTACTTTCAAAATCGAAAATTCAAATCGCTGATTCAGAGGAGACATCTTGTGTTTGCGGTGATCAGATAGAGACAGTTCTTCGATCTGGCGATAATAACCACAAAAAAATGTGTTAGCCGGATTTATGGGTCAGGTGCTGATGCTACCAGCATCACACGATCAGGAGTATTGCTGCCGCATGGTTATCTGTTAATTCTTTCCTGTTACGGCTGGCATAAACATCGGCCAGGGAAATGTTTTCTGAAGGGGATTGCCTTTAAATACGTAGGCCGAACCTGAGTAGCGGCCGGTGTCGGTACCATTTCTTGCTCCAATAACCAGTGTATAGCCACTGATAGCAATACTGTAACCAAACTGCTCACCCGGCGCGCTATCGGAAGCGATGAGTTTGGCATTTTCGCTGGTAGAAAACCAGCCTGTCGTGGGTTTTGTAAAGATATAGGCCGATCCTGAATCTTCACCACCTTCTTCCTCCTCATACGCTCCAACAATCACCAAATTATCGTTAATAGCAACGCTACCAAAAAAATCTTCTGCTGCACCATCCGAGGCAGTCAGTTTAGCAGTTTCGCTGACATGAGCGCCCCATCCTGTAATCTGTTTTTCAAAAATATAGGCCGAACCTGTATGGATTCCCGCATTGTTTTCAGCCATTATTGCCCCAACGACTGCAGTGTTGCCACTGACAGCAACAGAACAGCCGAACAAAGTATTTGGCTTGGCATCGGAAAGGACCAGTTTGCTGGTTTGTGTAGCATTAACCCATCCCGAAATCGGTTTTTGAAACAGGTAAGCCGAACCTGAATAAGTATCGGAATTATCATAAGGCGTCCCCACAACTACAGTATCACCACTGATAGCGACGCTATAACCAAAAAACATATAGGAGTCATCGTCGAAAGCCGTCAATTTGGCAGTTTCGGTCATATTAACCCATCCTGAAACCGGTTTTTCAAAGAGATATGCAGAACCGCAATTAAGACGGCCATCAGCACAAGTATCATGAACTGACCCCACAACCACAGCATTACCGCTGATAGCAACCTCCCAGCCAAAACAATCCATATAGGCAATATCAGAGGCGGTCAATTTGGCAGTTTCGGTCATGTTTGCCCACCCTGAAACCGGTTTTTCAAAAAGATAGGCCGCGCCGCAGGGAGAATTAGGAGCACAATCGTCATGATATGCACCCACAACCACGGTACCACCACTAATAGAAACGTCACCGCCAAAATATTTATATGCTGCAGCATCTGAAGCCGTCAATATGGCTTTTTTCTCAAAGAGACCTGTTGTGGGGTTCCGTTCAAAAATTGTAGCGTATTCACCATAGGATCCTACAACGACTGTATCCCTACTGATGGCAACGCTGATGCCAAAATAGTCATCTGTGGCGCCAATAGATGAAGTGAATTTATTGAGCTCCTGAAAAGTCAGGGATGAGTCCGCGGCATAGAGGGGAGTAGAAAGGAAGAAGGATATAACAAGGAATAACAGAGTATGCATTTCAAACTCCTTCATTGAAGTTTTCAGGTTTACCCGAGAGTCAATCCGCTATCGGTTTCAGTCAATGGGAATGAAGGTGGGTCAACTCTTCTCTATTGAAGAAGGTGATAAGTAAGTGCTTGTTCAGCGAGTCAATAGGGAAAAAAGAGCACAGTCAATACATGTCTTGGAACACAAAAGGCAACTGTAAGAGACTCTGCCTGATCACCTCGTTACAAAATTGATGCTCCTACAAACGAAAAAAATTACCCTGTTTCTGATATCATCTCCAAAAATTCTAACACCGGTGATGAACGGTAAGCCGGCACTCAGTACAGTACCCCCCTGAGGGGTGAAAGCACCTTGACGAAATTCTTTTCAAAAAAACACGAAAATAATTGCTAAGGTACTAAAAACCGAGGGGTGTTCATTTCTTCTTCTGTCTCTTTTTATTGGGCAAAAAAAAAGCCGGGATGCATTGAATTTGCAACCCGGCTGACTGATATAGCCCCGTAGCTTTCCGTCCTTTGATCGCTCAAAGTTTGGCTTTTTATGTACTTTGAAAATGAACCGCCATTCACTTAACCATAGATCGCTTGATTTGAAAATAGCTATAGTTAGCCATTTTTAAATTACTTCTGAGAAAAAAACATTGCTGAATGAATCAAGTGCGTTGAAACAACCTTTTGCCTGTTTGCAGCATATCAATTGCACTGTCCAGAATTGAATCAACAAGGGCAAGCATAACATCTTCAGTCTCAATACCTGCTGGCTGGATTTTTTTTTCATAGCCCGGCTGAGCAGTTGTTGCAATGCCTCTCCAAGGCCGAGGGCTTTCATTACATCATTGCCGGGGAAAAACAGGGTGGCGGGTCTTCAGGGCTTATCGTGACAACACTGCTCAAAAAGGTCACAAAGACACAGCAACCCATGGTGATGGTGATAAGGGAGGACCAAGTTGTGAGGATGAGGCAATTGGCTTTCTCTTTCCAGGTTCTGGCAGGGTTTCATGGTGCACTGATAATTGGCTGGAAGAAAGGTTCTCTGTACCTCTGAATTGGGGGGTGCTATACTGAGATGATTGTCGCTTCGGCATGTGGCCGGTTGGCGGAGTATTTTTTTCTTTGTCTTTAAATTTTTATTCTATGTCTCTATTCACTCAATCGTTCTTTATTGCGTGTTCATTGTTGTTCATTTTTCCCTTTTCAGTGTGTGCCATTGAAGCTGATGAAATTGTTGTGCTGGCCAATAAAATGGTGCCTGAGAGTGTGGAGCTGGCACGCTATTATATGGCGAAGCGACAGATTCCGAAAAAGAATCTGCTGCTATTAAGTACTACAGGAGAGGAGGGGATTGAACGGGATTTGTATGATGATGAGATTGCCGCCCCTGTGCATGCATTCCTCACTGAAAAACCAGAAATCAGCTGTCTGCTCCTCTTTTATGGTTTGCCCCTTCGCATAGACGGTCACATTGCACCCGCCACAGGTCAGATAAAGGAGGATGGGTATACCAGCCAGCGTCAGCGTGATCCTGTGGCCTCCGTTGACTCAGAATTGAGTCTTGTGAGGGTTAGGGAGCACCCTGTAAATGATTGGTTACCGAATCCCTATTTTATCGACTTCCAGACCCAGAAAACGCAATACCAAAAAGGGCAGGTTCTTATGGTGGCACGGTTGGATGGGCCAGACCCTGCCACCGTCAGGCGAATCATTGATGACAGTCTAAGGATTGAAGGAAAGGGGCTTAGCGGAACAGCGTATTTTGATGCGCGCTGGATAAAACCAGAGGCTGATAAGCAGTTGTCTGGATATAGATTGTATGACGATGCCATTCACCGTGCATCTGAGATAACTGACAAAATCCTTCCCACAGTGTTAAATGATACTGATCTACTGTTTCAAGAGGGAGAGGCGCCAAAGGCTGCATTGTATTGTGGTTGGTACAGTCTGGCGCAATATGTTGATGCCTTCACCTGGCAAGAGGGCGCTGTTGCCTATCATATTGCCAGTGCTGAGTGTATAACATTAAAACGAGATGGCAGCCAGGTGTGGTGTAAAAGACTGCTGGAAGAAGGTGTGGCGGCAACCATTGGTCCAGTGGGCGAGCCGTATGTTCAGGGCTTTCCCTTACCTCAGTTGTTCTTTGGATTATTGCTTGATGGTGACTTTACCCTGGTGGAGGCGTATTCACTCAGTCTTCCCTTTATTTCCTGGAAAATGGTACTTATTGGAGATCCGCTTTATCAGCCTTTCAGAGCGCGTGGCATATTGCCTTAGGTAGTGTTCTTGTTTTCTTTCTGTGCCGTGATGTCAACTATAACAGTCAGCGTATGCAGACATCCGCTCACGATTGCTTTTATCGGGGCGACATCGCCAGAGTCGCGTTCCCAGGCAAGAGTGATGCTGGTTTCATTCACAATACCGTTGTTGGTGAGGCACAGATGCATCCAGCCAACATCTGCCACAAAAACAGAGATCCAGGCATGAGAGGCATCTGCGCCAAGCAATTTTGGTTTTCCAGGTGGAGTGAAGCTTTTGAGCGAACGAGCTGAAAAAACTTGTCATGGCCCATATGGGTTGAGTAGCATAAGGAGAATGGAAAGAGGACACTCTGTGTGTCCCTGACCAGGCTGCCAATGAATTGGCAGCCTGGGGACTTCCTCCCAAACGCTATGTCTTTCTCATCAGTACGTTATAAACTTTTTTTCGTGTTTTTTTGCAAAGACTTTCGTGAAGGTACTTTCACCCCTCAAGGGGGGGCTGTACTGAGTGCCGGCTTACTGTACATCACCGGTGTTTGTTCAAATCGAACCCATCGGTTGGCAACCCCGATACGGCCAGTTGGAACGTTTCTTCGAAATAACAGAAAAGCATTCTCTAAGGGAGTAAAAGCCACTCTTGAATATGGCGTCATGGCCGTAACAGGATTGAAGCTGGGAGTGCACAAAACAGTGCAAAGAGGAGTGCGACGATGACGAAAGCAATTCTTGCCGCAGATATTGGCGGCACAAACAGTCGGTTTGCCCATTTTGAGATCAACCCGCATAAAACCCTCACTCTGATAAAGACAGAATGGTTACCCACTGCCGGGGCAGAATCGTTCCCGCAGCTCCTTGATCAACTCAGGAGGAGCACTTTCACACTTCAACTTGGCCAGGCGGATATTGCAATTATTGGTGCAGCCGGACCAGTGGAAGACGAGAGCTACTGTGCCCCGCCCTATATTCCGTGGGATATAGATTTGACTGCAGATTTAGGCAGTAACTCCTTTCAACGGTCCGTTTTGATTGACGATTTTGTGGCCCAGGCCTATGCTTGTCGATCTCCGGTGGGGAAGGCAGCACGCAGAATCCTTGACGGTCCGGTGCTTGCCAGGCAGACAGTCGGTGTCTTGGGAGCCGGCACGGCACTTGGCAAGGCTATTCTCATCCCGATAGCAGGTGCTAATTTTCTGGCTCTGCCCTCTGAAGGTGGACACGCAACCTTTCCTTTCATTTCCCAAAGAGAGTTCTCTTTTCAGGAATTTTACCGGGAAAAAAGTGGTCTTCAGCAAATTACTGGTAACCTGGTGGTCTCTGGCAAGGGGTTACGCTACATACACTGGTTTCTCACTGGTGAGGAGCTTGAGGCCAAAGAGGTTAGCGCAGGATTTACAGCAGAATCAGAGACTCTGGCCTGGGCAGCGAGATTCTATGGCCGTATTTGTCGGGACTTTGCCCTTGAAGCAGTGACCCGTGGTGGACTGTACATCGCAGGAGGTGTTGCCGCTAACAATCCCGAATTGCTCACCCACGAAAATTTTCGAGCCGAGTTTCTGGATTCCCCGACCATGGGCAAATTGCTGGCAGAAATTCCAGTGTTTCTTATTGAAAATCAGGACAGCGGTCTCTGGGGGGCTGCTTTTCATGGACAGCAGATTCTCGATGAAAAATAAGGCTGGCGGTGCCACGAATTGAGAGGAAAATGGTTGGTTCGCTTTTTGGCAAAAGAACTCTTTTCTGATCAGGTTCGGATATGTCTCACGTGTTCCTTTTCTTTTAAAAGAAGCGTCTCTCTCTGCCCTCAAATGGTTTGTAAGGAGCAAGATACCAATGAATCAAGAGAAAAAACGTCTTGAAGCGCAGCGTCTGGGCACTGAAAACTGGCGTCTGTGGGGACCCTATCTCAGTGAACGGGCCTGGGGAACGGTTCGGGAAGACTATAGCCCGGATGGCAGAGCCTGGGAACATTTTGACCACGATCAGGCCCGGTCGCGTGCCTATCGTTGGAATGAAGATGGTATGGGCGGCATCTGTGATGCAGAGCAGCGCTTGTGTCTCGCCCTGGGGCTTTGGAATGGACGGGATTCCATGCTCAAGGAACGGATGTTTGGGTTGACCAGTAATCAGGGGAATCATGGTGAAGATGTCAAGGAGTACTTCTTTTATGAGGATGCGACACCGAGTCACAGTTTTTTAAAATACCTCTATAAATACCCGCAGGCAGAATTTCCTTATGCCCTGCTGACCGAAGAGAATCAGCGCCGATCGCGCAGTCAAGCACCTTTCAGTTTGCTGGATACAGGTGTCTTTCAGGACAGCCGTTACTGGGATGTGGAAGTCACCTATGCCAAGGAAAACCCGGAGACCATTTTTTCCCGTATACGGGTGGTCAACCGGGGTCCGGAGAAAGCCACCCTCCACCTCCTCCCCAGCCTCTGGTTTCGCAATACCTGGTCCTGGGGCAAGCAAGACGGGCCCAAGCCACTGCTGCAGGCAGCCAATTGCGGCGATGCTGCCTGGGCCGTAGAAGCGAAGCATCCAACACTTGGCAGCTATTACCTCTATGGCAGACAGGAGGCAAAAAGCCTGTTCACGGAAAACGACACCAATCTGCAGCGGCTTTTCAACACTGCCAACTCCGGTCCCTACGTCAAAGATGGATTTCACCGCCTGATTGTCAACGGAGAAGAGCATGCTGTAAACCCGGGCCAAGAAGGGACCAAATTTGCGGCGCAGCATGTCCTTACCTGCGAACCAGGGGGGGAGGCAGTGGTGGAACTTGTTCTTCAGGATCATATGAACAAGACACCCTTTGCACCGTTGAATAGATGTTTTTCAACCCGCAAGCAGGAGGCAGATCACTTCTATGCGGAACTGGTGCCGCGGGCAAGTGGAGAGGACGCCTCAATTTTCCGTCAGGCCATGGCCGGTATGGTCTGGTGTAAACAGTTTTTTAACTATGATGTGGGGCGCTGGCTGGATGGTGACCAGCAGCAATCGTCTCAAGAACGACACGAGGGACGGAATCGCAACTGGCGTCATATGGAGGCAGCAGATATTATTTCAATGCCAGACAGTTGGGAATATCCTTGGTTTGCCGCCTGGGATCTTGCCTATCACAGCATGGTCCTGGCCCAACTGGATGTGGATTTTGCCAAAGACCAGATTGAGCTCCTCCTGAGTCATCGGTATCTGCATCCCAAGGGGCAGATACCGGCCTATGAGTGGGATTTTGATGATGTTAATCCGCCCGTGCATGCGGTGGCGGCTTTGAAGGTTTTTCGTGCTGACCGCAAGCAGAAAGGCAAGGGCGACCTGCACTATCTCCGTCGTGTCTTCAACAAACTGATCATGAATTATGGCTGGTGGTTAAACCAGAAAGACAGCGATGGCCTGAACGTCTTTGAGGGTGGATTCATGGGACTGGACAATATATCCATCTATGACCGCTCCAAACGGCTGCCCGTGGGATATAGCCTGAAACAGGCGGATGCCACCGGCTGGATGGCCATGTTTGCTCTGAACATGACATCCATGGCCTTGGAATTGGCCCAGGAAGATTGTGAATATGAGGATATGGCCATTCAGTGTTACCAGCAGTTTCTGGCCATCGCCAACTCCATTGCCGGGCATACGAAGAATAAACTCTCCCTTTGGGATGCAGAGGAAGGTTTTTTCAAGGACCTTCTCATTACCCCGGATAGCAAATATCATCACATCGATGTCTATTCCTATGTGGGACTGATCCCCCTCTTTGCCTGTGAGATTGTAACCGCAGAAATCCTTGACAGCGTGCCGCGATTCAAGGCTATGCTCGATAGCTATATGGGGGGCATGTTTGATGGACATACCATCTGTGCCTGTCCCTTTCATACCAATGATTGCGGTGAACGACTCCTGTCTCTGGTGGATCACACCATGATTCCCCATATCCTCAAGCGACTGCTCAACGAGCACGAGTTCCTCTCGGAACACGGCGTCCGAGGTCTCAGCCGGATCCATGCTGAAAAAAGAGAACTGGGGGTGCTTCCCGGAGTGGGGGAAGCGCTCATTGAATATGAACCTGGAGAATCACAATCGTTTCTCTTTGGAGGCAATTCCAACTGGCGCGGCCCGGTATGGATGCCGATCAATTACTCTATCATACAGGCCTTGACAAAATTTCACCGATTTCTTGGCCCGAACTTCACTGTGTACACGTCGGGAAAAGATTCCCGGGAGGTCAATTTAAGAGAAGTCTCTAATCTTATTGGCGAACGCTTGATCAATATCTTTCGCCGCGACGAGAATGGCAGGGTGGCATCTCTGCCCGCAGACAGTCCTTTCCAGGACGACCCCCATTGGCGGAACCTGCGCCTCTTTTACGAGTATTTCCATGGAGAAAGCGGTGTGGGGTTGGGGGCTTGCCATCAGACGGGCTGGACAGGTCTGGTGGCAAATCTTATTAAGCGGCACTACGATTTACAGGCCCAGGCAGGAACAGAGATCGGGAAGCTGAAGAAATAGCGATTCAGGAGAAGGAGGTTTTTTATGGAAATCACGTCAGGTTCTGCAAGCACCGCTGAGTCATGCGAAATTGTGGCGGGTGGCCCCTGTGGATATGTGATCTTTGGTGCCTCAGGCGACCTGAGCCAGCGCAAGTTGATACCGGCAGTTTTTTCGCTGGTTAAGAGCAAAAGGGTTCCTGATTCATTTTTTGTCGTTGGCTTTGCCCGTTCCCCAATGGACGATGAGCTCTTCAGGATAAAGGTGATGGCTTCGATCAGGCAGGTGTATGGAGATATCCGTGAACCTGAAATTGAAGATTTTGCCAGGCGCTGCTCCTATGTTGCAGGCAGCTATGATCAGGATGACGGCTATTTACAGCTGAAAAGCAAGCTGGACGAGCTTGGCAGCAGGCTTGGCACGGGCGGTAACCTCGTCTTTCACATTGCAACCCCTCCAATACTTTATGCCGCCATTGTCTCCTTTCTGGGGGAAAATGGCCTGGTCCAACGGGGTCAGAACAGGGCACCGTTTCAACGCGTAATTGTTGAAAAACCCTTTGGCCGAGATCTTGAGAGTGCGCACCAACTGAATAAAAGCATGCTGGAATATCTGACTGATGAACAGATTTACCGGATAGACCATTATCTTGGTAAAGAGACCGTGCAGAACATTCTGATGTTCAGATTTGCCAATCAGCTCTTTGAGCCGGCCTGGAACCGGGAATATATTGACCATGTCCAGATCACCGTTGCCGAGAAACTCGGGGTCGGGAATCGAGCCGGATATTTTGAACAGGCAGGTCTGCTCCGGGATATGTTTCAAAATCACATGCTGCAACTGGCTTCGCTGGTCGGTATGGAGCCGCCGTTCGACCTCTCCGCTGACAATGTGCGGGATGAAAAGGTCAAGTTTATGAACGCAATTCGTCCCTTTGCCATGGACACTCTCGACAGGCAGCTGGTCCGGGGCCAATATGGAAGCGGGAAAAATGACATCCAGGCGCTGAAAGCCTACAGGGAAGAAGAAGGGGTGTTTACTGCATCCTGCACCGAGACATATTTTGCCCTGAAATTGTCAGTGGATAATCCACGTTGGAAAGATGTGCCGTTTTACCTGCAGGCCGGAAAACGGCTGCAAAAGAAGCTGACCCGGATTGCTGTGGTCTTCAAAAAGGTTCCCCACAGCATGTTTTCCCACAATTGGCAGGGGCCGGCACCTTCCCCCAACAGTCTTATTTTCGATCTCCAGCCGCAGCAGGGAACCTCTTTATTTTTTCAGGCCAAGGTGCCGGGATCGAAAATGTGCCTGGCCCCCTTGAAGATGGAATTGGATTACAGGCAGACATTCGGTGCCAAAATGGATGAAGATTATTCCACTCTCATCCTCGACTGCATGCTTGGGGATCAGACCTTGTACTGGCGAAAAGACGGTGTGGAAACGTCATGGAAGTTGCTCAGTCCTGTTCTTAGACAATGGGAAAGTGGAAGTCAGAAAGACAATGAAAGACAGCTGGAACGATATCGTGCCGGAGGCTGGGGGCCGGAAGCAGGCACTCGTTTTATTGAAGAGGATGGCAGGAAATGGATTATCGGGTAATCAAGGCAAGTTGGACGGATTATCGTAAACAAGGAGAAAATAATGTCTGAAGCGGATATCGGTTTAATCGGTTTGGCTGTCATGGGCCAGAATCTGGTACTGAACATCAACGATCACGACTACACGGTTGCCGTGTTTAACCGTACGACATCGAAGGTTGATTCTTTTATGGCAGACCGTGCCCAGGGAACGAATATCATTGGTACTCACTCCATCGAAGAGCTGGTGGCCACATTAAAAAAACCGCGTCGGGTGATGCTGATGGTCAAGGCCGGGTCGGTGGTTGATGGGTTTATTGAGCAGTTGCTGCCGCACCTGGATAGAGGTGACATCATCATTGATGGCGGAAACTCTCTCTATAGTGACACCAATCGGCGCACCAGTTCTCTGGCTGAACAGGGCATCCTCTATATCGGCACCGGTATTTCAGGTGGCGAAGAGGGGGCGAGGAAGGGGCCATCCATCATGCCGGGTGGAAACCCTGAGGCCTGGCCCCATGTGAAAGATATTTTTCAGGCCATTGCCGCCAAAGTCGATGGCCAGCCCTGTTGTGACTGGGTCGGTGAAGGAGGAGCCGGGCATTTTGTGAAGATGGTCCATAACGGCATCGAATATGGTGACATGCAGCTCATCTGCGAGGCCTATGATTTCATGCGCCGGGGCCTTGGCATGAACGAGGATGGTATGCAGGAGGTGTTTGGCGGCTGGAACAAGGGGGTGCTCGATTCCTATCTGATAGAGATCACCTCCCATATCCTGGGATTCAAGGATGAAGATGGTCGGCCCTTAACGGAAAAGATCCTTGATACTGCCGGCCAGAAAGGTACCGGTAAATGGACAGGGGTCACGGCCCTGGATCTTGGTATCCCCCTGACACTGATCAGCGAAGCCGTGTTTTCCCGCTGTCTCTCGGCCATGAAACCGGAACGTGTGAAGGCGGCTGCCAAGCTTCAAGGACCCGTTTCCAATTTTGCCGGCGATCCGAACGAATTGGTCAATGATTTGCATGATGCCCTGTATGCTGCCAAGATTATTTCTTATGCCCAGGGCTACATGCTGCTGCGGGAAGCCGGCAAAGAATATGGCTGGAATTTGCAGTATGGCAGTATCGCCCTCATGTGGAGAGGCGGCTGTATTATCCGCAGCGCCTTTCTGGCCAATATCAAGGAGGCCTTTGACACAAATCCGAAACTGGAAAACCTGTTGCTAGATGACTTTTTCCGTTCTGCCATCAATTCTGCTCAGGCTGGATGGCGCAGGATTGCCGTCCAGGCAATCAAACTCGGCATCCCGACCCCGGCGATTACCTCCGGCCTCGCCTATTATGATGGCTATCGCAGTGAACGTCTGCCGGCGAACCTGCTCCAGGCCCAACGGGACTATTTTGGGGCGCATACCTATGAACGCCTGGACAAACCGCGCGGTGAGTTTTTCCACACCGATTGGATCGGCAGCGGCGGCAATGTATCCTCAACCACGTATACGGTATGATTTCAAACCATTTTGTAAAGGAGAACAAGCATGCGTACACTCATTCTCAGCATTATCTCAATGTTTCTATTCTCTTCGATGGCTGTTGCTGACAATGGCCTTGTCAGTGTCAAAAGCAGTCATCCTGTCAAGGAGACAGCGGATCGTCTGGAAAACATACTCCAGAAAAAAGGAATGACCCTCTTTACGAGAATTAATCATAGCGCAGGGGCAGAGAAGGTTGGCAAAGAGCTTCGTCCGACAGAACTCATCATCTTTGGCAATCCCAAAGTGGGAGCCCCATTGATGCAATGTAGTCAAACCATGGCCATCGATCTTCCTCAAAAAGCGCTAATCTGGGAAGATGAAACGGGCCAGGTCTGGTTCTCTTATAACGAACCGGAATATTTAGCGAAGCGCCATAATACCCAAGGCTGTCTTGAGGTTATAAAGAAAGTACAAAATGTACTCGCCAACTTTGCCAGTGCGGCCACGGCGCCATAACTGGCTGAATGATTGCTATGAGATAACTCAGACTAAATCTGATAGTTTTTGTTTCCAGTTTGCATGAGATCTGACAGATTCGGGAGGAATCTCCACCAAGAGACTGCCTTCGGCTACTTGACGTGGCGTATAAAAAATCTCACCCCGTATCTCTCTCGGAAGTGGTTAAGATGGCCACTGTCCACCTGCAATTGTTACTTTTCAATTCATCATCAAAGCGTGTAGTTGCGAGAAACAGTACCCAATCTTAACGGCAAAGGTGGGTAAAAGATTAGGAATGGCGGGACGAATCTCAACTGTTATGCGTCAGCTTTTTTGTCGAATAGAGAAAACAACTTTTAATCATCTTCTGATGTTCAAAGGTATTCTGACTATCCACAGGTATGCAGGTTGATAAACCATAAGCATACCATCAGTCACTCACCTTTTATTGTCGCAACAGAATATAATTTATAGCAGGCATAGCAGTAACCTTGTGCGGTGTATCTGGAGGATCGGTGTCTGGAGGATCTGGATTCCAACCGGACAGCCTTGCAAACAGGTACCAAATGGATCGCCCTTTAATCACGCAGTTGAGTCTGGCGTCATTATTCGGTCCATCTGAATGCGCACACGTTTCAGCCCCTGGGTATGTTCCCTCTCCTTTAGTAAGCTTATAGAGTTCGCTGTCCGGATGTCGCAGTAAATATTCCGAAGCCCAGTTACGGTCTACAGAACCACTGCTGTTCGAGTCATAATCAAGATCATCCTGGAGCAATTTATCAAGGAAATAATTGTTGTCAGGATCATAATTTTCCATATCTGAAAAATCGAAAAGAATGCAGTCATGGGACGCACAATATGTCCGGATCTGTCTGTTGGGGATGTCAGAACTGTCACCCTCTCCACCGCCATTAGCATGACCGGTTATGTAAACAAACTGTACGGGATGCTCAGCAGCACGAATATGAGAGCCTCCTATGGAAAATTGATCAATGAGCCATTGCATACTTGAGAGGTACCTATCAATATCATGTCCACCTATATCACACCAAGACCACATAATGACATTGATGTGATTATTACTGGGGTCATTTAAGTAGTTAAAAGTATCTTCAGCCCACTTAGCGATTGAAATCCCATTATGATCTACGGAATAATCTCCCTGGCTAAGGTCATCAATACCTGGGATGCCCATATCATCCAGACTTAGGCTGGAGCGGTCTCCCGTTGAGGTGTCAGTCCAAGAATAGGTGCTGCCGTAATATGGGAACTCTTCAAGCGCATTCATACCTGTGATTAACTGACTGCCATGAGAAGTATGATTATAAGCAATATGGAGATCCTGCTTTGCCCTGGCAATCCACTCCGCTGGAATATCATGCAGATTTGACGATGTATGATCCACAGTAAATCCAGCAAGACTCTCTGATGACTCCTGCAAAAATAGAAGGCTAAAAACACCTAAAATAACAGACCATTTCATGTCCAGCTCCCTTTGCAAATAAAAAAGCCGAACCACCTTGCCCCAAGGTAGCTCGGTTATCTGTTAAAGACCCGTGGCGTTCCGTCCCTGCTTTCCAGCAGGTTTGGCTTTTCATGTATATATCATATTCATTTTACGAAAAGGGCTTTAGCAAGTCAAGTAAGGTTGGCATAGATAATGTTTACAGGCAGTATAAAAATAGAACCTTAAAATATTTCCTGATCATTTCTAAACAACCTGAGTTGGACAAAACATGACATTCACAGTAGTGAGCTAATAGTTACGACTACTGTCAACTTGGTTCAGGTTCGTTCTGGGAATCGTAACGTTGTGAGTCTGAACCAGAACAGGTTGTATTGGGAGTGTTACTGGACTGAGGTAAGCTCATTGATGTCCATGGTGGGGAGGGGGGTACTGAGGATCTTCGCCTACCACCCGGTCTCGTCCGCCTTGCTTGGCCAGATATAACCGCCGATCCGCGACCTTGACCAGTTCCTCAACGGTTACTTTACCGCCCCACGCTAGCTGGCTGGCAGCCACTAAACCGATGGATACCGTCACTGGAATCCGCTGCTTGTCGTAAACAAAATCGGCAGCCTTTACCGCCAATCGTAAGCGCTCGGCAAATTGTAATCCATTCTTCAAATCACCAATGGAGATAGCATAAAATTCCTCTCCACCATAGCGGCCGATCTCATCCTCCTGCCGTTTTGTGGAACACATTACTTCCGCCAAACTCGCCAGTACCTGATCTCCTGCCTGATGGCCGTAGGTGTCGTTCACTGTTTTAAAAAGATCAATATCCAGCAGCAAAAAAACAAAGTCCTTGATGTGGCCCCGATGAAGGTTGCCGATATGCATTTCGATAATGCGTTGCATGATGGAACGTTTCGGTAATTTGGTCAGTTCATCAAAATAGCCGAATTTTTCCAGTAAATCCTTTTGTTCCATCTCTTTTGTGACATTGGTCAGGCAGCCAATGGAGAGACAGATCTCGTCGTCGGAAAATATTTCGATCATGGCCTGATCCTTCAACCAAATCGTTTTCTGCCCGGGCAGGGCCAATTGGTAAATACATTCAACCATACCCTCATTTTTCACCTCATCCCGTAGACCGCTTTCATGGCCTCGTAGTTCGTCCCTTGTGACAATCTCTTCCTCTACCTTGGCTTCCTGTCCCACATAGCGATATAATCGGCGATCGACAAGACTCTGCCGGAAGACCTCGGCGACTTCCGATGGTTGACAATTAAGGATGGCCAAAAGCCGTTTCCCGATATATTCATACCAAATATTTTTTTCATCCCCACGCCAGGCAGCGATGTAAGGAATGATGGGCGAGCACATTTTATCCAAGGCCACCAAAGTAGGTAGGTACTCCAGAAGCCGTCGAGAGAGCTTCGTCGAAAACCCGTCGTTAAGAATCTTGCCGCAATACTCCTCTAACTGATCTGTCATCTTCCGCTAAACCTGGTGAGGTGATAGAACTAAAGAAAGGAAGGGGGGGCAAGTCGCTACTTGACCCTTGCAGGTTGAGCCATGCAAAGACTTAACCCATTACTCTCATTTGATTTGTAGGGAGCAATTCCATTCCAAAGATAACCTTCGACGTCTTATAAAGGGTTAATAGGTAACTCTTGTGCTATTTCGTAATGTTAGTTGATGTTCAATAGGGGATCAACAGGAGGCCTTAGTAGAAGCATCAGTACCGGCATCATTGCAAAGCCCATCCTCTCACTCCAACTATCAACTTTTGTATTAAAAGTATCCAAAACTTGATTGGCACTATCGTATAGAACAACAACTAAATCGCCTTTTAATGCGAGTGGAGTATCAACCGCTGTTATAAGCGCAGTTTTATAGACAGCAAACGTGCCGCCTGTTATAAGATCCAATTGCGTAGCCCCAACTATTTTGATTGGGCCACCATGTAAAGATAACCCGTACACGAGAGTTGCTGCAATTGATTTTGAATAATAATTGGCTAACGAAATATCAATTGCACTTTTGTAGCCTGGCACAAGATCGTTGATGGTATAAAATTGTTCAGTATTATTTGACCAGTACTTAGTCGAACTGCCTTGAATGCTTCCAGTTATAACACTAGCTTCTACCTCTCCATTAAGGATTACACCCACCTTGGAGGCACGGTGTTGTTTGGGGTTACTCTACGACACGTTGATTGCCGTTATTTTTAAACACCGTCCTCTCACAAAGTGAACTCCCTGGTTTCGTTCCTACTATTTTCCAGGAGATCAAAATCAGTGACAAAATATGTTTGTCCATTACGGTATCATTCAATCCGGGCGTTCACAGCTGGCAAAAATAGGGCTGGATTGGCTAAATGAACTGTATAGCCAACATCTTTGAGACAATCCACAATCCAATACCAGTTAAAGGTTGATTCAATCGTGATACTGATAAGTTACCTTCTAAAATGTTCCAATTCAGCAAGAAGAACATCTGCCTGCTTTGGTAAGCACTTATCGAAAATACGCTTATCTTCCTGATCAATTAGCCGAAGGTAACAGTTGTTTGAGTGAAGATCGATTCAAGTTTCAGTGTCTAATTGTCTCATGAGGCACCTCCCTTATTGTTTTGCTCCTATTTCATTATACCACCATTCATGGCGGTATCTGGAGGTCCAGATGGACTGGCCTCCCGGAGGTGTCTTTTATATGATTATCAAGTCTACCTGTCTGGAAAAAGATTTGGCTGACCGCTGGATTGATTTAATTGGATTGCCCGCCTGATGATAAAACATCCTCCATTGCTAATACTGGATGAACCAGCGCCTGGTCTCGACGACTATCAGGTATCTGTGTTAACCGCCTTGGTTAACAAAATCGGAGAAGAAAGCCAAACAACAATTCGTTATGTTTCGCACAAGAAAGAAGAGGGATTAGACTCTGCAATTACGTATGAATTGATTCCAGGAGAAAGAGGATCGGAAGGAAGAGTGCGGAGAGATGATTGATTAGAATGTCCGTGTCTGAGAGATCTTAGAACCAGTAAACCACTCAGGGAGGGAACGGTTGGTTATTCCTTACCCCGAAGCCGTTACACCTGTCTCCTGCACTCAATGCAGATGAACGGCAAAGCAACACAAGGTAATTTGCTGTTGTCCTTATAAAAGGGATATATTCGCTATCGCGATGAGATATAGAGGAAAAACAAAAAAATTGTTGGTTTGTTTTCAAAATGTTTATGGGTATCTTGAAAAATTAGAATTTTCGTTCAAAATCGAGGCCGGAAAAAAAATTACCACAGGCATCTATCTGATACTCCGAGGTTGTCAGGTGTCCATATTGATCACGCGGTAGACAAGAATAACTACCTCATTATTCCATTACGAATTCCTCAGTTTTTATACGATACAGCAGAGATGAAGAAAAGCAGCTTCAGCAGCGAGTGAGCGGTAATCCCAAAAATCCCGGAGCACCTGAACCTGTGGGCAAAAGAAGGAAAACAGCGGCTACCTGATCGACAATTGGAGTCGCCTGGTCTTTTCGACAATGGTTATGGCTGGTGACCATCGCCATGGTGGTCAGCGATGTTTTCGGCGAGTCGTTTCCGTTCATTGCGCTCCGAGCAAAGCGGGGGAGGACCCCGCTTTGCCCGGAATATCGGAAAAGTTCTATTCTATCTCAAACACGTAGCGCTGAACCGGCAATCAGCTTCCAGCCTTCAGCGGTTGGGCCTTGATCCCTCGAACCACGGGCTTCGATCTTCCGTCCAGTTTTTGCAGCCGGTCGGGAATGCTGTAATCGACCGTTTCCGGATGGTGTTCGAAGATCGGGAAGTAGCGAGCAATAAGGACAAAAAAGAGGATGTGTCCCGCGATGATCCCAATGGTGACCAGCGACTCGATAATTGAGGGATAGTAGATCTGGTTGGGATCCATCATTCCGAACATCGAGACGTTGAAGCGGTTGAGCACCACGCCGAAAATCACCAGTAGGGCGGCGGTGACCCGGCGGCGGTCATCATTGCGCACCGATTTTTGGGTGAACATGATGAACGGCAGTATGAAGCCAATTCCAAGCTCGAGGAAGAAGAGCAGGGTCAGCACCGGCTGGTCGAAGAAAGGACCGTTTGACAGCGCCAGCAGGCTGTAAACGCGAATGGTGATATAGAGGCCGAGGGTCCAGGGGAGAACCTTCGCCAGGGTGCGCAGCAGCACTCCCTCGTTCGGCTGTCCCATCCACTTGTGGCAGGAGGTTGCCTCGACGATGATAATGCACATCCCGGTGGAGATGGCGCTGACCCAGAAGAGGAGCGGCAGCAACGGGTTGTACCAGAGGTTATGAAGCTTGTCGACGGCAATCAGGAAGAAGGTTCCAAGGGTCGACTGATGTAGGGTCGATATGGCAGCAGCGGCGACGACCAGGGGCATCTCAAGCCAGCGCAGCACTCGCAGTGGCAGGTGCCAGCCGAACTTCTCCGCCACCGGCGAGAGGAATTCGAGAAAGAGGACCGTGGTGTAGGCCATGACGCACATGGAAACCTCGAACATCGGCGAATGCAGGTTCCAGTAACGCAGGACCTGCCATCCCTTGTGCGGCTGACCGAGGTCAAGTAGCAGGCCGATGGCAACCAGCGAATAGCCAAGGAAACCGGTGACGATGGCCGGACGGACCAGCGGTTCGAGTTTCTTGATGTTGAAACAGTGGACGATCGCCCCCAGGGTGAAGGCGCCGGCCGCCAGCGGCACGGCGGTCACCACGTCGAAGGAGACCCACAATCCCCAGGGATAGGTATCGTTCAGGTTCGTAGTGGCACCCAGGCCGAATATGAAGCGGGCCATGGAGGCCACCGCCGCCACCAGGACCAGAAAAATCAGGAATTTGACAAAGCGGTGGTAGCCTTTTATTTCATTAACAACCAATTGTGTGGTAGTCATTTAGTTCTCCTCCTTCGGATTAACGCTCTCTTCGATGGCCAGCTGCTCTTGCTCGGCTTTCAGGCGATCCTTGCGGTGGTTAATCCAGGACAGGGCCGACAGACCGGCACCGACCGTCAGAAAGATGGTCGGTACCAGGCGCAGAGCCGACCAGGTGTAGGAGGGAAGCGCCCGCATGGTGACCGGTTTAAAGCCTAGCTCGTCGAAGGGGAGCGAGGTCAGGTAGAGGACCGCGGTACCGCCCGCCTCTTCCTTGCCGTAGACCTTGTTGATATAGCGGTCGGGGTAGCGGGAGATACGCTGTTCGGCCTCCTTGATCATCTCGTCGCGTGGCCCGTAGCTGATCGCTGTCGGGCAGGCGGTAACGCAGGCCGGCTTCAGTCCCTCCATGATGCGGTCGTAGCAGCCGGTGCACTTCTTGACCAGCGGCAACCCCTTGCTCCACTCGTACTTGGGTACGCCGAAGGGGCAGGCGATCATGCAGAAGCGACAGCCGATGCAGCGTTCGGCCTTGTAGATGACTGGGCCTTCCTCGGTCTTGACAAAGGCGCCGACCGGGCAGGCCGAAGCGCATGCCGGATCGTTGCAGTGCATGCACATTTCCTTGTAAAAGGCGAACTCGTTCTGGCCGTTCTTCTGGTAGTCCCGGAACTTGATCCGGGTAAAGGTGTATTCCGACATCGCCGGCGGGTTCTGATAGCCCTCGCCACTGAAAAATTCCGTTTCCTCTGCCTTCAGCTGGTTCCACTGCTTACAGGCGACCTGGCAGCCGCGGCAACCGGTGCACTTGGTCATATCGATCAGGAATGAATTGTTTTGGGTTAGATTCGCTTTACTCATGACGTCTTACCTCCTTTCTCAACATTGCAGAGGAAGGCCTTGTACTCCGGAATAGTGGTGTTGGCGCAGCCGACCGCAGCGGTCAGCATGTTGGCGCTGCCGCCGGTCGCCAGGCCGTTGAAGCCGAAGTGCCAGGGCAGACCAACCTGTTCGACCATCTTGCCGCCGACTCGCAGCGGTTTGATACGCGAGGTGACCAGGGTTTTTGCCTCAATGCTGCCGCGCTCGGAGCTGATAGTGACCATGTCGCCATTTTTGAGGCCCTTCCACTCGGCCAGCTCCTCGCTGATCTCGATGAACATGTCGGGTACCAGTTCCACAAGCCAGGGTAGGTTTCGGGTCATGGCGCCGGCCTGCCAGTGTTCGGAAACCCTGTAGGTGGTGCCGATGTAGGGATACTTGCCGCTGTTGTCGATCTTGCCGGGGACAGTGACGGCCGGGTTGGACTGCTGGCTGGTCATGGCGTTGGCCACCGGGCTTTCCATCGGCTCGTAGTGCTCGGGCAGAGGCCCGTCGGCGAGGCTGGCGGCGAAGAGGCGGCCGAGGCCTTCGGAAACCATGATAAAGGGGTGCTTGCTGCCGTCCTCGCTCATCGGCGGCCAGCCGCCGTCGGGGACATCCCCTTCCCACTTGCGGGTCATGGCGTTCCAGCTGATAATCGGCTTCTTCGGGTTCCAGGGCTTGCCGTTCATATCGACTGAAGCGCGGTTGTAGAGGACGCGGCGGTTGAGCGGCCAACACCAGGACCACTCGTGGTAAAAACCCATGCCCGTGGGATCATCGCTGCCGCGGCGTTGCATCATGTTGCCCTCCTCAGTGTAGGAGTTGCAGTAGAGCCAGTTGCCGCAGGCGGTCGAACCGTCGGCCTGCAGATAGGCGAAGCTGGGCACCTGTTGCCCTTTCTTGAACGACTTGTCCTTGATCACCACATCGCGGGTGAACCGGCCGTTGCACTCTCTGGCGATCATGCTGATGTCGGGCTCGTGGCCGTCGCCGTAGTTCCAGGCCAGATCGGTGATCGGCTCGGGGAAAACGCCCTTGTCATTCTTGTACAGGGCTTTGAGGTTTTTGACCCACTGATCGACTATAAAGGCATCGCTCTCGGCGTGCCCGGGCGGGTTGACCGCCTTGTAGCGCCACTGGACCCAACGTCCCGAGTTGGAGATGCTGCCTTCCTTTTCTACCGAGGAGGCAGCAGGCAGGAGGAAGACCTCGGTATTGATTTTCTTGGGATCGACGCCGGGACGCCTCCAGAAGACTGAGGTTTCGGTCTCCCACAGGTCGGCAGCGACCATCCACTTGAGGTTATCAAGGCCATTGGCGATGGCTCCGGCATCGGGGCCGCCGACGATGGGATTGGTGCCCATGCAGACCAGTCCTTCGAAGCCGCCGCCCTGCAGACGCTCCATCAGCTTGATGAAGGAGTAGTTGCCGCTGCGCTTGGGCAGGTAGTCGTAGCAGAAGTCGTTCTTCTCGGTCGCCGTATCGCCCCAATAGGCCTTGAGCAGACTGGCCATGTACTTTGGGGTGTTGCCCCACCAGTTGGCGCTCTTAGGATCGTTGTTCTTCGGCGTCCACATCGTATTGTAGTCAGAAAGAGAGACGTTGTCATAGGTCGGGGACTTCAGGTAGCCGGGAAGAATATGGTAGAGGATGGCGTAGTCGGTCGAGCCCTGGACATTCGCTTCGCCGCGCAGGGCGTTGATGCCGCCGCCGGCGATGCCGATGTTGCCGAGAAGGAGCTGCAGCATGGCGTAGGAACGCACGTTCTGAGTTCCGTGGGTATGCTGGGTGGTTCCCATGGCATACATGATGGTCGCCGCCTTGCCTGCCTTGCCGGTGCTGCAGAAGGTTCGGGCCACTTCCATGTAGTCCTGAATGGCGGTGCCGGTAATCTCGCAGACTTTCTCGGGGGTGTAGCGGATGTAGTGCTTCTTCATCAGTTGGTAGACACTGCGCGGGTGCTGCAGGGTCTCGTCGCGAAGGGCGTTGCCCTCCGAGTCGAGCTGATATTTCCACGAGTCCTTTTCGTAATTGAAGTTCTGGGCATTGTAGCCAGAGAAGATGCCGTCGTCGAAATCGAATTCATCACTGATGATGAAGGCTGCGTTGGTGTAGTTGAGCACGTATTCCCTGTGCATCAGGTCGTTCTGCAGCACGTAGTTTATCAGGCCGCCCATGAAGGCAATGTCGGTCCCGGGCCGCAGTTGGGCGTAGGTATCGGCCTTTGAGGAAGTCCTGGTATAGCGGGGATCGACGGAGATCAGTCGGCCGCCGTTGTCCATCGCCTTTTCGATATACTTAAAGCTGATGGGATGGTTCTCGGCAGGGTTCGAGCCGATTGCCAGGATGACATCGGCATGTTGGATATCGATCCAGTGGTTGGTCATGGCTCCACGACCGAAGGAAGCCGCCAGACCGGCGACTGTGGCACTGTGTCAGATTCGTGCCTGATGTTCGAGGTACCCCACCCCCATGGCCCGGGCGAATTTGCCGAGCAGGTAGCACTCCTCGTTGTCGAGGGCGGCGGCGCCGATCATGGCCATCCCCTCGTTGCGGTTGACGGTGTATTCCTTACCGTCGATTTTCTCGGTCTTGACGAAGTTGCGGTCGCGACTCTCCTTCATCAACATGGCGATCCGTTTCATCGTCCAGTCCCAGGACTTTTCTTCCCACTTGGTGCTGCCGGGGGCCCGGTACTGCACCTTGGTCAGGCGGCGCTCGTTGTTGGCCACCTGGAAGAGGGCGCTCCCCTTGGAACAGAGTGAACCCTGGTTGATCGGATGCTCGGGGTCACCCTCGATATTGATGACCTTGCCGTTCCTGCTCTGGACGAGCATGCCGCAGCCCACGGCACAGTATGGACAGACACTGGTTGTGGTGGTTGACCCCTTGGTCCGCAGACCGGGGATTTTGTCTGTGGCACTGGCTGGCTTGTCCGAAAGGGCTAGACCGACGGCTGCGGCTCCACTGCCCTTGAGAAAATCTCTACGTGAAACTCCCATTTATTCTCTCCTCATATTGAATTTGACCGCAAGGTCATGGCGTAACCGATGAACTTTACGCCTAGCAAACGCTGTGCCAAGAGGTTAGGGGGGACGCGCAACTGACTGGGATCAAATGGAAGGTGGAGAGAACGGCTGTATAAAACGGCACTTTTCCTCCTTGGTTTAATCGTACAAAGTGTATACTATGTCACAATGTGGATACCGATGACCCAATCGGCCATTTTGATCCCAAAGTCCGCAGGAGAGATCCCCTACCCATTACTATATGTAATGTTTCTATATAGGTATCGTAGTATATGGGGAATGTATTGCCGAAAGCGCTTTTCTCTAGACCGTTTTTCTGATTACAATGACGGGGGCCCATATATTTTAGAAGAGGAACATTATGAGATACCGGATCATCGTCTGTGACGACGAGGAGGGAATGTGCAAGTACCTTGCCAAAATGCTTGGAAGCTGGGGCTACCAGGTCGCGACCTACGTGAGCCCGCTCAAGATGCTGCGGGCCCTCAGCGAGAGTGAAACGTCCGGAGATCTGCTGCTGCTCGATATCAAGATGCCGGAACTGGATGGGATCGAGACCCTGCGCCGGGTCAAGGAACTTCAACCTGAGATGCCGGTGATCATGATGAGCGGGCATGGCACCATCGAATTGGCGGTTGAAGCGATGAAGCTGGGCGCTTACGACTACCTGATCAAGCCCTTCCCCCAGGAAAAACTCTCCGCCCTGACCAAGAACGCCCTCAAGCAGAAGCAGCTGAGGGAGGAGAATACCCAGTTGAAAAAAGCCCTGCAGGAACGACAGCTCCCCAACGCCCCGGTTTTTGTCAGCAAGACCTTCGGCGAGGTCTATCGGCTTGCCCTGCGGGTGGCTGAGAGCCATTCCAGCGTCCTGGTCCTCGGTGAGAGTGGCACCGGTAAGGAGCTGATCGCCGGGGCGATCCATTACAACAGCCCGCGGGCGCAGAACCGGCTGGTCGCCATCAACTGCGCCGCCCTGTCCGAAACTCTGCTGGAGAGTCAGTTGTTTGGCCATGTCAAAGGCGCCTTTACCGGGGCGGTCCAGGCGCAGAAGGGGCTTCTCGACGAAGCGGACGGCGGTACCCTCTTCCTCGACGAGATTGGCGACATCAGCGTCGCCCTGCAGGTCAAGCTGCTGCGGGTTTTACAGGAAGGGGATTTTCTCCCGGTCGGTGCCACCCGCACCTGTAGCGTTGACGTGCGCTTCATCGCCGCCACCAACAAGAACCTGGAGAAAGAGGTCGCCGCCGGCAATTTTCGCGAAGACCTCTATTACCGCCTGAACGTCATCCCCCTTACCCTGCCCCCCCTGCGGGAGCGTCCCGAGGATATCGAACCGTTGGCCAACCATTTTCTCGTCAAAAGCGCCGCCAAGACTGGCCACCGGGTCAGCCGGTTTTCCCCGCAGGCACTGGCGGTGATGCGTACGTACCAATGGCCCGGCAACGTGCGCGAACTGGAGAACGCCGTCGAGCGCGGGGTCATCCTCTCCCACGGCGATGAGATCGGCCTCGAGTCCCTGCCACTGAAGATACTCGAGCCGAACAAGAGCTCGCCCGGCGGTGTAAACGGCCCGGTGCTCAGTCTGCGCGAAGCGGAGCGGATCCAGGTAATCCGGGCCCTCAAACAGACCCGCTGGCACAAAAGTCGTACTGCCGAACTTCTCGGCGTTACCCGTAAAACCCTCGACCGTAAGATCAAGGATTTCGACCTCAGTCCCGAAGACACGGAGACTGCGGAATGACCGTCTTCCGCCGGCCTCCCCTCTCCATTCAGGGAAAACTGACCCTGGCGGCGGTCACCCCCCTGACCTTCATCCTGCTGCTGGTCTCCATCGCCACCTTCAACCTGATCCACGCCGGGATCGTCGACGAAGCGCAGAAGAAGGTCCGTAACGACCTGAACGCCAGCCGGGCGGTCCTCGAATATGAAAAGATCCGGGTCGCCGATATTGTCCGGCTGACCGCTAACGTCTCCGACCTGGCCGAACACCTGACCGCAGACAGCCTGATCCCCCTTGCCAGCGAGCTGGCAGCCACCCGCCGGATGGAAGGGCTCGACATTCTGACCTTGACTGACCACCATGGCAGGATCCTGCTGCCGCGCCCCCAGGGCGATGACGCGCACCCCCTCCCCTTCGTACGCCGGGCGCTGGCCGGCGTACACTACTCCGGCGTCGTGCTTTTGGAACCGCAGCAACTGCAGCTCGAAGGGGACGGTCTGGCCAGGCGTGCCGCCATCCTGGCACCGGCGAAACATGGGGTAGTCCCGGCCGTCCTCGAAGAACGGGGCATGTTCCTGGTCGGCGCCAGCCCGGTTGTTGACCACAAAGGCCAGGTGGTCGGCTGCCTCTACGGCGGAACTCTGCTGAACGGCAACATGCCCCTGGTCGACCGCATTCAGGAGATTGTCTTCGGTTCCCAGAGCGGGGATGGAAACGGGTCCGGCAGCGCCACCATCTTTTTGAAAGACCTCCGGGCGGCGACCACTATCAGCCTGCCCAGCGGCGAGCGAGCCATGGGCACCCGGGTCTCCCCGGAGGTTGCCCAGGCGGTTCTCAACCAGAAGCAGATCTGGCTTGGTCGGGCCAAGGTCGTCGACCAGTGGTATCTGACCGCCTATGAACCGATCCTTGACTCCTCCGGTGAGGCGATCGGCGCCCTCTACGTCGGCCTCCTCGAAAAGCCGTTCACGGCGCTCAAGGTCCGCTCCGGCTTGCTGCTGCTTGGCCTGCTGCTGCTCGGCTGCGCCTTCGGTTACCTGATTGCCCGCTACATCTCCAAAGCTCTTTGCCGTCCAGTACTCGAACTCGACGCCATGGCGATGCAGGTTGCCGCTGGCGAGCGCAACATCGAAATCGTGCCGACCACCCGCGACGAAATCGGCCACCTGACCACCACCTTCAACCGGATGGCGACCGCCCTGAAGGAACGGGAGAGCGATCTCAACCGGCTCAACCGCGAACTGGAAGGGAAAGTTGCCGAAAGGACTGAACTACTGGCGAAGAAGAGCCTTGAACTGATTGAAACCCAGCAGGAGCTGGTGCGCAGCGAAAAGCTGGCCGCCATCGGCACACTTGCCGCCGGGGTGGCCCATGAGATCAACAATCCTGCCGCCATTATCCGGGGCAACGTCGAGATCCTGATGATGGACCTGCCCGCCACGCATTCCGGGCGCGAAGAGGCCGAGGAGATCCTCAAGCAGACCGAGCGGATCTCCATGATCACCCAGAACATGCTGAACTTCGCCCGTGAGCAGTCCTTCAAGTTCGACAACGTTCAAGTCAACGGCGAGCTCGCCGACATCCTCGCCCAGGTCAACCACCAGGTTGAACTCGGCAGCATCGAGGTGATCACCGATTTCGCTCCCGATCTGCCTGCCATCTTCAGCGACGGTCCCCGGCTACGTCAGGTGCTGACCAACATTGTGCTTAACGGATTGCAGGCAATGGAGGGGAACGGCCGGTTGACTGTCCGCTCGCGCTACGACGAGCAGGAGATTCGCCTGACCATCGTCGACAGCGGTCCGGGGATGGACAGGGCCACCCGCGAGAAAATATTCAACCCGTTCTTTACCACCAGGAACCAGGGGACCGGCCTGGGGCTCTCCGTCTCTTACGGCGTTGTCCAGGCCCTCGGCGGCAGGATCACGGTTGAGAGCAGGCCGGGCGCCGGCGCCACCTTTACCGTGCACATCCCCCGTCAGCCACCATCCTCCTCCGGGAAATAAACCGCTTATGCCAATGACCCTGTTCCCCTCTCCCGCCTTTTCATCACCTGGCCCGCCAGCCTGAATTGTTCATGGACATTTTGTGTCTCAACTCATAACAAACTGATTTGTTAATTGAAATATCACTCACTGGGTATCGTAATGACTTTTCCTCATAGAGAGAAAGGGTCGCAAGAGGTCTAACCTGCTAATCGTATCGATTGATTAAAAAATATGATTACATATGAAGCTCAGTCACTTTCTGCGTCATTCCCGCGGGAATCTAGGGGCGTTGCATGTAACTGGATCTCTGAATGACTGCAGGCCTGGATTCTGAATAATGACCCCAGTCAGTTGAGGCTCCTCGCTCTGTGGCCCAGGCTGAGGAGCGAATGGATTGTCGGTGCAACGATGACCACAGCACCGCCGAGAAGGAAGGGCAGCATGGGCGGGCTGTTCTCCCAAGACCAGCCAGATGAGCAGGGGGACCAGCACAGTTTCAATGGGGAGCAGCAGGCTGACTTCCGGGGCTGAGAGATATACCGGGGGCAAACGGTCAGTATACCAAAGGCAACGGGGAGGCAGAGCCCAAGCAGGCCGAGTACTATCACCTTTTCTTCTGTTAGGGGGCCGAAATCGGCTTGAAAACAAGCGAAGAGAGCCGTGAGAAGTCCGCTGATTGTTGTGGCGGGGACCATGTTGCTGCATCGTGCTCGTCGGGTGACGGAAAAGGCCCCGGCCATGGCCATCGATGCGAGGATGGCCCGGTGTCGCCCTTAAAGGATCCACCGCCCAGTCCATCGGCAACTATATAGCCTCTGGCCCCGATGACAACAACCATGGTGAGCATGGCTCGCAGGTGTATTGTTCATGAAGAAACAATCGGGAAGAGAGGGCTGCAAACATCGACGAACTACTGAGGATGATAAGTGTGTTTGCCACCGAGGTGAAAAAGAAAGGGGGCAAGTTTATTTTTGGCCAATGCAGACTCTTAAAGGTCGACCCCTTTCTTCAGGATTCACCAAAAGAAAGGAAAGGATTGTGGCCCACGCCGTTGTGTTTCTGCAATCCCTTTAAAAGGTGTGCTATTTTTCAGAAACAAGGGCGACGAAGTTATCCGGATAACGATGGATGATCTTCCGGCTGACGCTTCCCATGAAAAGCTCGCCGAGCCTGTTGCGGCCCCGCCTTCCCATGAAAATCATGCATGAAGGTCTTTTATCAATCTCCTCTGAGATGACCTCCCCAGGATCACCAGAACGAACCACTCGGGAAATTACTTCCTCGGGCACCCCGCTATCACGGAGCACCTGCCATGATTCCGACAAAACGTCATCCGCCGGTGTAACTCCGATCCCGCTCTCTTCTGCAAAACGGGCAAGATCCAGCACGTGGACAAGAATGAGTTTCTTCACCACCTCGCTACAGTGGCTGGCCAGAATCGCCGCTTCTTTTACCGCCTCAAGCGAATGAACCGAGCCGTCCACCGGAATCAGGCAACAGGAGGCAGGGCACACTTTGTTTTTTTTGGGCTGGCCGACCAGATAAACGGTTGCCCGAAGCCTTCGGCAAAGGAGGCCTGCCGCAACGCTTCCCACCATGATTCCGTGAATGGGCGAAAGCCCCCGCCGCTCCATGACAATGGTTGAATAGCCTTGGCCGGCGATTTCACTGATACGCTGCACCGGATCGCCATCCTCAATGATGATATCAACCGGCGGCCTAACTCCTGACTGACCGAGAAAATCCTTCACTTCATCAAGCTTTGGTGCAAGATTCCCGTGGATATGTTGTTCTTTCAATTTGCGAAAAACATCCGAATTCACGATATGGCGGGTGCGTACATCCACATTTTCCATATGGCTGCTGAGATAGCGACCCGCCATGACATGCAGAATGGAAATTTTTTCAATGCGATCCTCGAGGGCTGTGGTCAACGTCCCCATAAACCACGCCGCTCTCTCATATGAGGAGGGAATATCCATGGGCAGCAAAAATCTGGTCAAGGGTTGCGGATAAGTCGTCATAAGGAAACTCCTGCGTATGAGAGAAGGATATATCAATAAAACAGCAGCAGCCAGACATTTGCCAGGGCAACGCTGATCAGCATATAGGGGAAACCCACCTTCATGTATCCGACAAACTTGATCGGATGGCCGGCTGATTCCGCGATACCAAGGGTCACCACATTAGCGCTGGCGCCGATCATCGTTCCATTGCCGCCGAAACAGGCGCCGAAGGCAAGGGCCCACCAGAGCACCTGAGAATCAGCTCCCGGAATGACTTCGGTGAGATAGGCGACAATGGGCAACATTGTGGCGGTAAATGGGATATTGTCGACAAAAGCGCTCATGATGGCGGCCACCCAGAGGATAAGACATATCGACTTGGTCAGGTCCCCGCCGGACAACCGAAGAACACCGTCGGCAACGATATCGAGAAGTCCCGTCTCCTCCACTGCGCCAACCAGCATAAAGAGAAACATGAAAAAAAGAAGGGTTGTCCATTCGATGTCCTTTTCAATTAACTGCAGCAGATCAATCCTCTTGGTGAGCAGTCCGTAGGTAAAAAGCAAAGCCGCGCCAAAAAGAGCGGCAATACACACCTCCATGTGCCAGTAGCCATGGGAGAGAAAGAGGGCGACGACAATAGTCATGACAATCAGACCGACAGAAAGCAGGGTGGAATCGGTGATCCGATACTCTTCCCGCAGTTGGGCTAGAAACAGAGGGACATCATCAATCTTTGCCTTTCCGTACTCCCTGCCGTAAACAAATTTGGAATAGACAAAAAGAACAATAATGCCGAGGCCACAGACAGGGGCAAGATTCACGACAAAATCAGTAAAGGTAAGCCCCGCATAGGAACCGATCATGATGTTCGGCGGATCGCCGATAAGCGTTGCTGTGCCGCCGATGTTGGAGGCAAGGATCTCAGGAATCAGCAGGGCAATGGGAGAAATCCCCAGAGACAGGGCTATTTCAATGGACACAGGTGTCAGCAGGAGCATGGTGGTGACATTGTCGAGAAACGCGGAGGCAACGGCAGTAAACAGCATCAGAATTATCGCCAGGACAAGGACATTGCCCCGGGACAGTTGATAACTTTTGTAGGCGCACCACTGGAATACCCCGGTATGCTTGAGAATGCCGACAATGATCATCATCCCCATGAGGAGAAAAATGACATTCATGTCGATCGCGGCGATGGCGCTTTCATAGGAAAGAATATGGTATTCCGGATTGATCGTACCCAGAGTATAGCTCACCACCAGCATGATCGACGCGCCGAGCATGGCGGCAAGAGTCCGGTGCAGGAGTTCAAAGGAGATGAGAATGTAGGCAAGAACAAAAACGGTTGCCGCGATCCAGAAAGCAGGACTTGTCGAGCGCTTGATGGCGAGATCTGCCTTGGCCACATATCCATTGCTCGTTCTGGCAATATCATCATGGGAAATCACCAGGCTTTCTCTGGTATAACTTGTCTTGTAGGCGGTTATAGCAACTGACGCCCCTTCCATTTCGCCATGGGGAACCTTGACCCGGGCCTGGAAAGTCCCGTCCTGCTTTGTCTTTAGTTCTTCGCCGTGACCATTGCCATGTCTTGCCACCTCAACCGGGTGGCCGTTGACAGACACCTCAACCAGGGCATCGGCAACACCACTCCCATGGAGATTAACAATTTTTCCATAAATATCGAGAAGATCGTAATCAATGGCAGGAACATCTTCCGCCGCCATTGCGGAAGGGAGAAATCCAGCTGAGATCGTACAAAGACAAAGAACTGCAAAGACAAACAAGAAAGACAAGCAACGAGTTACCCTGGACCTTTTCATTATATTTTCTGCTCCTTGCAGAAAGCATCATGTGAATCATTGTATATCGGGATTTTTTTTTATTTGGGTGAGGGAGAAATGTTTGGGTGAAGGATAAAAATAAGCGGATTATTTCAATATCATTTCATTATTCCACTGCTTTTTGCTTCTGTAAAGAGGAATTTCAATTTACTCCGTTCTGCCATTGGAATCGCCGTCTTTTTTACTGACAAAACAAGGGCACGCTTTCATTCCAGAGGATAGGAGGTCTCAATCTGATGAATCGCCCCCTTGGGAGTCAATGTGCTGGAATAAAGATGAAAGCCTGTAACTTGAAATTCAGGCAGTGAAAAAAGGGCATTACCGGAAAGAAAATTGGTCAACCGAGTCAACGGGGTCTCCTTAAGACGGGCCAGGGTGATATGGGGAGAATATTTCCGTTTTTCAGGTGGGATTTCGAGAAAGACAAGCTGGGCGTCCACCTTTTTGCGCAACTGAATGAGCGGATCAGATTTTTTTAGACCGACCCAGAGCACATGCGGTTTCTTCCTGGGGGGGAAATAGCCCAACCCTTTCATCAGAAGAGGAAAGGAAGAGGCCTCGACATTTTCAAGCACGGAACGGATTTCACGAAAAAGGCCGCCGTCAACCTCACCGATAAAACGAAGGGTCAAATGGATCTGCTCCTGCTCCCCAGCGGGATTATTTCATAGCTGTTTTCCTGATAATGGAGGAGAGTGGGTTCAATGTAACAGGGGCTGGAGGTGATGATCCGCCTCGTTAATGATCGGAGTTCCTCCGACGAGCGTGCAGTTGCTGCCCATTCTCGGAACTGATCATTAACGAGGCTATCTTGCTAGAAAGCTCTTGACTTTTGAGTAAGATGAGAGAAAGCTGCAGGCAGATAACAGACTAATTTAAAAAGAAAAAACTGGACTTGTTGCGTATGCGCCCTGAACACTGCCGAATTACCCAGACAGCTGGGCTCGGGAAATAATAATGGGCTTTATTTCGGCGATGAACAGTAGAAAGAGCAAATTTTGCTAATTGATAGAACATGGGACCTTCGTTGAGCCAATCTTTGTCACAGAATTGAGTATGGTGTCCCACGAACTCGTTCTGTCCCCTTTATTCTTGACACAACCCTACCTGCTTCAGCTTCTTCTTCGGCAAACAAACTAATTCTCTCCAGTTGCTTGTGATGTAGCGTCGAAGACCTCATTAATAACACTTTCCAGTTGACCTGGCAGAGATGACAATCCTGCCAGGCCGTTTCCAGCCAACTCATCGACGCTGCCTGAAAGGCCTGCTCCCAGTAATCCCCACAGATTAGACAACCACTCACCCTGCTGATGTTGTTTGTCTATCTGATCATTAATACGTAAGCGTTCTTTTTCGATTTCTCTTAACCGTTCCCTGTATTTTTCTTTTAATCTGAGCTTTTCCTCACAAACATCTCTGTGTCTCTTTGCCTTAAGGCTTTCTTTTTTCGCCTGCTGCAGTGTATTGTTCATCACCTTACTGACAGTGTTATTCGTCCCAAAGACTATATTTTTCATCATTGTCATTAATGCATTGACAGGCGAAAAGGCATCGCTTGGTTTTATCCCCGCATCAATTGGAAATTTTGCAAACCCAAAGGGATCAACAAAATTAATCGGGTCATTATTGACATAGGCGTAAACATTACTGTCCCCACCGGCAAATAGAATTGGATCTTTGGCAATCCAACGTCCAATTAGCGAATCGTAATCACGTGCCCCAAAGTGTAGCAAACCGGTATCTTTATCAAACAGCCCACCGGCAAAACCCAGGGGGACTGAGAAGTCTGGATCAGTATCACTGGTGATCTGACCGAAAGAAGCATACTCCAAGCTCTTTACAGGTGAACCATCAACCGCAGTAATTAATCGTAATGAGCCGGTACTGTCATAGATCAAATAATAAAGCACTCCTCCTTTAGTCATGGAGATGGGCGTCCTGCTCCCCGCATACTCAAACCGTATCAAGAGATTATCGCTACCATCGAACACAGCAAGCAAAGTAGTATTTCCTGCCCACAAATACTTCTCAACAATGACATCATCTATACTCTTGGCGATGCGCCTACCAAAAGGATCGTAGGTATATTGGATTTTCCTGTTGTCGGGTAAAACAACCTCAAGTAACTCCCCACGAAGAGAATAATCATATGTTGTTACGTTGCTTTCTTCTGTTTTAGATTGGAGAAAACCATCAGCATCAGTGCTATAGGTTATACTTCCACGGCTAAGTAATCTGTCCTGACTGTCATAGACATAGGTTACTCCACCATAGTCCGTGATACGGTTTCCGTTGGCATCGTACTGGTACCCTTCTATCTGCGAGCTGTCCCGACTGACAGTAAGTAGCCGTCCAAGGTCATCATAGGAATAGGTAAAGGTATGAGGCACATTATTAATGGTTTCATCTTTTGCAGTAATGCGTCCATTCAGATCTCGTGTGACAACAGTCCAGCCTGCTACAGCAATGGTATTGACTTTGCTGCTTTCAACATCCAATTCTCCATAGGTATTAAACAGCCGATCCAGGATCAAGACGCCATCACTGACCTGTTCCGGTAACCCATTGGCACTATTTCTGCTTATGGTCGTCGTTCCTGCGCTGGTCAGAAGGCCGTCAAGGTCATAGCTGTAACTCTGACTGCCTCCGGCGTAATTCAAACTGGTCAACAGGTGATCATTGTCATACAGCATAGCCAGAGACTGATCCAACGTCCCTGCAAAGGCAGTGTTTAATAAGAGTGAACCGTCATAGGTATAGTCGACAGACTCACCACCCCGCGTGGCAGTCTGGATCTTGTTCCCGGACAAATAGTCAAAAGTGACCGCGACCCCGTCGGATGTCTGGCTGGAAGTCAGCCTGTTGTCCGTATAGGAGTGGGTGAACTGACCGCCTGAGGGAAAAGTAATGTTTGTCACCCGTCGGTCATTATCATACATAAAGCTATAGCTGCCACCAGCATCTGGAAGGGTGTATCCTGCAGTTTTATTTACCTTATTGGTAGTAAAGCTGTGGGTCACACCTTTTGCAGTCGTGACAGTGCTCAGGTTGCCATTCGCATCATAGGAAAAACCGGTATGATTGTTGTCCGCTTGATTCACTCCTGTCACCCTGCCAACTGAATCATGACTGTAGGTGGTTGTCTGACCTCCAGGCATTATCAACGACTCCATAAAGCCATTGTTGTCATAGGTGACTGAGGCAGTTCTCGCCCCCTGGCTTAACGATGTGACCCGGCCAAGACTGTCATGTGCATACGTCTCGTCAAGAAGACCAGACATGCTTTTTTGGGTAGGAAACAAGGACACGGGATCATAACTGATAGTTATTACTCTGCCCTCAGGAGAGGTGGTCAACTCCTGGGCGAGGAGAGTGTTATGGGTTTCAGTTGTTGTTTTTCCATTTGTGCTCAATTCACTGGTTATCAAATCAGCAACATTGTCGCTATTCGTATCCTGATAAATTCGGGACACTGTCGTATTTTTGATTAGACCTGCAGGAGTAATGGATTCTATCTGCTCTGCATAAAGGCTCTTATATAGCGAGTCAGTGGTATAGTGAATAGTTTGGCTCATACCACAGGAGAGATCAGAGGTCTGGGTTAAGCCATCAGTTGACCATGTTATGGTGGAAGCATTTCCAGAAGGATAGCTAATGGTTGACTCACTGCCGCCGGAGGCCAGAGAACGATCCGTGTAGGTGGTGATATTATTTTCCGCGCTAGTCATCAGGGTGGTGACAACTCCACTGGCCGCGGATGTCCTGGTGTAATCCCACTGGCCGCCTTCCTCATCCGATGCTGTTCCCAGTCTGCCGTTCGCATCAAAGGCATAGCTGTATCCATTGCCGGCCGGCTCTGTCTTGGTCTGGAGCAGACCGTTTGCATCGTAGGTAAAGCTGTAGTTACCGCCATCGGGATAGCTAATCCCGGTCAGGTGATTGTTCGCATCCAGGTTCAGTCCGGTCAGCAGGCCATCGGGTGAGGTGATGGAGACGGGGTGACCGCCGCTATCGTACTGGATGGTGGTCGCATTGCCGAACTGGTCGGTGATGGAGGCCAGACGCTCTTCAGTGTCATAGCCAAAAGTCTGCAGGGTAACACCAGTGTCTAGATCCATGGTTTCCAGGTGTTGCCCACCTGCTGTAAAGCGATAGCCTAACCCATTTCCATCCGGGAAGAAAATATCACCGACATTTTTGTAATCTGTTTCTTTGACGGTAATTTTCCTTAATCGACTGATGCTGTTGTTGAGAGTATCGGAAACCAGGAGATTTCCTTCGGCATCGATAACTACAGAGTATATAAACCCAAAAAGTGCTTTGGTGGCTGGCCCGCCATCACCTCCAAAACCGATCCCGGTGCCCGCGAATGAGGAGATAATCCCATTGGTGTCGATAACTCGAATGCGTGAAGTTCCAGTGCCAGAGTAGTCATCATTGCTGAAATAAATATTACCGATTGTATCTACAGCGATGGCATAAGGATTTATTTCAGCGCTTGTCGCAGGTCCGCCATCACCACTAAATCCCTGATTTCCATTTCCAGCAATTGTGGTTATGATACCGGATGTATCTATCTTTTTGATATAAATGCCGTTGGCACTGGTACTATAAATATTCCCCTCTGAATCCACCGCAAGACCGTACCCGATGAGACCGTAATCGCTTGCCGCTGCAATTGTCGTGATAATGCCATTGGAATCGACTTTTCTTAAACGACGATTATTGATGTCGCTGATGTAGACATTCCCACCTGTATCTATGGCTAAAGACCTCGGAGCATTAAGCTGAGCATCAGTGGCGGAACCATTATCCCCGCTGAAACCAGAGGTGCCATTTCCAGCAATAGTCGTGACGATACCATTCGTGTCGATCTTTCGAACAACATTATAATAGTAATCGTTAAAATAGATATTCCCCTTCCTGTCAGTGGTGATGTGACTAGCAAAACCTATACGCGCATTGACTGCTAGCCCGCCATCGCCACTGTAGGCACGTACACCATTGCCGATTATTGTGGAAATAATACCATCCTCATCGATTTTACGTATTCGATAATTAGATTTATCGACCAGAAAAATATTCCCTTCCGCATCTATAGTGACACCCTCCATATGATCAAATGATGCGTTTATCGCCGGCCCGCTATCACCACTAAACCCCTGACTCCCATTTCCCGCAATGGTGTCGATAATGTTACCGGAGTTCTGCATGATGTCCCCGTCTCCCTTTAGCAGGGTGGTGGGATCCGATGTGGTATGGTGAGAAGAGAGCGTCCAGCCTTCGGCAAGGGCGCCATTGGGACTTACTTCCAGATGAACGATGTCATGCCACCGTCTCCAAATAACTACTTCTTTACGACCCTCGATAGCGGTGGTATCAGAACCTGCTTGTCCAAAAGCCCTGCTAAAATCGCCAGGTGCATAATAGACAGCATCGTAGACAAAACCGATTTCAGCTGACACCATCCAAGGGCCTCTCACCTCATCTCCACGGTAATCCAGGCCATCCCAGACGAAGGTATATTTCTGATATGGTAAAGCTGGCAGGGTATAACTGAAACTATGACCTGCAACTCTTATACGTAGGGAGATACGCTTCAGGCTTGCAGGTACACTGGCTCCACTGACAGGAATGTTGATTACTGTTTTATAGCCGGACACACGGCTGGAGGTATAATGTAACTGGAGATTGGTACCGGGAACTGGTATATCATCGCGGTAAACCCTGCTCCGGGCCTCGATGGAAGAAGCAAAATCCTCATCACAATCAGCATCCGGTTTTCTTTTACGTTTATCTACCTTAGGGTCGTCTTCCGGATTTGGGATGATAGCATCTTCCGGGGGGCCGTAAGGCCAGTTGCAATCCCAGGGTGTGAAGTGAGTTATCTCAACCCGCCAGAAGGTTTTGCCCGGAACATATCTTGCCGGGTTCTCTAGCCCGGTGACCTCATCTTCGAAGGTACCATTACTGTTTAGATCATCGGCGAGGCCGTCACCGTCAGCATCCAGAGCATCCACAACACCGTCGCTGTTTGTATCCAGCAGAAGAACCACAATTCCGTTATCTGAAGAAACCCAATCGCCTTTATCCCTGTCGTAATAGCCAACAGGAACCGCCATACCCACGTCAAAACCGATAAAATTGTCAATATAGGTTACTACAGGCTTCTCGAACTGCACCCGCTTGACACCGTCGACGGACAATTCCGCACAGTAGGTAAAGGCGGAATTCGGTGGCAGGACAGAGGGCATGGCTTCTGGTGTTGTAAATTCGGTGGCTCGGGTCGCCATGATGCTCAGCTCACGAATCCGCTGCCCCTGTTCATCCACTTCCCATGCACGGTTGTCCCCCTGAAAGACCATGGTCATGGCCCTGCTGCCGAAAGTATCTGTAGTTTCACTGCTGATATGGGTTACAACAGTATCAGGGTTTCCATCAAAAGAAATGTTTGTTACTGCACTATCCTGAACAACGAGACGGACCATATCCACAATGGCAATATCATTAATCGGGACATCAATTTTCCGATGTGACGTCAGGTAACTATCATGCTGATACATTACAATATGGGTGGTGCCACCCTCGACAGGGATAGAAAAATGTCCCGTACTGTCAGTATGGGCCGTTCCATATTCAGGATGGTTTTTAATGGTAATGGTAACCCCTTGAAGCGAGCTTGACTGCTCATTCTCCACCAGGCCGGAGATAACGGAAAAACGGTCTTTATCGTAGGATGCTATTACGGAGTCGTCAGGCATAAGGTCTTCATACTGTACCCCAAAACTGCCTTCAGGCTGGGGTGTGTAGGTGTAGTCACGAACAACCCAGGAGGAATCGCTCACAGTGTGGTTGTTGTTTGAAGCTGTTGCTTGTATGGCATTATAGCCGGGAACAAGGCTGAGATCGGCGGAGAATGTCTGACCTGTTACAACTGCTTCGACACTGTTTACCCAGACCCGGGCCGTCACCAGGTTCACTATGCCTGAAACGGTTATCGTCTCCCCAGAAACAAGCTGCCCGTCTGTAGGATCATTGATGTAGATCACAAAGTCATCAACTTCAGGATCTACGACACGGACCTCAACTTCAGCAGTAGTTGTTCCACCGAGACTGTTGGCGCTGAGGATATATTTCGTTGTAACATCTGGGGTGACCAGCCGGCTGCCTGAAGCATCAATGGTACCGATTCCCTGATTAATGTTTATGGTGTCGGCACCGATAACCGACCAGGAAAGAGTCGCTGACTGCCCGTTGAACAGGTGCTCTGGATCTGTCTGGAATGTCACAACCGGAGGATCGACCGGGGCCGTTACAGAAATGACAACCTGGTCATCTGCCACATTTCCTTCTGTATCTTCAACCTGTAAAATGGCATTATATGTCCCCGGACTGGTAAACGCATAGGAAGGATTTTCCCGAATCTGCCCCTCCCAGTCCCATGTTGAATCTCCATTAAAATCCCACCTCCAGGTTTCTACTGGCCCGCTGCTGTCTGTTATAAATTGAACAGTCAGCGGAATAGTTCCCTTGGTAGGAGAAGCATCGGCGATGGCAGTAATTAACTCTGGTTCACCTGATCCAGCAAATAAAATGAAAATGCTAGGCAGAATAGCGAGAGTCCGTTCTTTAGGGGAAGAGAAGGCTGGAAGCTCAGTTTCATGGCCCGCCCAACTACTACGGTCCAAAGCCCCCGAAGAGATGAAAGTGGTAAGCAGAACTAGCATAAGGACAGGGAAAAGCAAATACCGTTTCATAGTCTCAACCTTTGTTCCTGATTTTGTAGTTCATTCAGATGTTAGTTAATCTTCTTTGAACTGAGGAATGGGACATTTTTTACAAGCCTGTTTGGGACGTCGGCTGTCAGGGCTCAACTAGTGAGTTGATCTCCTTAAAGGACCTAATATCATCGTCAAATCAATAGAGGAAGTAGTGCTCTTCTTGAAATCCAATCTACCAACGACCACATTTCAACAATTAATTGCGGTGAGAAATGCTCGGTGGCAAGGTCAACCATTTAAGAAAAACGGCAAGTAAAAATGTTTCCTAAATCTTGCATTTGCACAGATTAATAAAGAATAGCAGGTTGAGCAAGAAAATAGCCAGTGGTAATCTCCACCGTCTGGTTCCAGAAGACGACTGAAAGAAACTCTTTTGTATGTTAGGTGTGTTCGCACCTGCTCGTCAAAGCTGACAGGGCAAATCCGGGCACCTAGACGTGATGCCGGGGTAAAAAGTCTTCATCTGGGTGCTTCGCTGAGGGAGAGGTTTGAGGTTTGAACCTGGAGGCTTCGTTTACCTAACACCTGGCCGTTTACTGAATGGAATGTTCGTGTAGAGATATCGAAATAAAGAAAAACAAAAATAATCTCTAAGGTTTTGTTTCTTCATAATGACTTGTTTTGTAAGGACGGTTGTTGATATCATAACATATTGATGTTGTTACAGGGCACAATCGGTGCTGCTGGATAATTACTCACTTATAAGGATACAAAATGGCACATTTTGATTATGACATTGCGGTGATTGGCGGTGGAGCAGCAGGACTTACCGTTAGTGCAGGTGCAGCTCAGCTTGGCGCGAAAACACTTGTCATTGAAAAAGAACCGGCCCTTGGTGGCGATTGCCTCCATTACGGCTGCGTGCCTTCCAAAACCTTAATCAAGTCGGCCCATGTTTATCACACCATGCAGCGGGCCACAGATTTTGGTCTGCCGGGGATTGAACTGCCTCCAGTTGATTTCAGTGAGGTCGCAGCCCGCATAAAATCCGTTATTGAAAAGATTCAGATTCATGATTCGGTGGAGAGGTTTTGTAAACTTGGCGCCAGGGTGGAATTTGGGTCGCCCAGATTTGTTGATGAGCATGCGGTGGAGCTAAACGGAAAAATTGTTTCTGCCAAAAACTGGGTGGTGGCCACGGGCTCATCGTCTTCAACTCCCCCTTTTCCCGGTCTTGACAAGACACCCTACATCACGAACAAAGAAATCTTTTCTCTCGGTTCCCTGCCCAGATCGCTCATTATTTTGGGTGCTGGCCCTATTGCGGTGGAGATGGGCCAGGCCTTTGCCCGGTTAGGAAGTAAGGTCACCATAATCCAGCGCTCCAACCAGATTCTCAGTAAAGAGGATAAGGACATGGCAGATATTGCCATGGGAGTCATGGAATCTGAGGGAGTTCGTTTTTACCTTGGAGCAGGGATCAAACAGATTAAAGATCTGGGCAATGAACGGCAGGTTGAAATTACTGACGCCCAGGGAGAAGATGTTACTCTTAGGGCATCAACGCTGCTGGTGGCCCTTGGGCGGCAAGCAAATATTGAAGGTCTGGGGCTGGACGGTATCGGCGTCAAGATGACCAACAAAGGGATTATTGTCGATAACCGTCTGCGGACCAATCACTCCCATATCTATGCCCCCGGTGATGTCAACGGCGCCTATCAGTTCACCCATGCCGCAGGCTATGAAGGAGGAATTGTGGTGAGCAATGCCATTTTTCATCTCCCCCGAAAGGCCGATTACACTTGGATGCCCTGGGCTACCTATTGCGACCCGGAACTGGCTTCCATCGGCATGAATGAAAAGGCGGCCAAGGCAGCTGGCCTTGATTACCAGATCTGGACGGAAAAATTTGCCGACAATGACCGGGCCCTGGCAGAAGATGAAGGCCGCGGCAAAATCAAAATGATCCTCGACAGTTCCGAAAAACCATTGGGGGTACAACTGATCGGCCCCAGAGCCGGAGACCTGCTCGGTGAATGGATTGCCATCTTAAACGGCAAGGTGAAGCTCTCCACTCTGGCTGGTGCCGTCCACCCCTATCCGACCCTGGTGGAGATCAATAAGCGGGTTGCAGGCTCTTTCTTCTCTCCCAAGATTTTTTCCCCCACCGTCAAAAAGGGATTGAAGTTTTTCTTTAATCTCAAAGGGGCCGCCTGTGATCCATCATCTGAGATTCGCTGAAAAAGAGGACAACACTGATGAATAAGAATCTCATTAACAAACTGGCAATTGTTGTTGCAGGAGCTGTCCTGGTAGCACTCTTTTTTGGTCTTGATCTCCAGCAATACCTGACTCTGGAGTATCTTAAAGAATCCCAGGCCCGTTTTGCAGATTTGTATGACGAAAAACCAGCCATGGTGATTGGCAGTTATATGGCGATCTATATCCTGGTGACGGCCCTTTCTCTCCCAGGTGCCGCTATCCTCACTCTTGCCGGAGGGGCCCTGTTTGGTCTTGTCACGGGGTTGGTTGTTGTCTCCTTTGCTTCCTCCATCGGGGCCACTCTGGCCTGTTTTGTGGCCCGTTTTGTCCTGCGCGACTGGGTGCAGAATAAGTTTGGGGACAGGCTGACCACCATCAATGAAGGGATCGCCAGAGAAGGTGCCTTTTACCTCTTTACCCTGCGTCTGATCCCGGTATTTCCTTTTTTTGTCATCAATCTGGTGATGGGCCTGACCCAGATGTCGCTTTTCACCTTTTACTGGGTCTCTCAGCTTGGCATGTTGGCGGGAACAATTGTCTTTGTGAACGCCGGTAAGGAGATTGGCAAAATAGATTCTTTGTCGGGAATCTTTTCTCCAGGCCTCATTGGCTCCTTTGTTCTCCTTGGTCTTTTCCCCTTGGCTGTCAAAAAACTGGTCACCTCTATCCAAGGAAGAAAAAAATGAAACGTATTGCTAAACTCGTTTTTGTTGTCAGCCTGTTAACGTTGAGCGCCATACTTGCCGGGGCAACCCCGGCAGAGGATCAAACTCCACTGTATGACGAACTCCTGCAGCAATACGTCAAAGATGGACAGGTGGACTATACCGGCCTCAAAAAAAAAGAGGCTCAGCTGGATGTCTATCTGGGATATCTGGCTACTACAGATCCAGCACAACTATCAGAAAAGGACCGTTTTGCCTTTTTTATTAACGCCTATAATGCCTATACCATCAAGCTGATCCTGACAAATTTTGAAAACGGTCAGCCGCCTGCCTCAATCAATGATATCGGCAGTTTTTTCAAAAAACCCTGGTCAATCCAGTTTGTCAAGATTGGGGGCAGGACCTATACCCTGGATAATATTGAGCACGATATCCTCCGGCCGACTTTCAAGGACCCAAGAGTCCATTTTGCTGTCA
Organism: Pseudomonadota bacterium; assembly: GCA_018817385.1. Lineage (GTDB taxonomy): Bacteria > Desulfobacterota > Desulfobulbia > Desulfobulbales > Desulfocapsaceae > Desulfocapsa. Next base: position 54,972 of record JAHIUA010000100.1, read on the forward strand.
ACTGTGCCTCCAAGAGTTGTCCGCCCCTTCTTTCTGAGCCCTACTCCGGAGAAAATCTGGATCAGCAATTAGATGCCAATACCAGAGCATTTATTGCCAATTCCCAGGAAAATCGGCTGGAGGGTGATACTCTCTCTGTCAGCGCCATCTTTAAATGGTTTAAAGAAGATTTTGCCTATGACCCGGTCGGTTTTTTCGAAAAATACGCCGAGGGAGATCTTCAAAAGGAACTCGCTGCCCGAACAGATCAGCTAAAGCTAAAATACCTGGATTACGACTGGTCACTAAACGGAAAATAGTCTGGAAGTTTCAGGGAAAGGGGCAGGGAGCACAACAAACATTATTTATCGGTTTCCCAGCCCTCTTGATCATGTCATGGTTCTCGCCAACGGGGTGGTTGTCATGCCTGCTTGTAATTGGTAGGTGTCTGGAGCTGTTCTGTACCTGGCAGTCTATCCAGGCGGATCATATCTGCCAGATTCCAATCATCCTCGCTGACGATATGTGGCACGCCAAATAACTGGCTCAAACCAGCCGCAATGGAGCAAAAGGCATGGTGTTGTCCTTGCTGGCCAACTCGGCCTCACGTTATCGAATGTTGTACCGTTCTAAAAACTCCCGAAGCTTTTCTCTTGCCCCTGCGTTCATGGTAAACAGCAAGGCGAGATGACCCCCTTTTTCCATGGTAATGAACTGGGCCCCTGGGATATTCTTGGCCGTAAACTCTCCTTGCTCAATGGAGATCAGGGTATCATCAGGAGCATGCATGACGAGAGTCGGCGCCTGGATTTTAGGGATCTGCCCGGCATCATATTCTGACATCTGCTGCTCAAGAAGCTGTCCATTCCGACGGGCGCCCATCGGCTTTATCGATTCTAAAAAGGCATGTAATTGGGTCACGTCTTCGGCTGAGAGTTGCTTCTGAACTTCCATTGGAACTCCCAGCGCCACAAGAAGTCCTGAAGGGCTCAATTTCACCATCGCCCAGTAGATAAAATCATTAAGAAAGACCTTGAAAAGGGCGGCAAGGACGGCCGGTCGGGAGGGTATGGCATGGCTGGCAGCACTGATCATTACTAAGGATTTGGTTCGTTGCTGATACTGGAGAGCAAACAACAAGGCGGATGGGCCGCCCATTGAAACCCCAACCACACCAACACGATCGATTCCCAATGTGTCCAGCAGGCAGGCATATGCATCGGCTTGTAGCGATGAATTGGCCTCGTCTGGTGCTGGAGTAGCCAGAAACCCAAAACGAGATGGAGAAATCCAGCGGTAATTGCCGCCAATTAATCTGGCAAAGTATTCACCCTGGTCGTACCCGCCGCCGGCTCCATGGACGATCAGCATTGGGGCCCCATCACCAAACTCGGTATATTGAAGCGGTCCGCAGGCCGTTTCAATATACTGAGCACCACTTGAGAGCCGCTGGTAGGCCAGAGACATATCTTCCCGGTATTGTCTATAGACGAGACCTGAAGGTATTCCCACCGTGAGCACCAGCGTTCCAAGGAGGAAGCGTTTTAAGAGTTTCTTCTTCACCTGACCTCAACCGATATTGTCTGCCAATGTTTGACAACGGACACCAATTGTAATTCCGGATAGTTTTGCAGACATGAATATTTTGTAACCCATCATTTGTTGTTCGTTGCGTTAATCACCGGCACAATCATTAACAAAAGGTTTTTCTTCGCATTGCACCCATCTCCTGTGCAGAAATCGCTTTCACTGATAACGGCATCATTGCCAAAATACCAATATCTGGTGGGTTGCCACTGATCATTGTAGACCATCTCCGCGCTGACGACAGGGAGTGTGTAGCTTGTTCCACTGGTCAAAACCGTGGGGGCCATGGTCGGATAGAGCGCCTTGCCGTCCCATCTCGGATCTCCTCCTGTAATGTTCTTGGGGGCAGCCATGACGCCGTCACTTATTCTCAGGCCGGCTATAAAAAGGTTTGGGGCAGAGTTGATCCCCCCGTAGTCGATCGTATCAGAGTCAACCCAGCTGTAAAAAATACGCATGCCATCTTCAGATCGTGACACCTGGCTGTAATTGTACTGACTGATGAGGTTTCCATTAGAATCCATGGTCCCGAATTCACCTTTCAATGTTCGGATTTCAGCAATTTCCTTGGCAATCCAGGTTGCTCCGCCATCGTTTGTGGTAACGTCGAGGAGTACTTTTTCCTGACTCTCGAAAATTTCGTATGATTTTCCTAGCCTTCCTGTTCTGACATTGCCCACAACCATTACAAAATGGGGAGCACCGTTCGCGTCTACAGTGAGGTCGGCTTCATAGGTAGATGTCGCTATTCCCGAGCTAAATAAGAGATTGCGATGTTTGAGAAAATCCGTGAGCGTTGCCTGACTTCCCTCATAGACAATGGTGGAAAAATCGACCTCCACAGGCCTACCCCATGTGGCGCCCCCATCGGTGGATTTCATGAGAATCGGGTTCAGGGTCCCATCCTGACCGCCAGCCAAATCTCCAAGCCATGCTGCCCACCCAGTGGTTCCCGCAGGAGAAAAAGCAATGTTTGGCGAGAGGTAATGTTTCGTGGCATCAACCGCTGTGTTATAAGCGGGACTGACAGAATGATGCGAAACCCAGTCAATATCCGTTGTCGATGCATTATAGGTTCCCCTGTAGATAACAACAGAATCGGTGCTGCTGATACCGGAACCTTGGAATTCAGTATACCAGAACTCCCCCTGCTTTCCGTTGCAGAGACTGCTGGCGATGGTGGTCAGTTCAGCGTCAAAACGATATATTTCGGTGCTGGAAGGCGGGGATGTTGTCGTCAGCTCTGATGCGCCGGTCACATGCCCTACCCAGGTAACAGGAAGATTTGGGTCAAAAGGGAACGAACTATTGGTGGAAGCGGCCCATACCAGCTTGCTATTGAAGGGATTAATATTTCCTGGTCCATTAGACAAAGACAGGTTCGGATAGGCATTCCGGTACCTGAAAGATGTATTCAACGATCCGATATCATGGGAAAATATATTTCCGCTATCGATTGACAGGTCATACCGCAGTTTAGAATTGTCTGTACTTCCGCCTCCCCAGATCGTGACATCTTGCTGGTGAAGAAAAGCAACCATATGTAAAGCATCGCTTGCTACCACCTGGTTCTGGTTAGTCTGGAGCACCCCAAATATATTGGAAGACCGACCAAGTTCGATTGGGTTGACTGCAGCATCTACTTCGACAGCAGCGATCATGAAGCTCCAAACAAGCATACCTACCAGCATTATGACAGCAAGGGGTTGATTTCTTCTGTTGCGCATTATGATCTCCAAAAGGTACTCTTAAGAGTAACTGGTTATTATTTAAGGAAATATTTGATATGATAGCTCTGGCGGTTAGCTCGGTCAGACCCCGTGTTTTACCCGGCTGCTAAAAGTTATTTTTCTCGTTTACGGTCCCAGAGTAGGACATTATCTCTGAAGACCTGATAGATCCTGTGCAGGGGCAGGCGATGGATCACCCCATCCCGGTCAATGATCTGAATTGTACTGCCGTCCTCCTGATCGAAGACAATCTTGCTGAAGGGTATCCTCCTGATCCTGTCGAGCAGGCGATCATAGTAGCCGATTTCAAACGAACCGTGGCCGAACTTCTTGTCCCATCGTATGCGGCTGAGTAATTCATTGATGGGGATCATCATTGATGTTCCTTGTTTTGCACGGTAAAGGCTGTCCCGGTTACCATAACGGAATGGACGGCTGGATCCACCATAAAGCGGACGGGCAGGAATTTTTCGATTATCTCGATATTGGTCATGAGGTGACTGGTCACCTTCTCCGCTGTAAACAGGGAATCGCCCTTGGCAAGGGCCAGATAAAGGAGAACCTGGTCGGCCAGATGCTGATCCACCGAACCATTGCTGTGGTCGAAATCAAGGAACTGGCGACAGAGATCATCGGCTACCTCTTCGGCAGGCCATCCTTTTTTGCCCAGGGTACTGAAACCGGCCACTCCTTCTTCATACTCCCCTCTGAGAAAAAGAACGTTACCCTGCCCAGGTGAAGGAGCCGCTTCAAACTGTCTTTCGAGCACATAACCGCTCTCTTCAAGGCACATTCGGACACGAGATTCTTCCCGGTCAATGATATGGAGAGGGAGACCGGCTAACCCCAGCATCAGGGTAAGATTGCACAGCCTGCCACGATATGGCAGATGGAGGGCCTGAAGCCCCTGACAGGGGGTGATGCGAAGGGTACAGCTGCCGTCCCCCCTTGGATACCAGCCCCAACTGTCAAGAGTAACGTTGATCTCTGCCCCCATGCGGCGCAGAATCGGGAGAAAGACCTTCTCCAGATAGTGAAAAACCGGGCTGAAGGGCACATGCGTACCACCTTCGAGAACTACTACTGACGGATGAGGGGCGAAAAGCAGGGGCGGCAGAATGGCTGCGGCCAGCAGGCATACGGAGCCGGCCGTGCCGATACTGAATCGGTAATTACCGCCGCTGATACGTCGAGGCATAAAGACAAGGGAGGTTGAGTTCTCTGCGTCGCCTCTAAGCTCAGCAGCCGTGATCCGGGCCAGGGCTCGTACCGCAGCCAGATGCTGTGGTCGCAGCCCCGGCCTTCTCCGACCCACACGGATGTTTGAAATTACAAGAGGGCGTTCTAGGAGGGCGGAAAGGGCAAGAGAGGTACGCAGAACCTGGCCGCCTCCCTCGCCAATACTGCCATCAATGATGATTTGATTGCCCATGATTGGCCTCGCATGAATCGGTACCATAAAGGAGGACCCCAGGCCCTGTCCTCTACCCAGCGTATCGCTTCGAATGGGTTTCTCTTTGATCTGCTCTATGGCTCTTAGTATAACACAAAAACTTCGAGTCTCCTCCTCCATATAAGAAACTGTTGCCAGGTTTTAAGCGGATTGGCGGGATTGGAGAATTTTGGCCTTGATCGCAGGTCAATTCCCAGGTTAAGCTGGTCGGGAATTATCCCTGGAATATATCTTTTAAAAATGATTTATATGGATAAGATAGAAAATACCGCATGGGAAATGGCACTGGCTAGCCAGCAAAACTCTTGCTATCAAGGTTGCCCAAAAAAGGTGTCGTCTGCTGCCCAAAGTGAGTGTATGGGCAGGGGACAAAGAGACGGAAAATGAAACAAGACAGATCATACCCTCTGGTGCGGCAGATTATGACGGAGTTTGCCCAACAAACCGGGCTTTCGTCACTGAGTATGCCGCCACGCCGTTACCTGTGGACCGACGCCTTTGCTGTCTGCAACTTTCTCGGTCTTTATCAGCAAACAGGTGATGACAGCTTCAAGTCTCTTGCCCTGGCACTGGTGGGTCAGGTCCATGAGTGTCTTGGTCGTTATCGTCAGGATGACACCAGGAGAGGATGGATCAGCGCTCTCAGTGAGAGCGAAGGGAGATTGCATCCAACCGCAGGTGGCCTGCGCATCGGTAAGAAGATGAACGAACGTGGACCTGACGATCCCTTTGACCAGGAAATGGAATGGGATCGTGACGGACAGTATTATCATTATCTCACTAAGTGGATGTATGCTCTCCAATGCGTGGGCACAGTCACCGCTGAAAAGGTGTACTGGAGATGGGCAAGGGAGCTTGCCAAAAAGGTACATGCCGGTTTTGTCTTTCCCTCGGATGGAGGCGGGCCCAAATATATCCACTGGAAGATGAGCATAGACCTTTCTCGTCCTCTGGTCCCATCCATGGGCCTTCACGATCCCCTTGAAGGACTCATCGTCTACAGCCAGTTACAGGCAGGCAAGAGTGAGAACGCGAAAGACTCTCCCCAGCCGGATCTCTCCCGTGAGATAAAAGAGTTGGCCGCCATCTGCACAGGCATGAGCTGGGTGACTGAAGACTCTCTGGGCGTTGGCGGCCTGTTGTGTAATAGCCTCCAGCTGGCACAGCTGATGACCAGAGACAGGTCCGGGCAGGATAAGCTGCTGTTGGCCTTGCTCGATGACTCCCTTGTCGGGCTGGAATCCTATCTCAAAATGAACACCTTGCAGCTTCCTGGCCAGTACCGTCTTGCCTTCCGGGAGTTTGGTCTGTCCATTGGTCTCTATGCAGTTGAAAGGCTGAAGGGCTTGCTGGAGAAGGAGGCAGACTCCTTTACAGAGAGCGCTGCGCTCCACGCACGTATCGAGGAGCTCATGTATTACCAGTCGGTGGGCGAACAAATTGAGAAATTCTGGCAAGAGGAGGCCAACAGAGAGGCAGAGACCTGGCTCCTGCATCGTGACATCAATATGGTAATGCAGGCCACAAGTCTGGCTCCCGATGGATTTTTGCAGGCTTCATAAGGGGGAAAAGAGAGAACAGGTCATTTCTTAAAAATCCAGAACAGGATCGACAGGAGCACGGAAATGACAATGCTGGTGGTCAGGGGAAAGTAAAACTTGAAATTCCCGGACTTGAAGGAAAAATCACCAGGCAGCCGGCCGAGATTCAATTTCTGGATCAATGGCCAGCAAAGGCCAAGGACGACGAGGACCATGCCGATGGTGATCAGTGTTTTTGCCATATACTGCCTCTTCTCTGCCCCAACGCTTTCGCAGGCCATCACGCCTGGTCGTTACCGATTTCCGTGTCGATCTTAGCTGCTGCGTCGGTGACAGGAAAATAATACGGGGTTTCCTTATCCATCTCAACGGATGTCAATCGCTAACGCTTCATGTAATGGCCAATCATGAGCAAACAGTCGCTCTGTAACTGGTCAGCAGTGTGGTATCTTCGTTCATTGAGGATTTCGCAACATATTCGGGCTATTCAAGAAGACTTCAATGGACGAAGATGGCGTGCTGTTGAATAGTTCCGTCAATCTTACACTTTCTTTTTGTTTCGTTCCTGATGTTTTTCGTCCATGATCCGTTCTAACTCGCTGCCATCGACAATTTCCTGCCGGATGAGGATCTCAGCCAGGATCTCTATCTTCTGCCAGTTGCTTTCCACCAGTTCGGTGGTGATTTTTTCGGACTTGTCGATCCAGAGGCGGAGCTGACGTTCCACCGCCTCCCGGAAATACTGGGGGTTGACGTTGTGGGCCAGGGTGTCGGTGTGGACAAAACCCAACTCCTCGTCCATGCCCATGCTGGCAATGGCGGTGTAGGCCAGGCAGGTTGCCTCCTCAAGATCGTTGGCGGCCCCGGTTTCCATGCCTTTGGCACCAAATTTTTTTATACTGGCGATTCTTCCGGCCAGAAACACACAGATGTTGTTGAATACCTCTTCCTTGGAGAGGTTGCTGGGAAAATCTTCGAAGGTGTATGAGATAAAGCCCAGGCTTCGCAGGCGCGGGGCAATGGTGACCTGTTCGATTTTAATATCGGGAAGCAGGAGATAGGAGAGGACTGCATGCCCGGCCTCGTGGAAGGCGGTCCGGCGCAGGTCTTCCTCCAGGTTGCGCATAAGCTTTTTCTCAAGCTTGGAACCGTATTTGATGATGTTGATCTGCTCGATGAGGATCTCTTCGCTGATACAGGGGAGACCGTGGCGGATTGCATGGAGGGAGGCCTCCTTGCCGATACGCTGCAGCTCGTAGCCGTTCAAGCCGGAGATATAACGGACTACCTTCTCCACATCAATCTTGCCGTCGTTGGGTTTCTTCAGAATCTGGTCGATGAAGAAGCGCCGTGCCTCACGGTCAAGCTTCGGCATTTCGACAAAGGTGTCAACACGTTCAGGTTCAATAAGTATTTCCGGTACATCTTCACGGCTGATCGCGGTAACTACGGTGAATACCGATTCCTCAGGATCGTCGGACAGGGCGTCGATCTCCAGGGCAAGCTGGTCGGCAGGTACAGCAGTCAGCATCCCTTCCACCAGACCCTTGATGTCGATACCGTCCAGAAAAACAATGCTGGGCGCATATTCACGCGCTTTGAGATAGACCTGGCGGAGATATTCGGGGTCAAACAGTTCGATACGGGAGACATAGATGTAGGGGCGTCCGGCCTCTCTGGCAAAGGCCTTTCCGAGCAGGGTTTTTCCGACTCCGGGTGGCCCATACATCAACATGCCTTTAGGCATATTGATGGAAAACTTCTTCACCAGCTCCGGATTTTTCAGGGTATTGATGATCTGCTTGAGGGTAGTTTTAGTCTGACGGTTTCCGGCGATATCCTCAAATCCTGTTTCGGAAAATTCGATGGCCGGTCGTTCACTGCGCAACATCCATTTGGTCATGGGCAGTGTCCGGGGTTCTGCCCCGGCCAGGCTGAAGATGAGGTCGCTCCCTTTCTGATACTCCTTCCACGTCAATTCCACGGTCTGGTTGTTCTTATACAGCCTGGCCAGGAGCTGGTCTCCGGCTTCAGAGAGTTTATGCAGCGAGGTTTCGGCCTTTTTGGTTATTTTGAAGATAATCCGGGCTGGTGTGATGGGTAATTGGCCCAGACTGCGGATGATCTTGAAAAGGAGCTCGTCGGGTAGCTTCTTCTTCACTTTTTTAGCGGTGATCGCCGGACCAAGAGAAAGAACGAGGAGGGCGACCAGGTCTTGACGATCGGGAAAATCAAGGAGGATATTCTTGGCCCGGAAATGTTCGGCCAACTGTAAGAGGGAATCGGTGCCGATGCCGACCATGGCGCTTATGCCCAGCCGATTGAAGAGAATGATATAATTCTGGGCCAGGGTGGCCAGGAGCTTGGGGGTGATAGCCTCCTGAACGAGTTGCTCGCCCACCTGCTTTTCCTTGGCAATGGCATCCATGATCAGGCCTTGGGCCCGGGCCTTGTTGTGGCGGAAGGTAGCCTGAAATTCCTTTCCCTGGTACAGAGCGGTGCCCAGGGTGGAGGTAAAGATGAAGATCGCATCGCTGCAGTTGATACCGTTCTCCGGCTCCTCTTTGGTGATCAGGTCGAGGAGCGCCATCTGCAGCTGCTTGCTCGCCATTTCAATGGCCTCAAAGAGAATGATGGCGCGGGGATTGGCACGAAGAAAACGAATCAGTTCGCCTTCCTGGATTTCCTGGCCGATCACCTGGGAAACAAGGAGCTGGTCCCCGCTTTCCGGATCGCTGTAACGTTCCAGGTCAAAATGCTTGAAGCCGTTATACTCTTTGAGCATACTGCAGAGAACCCGGGCCAGATAGATCTTGCCTACATCCGGCGGACCCAGAAAGGTGAATATCGCCTTGGGCTCGGCCTTCTTGGGTGGGCGAAAGGCGATGTGGATAAAGGCATCAACCACCTCATCGATGGCGTCAACCTGGTCGAGAACAATCGTCTTCAGCTTTCTGCGAATGGTTTCAAACTGTTTGAGTTGATTTGTTTGTGGTCCGGAATGTGGCAAGAGCATTCTCCCTCAAGGGTTTGTCGGCAGTTGGTGTAGGGCGGTGGCTTTTCTCTACCGATAATGCAGCGGCACAAAAGAACATTCGGGACGCTAAGAAATACCAAGTATCGATCTTTTCTGTCGCTGTTGTGGGGAGCTGTGTGTTCTCTGGTCAGCCGTCTGACCTGTTGTGGCCCGAGTGTATCGTCTTTCTCCCAGCCTAAAAAAAACCACAATACAGCAAGTTGGGAGTCGACATCTTTCTTGTAATATGATTGTACTATATTATATCATTTCAATATATTACAAGAAAAATCATGATAACGATCAGGTCTGTTGGCAAAAATATCAGTTCAGTCCGGGAGCAGTGTTCTCCGCGTTTGTCAGCCGTTTCATCGCAATCTGGCTTCTTATCTGATGTCGCCCAAATCCTGAATTGCATCAACAATCATCCCGGTCCCTATGGTAATCAAGAGGATATCGGATGCCACGCGCACGAAACGATGTCCGGCAGGCGGCGGCCCGATTTGGACAACAAGTGCAGACGGCAGATCATGGAAGAGAAGGTCCCGGGGCAGCGGCCGCCCCATCTGCCATTTTCTGGCTTGACCGGGGGGCATGCAACCGTTGTTCTTTTTGGCCAGACCCGGCGGGCAATGACCGGAGCGGTACTGCTCCTTGTAATACGTACGGATGGCATTCCTCTGCTGGTCGCCAAAGAAGATGCTTACGCTAAAATCATACCCTTGCTGGTCCTGTGAATAGCCATGATCACGGTCTTTATTGCTCTCGTGTTTCTTCTTCTGCTCGTGTTTCCAGCTCTTCCCCTCGTTTCCGGCCCATGATGGCTTTTCCGTAAAAACAAAGCGTACGGTGACAAACATCCCGGCGAGTGCAAGAGCCAGGATACAGGTTTTGTCAATGGTCCTTTTTTTCATGAATGCTCTCCCCATAAAAAATGACAACGACGTCCGTCAGCGCCAGGAAGCGATGACCATGACCAGCCAGGCAGTTATGAAGGCCAGACCTCCCAAGGGCGTGACATAACCGAGCTTGGCACCGGTGAAGGCCATCAGATAGAGGCTGCCCGAAAAGCAAAGGATACCAAATAAAAACAGCGCACCGGCAACCTGAAATAAGCGAATCTGTTCAGGCCACTGGGAGCAGGCCCAGGCGAGGGCCAGCAAAGCCAGGCCATGATACATCTGGTAACGTGCTGCTTTAGATATCAGACGGGCCTGATCAAGGCCCAGTGCGGTTTCTCCACCGTGAGCACCATAGGCTCCGGCTATAACAGCCAGGCCTGCCATTAATGCGCCCAGACTAAAAAAAAGTCGTTCCATTTTTCACTCCCTGAGTTTTTTCCGATTTTTTCCCGCTCTTTCTGTTGACTGACTAGAATACTCATTTCAAAGTGATAACTCGTACACCCTTTTCTGTAAAGGGACCTTGTTTTTTACGACAAAACTGCGTGCTTTGAACGAACCAGAGTTTGGGGAGAGGGAAAATGTTTTTCCCTCCATGTGTGACCACAAATCTTTTCCATAGGAGTCGGTCGGATTTAGACAAAACTCAGCGATCGGTGATGGCGTTTCTTGCTCTGCCTGTTTGGACACAACCTGCATGATTCATTTCAGTAACTTAGATGGATTTCGGCTGTAGAATGAATGGTGTTTCCACAGTGGAGGATACCACCTTAACTACTTAAGGGACATCTCTGGTTTTTTATTGAGGGACGAGTAAAGTGGTGGGCTGTTCTCTGATATTACATTTAATAATAAGGGCTTGTTGCGGAAACGGTGGCAGACATAGCTGCACTTCAATGAGGCTGAAGAGTTAACTCTGGAAAATGTTCTTTGGCGCAATTGGGGCAAATACTATGAGTGAATTCCGCTTCAGAATGGTCCCGGATATACATTTCTATTTGGTTCCAATGATCATCCTCGTCTCGTATTTTTTTACAGTAAGAGCAGATGGGGAGACAGCCTTCAAGGATCTTGACCTGTTGCTCGCTGACCTCGGCACGGAGTCGCATGCGATCAACAATCATGACAACCAGGCCCAAGACCACCAGAACGTGAAAACCGACAAGGAAGCCTAAGGCCATGGGAACCAGAAATGGAAACTTCCAGATAAAGGGGAAGGCAAGGACATAGATACCCCAGGCGAGCAGGCCCCCCGCGGTCAGCCTGCGGCCAGCCAGGGGCTTTTCTGTTGTGTGGGTGAATATCAGTCGGCTGGCTCCCAAAAAAAGAACAGCCCGAAGAACCATAAGCAGTAAAAATGATTCTAGACGATGCTGCGGCAGCAAACATATGGCCCCTGACCAGGCAATGACAAATCCACCCAAAACAAGAAAATGGCTACGCCGAAAATCGTTCCCTGTAAATCGATAGGCACCACAGAGCAATGTTATAAAACCAAGCATGTGCAACGCCTCGCCGATAACGTAGAACAACCAGGGTTGCGATGTGACTGTAGCTGCCCAGAACAGAAAGCCAGCACTGTTGAGGAAGAAACTCGTGGTCCAATATCCTGGCCCGATCTCTCCTTTGGCTGCCTTCCGCAAAAAAAACATGGCAAAGCCCATGCAGAAAAATATCGCCGAGAATGCTAGAAAGGAATCGTACTGGGCAGGTAAGGTGGTCATGGTGCTTATTTATTAATGTTGTTTCGATATATTGCGTTTTTCCCAGATCCGGAAGCACTCTTCCCGCAAAAGTGGTGATGGAGAGGGTGGTAATAACTCTTTATCTGGGGTGGGGGTACCTTGAAAATTGGCGGTGCCCCTTTTAAGGAACTATGAGCTCAGCATTTCTAGCGTATTTGCCCGGTGGATGCAAAGACATTCGGCTTTTCCACCGTGGTGCTTTATCAGACGTTCGAAAATTCTGTCTTGACTTGTCAAGCCGTTGCTCCAGTTGCACCCATATTTTGCCCAGTTGATTTTTTTGTTGCCCTTTTTCGCTACTTGCAACAAAAAAGTCCTGCAATGCTCACAATTCCATAGCTATCCACAAAGGCAACTACACTTCTGTAGGGCCAAAACTACACTTTTTTGATCACATACCACATAAGTGATCGCTGTTGGCTGGCCATACCGCAGAAGTGTGGTGTGGCGAAGTTGTTGCCTGGTGGTGGGTAATCAGACGTTATTGCAGCAGGATACGGCATTTTTGCTCTTTGTTTCATGGCGAAGAAGAGAACTGGCATTCAATATGCAATTAAAAGGGTAAAGAGAGAAAAAAACAAATAAAATTAAGATAATATGGAGGACACCATGGCTGCAAACATTCAAACCATCACTCAAACTCAGGCTAAAG
>JAHIUA010000101.1 GCA_018817385.1 Pseudomonadota bacterium
AGGGCCGTAACAGCGGTGGTGTGTTTTTGACCACCATCCACAAGTTCACCGAAGATACCGAGCTCCTCACCGACCGCACTAATGTCATCTGCATCTCCGATGAGGCGCACCGCAGCCAGACCAACCTGGACCAGAAGATCCGGATCACCGAGAACGGGGTGCAGCGCACCTATGGTTTTGCTAAATATCTACACGACTCCCTGCCCGGTGCCACCTATGTCGGCTTTACCGGTACACCCATTGATGCCACTCTGGATGTGTTTGGGCCATCGGTTGATTCCTACACCATGACCGAATCGGTTGCCGATCGCATCACGGTGCGCATTGTCTATGAGGGCCGGGCTGCCAAGGTGCTCCTTGATAACAGCAAATTGCAGGAGATCGAGGAGTATTACGCCCGTTGCGCCGATGAGGGCAGCAGCGAATATCAGATCGAAGAGAGCAAGAAGGCCAATGCCCAGATGAACGCCATCCTGGGTGATCCCGACCGCATCAAGGCGGTGGCGGCCGACTTTGTCAGCCATTACGAAAACCGGGTGAACGAGGGTGCCACCGTGCTGGGCAAGGCCATGTTTGTCTGCTCCAGCCGCACCATTGCCTATGAGTTTTACAAGCAGGTTATTGCCCTGCGTCCCGAGTGGGCAGAGATCAAGGAGTGTGATGAGGGCGTAGAGCTCAGCGAAAATGAGCGCAAGAAAATCAAGCCCATGGAGCGGATCAAGATGATCATGACCCGTGGCAAGGATGACGATGAGAATCTTTACAACATGCTCGGCAGCAAGGAGTACCGTAAGGAGCTGGACCGCCAGTTTAAAAATGGTAAATCCAATTTCAAGATCGCTATTTTGGTGGATATGTGGCTCACCGGTTTTGATGTGCCCTTCCTGGACACCATGTATATCGACAAGCCCATCCAGCGCCATAACCTGATCCAGACCATCTCGCGGGTGAACCGCAAGTTTGAGAACAAGGAAAAGGGGTTGATCGTTGATTACATCGGCATCAAGAGCCAGATGAACAAGGCCCTGGCCCACTATTCTAAAACCGACAAAGCAAATATTGAGGAGGTCGAGCAGTCCGTTGTGGTGGTCAAAGACCATCTTGATCTGCTGGCCAAGATCTTTCATAAATTTGATACCGCGCCCTATTTCAAGGGGGTGCCGCTGGCGCAGCTTGAGTGTCTGAACATGGCTGCTGAGTTTGCCATGATCACCGACAACCAGGAAAAGCGGTTTATGTATCTGGTCCAACGGTTGAAGGCGGCCTATGACATCTGCTGCGGCAGTGATGGCTTCAGCCAGGGGGAGCGCGACCATGTCCATTTTTATCTGGCGGTGCGCTCCATTGTCTTCAAACTGACCAAGGGTGATGCGCCGGACACCGCCAAGATGAACGCCCGCGTGCGGGAGATGATCCAGGAGGCCCTGAAGAGTGACGGGGTGGAGGAGATCTTCAAACTGGGCGAGGACCACGGCAAGGAGATCGACATCTTTGATGAGGATTACCTGGCCAAGATCGAGAAGATCAAGCTGCCCAACACCAAGATCAAGCTCCTGCAACAGCTCCTGGCCAAGGCCATTGCCAACTTCAAAAAGGTGAACAAGGTTAAAGGAATCGATTTCTCCAAGAAATTTAAATCCCTTGTTGACCAGTACAACGAACGCAAAGAGCAGGATATTTTAGTCAGCAATGTGCTTGAGGACTTCACAGATGAGATTATCGACCTGTTCCATGCCCTGAAGAAAGAGAAAGAGTCCTTCGGAGAGCTGGGCATCGACTTTGAGGAAAAGGCCTTCTATGACATCCTAAAGGCCCTTGCTCGCAAGTATGATTTTGAGTACCCGGAAAACAAATTCCTCCACTTGGCCAAAGAGGTGAAGAAGCTGGTGGACGACAAGGCCAAATACACCGACTGGAGCCAGCGCGAAGACATCAAGGCCGAGCTCAAGGTTGATTTGATTATTGCCCTGGCGGAAAACGGCTATCCGCCAGTGGATCGGGATGAGGTGTATAAGGAGATTTTCGAGCAGGCGGAGAATTTCAAGAAGTATCAAACGGTATAGAAAATTTAACACGCGGCATATTTTATAAAATCGACAAGACATTTGTCATGAAATATCTTTGTCATTATAGCTACCTACATTCAACCATCTGGATAAGTTTATGACCCAACCTGCAAAAAAACTACAATCAAGCCCATCTGTAAAAATACATGTCGAGAAAACTGACTCACCGACTCAGCGTATTGAATCACGGCGGACAGATGAACTCGTTATTGCTTTGTGTGGTGCTATTGGGTCTGGTGTCTCAACTGTTAGTAAAAAAGTCGATACCATTTTAAAGACAAAAGGATACACAACCAACTATATTAAAATCAGTACTCTTATTGGTTCAACACTCAAGGGAAATAACTTAGCGGAGGGTGATTTTAAACGTACTGAGACTTTGCAAAACAAAGGAAACAAGCTAAGAGAAGACCATGGTGGTGATATCCTTGCTCAGCTCGTAATCAAGGAAATTGCAGGACAAAGAAACGAACAACTCCAGGGTGATGATGACAGTTCTGATAAAATCGTTGAAAAAACACTTATTGGGAGAAGATACGCAACGATTATAGACAGCTTGAAAAATCCTTATGAGGTTGAACTGCTAAAAAAGGTTTATGGAAATATGTTTCATCTTTTTGGAGTGTTATGCAATGATGCTCAAAGAAAAGAGCGCCTTCAAAACAAAGGCATGTCTGAGCCACAAGCAGTGCAATTGATGGATAGAGACAAGAAAGAAAAAGATAGTTTGGGGCAGCAACTGCTAAAAACACTACAGCATGCCGACTTCTTTATAAGAAATAACAGGCCAAATACAGGTACACTAGACAAACCTATCGGTCGCTTTATCGACCTTATGCTTGGTCAAAATAACATTACCCCTACCATTAACGAATTTGGGATGTACATTGCTGAATCAGCTGCCAGGCGCTCAGGATGTATCTCAAGACAAGTTGGCGCAGCGATCCTCACAACAGACGGGGATATTGTTTCGACAGGTCGAAATGATGTTCCAAAACCTAGCGGTGGACTTTATGGAGACGATGACGGTGAAGATGATTGCAGGTGCTTTAAAGTCCATGATAGAGCTTGTCATAATGAAAAAAACAAAACGCAGATCTATCAAAATATAGAGAAAATACTAAAGGATACCCTGAAGGAGGGAATTTCCGCCGAAGACGTAGGGAAAATTTCTCTTAAAATACAAGATGATAGCGCGATCAAAGATCTTCTTGAATATTCAAGAGCTGTTCACGCAGAAATGGATGCAATTACAAGCGCAGCCAGAATAGGACATTTTCCACTTAAAGGAACTGTACTCTTCTCAACGACGTTTCCGTGTCATCACTGCGCTCGGCATATTGTCGCCTCTGGAATAAAAGAGGTTTACTATATTGAACCATACGAAAAAAGCCTTGCAATAAAACTTCATTCTGACGCCATTGAGCTTAATTCAACAGATGGTAGTGATGATTCAAAAAAAGTTATATTCTCACATTTCGAGGGTGTTGCACCGAAACAATACCTTAACTTATTTTCTTGCAATAACCGCAAAAAAGGGAGTATTTTAAAAGAGATTGATTTAATTACTCACAAACCTACTGCAGCAACCTATCTTGACACATTTTTAGATTACGAAGCACAGGTTACGAAATTAGTTAATGCAGCGCTTGCTGACAAAGAGGACGAAAGTAATGAGTAATATCAAAGACAAAAAGACCGATCAACGCCAACTCACAATAATCGATTTTTTCGATAGCCTTCCTGGTCAACAACAGACTGCTAAATCCTCAATTATCCAATTTCCAGTGAAGCAGGTTTCAAAATCCCGTAAGAAAGCACTTGATCGAGTTATTGACTATGCCAATAGTCTTAATTGGTAGTTTCTTGGGGAAAACAACTAAGAGAATGTGACGGTATTTTTGACGGTACTTATTCCTGAATGGAAAATATTATTCTGTAATAACAATCACTAAGACACGCAAGTCAATTCCCTGCACCACCAAAAAGCATTCCGGAGTATTCCGGTTAACATATAAGCCCCGAATTCTGCAAAGAATTTCGGGGTTTTTTTTATTCCCTCTGTATCCCAGGCCAGAAAAATTCCAGCCCCACCCTTATAGGCTGACTTGAGAGAAGAAGCATCTGCAGGCCAAGTCCTTTCATCTGCAAGCAGAGGCTTCCTGCAAAAAAACGCGTAGGGGAACCAAAAAACCACGCCACCTGGAAGAATCCTTCCTCAAGGAGCCTGGATGGCTCCGCCAGGCAACTGAGACACTT
Source organism: Pseudomonadota bacterium (assembly GCA_018817385.1). GTDB lineage: Bacteria > Desulfobacterota > Desulfobulbia > Desulfobulbales > Desulfocapsaceae > Desulfocapsa. Next base: position 4,326 of record JAHIUA010000101.1, read on the forward strand.
CTTGCCTGGTGCGGAACAGTCTCCACTATCCCTCAGGCGAGCGGCATTCGGCGCCAAACTCTTTTCCCCCTTGATAGGTCTCACGTTTCACACTCGTCTTGTTGGACTGGTAAAACAAAAGAAGACAAATCTCTCCACCTGGCCAAGGAAGTCAAAACAGTTAACTTTCAACTTGACAAGCTATTGGCCGATGACTATATAGGCATATGCACATATCAGAATCAGAGCTGGATTGCAGAACTACGCATGGTCCTTTTATTAGGTGAATTCGGCTGGAAAAATAATTGTTTTTATTGTGTAGCAAGGTCATATGTCACCCCTTTTTTCCATGACTGGCGGATGTTATTTGCTGCTTTTGTCAACAGGGGTTTGTGATATATTATTTTAATAAACTTCCTTAACAGGTGAAAATCATGTCGTCCTATAAAGTTGCAGTACCTTCTAATAATCCTGGTGGAATGGAAGCTGGTCGTTCAGACCATTTCGGCCATTCCGACGTCTTTACTTTGCTTGAAGTTGAAGACAATAAAGTCGTCAATATAAGTACCCATGAAAATGTTGCTCATGATTCAGGTGGCTGCATGGCCCCTGTTCGGGCTTTAGCAGAAGCTGGTGTAAAAAAGATGATTGTGGGTGGTATGGGTGGAACACCTCTGGCGATTTGTTCTGAACTTGGCCTGACAGTGTATTTTGCGGCAAAAAATGAGTATACTTTGGTGAGCGATGTTGCTGCAGCTTTTATAGATGGAAAGCTGCCGGTGATGAATTCTGATCAGGCCTGTAGCGGAGGAAGCAAATGCCATCATTAAGGCGCCATGAGTCCTCATCTCCTTGTCTTGCCTCCAGCTCAGCGAACTGGGCGGGTTGAGGGGCTTGAGAACAGGCCGACCCAACCTGAGACACCTCAGAAGAACGAAGAGGATTAAGGTTGATCAGGCCTGTTCTCAGGCAGAGCACTGCGATATTTTTGCTATATATGCTCTCAGAATAAATGTCTGACAAGGAACAGATCAACCTCCAACAACAATTGAGATTGCCGCTGGCATGACCATGGTGGCGGTTTTAGATTTCAACTTGCCATTACCACTCTGGATGATAGCTTGGCGTCAATGATACCCCATGGGCGAAACATTCTTTCTTCACGGCCTGGATTCATCCAGCAACGGAACAAAAGGACAGTGGTTTGCAAAACATTTTCCTGAGGTCCGCATTCCCAATTTTCGGGGTGACCTGGCAATGCGGCTCAATGCCTTGGAAATCCTCTGTGACGGCTGCAACACTCTCACCCTGGTGGGATCGAGTTTCGGCGGTCTTATGGCCACCTGTTTTGCCATACGCCATCCCAATAGATGCCACTCCCTTGTCTTACTGGCTCCGGCTCTGAATTTCCCCGAATTTTCACCTCCACAGGAGAGGATCGTCACCCCCACCAGCCTGATTATTGGTAGTCGGGACACGGTGACCCCGCCGGATAGAGTACTTCCCCTGGCCAAAAAGAGTTTTTCACAATTACAGATTTTCTCTTATGACGATGACCATATGCTCCATGCCAGCTTTACCCGACTCAACTGGCGACAGCTGTTACAAAGATAGCCCCCATGAAGGCTTCCTATCTCAATCTCTCTAAAGAGGGTGCGCTCCAGAAAAGGATCCAGCGTGCCAGGAAGCTTTTAGCACCGTGCAGACTCTGTCCCCGTCAGTGTGGAGTGAATCGTCTTGAAAAAGGGCCACTGGGGATCTGCCGCAGCGGTGAACAGGCCATGGTGGCCAGTTTTGGTCCCCACTTTGGAGAAGAATCCCCTCTGGTGGGCGAGGGTGGCTCCGGGACCATCTTTTTCAGCCACTGTAATCTCCTCTGTTGCTTCTGCCAGAACTATGAGATCAGCCACTGCCCGGATCAGGAGGAAGGGCAGGCAATGGGCCCGGACGAGCTGGCCCGGATCATGGTGGACTTGCAGGAACAGGGGTGTCACAATATCAATCTGGTCACCCCGAGCCATGTCCTCCCTCAGATCCTCGAAGCCCTGCCATCTGCCATCGAAAATGGCCTCCATCTTCCCCTGGTCTATAACAGCAGCGGCTATGACAGGGTGGAAAGCCTGCAGCTCCTGGAAGACATCGTTGATATCTACATGCCTGACTTCAAATTCTGGAATCCGGAACATGGCAAACGCTACGCCCAGGCCCATGACTACCCTGAGATGGCGCGGCTGGCCCTGAAAGAGATGCATCGCCAGGTGGGTGATCTGGTCATGGACCAAAATGGCCTGGCCATGCGAGGCGTCTTGTTCAGGCACCTGATCATGCCAGGCTGCCTTGATGAAACTGCAGAAATCCTCAAGTTCATTGCCAGGGAGATCTCAGTGGCCAGTTATGTGAATATCATGGACCAGTATCACCCCTGCGGCAAGGCCTATGAGATTGAAGCCCTGAACAGGCCCGTGAGCAGTGAAGAGGTTCAGCAAGCCATAGAGATGGCACAGCGGGCTGGACTGACGCGCCTTGAGCAGAAAGATTTTTCACTTCTCCTCAAACGACTGGGTATACTCATTTAGGAAAATCCGAAGAGCGGCAGAAGAGCAGAACTGTTCAGAATGCGGCCTCTTTTTTTAGGGAAGAAAAAACAGCAACTCACTGTCGGAACAGCTTCGGGCATACTCTCTGACCCTTATCGAGTACCTCCCTAGAGCAAGGAGGAACTGGAATCCGGTCTCATAGGAGCCGTCCCCTACTATTCCGCAACGATGGAGGAGGCGAAGCAGCAACAGACTGTTAACAAAGGGGATCCGGTTGCTCAGACAAAACCTGGCGGCAGCCCCATCATCGGTAACCACAAAATCCCCACGTCCTTCATGGAAGAGGATCAGGGTGTCACGTTCGCCCCGATCCAGCCTCTGCATAGGGGGGGAAGCGGTCCCATTCAGGGACGGCGGACTCAGGACCGGAAGGACCTGCAGCTGCTTTTCCTGCTTCAGTCTTTCATACTCACGGGAACCGAACAATCCATTTCCGGTAATTTCAGCAAAAACAGAATCCGACATGACAATAACATAACTTGCTGCCACTATTTCATGAAAGCCTGCCTTTGCCAGCAGGATAGCAGATGAGGCATCAAGGAGGATCGTTTTACCCTGTTGTCGTTTTTGCTGGTTCATTTTTCAACTGAGAGATTTGCCTTCTCTCCTGTTACGGATTGACTCTCTAAAATATCACAGACTGCCAAATATTTTGCCATAACCTCTTCATTTTGAGAGTTAATAATTGTAAGAGAGACCGGAGAGCTGTCTTCCTGGTTCTGACCAACTTTGGGACATGATTTAAGAAAATCTCCAACGTGATGTAAGGCTATTTTTCCGTCGAGCAACAATCCGCCAATCTTTCCTTCCAGGACAAATGTTACATCTTTTTCAATAGTTCGAATGAAGAACGCTTGCTTCTTGCTTATGTTATTAAAGACTACCAAGCGGATGCTTGTTTCCGTCTTTGGAATAATCACTGCTTCACCTTTGCCGAAATATTTCTCACTTAGCCATGAAGATTTGAGAGAAGAGGGACCGTAACACTGTTCACATCGCTTGAAGAGAGATACCAGATCCCCGAAGCCGCCAGCTGGATGTATTTTCAAGATCATTTGCAATTCATCATATTCCAAAGTGATACCGCCTGTACTTTGACATTTTAGTTTATCACCACAGGGCAAACTGTCATCTTCCGGCAAGCTATCATTCCACCAGTTTAAAACTTTATACAACAGGACGTAATTATTATTAATATAGCCAGTTCAAAACCAGGTTGATAAGCATCTTCTAGACAGAATGCCTCGTGAGTGACCAGAGGCAAGCAGATAAGGAGGATGGCACAAAAGATGGTCATTTTCCGCAACATTTCTGACTCGTTAAGCGTTAATTTTTTTATCGTAAAAGCGAAATACGTAGAGAACGGGAGTATTCCCCAGTTTCAGCAGGTAACTCTCTCCAGCCATCCTTACACCCATACCATGCGTTCCCCCCAACCACTCATCCCCGGACAGCGTTACACCGCTACCACTGAATTGCACTGGAAGCCGTGATGGGATGCCCCATCCGAAAATGTTACAATCAATGGTGCTTCTGATCCTATCCTAATGGACCCACCATATCGACGCGTACCCCAGTTGTTGAAATAATTATCTCTATGGCGCCAAATACATACTATGCACTCAGTACCTCTTTAATCAATAGAGTCACATGCGATATAATATTCTTTCCTATATATACTTTTAAATCTTCTTATCTCTATTGCCATGGAACTCTCCATATTTTTTATTACCAATAAAAACATATAAGAGAACCAAGATATATTTTTTTATTGAAATATTCTAATTTTGTGTTTTTGTTTCAGGTACAATTACAGGTTAGCGTAAAAAAACCTTTCTCTAACCCTGCAAATAACAAAAAATACTTAAAAGAAAGAACAACTCACCAGTTGCTTCTTCATGGGTGGAAAACAGATTCTCATTTAGCAATAGAAGGGTGCTGCCATGTCTGATAATTTTCTATTATTACATGTCAATGAGTGGGCAGATTTTGAAAGTTCCGATGCTCTCCCACTTTCCCAAGGCTATATCCTGGCCAATCTCAAAAAACACGGCTATAAGGGGCAGGTCCTCGGAGACTACAAGAACCGTCCCCTTACCCCCCATCATTTCAATAGCTGCCTGCAGAAATATCATCCGAAGGCCATCGGTTTTTCCGTTTACGAAGAAAATATCAACAGAGTACGGGCCTGGGCCGCCCTGGCAAAAAAGATTGAGCCGAAAATTCCTGTGATCCTTGGTGGCCCGCAAACAACCTTTATGCCCAGCAAGGCTCTCGAACAGATGGACGAGGTGGACATTCTTTGTCGGGGAGAAGGAGAAACCGTGATGGTTGAGGTTGCCAACGCCCTGGCTGGCAACCGACCTTTCACAGAGGTCGCCGGCATCTGCTGCCGGGAAGATGGGACCATAGTTGAGACAGCAAGCAATCCCAGGCCCGAAAATCTTGACGATCTTCCCTCTCCCTATCTTGATGGATCCCTGGATTGCAGTGGGAAAAGCCAGGCCATTCTTCTCTCCTCGCGCGGCTGTACGTCTGCCTGCACCTTCTGCTACACCCCCCGCGCCAACGGCAGGAAGGTGCGTTTTCATTCCGTGGATCGGGTAATCACTGAAATGCAGCACCTGCAACAAAAAGGTATCAGTGATTTCTGGTTTGCCGATCCTAATTTTGCCCATTCACGGGAGCGGCTGGAAATGTTTTTAGAAGCCATCATCAACAAGGTCCCCGGCGCCTCCTTCTGGTGCCAGACCCGCTCTAACCTTGTCGACGCCAAGCTCCTTGCCCTCCTAAAGAGAGCTGGGGCACACACCCTGGCCTTTGGCCTGGAATCAGCCCATGCCGAGACCCTGAAAAAAATAAAAAAAGGAACAAAGATTGACGAATTATCCAGGGCCATCAAGCTCACCCAGGATGCCGGAATCAAGGTGGAGTTGTTTTCCCTGTTCGGCTTGCCCGGTGAATCACTGGAAAACGCCCAGCAGACCCTTGATTTTGTTAAACGACATCAGGTCGATATTGACGGCAACTCCATTTCCCAGCAATTACATGTTTTTTTCGGCACCCCAGTAGGTGAAAATCCGGCTGACCACGGCATTGACTCCCTCCCCATAACAAAACCTGCCTATCAGTGTCTTTGCCGCGATTTTCAAACGGATAGCATGTCCGCCGATGAAATTCACCAGATGAGTCTGATCTGGCGCCTGAACCGCAAAGACTTTGGCGAAGACATCACCAATGGCACAAATCTCTTTACTATTGCCGGTTTTATTACCCGTCATAAGAAATACTTCACCTCCCGTCCGGAAGCAGAAATGATGCTGGCCCGCATCTATATGCATCTTGATGAGTGTGGTCCGGCAGCGCAATGTCTCCTCCGTCTCCGCCAAAAATTTGGCCAACATCCTGAAGTTGAACAATTTTTAAACCGCCCCTTCATTGGCTATAAAAGTAAACGGAGGGCGCTGGCCAGGAAAGGATACAGGATTATTTTTGACTGTAAGGGCCAGATTGACGGGATTGTCGTCCCTGAGACAGAGAGCTATTTCACCATGGCCACTCTGGGCAGCAACACACTTCTTGCTGATTTTGAAAGAGGCATGGATGGTGTCAAGACAGGGAGTACCACTCAGTTTGAAGTTGTTTTTCCTTCTGATTACGGCAACAAAAGACTAGCTGGACAAAAGGTTTCTTTCCAGGCTTACCTGCATCAGGTTCTTGAACCAGTGGTCTATACCACTATTGAAGAGATGGCAAAAAAATCTCCCCGGAACATGTTTCGCTTTGACGATCTCTTTAACCTGAAAAAGTACAATGAAAATCTTTACTTCATGGTGTTGCGCGACTCCGTACTCCATAGCTACACCGGCAACCTCCCCCATCTGATGGCACTTTTCAACTATTACCTGAAGCTCGGTTTTCAGGAAAAGGCCCTTGATCTTGCCTATTCCCTGCCCCAGGAACCTTCTGTTCTCGGCCATGCCGGCAGAGTTCTGCTGGCCAATGATCTTCCTGAAGAGGCCTTGGAATTCCTGCAAAAGGCGGCAGACACCAGTGCGGAGATGGAAAATCAACGTCTTAAGGCCCATATCAAATTGAAACAGTATGAAGAAGCCGAAAAGATAGGAGCCGATCCACGTCTTGCCACCAGTCTCCAAACCATGAATTTACGAGTCAATCTTGCTTCCCTGCAGCAGCTTCCAGTGGCGCATTACCTGCAACGGATGGATCAACTTCTTGATAGCCAGGTGAAAATGATGGCAGCAGAGATCTGACGATGAAAAAGATCTGACAATGTGTTAGGAAGAAGCGAAAAAGAGGTGTCGGCCGATTTCTTGCTCTCCATACCCACTCGAATATTGAACACCTGCTGAAAGACAGCTCCCCCAATGAGACCAGTTCCAACCTTCATTCTTCAGGGTCGAGTCTTGGCAATGGGTAATGAGCAAAAGCGCTCCTGACAAAAGGCTCCCCTCGAAAGACCAGCGGTCAAATCGTGACGGTGTCGTAACAGCTCTCCACCTCCTTCGCTGTTACGACGCTCATGTCACCCACCTGGAAGCCAGTACAGGGGCATGATGTCCATTTTGTCCACCGCCCCAAGAGGGCTCTTGCTTTAGCCCTCTCAATTTTGGAGCTGTTACCCCTTAACAATTTTCTCAGGACACAATGAAAAAAATCACTCTCTGCTTACTGGTTATGGCATGTCTCCTTCCCTGGAATTTGCAGGCCCTGGAGCTCATGCTTCCCCAGGTCTATAGAGACAATATAGATATTATCGGCTGGTTAATGAGTGAAAAACTGGATGGAGTGCGGGGATATTGGGACGGAAAAAGGCTGCTCAGTAAAAACGGTATACTTCTGCATCCACCTGCGGTTTTTTTTCATAACTTTCCTCCTTTTCCCCTGGAAGGAGAACTCTGGGGAGGACGAGAGACTTTTGAACAAACTGTAGCCATTGTAAATACGCAACGCCCCCATACTGGCTGGCTGGAGCTCAAGTTTGCAATATTTGATGTCCCGGACCAGAAAGGAGGATTTAGCGAACGACTGAAGATAGCGGAGAACTGGTTCCAGAATCACCCCAGCCGATTTGCCTTTGTTATTCCCCAGAAACGTATCGAGCACAAAGGAGAACTGAAGACCGAACTGCAGCGAATAGAGAAGTCAGGTGGCGAAGGAGTGATTGTCAGAAGAGCCGACACCCTCTACAGCAGTGGCCGTAGCCACGAAATATTAAAGGTTAAAAGTTTTTCTGACACCGAGGCAGTGGTCATAGCCCACATCGGAGGCCAAGGCAGAAATCGTGGACGGCTCGGCTCACTGCTTGTTGAATTACCGAATAAAATACAATTTAAGATCGGAACCGGTTTCAGTGATGAGCAGCGAGACAATCCCCCGGCCGTCGGTTCCATCATTACCTTCAAATATTATGGCCTGTTCCAATCCGGCCGGCCTCGATTCCCCTCTTTTCTGAGAATCAGGGGGGATACATTGCTCTAACACCGGCGATGAACTATAACCCGGCACTCAGTAGAGTAGCCCTTTGAGGGGGGAAAGGACCTTCACAAAATTCATTTCCAAAAACACGAAACGAATCTCTCAGCTACGAACACTCCGCTGTGGATTGTCAACGTTCTGGAGATGGTCCTCTTGTCTTCCATCACTACTCCGAGCGACACAAAGAGCGAACTCCCTGGCTATCGGTCAGGCAACCGATGGACAACAAAAGCTGTTCACTCGCATCATGGCAAACCAGGCTGGAATTTACTGGTTTTTCTGAGACGAATGGTGTTTATTGCCTTTCGAATAAAGGGGAGGGAGGGCCTCTCTTCAACAAGAACCTCCTCTTATGAGACGTAATTCTCGCCGCTAGCTGACAGGCGACAACATTTTCTAAGAGTCACTGAAAGAGGTAGCGTCCCTATCCCACAGCATTTCCTTTAAAAAACCAATTCATATACCCCTATGAATTTTCAACAGCGACTCAAAAACGAAACGATGAATACAGAAAATAAAGTGAGTATTACCATACTGGTACCCGCAGGCCGTTTACCTCTTGAAATCATGAAAACAGTTTCTCAGTTAGCTGAGAAGCACTCCTTTCACCTCTACCTCTCGATCTCACAAAACCTGCGTTTGATAGATGTACCAGAGAGCGCGGCAGAAGAAATCAAAGCCACCTTGGCTGCAGGTGGAGCCGAATTCAAGGCACCTGGGAAATTTCCTCTCCCACGGGTCTGCGTGGGAATGGATCACTGCAATCTCGCAGTAATCGACACAGAAGCCTTAAACCGCAAAATTCTTGACAAATTTGCAGGTCGAAAACACACCAAGGCCAAGTTTAAAATCGCCATAAGCGCTTGCACCATGTGCTGTTCCGGCGTGAAAACAACAGATATTGGCATCATGGCAACCCGGGACGGCTATGAACTTTTTGCAGGTGGAAAAGGCGGACCGTTTCCTAAAATCGGTCGCCGTATCGCAAGAAATGCCAGCGAAGAGACGATACTGGAGATGACAGAGGCTCTAGTCGAGTTCCATGACAAAAAAACAGAGAAGAAACAGCGAATGTATAAATTGCTTGACGACCTGCAGTTTCCTTACCAGGAAAAATAAATGACATCCCACCCACTTGCGATGCTGGTGGCTGGGATGTTCGGACCATTTTGTTCTTCCCCCCTCTCCAGCCCCATTTTCTCCCAATTGGGTGAGCTCGAAGATGGAGTTTATCCACCAGACACCAGGTTCACCCTCTCCTCGAGACAGGTTCTCCCAAGCAACAAACGGCATCGGCGGACTGGCTCCAAAGAGGTGCACCAGCCAGGCAACTGGCAGACGCATTTCAGGCAAGAATGGGAAAGAGCTGCTTGAGGCCGTTGGCAATAAATTCCACTCCCACGGCGGCCATGATAAGCCCCATAATCCTGGTTATGACGTTGATTCCGGTTTTTCCGAGATAGGAGGCAATCAGGGGAGCGGTTCTGAAGGAGAGAAGGACAGCCAGGGCCAAAACAATAATAATAATGGCCAAGATCCCGTAATGTAGCGCTGACTCGTAGCGCTGCCCATAGAGGATCACAGTACCGATTGCCCCCGGACCGGCAAGCAGAGGCGTGCCTAACGGTACGACAGCGACCGTTTCCCGCTCAACCGAATCTTGCGCTTCTTCGTCGGTGTGTTTGACGGAACTCACCTTCGCGTGCAGCATGGAAATAGCCATCAACAGTATAAGAATGCCACCACCAACCCGAAAAGAAGCAATGGAAATACCAAAAAAAACAAGAAGCCTTTCACCACTGAAAAGGGCCATCAGGAGAATAGCCGCGGTGGCATAGGATGCCTGGATGGCATTCTTTCGGCGCTGCTCTTTGCTGTTGTCCGCTGTCAGGTTGATAAAAATCGGTATTGCTCCGATGGGGTTGACAATGGCGGTCATGGTGGCAAAAAATTTCAAGTACTCCGATACGTTTCCAACATCCATGACTGCCCTCGGCTGCGAACCATTAACGATAATCCGGCCATAAGCACCGGTGATTTCTTACATCTTCATGACATGCACGGCGATATTGTTGGCATGATCACTTATTCGCTCAAGATCATGGAGAATGCGTGGGTACATGGCATCCTTGACCGGCCCAATCAGATCGTTATCCATTCGGTGTATAAAATCTTTCCTGTATTTTTTTTCAAGCATATTCACCGACTCCTCCAGGCGGGTGCTGTCAAGAATAAGGGATTTTTTAGACCGTTTCAATGAGTGGATAGCAATACTGTATATCTGCTCAGTTTTATCAAAAAGTTTCTCAATCTCCTTGAGGGCCGGATTAGAAAAGACGATGTCTTTGTCGGCGGCATACTCGGCCAGATTTTCAGCCAGGTCCGCGATCCGTTCTATATCCCCAATGGCATGCACATACGATCTTTTTTTTATTCTATCCTGTTCGCTCAGCATCAGGGTGCTGATCTGGTTGAGATAATTGCCAACTTTTTCGTAGATGGCATCAACAATCCTTTCATTTTCCCGTATGGCCTTCATCGCATCTTTGTTATGGTGAAAAAATGCCTGCCTTGCGGCCTTAAGCATTCCCTCGGTGATGAGCGCCATTCTATTCACTTCTTCCTCCGCTTCGAGCAGGGCAAGGGAGGGCACTTTCAAAAACCGTTCATCAAGGATACCGTAAGATTCCTTTTCCGGTCCCTCCCTGCCTGAGATGATCTTTTCAAGGATCTTTATGAGCACACCGACAAAGGGCATAAGGAGCAGGCTGACCGTGATGTTAAACAGGGTATGGGCGTTGGCGAGATGACGCGGCAGTTCATGAGCCGTACGAGAAACAATGGCGGCAAAGGAATCAATAAATGGATAAAAAAGCAGTGCCCCGATCAAATTGATAATAAACTGGGCCATCGCTGTTCGCCGGGCGATGCTGTTCGTGCCGATGGATGCTATCAGCTCCAAAGTACAGGTGCCGATATTGGCCCCGATCATCAGGGCAATACCCGATTGCAGATCAATAGCTCCCTCCATGCCCATGGCGATAACCAGGCTTGTTGTCGCCGAACTGCTACTGGTGATAGAGGTGAATAGTGCCCCTATGAGAATGCCAAGCAAAGGAGATGCTCCAAAATTGGTAAAGGCATCGATAACCAGGGGAAAATCTTTCAATGGCCTGGAACCGTCAGTCATCAATTTCATGGCCAGAAAGATCAGGCCCAGACTGAACACTATTTCACCGATATTCCGATATTTTTCTTTCCCAGCAAGCGACAGGGTCAGAAATCCAGCAACCAGGAGCGGATAAAAGAGCATCTTGACCTGAAAGGCAACAATCTGGGCAGTGATGGTAGTCCCAATTTCAGAGCCAAGGATAACATACACGGCCTGCCTGAGGTTGAGTACGCCGGCATTGACCATCCCCAGAAGCAGGAGCACCGTAATACTTGAACTCTGAACGAGGAAGGTGACAAGGGCGCCGGTTGCAACGCCCAGCACCCGGCTGTCAGTGGCTTTCTGGAGAATCTGCCTGAGTCTGACACCAGCTATTTTTTTGAGGGTGGAGCTCAGCCTGTTGATAGCAAAGAGAAAGAGAGCAAGTCCGCCGAGAATTTGTGTGGTGATAGAGAAAATTTCCATAACGGATCATCATTCCCTAGGGTTGCAGTCTGTCTGGATCGGCGAGGATGCCAAAAAAGAAAAATTCCCTCTCCAATAGTAGCAGATCCTTTTTTATTTATCCAGATTGTAAATTTTCGCCTATACTTATTCCAGAGGCAGGCTTTTTTTTTGCTCATAGCTCAGCGATGAGCCTCAAGATCCGGGCATGAGGCCTGCTCTCAAGTGTTCAGGAGAAGGAGATGGCGGAAACACAAGGCCACAATGCAGGGAAAAGGTTTGCCCGCTCTCCGCTCTCTGTTTTTTCTGGTAATTTTTCCCAATAATGATATTACAGTAGGGGATAAAGATTTTTCCCAGTATCCGGGCCAGGCAGATTGCACATCCTGCTGCGCCTGGCCCCAAAAAAGAAGAATAGAACAGGCAGTCATGGACACCCCAAAGCCCTCCACAACCACAGTCTCTCTCACAGTCGATACAGATGCACTGGCCAAATTCACCACTCTGCTTCAGGGCGGGTTTTTCCTGGAAGTCCCTCAGAAAACACGAATCGGTGACCTCCTTGTCTCTCTTCCCGGATTCAGCCAAGAATACATAAACGAAAGGGTGCAAACCATTTTTCTGGGTGGACTGCCGGCCGATGACGTCGACCAACAACTTTTTGGTCTCGATGCTGTCCTGGCCATATCTGCAGCAATGCCTGGTCTGGCCGGTGCCATCTTTCGCAAAAACGGCATCCATGCCTCACTCCGTACCACTGCGGAAAAAGTCCCGTTAAAATCTGCGCAGGCCGACGTCCCCATCAAGATCCGCCTGAAACTGTTCAATATGATTGCAGTGGAAAAAGGCGAAGAAATTTTGGCTAACGGGTGCATGATTTCCGCCTCCAGTCTCAAAAATTTTCTAAGCTACCGTCATACCCTCTCTTCCCATATCAGAGAGCGGAAGATAGACGGCCAAAACCAGACCCTCCATGAACTTTTCTCTCTCCTGGAGAAAAAAAATATTATCAACCTTACAGTCAAAGGCAGCCATGACAACTAACGGGCTCAAAGACATGCTGGGCCGGCAGGGCCTGACCCCTGTGGCAGAAGCCCTGAGCATCCTTCTTCAAGAACTGGCCTCCGTCCCCCTGACCCAGGAGCGACTGCCCTTACCTGCTGCCCTGGACAGAGTCCTTGCCCTTGACATCTCCTCTCCCGAGGACCTTCCCCGCCATCCCCGTTCCACCATGGACGGCTTTGCAGTCCGTGCCGCCGACACCTTTGGTGCCAGCCAATCCATGCCCTGTTACCTGGAAATCAGTGGAGAGGTGTCCATGGGCCAGGCACCAAAGGGGGAGGTAAACAAGGGCAAATGTTTCCGCATCGCCACCGGTGGTCTCCTTCCCCAAGGCAGCGATGCAGTGGTCATGTTCGAACACACGATCCCAGTGGACGAAAAGATGATTGAGGTGATCAAGAGCGTGGGGGTGGGTACCAATCTCATTGACCGAGGCGAGGATATCAGAAAAGACCATGCCGCCCTGCCTGAAGGTCACCTGCTCCGCCCCCAAGATCTTGGACTGCTCGCAGGTCTGGGCATTGGCGAGGTCGAGGTGTACCAAAAACCCAGGGTGGGAGTTCTTTCCACTGGCGACGAAATCGTGCCCTGGACCCAGTCTCCTCCCCTTGGCAAGATACGAGACATTAACGGAATAACGCTTTCTGCCCTGGCCAGCCGTTGCGGGGCTCAAGTCACTGATTACGGGATTGTTTCCGACACCGAGGAAATATTTTTTGCCGGTGTCCACCAGGCCGCAAAGGAAAACGACATCGTCCTCTTTTCCGGGGGCAGTTCGGTGGGCATGCGAGATCTTGGAGAACGGGTGATAGAAAAACTTGGCAATCCCGGCATCCTGGTCCATGGAGTGGCCCTCAAACCCGGAAAACCGGTTCTCATCGGCCTGAGCAACAACACCGCAATCTTTGGCCTGCCCGGGCATCCGGTCTCAGCCATGGTCTGCTTTGAACTCTTTGTTGCCCCGGCCCTGCGCCAGCTCTCCGGCATCCCGGCAGCAGCAAGACCTCTTCAACCCACCATCAGAGCAAAACTCGACAGAAACATCAACTCGGCTGCCGGCAGACTGGATCTGGTCCGTGTCCAACTGCAACGACAGGAGGACAGCTCTTTCCGCGCCGTTCCTGTCCTGGGCAAATCCGGTTCCATCTCCACCCTTTCCCGCGCCCAAGGCTATTTCTTCATCGACACACAGTCTCAAGGGATCAACCAAGACACAGAAGTAGAAGTGCATCTCTTACAATAAACCAGAAAGAGAAGGTACCAGCACCCAAGGGCAGCAAGAGCAAGTGAACTGACCGGGCGTGCTTACAGGACCGGTAGCCCCGTGGCGTATACAAAATCAATCAACCTGCTATAACTATTGCTGGAGAACTCTATAATGAAGCACAAAGATATCTATGTAAAAAATATGCCCCTGCCCCAGGCCATGGCAACCTGGCACAGGGCCCTGGAGAAAATGAACTTTTTCACAAGTGGGCCAACAACGACAATGGCTGTTGACCAGGCCCTGGGCCAGATCACCGCAGCCCCTGTTTTTGCCGGCCATTCCTCCCCCCCCTTTAATGCTGCAGCCATGGATGGGATCGCTGTTCACTTCACAGATCTTGCCGCGGCCAGTGAGGCCTCACCAGTGCGCCTCGGAGCTGACCGCTTTCAGCCGGTCAACACCGGCAATGCCCTGCCCCATGATTTTAACGCAGTGGTGATGATTGAGGACGTTCACTATCTCAATGAAAAGGAGGTCGAGCTCTCCATCCCAGCCACCCCCTGGCAACATGTCCGAACCATTGGCGAGGATATCGTTACCACCGAACTGATCCTTCCGGAAGGCCACAAAATCCGTCCCATTGACCAGGGAGCGATGCTGGCCACAGGGGTTACTGAAGTCCTGATCAAAGAGGCGCCACGGATGACGGTCATCCCCACCGGCTCTGAACTGATCCAGCCTGGAGAAACACCCGCGCCAGGGCGAATCATCGAATTTAACTCACGAATCCTGGCAGGCTACCTCAACGAATGGGGAGCAGTTGGCCAACGCTCAGCCCCAGTTCCCGACGACCCGGAAAAACTGCGCCAGGCCATAAGCAAGGCTGTGGCGGATAATGACATCGTGATCATTAATGCTGGAGCCTCTGCAGGGACCCGGGACTACACGTCAACAATACTTGCTGAACTGGGAGAGGTGGTGGTCCATGGAGTGGCGATCAAACCAGGGAAACCTGTTATTTTGGCCATCGTTGACAACACCCCGGTCATCGGTCTGCCCGGCTACCCGGTCTCTGCCATTCTCACCATGCGCCTCTTTGTTCAGGAAATGGTGTACGCCTTCATGGGCATGCAAAAACCGGCCCCACAGGTGGTGACAGCCCGCATGTCCAGACCCATGCACTCTGCCATGGGGGTGGACGAATTTGTTCGTATCACCTTGGGCCAGGTGGGGGGAGAACTGATGGCCACTCCTGCTGGGAAGGGGGCCGGGGCAGTCATGTCCCTGGTCAGGGCCGATGGCATTCTCACCCTGCCTGCAGGATCGGAAGGAGTGGGGGCAGGTGAAGAGGTACAGATTGAGTTGCTGCGACCATTGGTTGATGTCCAATCCACCCTGGTTGCCATCGGCAGCCATGACAATATCATTGATATCCTGGCCAACCAACTCCACAAAGAGCGGCCCCTCATCCGCATCTCCTCGGCCCACGTGGGCTCCATGGGTGGCATCATGGCCATTCGTCGCGGGGAAGCCCACCTGGCTGGAAGTCACCTCCTTGACGAGAAAAGTGGCGAGTATAATATCTCCTTTATCAAACGCTTTCTTCCTGATACACCTTTGCAGCTGATCAACCTCTGTTACCGGCAACAGGGTTTAATCGTGGCCAAAGGGAACCCCTTAGGAATCAAAGGGTTTCAGGACATCAGCGACAGACATCTCAGTTTTATCAATCGCCAGAACGGGGCCGGAACCAGGCTGTTGACCGATAAGACCCTTAATGATCTCAATCTATCCCCCACTGCCATCAACGGCTACGAGCATGAAGAATACACCCATATGAGTGTGGCCGCAGCCATTGCCTGCGGCAGCGTCGATAGTGGTATGGGAATCCTGGCCGCAGCAAATGCCCTCGGCCTCGATTTTGTCCCTATTGCAGAAGAACGCTACGACCTCATCATCCCCAAGCAGTTTCTCGATGATCCAAAAATCACGACCCTCCTTGGACTCATTCGCAGCAGCACAGAATTTCAGACTCTGGTGCAAGGGCTTGGAGGCTACAACCTGCGTGATTGCGGAAAAGTAATGTATGAACAATAAGTGATGATAGAAAAATGAGAGAGACGGGGCGATGCCAGTGAGGCCAACCCCGTCTCTCTTTTGCTCCATCGCTTTTTTTTATTATTGGGATTGTCATCCCTTTGAGGGTACCCCCTGCCCCCCTGTTCCGGTCTTGCTGCCATAATTCTCCACGGCCTAACATAAAAAAGACCAGCAAAACAAGAAAACCCCTTGCTCTTTCTTAATAGGAATCATTATACTTAAAAGGTTCTCTATTCTAACTTCCAACCCTTTCCAGAGGAGTCACCCATGCCCGAAAAAATTTTCCGCGTGAACATGACAGACCTTTCTACTTCCATTGAAGCAGTTCCCGATAATTGGAGTGGGTTAGGAGGCCGGGGCTTAACTTCCACCATCGTAGCGGCCGAAGTACCTCCCACCTGTCATCCTCTGGGACCCAACAACAAACTGATCTTTGCTCCAGGCCTCCTCTCTGGAACAGCGGCTGCCAACTCGGGCCGGATTTCCTGCGGGGCCAAGAGCCCACTTACCGGCACCATCAAGGAAGCGAATGCCGGTGGCACCTCCGCCCAGATCATGGCCAAAATGGGTTGCAAAGCCTTGATCATCGAAGGACAACCCCAGGGAGACAGCTGGTACTCTCTGCGCCTGACCCCGGAAGGGGCCAGCATCGAAAAAGAAGAAAAGCTGATTGGAAAAGGAAATTTTGCTGTGGTTGAAGCCATTGGTCAGCGCCTCTCCGAATCCGTTGGCCTGATGAGCATCGGCCAGGCCGGTGAAATGCAGATGGCGGCGGCCAATATCTCGGTCAAAGATCCAGATGGCCACCTCCGTTCCTGCGGTCGCGGCGGCCTGGGGGCAGTTATGGGCTCCAAAAAGATCAAGTTCATTTCACTCGATGCCGCAGGGGGAAAAGTCGAGATAGCTGATATGGAAAAATTCAGGGCAGCCAATAAGACCTTTGCCAAGGCCCTGGTTGACCACCCAGTCAGTCAGGCCCTGGGAACCTACGGAACCAATGTCCTGGTAAACATCATCAACGAGGCAGGGGGACTACCCACCCGTAACTTCAGTAAAGGCCAGTTTGACGGTCATGAACAGATTTCCGGTGAAACCATGCACGACCTCATCGTTGAGCGTGGCGGTAAGCCCAAACACAACTGTCACAAGGGCTGCGTCATCAATTGTTCCCAGATATATAATGATTCAGCTGGGAACTTTAAGACTTCCGGTTTTGAATATGAATCCATCTGGGCAATGGGCGCCGACTGTGCCGTCGATAACCTGGACAAGATCGCAGAGATGGACCATATCTTAGACGATATCGGTATGGATAGCATCGAGACAGCCGTGACCTTTGGCGTGGCCATGGAAGGCGGGATGTTGAAGTTTGGCGACAGCGATGAGATGATCCGCATTTTAAAAGATGAAGTGGCACAGGGCACTCCTCTGGGCCGTATCATTGGCAG
Source organism: Pseudomonadota bacterium (assembly GCA_018817385.1). Classification (GTDB taxonomy): domain Bacteria; phylum Desulfobacterota; class Desulfobulbia; order Desulfobulbales; family Desulfocapsaceae; genus Desulfocapsa. Next base: position 21,834 of record JAHIUA010000101.1, read on the forward strand.
CGGGGCAGGGAACGTGGGTAAGATCTATGGGGTTACCCGGGTTCCTGTGGTCAAGAACCAGGCCATCCCAGCCTACGACCCTCGAGCCATCAAAGGAATCGGCATCACCTATGCCACCTCCACTCAGGGTGCCGATCATACCATGGGCTACACCATTGCTACAGAGATCCTCAGTGTCGGTGGGAAGGCAGACCCACTTTCTAAAGAAGGACAAGTAGAGCTCTCCCGCAACCTCCAGATCGCCACAGCGGCCATCGACTCCACTGGCATGTGCCTCTTCATCGCCTTTGCTGCCCTGGATAATGCCACCTGTCTGCCTGCCCTCATCGACATGATCAATGCCCGCTTCGGCATCAATCTCACCGGTGCTGATGTCACCAACCTGGGCATGAATATCCTGAAGACCGAGCACAACTTCAATCTCGCTGCCGGCTTCACCAACAAAGATGACAGGTTGCCTGAATTCTTCGCCCTGGAGCCGATTCCACCCCACAACGCGGTCTGGGACTTCAGCGGAGAAGAAATAGACACCTTCTGGAACTTCTGATGCAAGTACAGGTCAAACTCTTTGCCTTTTTCCGCGAAGGCCGCTTCAAAGAAGAAGGCAGAGAACTTGCTGACAACACCATGGTGGGCCAGGTTGTCGACGATCTCGGTATCGACAGGGAAGAGGTGGGAGTGCTCATGATCAACTCCCGGCACTGCCAGTTTGAGACGGTACTGCAGCAAAACGATATCCTTGCTATTTTCCCGGTAATTGGCGGTGGTTGAAAAGAGCGAGCTCCTCCAATTTCTTCGGGGAAGAACAGAAAACGATATTCTGAGCCTGGCCGACCAAAGGGAAGCAGCCAGCCGCTTTAACTGCTCCCTGCGGGACATTGAAGAGATAGCTCTCAGTCATTCAATTTTACCCAGACGCTACCAGCGCAACGGCCTGGACCCTGTTCGCCAGCTTCTGCTCTTTCACGCTAAAGTCGCTATTATCGGCTGCGGTGGTCTTGGCGGCAGGGTCTCAGATCTTCTCGCCCGCATGGGAGTTGGCTCCCTTTTTCTCACCGACCCTGACACCTTCAACGAAACCAACCTGAATCGACAAAACTTCTGCACCACAGAAACTCTCGGCAGATACAAGGTTGAGGTGGTGGCCCAGGAACTCAAAAAAATCAACCCGATCCTGAACGTCACAATGACAAAAGGTCGATTTTCAGAACCTTCGGTCTCTGTTGCCGATCTGATTGTCGATGGACTCGACTCCATAGGGGATAGACACCACCTCTCCCAACTTTGCAAAAAACATTCCCGCCCTCTGATCCATGCCGCCGTCAACAAATGGTATGGACAAATCGGTATTGAACAGCTCGACACCGAACTCATCTCCCAACTCTTCCCTCTGGAGACTCAAGCGCTTACCGCCCCACACGTCCTGTCACCGACCGTTGCCCTTCTTGCCGCCATGCAGGCAGCAGAGGTCGGCAAACTGATTCTCGGCCAGGATTCACCTCTGACTGCAGCCTGGCTCCACTGTGATCTCCTCAACTGCGAATACACCTTGTTCTGAAAACCACCCTGCAAAGTCGCCTTTGCCCCTAACATCTTCGTTACACGGAAAATGTTGGCCTCGGAATATCTAACAGATGCCCGCGCTCCACTTTTTCTCATGCCCCGATTTTCAACAGAAATTCCTCTTTTTCAAAGTACCCTGAAGTCAAGAAGACAGAATTCGCCACTACACACGTCTCAAGAAAGAACACTCTAAGCAGCCATATTGCGGAAAAGACCTTTATTGAAGGAAAAAAATGATGTACTACGGGTAAGGTAATGGAAATTCCACCTGACCAGCAGACAGAGTTTTACCATAAGCATGCAATGATTTCCTAACCTCCACACGATTCTGGCCTAGAAATTGGGTGTTCCTCTACCCATGCCTAGGAGTTATTTCTCATGGAAAAATTTGAAACCAATTATGGATTACTGAGCATCAGAAACCGTATTCTTATTTTTTCAGTTCTGGTCACTCTCATACCTTCATTCGGTATGGGATGGCTCCTGAACAGTATGATCCATACAACCATAACTGAGAAAATTGAACAGAAACTGCTTTACTCCGGCAATATAATTGAACGGGAAATTTCTCTCTGGTTCAAACAAAGGAATTATGATCTCCATATCTTATCAAATTCTTTTATCATTTCTGAAAATTTAGCCGGATACCTCAACACCGACAACAAGAAAAAGCAAGAGGCATCCAGCCCGCCAATCTACACCAAAAAAATTGCCACCTATCTCGACTCGGTACAAAAACAATTTGACGACTACAGCCGCCTCTTTGTCCTCGATAATGAAGGACAAATTGTTGCAGCCTCAGAACCGATGGATATGGAGCAGGCCATTCAACTGCCCACGGATAGAACAGAGCAGATTGCGGCCACAAACTCCTTCAAAGGAGATGTGTACTTTACCGGCAAAGACAGCTCCCCCCTGATCCTGATCGGCATTCCACTCTTCTCGGAAAAACGTGACAACCTCGGTTTCCTGGCTGCTGAAGTACGTCTCGAGGGGATATTACCCCTCCTCCAGGCTGCCCTGTTTAACAACGGAAAAGAAGCCCCTCTCTGTGCAGCACTCGTCCACCTGAAAGATGGAAGTCATTTTCTTTCCACGGGACACTCCACAGACCCTGTCACTCCTCAAAATATTTCCACCACGATCAGGCAACTGTTTGACAGCCCCCCCCATCTCCAAAGTTTTTCCGATTACCATGGCACCCATGTTGTCGGCTTGGCAATGGCCCTGAACACCTCAGGCTGGGGACTCCTTATTACTGAAAAGTATGTCGATGTGTTTGCCAAGGTTACTCGTTCCCGAAATCGCAATATCCTCATTATCTGTTCTTTTGCCCTGTTAATGGGCGTAGTCGCCTACCTCTTTGCGAAACAGATCATTACCCCCCTGACAGCTTTGACCAACGGTTCCCTGCTCGTGGCCAACGGAAACCTCAATGTCTGCTTACCCATTCATAAAAACGATGAACTGGGTCTTGCCACCAGAATGTTTAATGAAATGGTAGCCGAGCTCAAACAGAACCACGCCAAACTGGAACAACTTGCCACCACCGATTCCCTCACCCAGCTGGCCAACCGAAAAGAGATCATGAGAAAGCTATGTCAACATTTTGAGCACTATCAACGCTATGCAACAGAATTTTCAATCCTCATGATTGATATCGATCATTTTAAAAAAATAAATGATACCTATGGGCATCTGGCAGGGGATGCCGTTCTCAGACAACTGGCTATGATTTTTCAAGAGACCTTACGAAACGTCGACATGGCCGGTCGTTATGGCGGAGAGGAATTTCTTGTTATTCTGGCAGAGACAAGTGGAGAGAAAGCGCAACACACCGGAGAACGAATCAGACAGGCAGTGGAAAGGCATACATTTATCTACGATAACAACCCGCTAAAGATAACTATCAGCATTGGTATTGCCAGAATTCTAGAAGAAGAAAAAAATGAAAACAGTCTTGTCAGCAGGGCCGACCAGGCATTGTACAGAGCGAAAGGAAATGGCCGTAACCAGGTTGTCTACATAGCTTCCCCTGTAACGCCTCTGGCCAGTTAGGCCGCCATTATTCCAAGGCTCCATTCAGGAGTGAATAATGGACCCATCCGTAATCCTGTTCTGTAAGTTTCACCTTTACCCACTGTCCCTTATAGCCGACAGCAATCACATGGCTTCCTCTTTCCAGGATCGATTTCACCCTCCCCGCCATTGAAGGAGCTTCTCTGACATTACCGCTTGTCAGTAACCTCATGGGCAAGGGTGTGGCAAAATTAATTACAAGATCGCCCTGGAGAAGCCCGTCAGTCACCAATTCCAATTGAACGGTCTGCACCTGCTTCAATGCCAGTTCAGCAAGAGACCAGGCAGCATCAAAATCGCCCTCAGCGAGCACAATATTACTTTTAGCCAGGTACTCCTCAGCCCGAAGCAATACGCCTTTCCGACTCTCTGTCAGAGGAGTCTCTTTCACCGTGTCAATAACGGTTGTCACCTCCGCAACAAACCGCACAGTCTCGACCTTGTCACCTCTATTCCAAGACTTTGCCTTATTATAGCCGAACTCATTGACAAAATGCTCCTGGCTGGCCATAAGCCTGTCTACTTCGGCATATTTGCCCAAAAGACACATCTGCAGCTGGGCTGTCAATTGTTTCTGGTGTTCCAGATCCTCTACCAATTTTTTATTTACTCTCTCCAAGGCATTATTTTGCTCCATAAGCGCCGTAGAAGTGCCATTTTCTTGCTTCGGTGCGCAACTGCAAATCAGACCAGTCAGAGCAAAGAAAAATAAGAAGAGAAAAGGAGAAGCGTGACAACAGGATGTTAGAGTTTTCATAGTAGCCAGTTCTGTACAGACCCTCAGGCCTTTCTGACAAAAAGAATATCTTCCCTGGACAAGCCAGGTGAAAATCATCGATCGTATCAAGAGGGTTTCCCCTGCCAGCTTACTTGACCGGGACAGAGTTCATTTTTCCCACGTTCGAAGCAAAAATAATCACTCCCTGGATCAAGGCAATGGCCGGAGAAGAAAAGAGGGGAATAACAATGGGTTTCATTGGTTCCAATGCGGATAGTGCGACATGGCCCTCTTCATTTTTTCCTTCTGCCTCTTTAATTTCCTTATACCAAGAATAATCAGGAGAGCCCCTGAACCGGAACTCCACAAAGCACCTTCAGACCCAAGTTTCCCCAGGAAGAGAAAAGAAAGGGCTAACACGAGAATCCCCCCCCCTATACCGAGCATAACCCGACCGGAATAGAGCTCCGAACTGAGAACGGAAAATGTCACTATCCAGCCATTATTTTTTTTCACATTACTGCCGCTGGAAGTCAACAGTTCTCCGGCAGGCAAGTATCTCATTTCCGTACCACAATTTGAGCAGAGATAGGACGTTTCGCCCCTTATATAGTTTTTAGCGCTGGACTCCCCACAGGTCGGACAACTGGGTATGGGTATGTTTTTTTTTGTCATTTTTTTGATTCAGGCTACGTTGAAAAACTCTATTTTTATGCCAGTACCACGACTCGGAGCTGGATTCTATGTTCTCTCGTAAGGATACGTATCTGACCATTCACTGCTCTCTGCTCAACTCCACTCTCAGAATCAATACTTATGTTTTGAGCGCTGAAAGCAAATAATTTCATCTTTCTTTACTCTCTAGTCTAATCCAATCGACTTATCAATATATCTCCACATATCTCTTGCGAATCTCACCGAACTTCACACCTCATCTCAACTGCAGCCTTCAGCGGCAAACTCTCAAACAACAAAGAAAACATCCCCGACACACCAGGAGCCTGCCTGAGAATGCCCTTCTCAACCCTTACCGGTCCCAGGCAGTGAAGATCGGCTCTTTCCTGAAACAGATATGTTCTCGAATCCATGCCTCAATGGCCCGTCTCTTCTCTTGCTCAGGTCATCAGGAAAGATCGGTCCGGAGTCGAGCCACGTCTTCATCCTCCAAAAAGGCATCATAGGGCATCATCCGGTCAATTATACCACCGGGCAAAAGCTCAATGATCCTGTTGGCGATGGTGGAAACGAATTCATGATCATGGGAAGAAAAGAGGATAACTTCGGGAAAGGCAATAAGCCCATTGTTCAAGGCAGTGATAGACTCTAAATCCAGATGATTGGTAGGCTCATCCAGGACAAGGGCATTGGCATCTGAAAGCATCATCCTGGCCAACAGACAACGAACCCGCTCCCCCCCTGACAGGACACTCGTCTTCTTCAAGGCCTCCTCTCCGGAAAAGAGCATCTTGCCGAGAAAGCCCCTGGCAAAGGACTCTCCCTCTGTTATCGGAGTATATTGGCTGAGCCACTCCACCAGAGTCACATCTTTGTCAAAGAAGGCACTGTTTTCCTTGGAAAAGTAGGCCTGGCTCATGGTCACTCCCCAGCGGAAACTCCCACTGTCCGCTTCAAGCTCTCCGGTCAGAATCTGAAAGAGTGTGGTTTTGGCATGGCTGTTGCTGCCGACAAAGGCTATTTTATCGCCCTTATTCACGGTAAGTTCCAAATCCCGGAAGAGAGGCACCCCGTCCAGCTCCTTGGTCAGTCCCTTTATCTCCAGGATAATGTCACCGCATGGCCTGGCAGCCTTGAAGGAAATGAAAGGATATTTTCTGGAAGAGGTCGGCATTTCTTCCAGGGTAAGTTTATCCAACAGTTTTTTTCTGGAAGTTGCCTGTTTGGCCTTGGAGGCGTTGGAAGAAAACCGCTGGATAAACTCCTTGAGTTCTTTGGCCTTGGCCCCGGTTTTCTTGTTCTCGTTCTGCTTCTGCTGCAACACGAGCTGGCTGGCCTTATACCAGAAATCGTAATTACCGACATAGATCCGGATCTGGCCAAAATCGATGTCTGCCATATGCGTGCACACCTGATTGAGAAAATGACGGTCATGGGAGACAATAATGACCGTATTTTGAAATCGTTCCAGGAAACTTTCCAGCCATTGGATTGACTTGATATCAAGATTGTTAGTGGGCTCATCAAGAAGAAGGATGTCTGGAGTGCCGAAGAGGGCCTGGGCAAGGAGGACCCGCACTTTCTCACCGCCCTCCAACTCCTTCATTTTTTTGTGCACAAGATCCTCACTGATACCAAGACCACTGAGCAAAACAGCTGCCTCGGCATCTGCCTCGTAGCCATTCAGTTCATCGAATTCTGCCTCCAACTCACCACTGAGTATCCCATCTTCCTCACTGAAATCGCTCTTGGCATACAGTGCTTCGCGCGCAATCTGCAATTCATACAAGCGCTTATGCCCCATAACAACGGTATCCAGAACGGTCACCTCATCAAAGGCGAATTGATCCTGTTTCAAGACCGCAATTCGCTCCCGACTCCCCACGGAGACAGTCCCTCGATCCGGTTGAAAATCACCGGCAAGGATCTTCAGAAAGGTGGTTTTGCCGGCGCCATTGGCTCCAATGAGCCCATAGCAGTTGCCAGGGGTAAATTTTATATTAACGTCTTGAAAAATGACCCTCTTCCCGTAGGAGAGGGCGACATCAGTTGCAGTAATCATATTTTCTTCCTTTTTCCTACTTGTAACCGTTTATTTTTGGTAACTATTCAGCAGCACTCCATCTTCGTTTATTGAGATCTTCTCGAAGCACCGAGGATGCTTCGAAGTCCTGACTGAACGAAGATAAAACACTGCTCAACAGGTACAGAAGGGTGTTGCCAAGATTGGATAAATATCAAATAAAACCAATTGATTAAAGTGGAAAAGCCTTTATAATGGTGGGTGTCCCTTCCAAAAGACTCCCAACCCAAAATAAAGGCTTCTCATGCACCACAAGAATATCAAGTTG
>JAHIUA010000102.1 GCA_018817385.1 Pseudomonadota bacterium
CGTGAGCGGTTATACTCCATCTCCACCCAGGCCTGAGTGGCCCTGTTCAGGTACTCAAGGGTAAGATGAGCACCGGAAAGCATGGCGATCAACCGCCCTTCGAGCTGACCCCAAAAGCTCTCCTGTTTGCCATTTTGATAATTATGGGGTTGAGCCCATAATTATCATTATGTGGCGCTTTCAAATATGTGGCGCTAAGGAGCGAAGTCGCGTTGTTTAGCCGAAAATAATCGAGATTGCGCCACATAAAAAATTTCTTGATAATAGGTCTCCTGCTAACCATAAAAAATGGAGGCCGATCATGTATGAGAAACTGTTTAACAGACCCACCGTCTTAGCCCGCTATCGTCAAGGCCCACTCTCTGAAGCCCGTGAAGGTTTTCTTGAACAATGTGCGATGCAAGGATACTCTCGCGCCATGTTGCAGAAAATCGCTTGGGTACTGTTATCGATAGCGCATTATATCGACATTGAGCAGGTGAAAGTGACGATGAGCGACATTGAGCGGGCCGTAGATGATCTCGTACATTTTAGGTGTTCACTTGGAGGTTCGCAGATCAGTTTGGGATTGCGGCAGTTGTTTGTACACATCGTAACCGCTTGGGTGCGTAGCCTCGGTTGTTTCGAGCCAACCCGTGAGGTGGAAAAAAGTCTTTTTGCGGACCAGGTTACCGTATTCGCCCGGTACCTGGGTGAAGAGCGGGGATTGTCGCCAATAACCATTTCGACCCGTTGCGAACGATTGGCTTGGTTTTTTGAGAGTCTGCATCCACGTAAGGACTCGCTGCATGCGATTTCCATTGCTGACGTGGACGCCTTCATCGAGACAAAGGGAAATCACAACTGGAAGCGTTCGTCATTAGCCAGTTTGGCCAGCAGTTTGCGTAGTTTCTTTCGTTATGCTGAAGGTCAGGGCTGGTGTAACCCCGGCATTGCTGCCGCCATCGAATCCCCTCGGATTTATGCCCGAGAAGGACTTCCGCAGGGGCCCAAATGGGAAGATGTCCAGTGCCTGCTGTCAAGTACCAGTGGAGATCGTCCCGCCGATATTCGAGATCATGCTATCTTGATGTTGCTTGCTGTTTATGGCCTTCGTCGAGGCGAGGTTGCACGACTGCAGCTGAACAGCCTGGATTGGGCTGGAGAGCGAGTCGAGGTTTCGCGCCCCAAACAACGCCGCATCCAATATTATCCCTTGGTTTATGAAGTTGGGGAGGCCATCCTGCGCTATCTGCGTGACGTGCGGCCACTCTGCCCGCATCGAAACTTGTTTCTAACTTTAGCCGCTCCCATTCGCCCGCTCGCAGCTGAGAGCATCACCCCCATCGTACGTTCACGCCTGAAGGCTTTGGGGCTGGGGATGACCTTGCCCCGGCATGGAGCCCATTGTCTGCGTCATGCCTGTGCCGGCCACCTCCTTGATGCAGGATTTTCACTGAAACAAATCGGAGATCATCTCGGTCATCGCAGCATTAATTCCACTCTAAGTTATACCAAAATCGATCTTTCTGGGCTGCGTCAAGTGGCTGAACTCGATCTGGGGAGGCTGTTATGAAACTTTCTGAAGTCGTCTCCCTGTATCTCTCCCATAAACGTGCCCTGGGACAACGATTCCGAACCGAAGAGCTTATTTTGAACTCATTTTGTAGGGTGGTAGGTAATGATTTTTTCGTTAACATTGAAGAGGAGACCGTACTGTCTTTTCTCAACGGCAGTGGCCCAACCACTGACTACTGGGCAAAGAAGTATCGAGTTCTTGCAGGTCTATACCGGTTTGCTCTGGCGCGCGGAATAGTAAATGTCTCACCCTTGCCTCGCGTTATTCCAAAGCCAACCGCCTCTGCTTTCGTACCGTACATTTACTCCCATGAAGAGCTTAAGCGTTTGCTTGATGCTGTCCCAGCCGTCTGCACGGGCCGAGTTCCCGTCGCAGAAGAAGTCTTCAGAACTTTGCTCCTGTTGCTTTATAGTGCAGGATTGCGTATCGGTGAGGCTCTGGCGCTGTCCCTGGATGACGTGGATCTCCACCAAGCATGTCTGCACGTTCGGGATACCAAGTTCTTCAAGAGCCGTCTGGTCCCAATGGGTAAGGATTTAACGGGGATTCTGGCCGAATACATCCGCAAACGTAATGGATGTTATATATTGCCGTCAGAAACACCTCTGTTTTGTTTCAAAGACGGACAGGTTTTGAGTCAATCTGCTGCGCGAAGCTCCTTTCGGCGTCTGCGCATCTGTGCGGTCGTTTTCCGTGAGGGCGACGCTCGTCATCAACCACGGCTGCATGATTTCCGCCATACGGCAGCCGTTCATCGTCTCATTGCGTGGTATCGTAGCGGGGCAGACTTGCAAGAATTGTTGCCCAAATTAGCAACCTATCTGGGGCACGTGGATCTGTCTGCGACGCAACGCTATTTGACACTCACTCCGGAACTGCTGCGGCAGGCAAGCCTGCGTTTCGAACACTATGCCAGAGGAGAACGACCATGACTGACACAATTTTGCTTGGTCCCTGGATTCGGCGCTTTTTACTTAAATATCTGGTAGAAGAACGTAACCTTACACTCAACACCCGTACCAGTTATCGAGATATGCTGGTACTGCTCTTACCCTACGCAGCAGAAAATCTTAAAAAGCATGTTGACCGCCTATCAGTCGTTGACCTGAAGCCGGAACTAATCCGCAATTTCCTCAACCATTTGGAGAAAAATCGCCACTGTGGCTCAGCCACTCGTAACCAGCGTCTTGCTTCTCTGCACGCATTGGCTTGATTTATCGGCGAAAACAGTCCCGAACACGTCGAGTGGTGTGCACAAATTCGACTCATTCCATTCAAAAAGACTACCACGTTGGGTATAACCTACCTGGAGAAGCCGGAGATGGATGCTCTCTTGGCCGCACCCGATCGTCACACCCTGCTAGGGCAACGCGATTTCGCCTTGCTGCTCTTTCTCTACAACTCGGGGGCGCGGGCGAGTGAAGTAGCGACGCTCAGAATCGGGAATATTGATTGGTATACTCAAAGTGCCCGAATCATCGGCAAAGGCAACAAGCTGCGCATTTGCCCATTGTGGCCGGTTACAATGGAGCAACTGCGCTCGCTCTCAGGACAACGCGGATCAGAACAATACGTTTTTCTCAACCGCAACGGACAGCCGATCACTCGATTTGGCATCCATACCCTGGTCGAGCGGCATGTCCTGACAGCCGCAGCGCAAGCGCCATCACTCGGGACAAAGCGGGTTAGTCCCCATGTAATTCGGCACACAACAGCAACTCATCTTTTACGCGCCGGCGTCGACATCAATACCATCCGCGCCTGGCTAGGGCACGTCTCACTCAACACAACCAACATCTATGCGGAGACCGACCTCGAGACCAAAGCTCGGGCCCTGGAAACTTGTGAACCCGGCACATTGGGTGCCAAGGTGAAGCCCTGGAGAAACCGGCCCGACCTGATGGATTTTTTACGCAGGCTGTAGCCGAAATATTATGTGGCGTTAAATTGGCTTCCGGTAGCGGAACATCCATGCTTGGAGCCTTAGCGCCACATATTTGAAAACGCCACATAATGATAAGGGCTATAAGGTAAGGTAGTTTCGTGCTCGATACCCAATTGCAGCAGACCGTTTTTGGTCTCAGCGGCAATCATGGCAGAGCCATTGTCGGTCATCAGACTCCGCGGCAGGCCCCGCTTGTGAAAGGCTTGGGTTAGCCTGTGGATAAGCGATTCGGCGGTTTCATCCAGGTACCACTGAATATGACAGCAGAGGCGGGAGCAATCATCGATGACACACAAGGCTTTCGGCGAACGCCAGATCCCTTGTGCATCGACAATCCGGCGACTGCCGGTGTGAAA
>JAHIUA010000103.1 GCA_018817385.1 Pseudomonadota bacterium
TAAAATACCTCCGTGATGGATTGGGGCAACCGGAATAGTTGTCCTTCAAGAGATATTTTACTGAATAAAATCAGAAGAGTGAATAAAAACAGGAGGTGGGGGCCGGGATGTCTTTTCCGCGCCAGCGGTTCAGTTCAACGTAGTATGGGCCTCGTACGCATTTGCTGGAAAATTCTTGTTCGGCCTCGAAGCGTTCCGCATTTGCCCGTGAGATTCCTGTGAAATCAAAGGCTCCAGGTATCTAATAATCATACTCAGCAAATATTGGTTTAAAATTATACATTCCAGGTAGTTAATACATAGCCGCTGAACGATCAATAATCAACAAATCTTTCTTTGCCGTAGTCATTTCCCGGTCGCTGTTACCTGGTTAGTAGGATTCCAGCTAACCAGGTAACAGCGGTCCAAGAAAGTCGAGATGGCGTCGTGCCATCATGCAATTTTCCTGGAAAATCCAGTAAAATGAGCAGGCAATGGCAGACAAAGAGAAAGCTGGCGCTGTCGTCTCTCATCTTGCTATTGTCTTCTTCGCAAACAACAAGAATGTGTTTCAGCAAGCAAAGCGTTAAACACCATTCTCACCAGACCTCATCGAAAAACGTGCAAATCGCCTGCTTGTTTGCTTATCTGCTCTATAAATAGGCAGTTCCTCTGGGAAGAGGCTTTTGACTGACACATTTATAGCTGCCTGCAGGACACCTTCTTTTCAATTTTTCTTTTTTTATTGAGTTATTCATGCACAGAAACAAAATAAGTCCCCCTCACAAGCCAGAAATCCCTTTCTCTGCCCATGCCATACGACATGCCAAGCCAGGTGACCTGGAACAGATCATCAGCATCTCCAATCAAGCGGTGGTGGCGGGGAATTGTACGACGGACATCGAGGCTCTGGTGGTGGAGGAACGGAGGGAATGGTTTGCCCGGCACAGCCCCGAGAAGTACCCCATCTATGTCATGGAGGAAGGGGAGGCAATAATCCGCGGCTGGTGTAGCCTCGTGCCCATCGCCGGGGAAGAAAGGCCCTGGAGCACGTTGCTGAAATCAGCTATTATGGAGACTTAAATTTTCTCGGGAGGGGGATTGGTCAGGGGCTCATCAGTCATGCCCTGCAGGAGGCTCCTGGCCTGGGTCTGCACAACCTCTTTGCCATCCTTCTCGATAGCAATGAACCCAGCATTGCCATCCTCAAAAAAAAACGGCTTCGAAAAATGGAGCCATCTGCCGGGGATTGCAGAATTCCCGGACAGGATATGTGGCCAGTATCTCTACGGAAAAAAGATCTTATTTTAAGTTGCGAGTGGTGAGGGGACTGGCCCTCGTCCTTGCCTCTTTCTTCACTACAAACGCTCTGACGACAGCTTGAAAGCTGCCTATTGGGGCACTCCAGCACCGGTATACTCATAAATTGCATAGACAAGTCCTGCAAAAATACCTATGGTAAAAAACAATCTGAAGCGTTGAAGCCAGGGCACCTTTTCCCCCTCTGACATATACTGGACAATGGCAACAGCAACACATGTGATTCCAATCACATAAGGAGCTGTCTGGAGAATCTGCCACAGCGTTGCCTGGATGGTGCCCGTCAGATCCTGTGCCAGGCGCAGATTAAAGAGTAAGTAGGCGAGTGCCGTAACATAAAATGATACATTTCCCTTGGTCGTTTCCATATGCAATCTCTCAATAGTCTTTATTTTCCGCAAACAGCCCTGCCCCGCCATCAGCGCGACTGCCTCCTCCTGCTGGCAGACACCCTGCACCTCTTGCAGCCGGTGGAACCAAGTGACGAGGCAACAGACGAATCTTCAGCTAGCGATCTTTTCATGGATAGAGGAATCTGTCAAGTCCATACTCCCTCTCCTCTCGGCAAGGACCGAGACCGCTTCCTCGGTCTGATCCATGACATCAGGAACAGAAAAGACAACTACGCCGAGCAATTAAGCTCCCTGACTCTGGCCAACCTCTCAAAAAAAGAGGCCAGTGGAGAGCACAACCACCTGGCTATCGTTGCCAATCTTCTCGATGGTAAGACCCTCATCAACAAGGAAGCAGTAGAGGAAAATCAGGCTGAGAAACTGTGGCAGGCACGTCTTGTCCTTGCCCTGGCCGAGATCCTGGACCAGGAAGAGGCAGAACTGGCCTCGAGCCTCTCGGATATTGACGGCGAGGAGCTTGCACTTTTTCAGGAACTGAAGGGTGAGGCGGAGGATGAGACGGAAGAGGAGGAAGACCTCTTCGCCGAGCTGCTGCGCATCAAGGCCAAGATGGGGCAACCACGACCTGGAACCATGAAAAGACGATTCCAGGCCTGGAAAACCCTCTATAATTCAGGACCACTCCCCGAAAATTACTGGCTCTGGATCACCTGCGAGGAAGAAGCGGCAGACCTTCTCCTCAGCAACTACGAAGCGCAAAGCGGTCGCCTCTCAGCGCCCCTGCTCCTCCTGGACCTGCCCGAACAGCTCTACCTGCGCCAAGAAGATGCCATCAAACATATCGAGGCCTTTCAGGAAGAAGGGGCAGCCTTACGGGCCTCCATCAGCGAAAAGCTGACAGCGATCATCAAGCTTGGACATCTTGATCTCGTAGATCCGGTTGCCCTGCTCCCTGACGCCGGGATTCTGGCCCGTGACTGGAACGAACTCATTGATTACCATTTTCCCGCAGAGCGCTTCGGCCGCCGGAAACTGGATCTTCAACTCCTGGCCAATGTCTCTCTGGACAGGCTCTTGCGTGGTCCTGGCGCATCGCAGCAGAAAGACGACATTTGCCATGGCGTCATGGCCCTCTGCCGGGAGTAAAAGACTCTTAGCACCTGTAAGCGAATAGCTTTGTTGGTGCTAAGAGTCTGTCGGATTTAGAGAATCGTAGCGAAAATTAGAGAAATCGAGACCAGATTTTCATGGATTTGAGGCGAATAGCAGGCCTATTTAACGAAAATCTATGGAAATATGGGCCGATTTGTCAAATTTGCAGCAGATTTA
>JAHIUA010000019.1 GCA_018817385.1 Pseudomonadota bacterium
GGGGCGGTTAGCTCAGCTGGGAGAGCATCGGCCTTACAAGCCGAGGGTCACAGGTTCGATCCCTGTACCGCCCACCATTCAATTTGATTCTTAGGAGCGGTAGTTCAGCTGGTTAGAATACTGGCCTGTCACGCCAGGGGTCGCGGGTTCGAGTCCCGTCCGCTCCGCCAGAAAATTCAAGGGTTTAGCCGTAATGGCTAAACCCTTTTTTCGTTTCAGGTATCCAATGGAGATGGTGTGTTCGGAGTGATGGATAAGATGTGTCGCCGCCATATGTTCGGAGTTGGTTTTCGCGAGGTTTTGGGCTAACACTGGAGACCTGTCTGGATGCTCCAATTCAGGCAGGTCTATTTGTTGATGTGTAACGCGGTTATTAGAAAAGTATGCAGACCTGAATGCAATGGCCAGGACCTTGTTGCCGCAGGATATAGATGTGCTGTCGCCACAGTTCGGAGTTGTTTTTAGAAAAGTTATTGTTCCATTGGACTCTCGCTCTAATGAACCGGCCATAGATAAAAAAAAGTGGGGTATTTGCTGATCTATTTATTTCCATAACGTAACATACATGGTTCAGCCTGTGACGCTACGAACACAAGGTGTTAGATGTTTCACTTTCCTCGCTCAGTTACTAAAGAAAGGAAGAGAGTCGTAATGGCCAAATCCCTTATCCTTTCGGATGGCCTCAAATAACTAACTAACTTTTATTCCAAAGCTATCGGTACTTATTTCTCGTCCTTGGTCTGCCGAGTGCTATTGCACCGTAGAGTTGGGTCAGGAAGGTGGTTGTCTTTTCTGATGGATTTATGAATTCTGCGCCACATTTGCTACCTTTTACCATCTTGACCTTGATCTCTTCTTTCATCCTGAAATGGGTACCGATCCGACATTTGATCAGTAGCTCATCTCCGAAAACATACTTTTTTTTGGTCACCATGGCCAATCCGCCAGGGCTTATGTCGAGAACGATTCCCTTACTCCCTTTTTCCGTCTTCGGGTCACGACAGTAGATCTTGATCTCTTCATCCAGAATCAGGTCGCAATTGATTCGCGTATGCCTTCTTCTCTCACCTTTAGTCAGGTTTTGATCTCTCTCGGTCTCCTCGAGAATGAGATCTGGTCTGTCGTTGTCCTGGCCCCTGTTGACACTGTTCGAAACGATGGCAGACGTTCGTGGAGTTGATGTTCTGCTCGTTGACGTGACTCTTCCAGGAGGGATGATTACGTTCCTGTGAGTTGTTATCCTCTCTTCTTTAACCTTTTTAGATTTGAAAAATGTAAAAGGATCCATGTCAGTGAGTTAACCTCCTTTTGAGTTCTTCGTCAGTTCTTCAGCGATGCTACTCCAGAAGTACGAAGTCTGTAAGTTCGGAGCTCTTTATATCTTTATGTTGAGGGCGCGGGAGGTGGAGCACAATTCCAGATTTCACAAATGTATTTACGTAGTGCGTGAAAGATTACTCCACATTGTGTTACAATAACCTAATATCAATGAAATATAACAAAAAAAAAGGTTAGGTGTCAAGGAAATGGCCTGTGGGTGGTATCTTTTTTGGGTATAACAGTTTCAATAAGGTAATCTGAAGGGAGGGCGGGAAGTTCGCAAACGTGAATGGCTGACGCGTTGAGTGGGGAGCCAGTGTTTGATTGTGAAAATTTGTAACTTATTCAGCAGCGCTCCATCTTCGTTCATTCAGGCCTTCTCGAATGGCATCAGTATGCTTCGAAGTCTTGACTGAACGCAAAGCAAACACTACTAAACAGGTACAGAGCGGGTGTTTGCCACTTCTTGGGTTTTCCCGCAATAATTATGAGAAATGTGTGGGGAGTAGATATCCTTGGTTACTTCTCTGTTGCATTTGGTTCCATTTTGTTTTTGAATTTCTCATTGACC
Organism: Pseudomonadota bacterium; assembly: GCA_018817385.1. Lineage (GTDB taxonomy): Bacteria > Desulfobacterota > Desulfobulbia > Desulfobulbales > Desulfocapsaceae > Desulfocapsa. Next base: position 1,892 of record JAHIUA010000019.1, read on the forward strand.
TGGTAGACAAAGGCAAGGACCTCGGCAACTGTTTGGTAGAGTTCTGTCGGGATCTCATCTCCGAGCTTGATTTTGGAAAGGAGTTCAACAAGATTTGGGTCTTCCTGGATATGGACTCCAGCTTCCCGGGCTGTTTCAATGATGCGACGGGCAATTTCTCCTTTACCACTGGCGACTACCTTGGGTGATGAACCTTTCTGCTCGTCGTAAAGAATGGCTACTGCTTTTTCTACTTCATTTTTCTTCATCTCTTACACCTTTGTATCCAGCATGGATTCGTCTTCTGCGATCAGCTGTTGAAAAAGATCACTGGCAGGGTCTCCAGCCGTGTCAGAGAAACTGAGATTGAGTACACCAGAAGAGCTCAGGCTGTTTTTCAGATCCTCCTGATTCTCACTGGTAAATTGTTTTTTTTCTTCTGATTCGCAGGCAAATTGGATAGAGATGTCTTCTCCTGTCTGGGAAAAATGGATTTCTATGTCGCCAAGTGGCTCGAGGCTGAGGTGAAGCGAAAACCGGAGAAGAGATTCATTGATTTCGGATTGGTAGTTTGTTTGATCTTTCTCAACGAGAAGATATCCGTGATCAAAAAAAGGAAAAGGGAGTGAATAAATAAGTTGGTTCTTGGATCTTAATTTTAATCGAGTCTCCTGATGGAGTTCAAGAGTGCTCATGAGTCGATTGGTGGTTTCAGCAATTGTTTCTCCTTTCTTGAGAATGACAGCCATTTCTAAGAGGGTCGCATTCAAGGTTTCAGCTCCATTCTTACTGTCTCCTTTTGTTAAGAGTGTCTCCAGAGAAAGGCCCAAACGATCAATGAGTTGCTTGAGAACTGTTCCGCCGTTTCTGCTCCCTAGAGGATACTGCTGCAAATCGTTAAATCTTTTTAGGCCGTCTTGAGCGGACGTGCTGGTCGTATTCACAAAGGAAGGAGAGGATGGGGTTACTGAGGGCACAAGTCTGGTTATGTCAAAATCTTTGCCAAGGAGTGTGATTGTTTTGCCATGGGCAGTTTGAGGGGCATCGGAAATGATTTTGAGCTCTATGAGAGGGGTGGTGGATAGTACCTGAAGTTTGAGTTTTGTACCTGGGGGTAAGTTTACCGTATCGCTTTGGGCAAGTATCTTTTGGTCATAGATATTTAGAAAAAAACGGTCGCGCCCTGCGGGTCCCAAGACAGTAGCAGCATATATCTGGCCTGGTCGTGTCTGCTGCTGAAATTGTTGTTTGGCCTCGGAATCTGCTGTGGAAGAACCAACCGTTTTAATGGCTGAAAGCGGTTTAATGGTATTCATATTACTCTTTCGGTTCCCGTTGAAGCAATCTTAACTACCTAGTTGTAGAGAATAGTGAGAGCTGTCTGGAAATAAGTTGAAAGAAGCAAGACGTCAACAGCTTGTAATGGGGTGAAACAATAATCAGTCGGCTGTCTGTATTCGTTCTCGGAGTTGCAATCGTTGCTCCTTGAGACAGTCAGAAATGATGGAATCTCTGTGTTTGGAGGAGACATAGTCAAAATGGAAGGCAACCTGATAGCGACCTCGCCGTAGACGTTTAGATCTGATAATGTGCGCCGCGCAATCTATTGATATGTTTGTATACTTGAGAGTTATTTCAATTTTGAGTCGATGATTATTTTTGGGTTGAGCTGGTAGGATGGCGAGAACACCGCTTCCTGATAAATCGAGAGTCTCACCCTGGAGATTCCAGTAGTGGCTTCGATCTTCTCCAGGACCTGGTTCGTAGATCACAGTAATCGGCATCTTGATATCGACACGGAAATATTCTCTTAACGTGGCTGGATCTACTGATTTTTTGGCAGTAAGCTCAAGGGTACGATCCCCATTAATGGTTTCAATTTTTGCTGTGAGAGTGAGCGATACTTTTTCCCCCTTTATGGAAATGGGACAGAGTCGACTCGTATCAATGTTGGAAGGAAGGTGTTTGGGGGGGAAGACCAGAAAAAAGTTAGGGGCAAGGGATTCTTTGTAGATACATCTTAGGCGGATTGCTCGGCCTTCTGTAGTTGAAATATCAATTTCTGCACCTGCGCTGTCTATTATTCTTTTGACTATATCTGTGATTGATGAGTCCACTGCAAAAGCCTTTATCAAGGGATTTGGGAATGAAAAAAGATAATGAACTTTGCTTTCAGGAATCCTTGACTTGTACCTTCAGTCGCAGGAGCTGTCGTTGAGCCATCAGGCAGCAACCGATAATTTTGTCACGATCTTCGTCCTCAATTTGATCAAAATGGTAGGCGACATCCCAAAGTGTTTCCGTGAGTTGAGAGATGCGTACCGGTGAAGCAAGGGTGGAGACAATGGTCATTTCAACTAATGGTAACACCATTTTCAATCTGACCTGGGTTAATGGAGGAGGGGTGTTTTTAAAACTTGCCCGCAGGCCACTGCCGCTGAGGTCAACCGTTGTTCCCCTTATTTCCCAACTGTCCTCAGGATCTCCAAATCCTAAAGGAATCAGAGAGCTAACGATAATGGGAACGGTGCAATCTACTCGAAAATATTCACGCACCTGTTCATGCGTGATGGTTTTTTGGGCCACTATTTCCAGGGTTTGGTCATTGACAACCCGAATAATCTTGCCTTCCAGAGACACGCTTTGTCCGCCCACATCCAGATTAATGAGACAGGTGGTGTTCTGGTCAATCTTGTTCACAGGCAAGGTTCCGGGTTTGAACAACAGATTGAAGTGATTGGTCTGGCTTTTTTTTAATACACACTGAATCAGTAGTCTTTCATCCGCATCAAGGATTGGTAAAAAAAGGCGAATAGGTTTTTCTTCAGAAATTTGTGAGAAGAAATTATCTAAGTCTGTCACAGGAGATCCTTGTGAAAATAGCGAGGATTGACTTTAAGTTGAATCAGAAGCACTTGTAATGAAGTATACTTTATCATCTATAAAATTTTGTATCAAGATGTTATCATTAAAGATGGTATTATAAAAATGAATAAAGGGCAGGGCCGTAAAGATGATTTGCCTGTCATTGTACTGGCGCAAGAGCTGTTGTTTGCAAATAAAATCGGACAGAGAAAAAAATGGAAATTTTCCTGTAAGAGAGATTGTTCAGGAAGAGGTGTGGCAGGGAAGAGGAGAGAAAAGGGGAGGAGTGTAGTTTTTTTTAAGAGAGCCACTGGATTTTTTTGTTTCCTGGGGCATTGGTTTTTATGTCGTCAAAGATTTTTGACCCCGTTTCATCTTATGCCCCAGCTTCTGTGATTAACGAAGCACGCAGGGTTTGAGCTTTATAGGCTATGTGGTCGTATGACTGCATCGCCTTATCAAGAGTCCTCTGGTATTCTCCAATAGAGGGTGTCTCCAATATCTGGGGGCCAGAGCTGATCATTACGTCCACGATAAACTTGTCCAACTCTGCCAGTCTTCCCTGTAACTGCTGTATCTGTTCACAGCATTCCAGGATTTTTTCAGGAGAAAGGGCTGCCCAGTTGTTGTTCAGATCCAAGGTTAGTTGAATCAGTTCCTGGTATTGTTGTATGCTTTCTTGGAAAAGGTTTTCGGTCGTGTTCATGGTTACAGGCAATTCATTGTTATAAGATGTCTGCTTGTCTCTTTCATGATGTGCTATGAATATTTCAGGTTCCATTTGAGCGTCAGCTCAGATTTGTTTCAATGAATTTCAGAAGGAGTTTTTTAAGTTTTTGCCATGTTTTTTTGGAGATTGTTGGTACCCCTTTATGGCAGTGCGTCCAGTTTTTATCTGTTGCAGTTCATTGAATATGAATGATTTGGTACTTGCCAGTTGAGGCATGATCAGCTTATTCAACACCATAATTTTTTTCAACAGTTCGTAACGATCTCTGATTTGTTTTTGCAGCCGTTCTTCAGGTTGCTTCCTGAGCATATCCATCAGTTCATTGTCTGTCGCTGCAGCTGTTTGTTGTTTTTGCAGCAACTCGTTTCCTGTGTCTGTGAGATCGGACAGCTTATTGCAGTCCATGCTTTGAGCAATCGTTTCCATTAACCTCAAAATGTCTGTGTATTGGTCTGTTGAGGTTTCGAGAAGACGAGTAAGCCTTTCTGAGTTGTTTATCTGTACTGCATTATTGGTATGCACGTTACTCTCCCCTCCCTTATCCGGCCACAGCAAGGGGGGCATGTGTTGTGGTTGAGGCGGTGTCAGAGAAGGATTTTGGTTCGTTTTCCTTTCTGTTGATTTCAATGGCCTCGGCCCATGTATCTCTCAGATCTATGAGCAGGCCTTCCACCGTTTTCAGACTTTTTCCATCAGTCTCGTTTCTGGCCTTATTGAGTTCCCTCATCATAAATTGATATAGTGCATCGAGATCTGCTGCTATTTCACCACCAATGTCGTGATTCAGGGTGTTGGAAAATTCGACTATGATAGCAAAGGCCTTACTGATTCGCCCCAATTTTTCGATCTGATTGTTGTTGTCACTGGCAGTGATTGCCTGACGAATGAAGCGAATGGCTCCGTTATAGAGCATGAGGAGGAGCTGTTCTGGAGAAGCAGTAGAAATAAGATTGTTTGTGTATTGTTGTTGGGCGGCATAAGGATTCATTAGTTATTTCCTGTTATCATACTAGAAAGCATATCCATCTGCTGAGTGAGAAAACTCCCTTGGGCATTCAGCCCGCTGACGAGCTGCTCCATCACTGAATATTGGGCTCGAAGTGAGGCCTCTCTTTTGACCATTCGCGGTTCCATGTTCAGGATCTGATCATCTATGCGGTTAATAGACTGGTCATAGCTTTTTTTCTTATTGGCGTACATCCCATTTGTGCCGCTGGTAACATTGAGCAGGTAATAGTTGAATTTTTTCATGACCCCGTCAACGTCGTCTTTGCCGGCGAGCAGGCTGGTCACTCCATCAAAGTTATCCTTAAGGGCAGCATCCATTTTGGTGTTATTCTGGAGCAGGGTCCCATTCAGTTGGGTGGTTATACCCAACTCAGATAAGGTACTCATCGAGCCGTTGCCTCCAATCACCGAACTGAGGACAGATTGTAAGCCGCGTTTTATGCTGTTAATCGAGGAGTCACCCCGTAGGACAGAACCGAGGAGTTCTTGACTCTCAGGGTCATCTGCATCTGTGGTGGCAGCGGTGCCACCAAATTCGTCATAGCCGGATAATATCCACTCCATGGCCTTGTTGTAGCTGCTCACAAAGGTGGTCAATTTTTCTTTCAGGGCGCTGCTATCTGGTTCAATGGTCAGCAGAGACGTTTTGTATGGTGGTGTATCTGTGGGGGCTGCTTCACTGACTGCATTGAGATTGAGGGTGACGCCACTGATGGTATCTTTGAGAGTGTTACTGTTGCTGACTACCTCTATGCCATCAATAAAGACGATGGCCTGCTGGGCAGATTGAGTTAAGGTACTGGTGAAGGGGATTGCGGTAGTGTCTGCAGCCTCGAGGTCGCTTGCGACGCTGAAGGTGGTACTGGAGTCTGTGCCGGTGAATACCATACGATAAGGGCTGGTGGCCGTACCGTCATTGATGAGCGTGGCCTTGATCCCGGTGGTGGCTGATTGCTCATTAATGGAAGCGGCCAGGCCTAGCAGGGAGTTGTTGTCCTCGGTAACAGAGATAACAATATCTCCGCTACCGTTGCTAAGAGTAAAGGTTCCCGTGCCGAGCACGGCATCGGTTTGTGATGACCATCCTTCGCTGATGGTTTTCTGAACCTGGGCCAGTTGTTGCACAGCGATGTTATAGCTGCCGCTGCTGGCATTGGTGCTGGTAGCAGTAAATGGACCAGTGTCGCTAAAAGAGACACTGGTCGTATTGACTTGACTGGTGAGAGTCATGTCGCTGACTGCCGTTTTCAGGTCATCAAGGGTGCCTTTGAACTGGGCGTAGGCCTCAATGCGGGTAGTTGCGTCGGATTTTTTTGTTTCCAGCCGGGTAATGGGTCTCCGTTCGAGCTCCATTAGCTGGGTTATGATGCTGTCGGTGTCCAGGCCAGTGGCAAGTCCGCTGAATGTGATTGACATTTCTGTTTACCTCCGAGGAAAACACCTTTCCAGTTTGCCGAGAAAATGACACTTTTCAGCCGACACGATCGAGAATATCTCCTGCTTTGTGGTCTTTCTTTACGCCTGGGTACTTAAAATGTTCCCGCGCATATCTTCCAGCATGGTTTGCAGTTTCAGCAGTTCTTCAGCCGGAATCTGTCGTACCATTTTGTCGGTCTTCTGGTCAAAGATCTTGACGATGAGGTCGTCGTTTTCATTCTGTTCAAAACGGATACTATAGAGTCCGTCTTCGGTAATTGCCTTGATCTGGCCGAGCAGTTCTTCCCCTTGGACATTCTTTTCGCCGGGATCGGCCTGTGGAGTATCTGTTGCCTTTTCTTTGTTTTTCCGTTGTGCGTCTATCTGGTCGGGGGCTGGTGGTCTCTGTTGGATGGCTCCACCTATGCTGGCAGTTGTATCTATATTCATGGTACGCTCCTCCCTTTATGTAAAGGGGTAGAGGGACCAGCCGGTAAAGCCGGCCCCTCTTTTTTTTGTCAGCTTTCAGGCCTTGAACTGTTAGCCTTCAGCCTCTGTTACCAGCTTATCCTAACAGGGACAATGCCAACTGTGGAGCTTGGTTAGCCTGCGCCAGAATAGAGACACCGGCCTGTTGCAGAATGTTGTTCTTGGTCATTGCCGATGTTTCCTGGGCAATGTCCGCATCCAAAATCCGACTTCGGGCAGCAGAGAGATTCTCAGAGACGTTTGACAAGTTGGCGATGGTGGATTCAAAGCGGTTCTGGATCGCACCAAGTTCACCACGCATGGTATCAACCTGACTCAGGGCGCCGTCAACGGCCTTGATGGCATTGGCAGCACCTGTGACAGTGGTGATGTCTACATTGTCGATGGAGCTTAAGGTACTGACGTTAGCGGCGTTTGCAGCGGTCGAGAAAAGAGAACCGGCACCAGCAGCAACATCGCTTGTTACGTTAAAGGTTTTCGAGCTGTTGAAGGTGATCTCACCACCAACGGTTGAGGAGTCGAGGGCGGTCGTGCTACCGATGGCAACAGCACCCGCTTCGCTGCCCGTTATGCTGATTTCTTGGCCTGCAGTACCGTGGAGAAAGTCAGAAATCTTGACATCATATCCTGCTGCTTGTTCAAGGGTAATGCTGGCTTTATCAGCACTTAGAGTGGCGGTAATACCAGTGTTTCCTGCTTGATCGTTGATAGCAGTGGTAAGGTTGGTCAGGTCAGTGGTGAGGACGGTTGCACTGATTGAAATTGCTGTGGTGTTGCTTCCCTGGAGATCAAAAGAAACGGATCCATCTGCAGTAAGACCAGATAAAGTAGCTGTTGTTTTTGCCTCGGCCGTTACCCCCGTTTCTGCACTAATGGCGTTGATACTGTCGGCAATAACAGCTGCTGTGGCACCATCAGCAACAGAAGCGGTCTGAGAGCCTTCACCACCGACAACAGTCAGTGTTTGGGCCAAGACATCATTTGCCGAGCTTGCTGCTGCAGCTGAGGTGGCCCTTTCAATGGCAAAGTTTGCTGTAGCATTGGTAGAGGTTGAGGAGTTATTACCCATATCTGCTGCCTGGGCAGAGCTGATGCCAAAAGAGATAGTCTGATTGGCGTTGGCGCCAACCTGGAACTGGGCGGAAGTCATGCTGCCGTCCAGCAGTTTCTTGCCGTTGAACTCAGTGGTGTCAGCGATACGGGTCATTTCCTGTTTCAACTGATTGACTTCAGCCTGCAGGGAAGAACGATCAGAAGCGCTGTTGGTATCGTTGGCTGACTGTACGGCCAGCTCACGCATACGTTGAAGAATGTTAGTGGTTTCCTGTAATGCACCTTCAGCCGTCTGGGCCAGAGAGATGCCATCATTCGAGTTACGAGATGCCTGATTCAGACCGCGGATCTGCGAGGTCATACGATCTGAAATTGCCAGTCCGGCTGCATCGTCCTTAGCGGAGTTGATACGAAGACCAGACGACAAACGCTGCATGGATTTTGCCAGCGCTGATTGCGATGTACCCAAGTTACGTTGGGCGTTGAGAGACATTACGTTTGTGTTAATTGTTAATCCCATGATATTCCTCCTTGAATATGGTGTATGGGGTACTGATGGGCATCCTTGCCCGGCTTACATACTGTACTACTTGAGTTACTGTTGGTTGTGCTGCAATGTTTTGTCTTTCGCTTCTCCTCCCTGGTAGTTTTTTTTGTTTCTTAACTTCTTTGTCGGTCTCTTGTTGCAAAGACATTAGGGAAAAATTTAAAGAATAATTTTTTTCCTTAAAATACCTTTCGGTACCTGGATAGAAAAAGTTTAGGGGATGGGGTGAAAAAAAGCAAAATAATTTGTCCCCAGGGGTTTTTAAGGTTATCGACGAAAGTATTCATCGACGGAATCCCGTCTGGGTCGGAAAACCAGATCACCAGCATTTCCCTGATAAACTAAACAATTACCAGGTGTTTCATGATTGATGATACTTACGCCCTGCGATATCACCGAGCCGCTGCGGACATGACTCGCACCGATGATGGCGGTGTTTGGGTATAATATGACACCCTGGTCGAGAACCGGGGCAATGCCATGGTTTTTTCCTATTGTGGAATTCTGATAGAGAACGAGATAATTGCCATATGTAGCTTTTGCCAGCACGATGCCTACCGAATGGCCGATAAAAAAGATATCGGGCATCTCGATTTCATAAAAACAGTCAATACCGTTCAACGATTTGTTGAGAAAAAAGAGTTTGACACAGATTCGTTGATTGCCTTCTTTGCGCCAGAGGGTATTGGCAAGGAAATAGAGAAAAATTGCATATTGTGATGAATGCAGATAATCAAACTCTCCTGGATGCCACATCTTTACCGCATTGATACAGTTTTCAAGTCGGGTCAGCGCTTCATCCAGGCAGGCATCGAGGATCTGTTTCGTACCGGTCTGGCCGTCAGGAAAAAAACCCTCTAACTGTGTCGTCACGTAATTCAACAGTGATTTTCGACTGGAGTGTAGCAATTTTAGCATTTCCAGGTTTCCTCAATGATTGCGGTTGTTTTTTCCAGTACCGATACGGGATGCCAGTCGAATTCATTTTGTATTTTTTCTATACTGACCCTGGAAGGGGGTAGGGGAACCTCGTTGTGCAGGGGGACAATCCTACAACCACTTACCTTGGAAAGAGCTGCGAATAAAGTTTCATTACGGATAGTTTCACCACTGGCAACGTTGTAGATATCTTCTTTTCCTTGAGTGGAAATCAGGATCAAGGCATCAAGTACATCTTCCAGATGAACATAATCTCTAGCGAAAGCAGGTGAAGAATTAACCTCCAGAAGTGAGGGGCGATTGGTTATGATCTGGCGTAATAGCTCAGGGAGAAAACCGTCCGTATCGGTGTGATCATTATATACACAGGAGAGACGAGCGACACGAGCCCGTTTCTGGCCCGTTACAAGGCAAAGCGACTCGCCTAATGCTTTGGAAAGATCATATATATGTCGGGGATTAGTTGGGTTCAGCGATAGAGGAAGTTCTTCGGTGCCAACACTACCCGGTTGACTGTCGTAAAGACGGGTTGAAGAAAGATAGACCAGCGACTGAAAGTGGCTGGTCTGTAGAATTCTGCTCAAGAGTGATACGTGTGCTTCGACTGTGTCAAAAGGGCGACGGATATAATCGGCGGTCAAACCTGCACAATAAAATACATGGCCCATGTCTTCCTGCCTGGCATAGGTTGCCTGTTGTTCAGGGACATGGCAATCCCATCCTGTGGCAAGCAGTCTGGCGGTAAGATGACGGCCGATAAAGCCTTGACCGCCAATAATTGTAGCCTTTATTCTCGCCATCCGATTATAGCCAATGGCTGACCTGCATTAACGGAATAAGGAGGAATTTCCCCACGTACAATTGATCCTGCAGCAATAACGCAGCCTTGGTGGAGGACTGAACCATCCAGCAGAACACAGTTGGCTCCAATCCAGACATCATCTTCAATAAGAATGCCACCTTTGCTGGGCAAGAAACCTTGGTCTCGAATAAGACGTTTTTTGTCGTGATAAGCGTGATTTACCGGAGCAAACGTACAATTTGCGGCAATAGCAACATCCTTGCCGATTTGGATACCATTTCCCGTGTAGAAAACGCAACCGGAATTGACCACTGTTCGTTCCCCAATAATCAAATCACCCTGCCCTCCTGTAGGTTTGATTTTTACAAAACTATCGATGATTGAAGAGGCGCTGATTATGATACGGGTCCCTCTGATGGAATCCTCGATATCGGCTAGAGAGGAAACTATGGCGTCCGGGTGTATTTCAATCATGGGATTATCCTGAGTTGTGGAATTGCCGTCACAAACCGGCCGCCCCATTGCCTGATATAGTCCAGCTGGTTCATCACTTCATCACGCAAGTTCCAGGGCAGGATCAGCACCCGGTCAGGCTGGCTGCGTTGTAGGTACGTTTCATCAACAATAGGAATACGGCTTCCTGGCATGAATTTGCCCTGCTTGGCGGGATTGCGGTCTGCCACATAACTCAACAGATCAGGTCTGACTCCGGCAAAGTTAAGCAGGGTGTTGCCTTTGGCCGCTGCGCCATAGGCAGCCACGGAAAGTCCTCGGTGTTTAGCGTCAAGAAGAAAGCCGAGAAGGTCATTCTTGACTTGCTCGGCCCTGGTTTGGAGGTCGGTATAAAAGACCATCCTGGTTATTCCTGCAGTTTTCTCTGTTTTAAGGAGATTACCCACCCGTTCCGTGCGTTCATGTCTGCCCTGATCGGTTCGCTGGGCATAGACTCTCAAGCTGCCACCATGGGTGGGTAGGTGCTCCACATCAAAGATCTGCAATCCCTGGCTGGAGAGTATGTTTTCAACCGTGAAGAAAGACAAATAAGAATAATGTTCGTGATATACCGTGTCGAATTGATTTTCCTGAACCAGGCGCAGGATGTGCGGGAATTCAAAGGTGGCCACCCCCTGGGGATTAAGCAACGTTGCAAATCCTTTGACAAAATTATTGATGTCGGGGACGTGGGCCAGGACATTATTGGCCGTGATCAGGTCAGCAGCATGATCTTCAGCCACCAGGGTCTGTGCCAGTTGCTCACCAAAGAATTTCTCAATGATTAGCAATCCTTTTTCTCGGGCAGCTCTGGCGGTCCCGGCTGTTGGTTCAATTCCCAGGCAGGGAATCCCTGCCTCCTGCACGTACTGGAGGAGATACCCATCGTTGGCGGCGATTTCCACTACCTTGCTGTGAGGTCCCAGAGCGAAGCGGTCGATCATCGATTGCACGTACAGCCTGGCATGTTTCAGCCAGGTATCGGAAAACGAACTGAAATAGGCATAGTCTGCCGCAAAAAGGGTATCCGCCCGGGAAAAGTCCTCGGTTTGCACCAGCCAGCATTGCTCGCATACCATTACTCGTAGAGGAAACCACAATTCTGGAGCATGCAGGCTGTCTTTGTTGAGGTAGGCGTTTGAGGGCGGTGCTGAGCCCAGATCGAGAAAGGGGAGTTGGAGTAATGCTCCACAATGGCGGCAGTTCACGAGTAGACTCCTTTAAAACTGGTGTCGATAAGCGGATGTGACATGTCTCTGTCTGATATCTCTGTAACCGGGATTGGCCAGTCAATGGCCAGCTCAGGATCCTGTGGGTTCAGTCCTCCTTCGGAACCGCTGACATAGGCAGCTGAATGGCAATAGAGCAGTTCGGCATCATCGGTCAGTGTCTGGAAACCGTGGGCAAAGCCTTCTGGTATGAGCAGGGCGCGACAGTTTTTACTGGATAGATGTGCCCCATGCCAGTGGAGAAATGTTGGTGAACCGGGCCTGATGTCGACAGCAACATCCCAGACTTCACCCCGTAGGCAGCTGACCAGTTTTATTTCGGCATGGGGGGGGGCTTGAAAATGCATACCCCGTATTGTCCCGCTGACCGCAGTCGATGTGTGATTGATCTGGGCGACAGGCTTTGTCCAGCCGAAGGCAGCTAATTCTTCGGCGCAAAATATTCTGGTAAGAAACCCTCTGCTATCGATCAGTTGGTGGCGTTCAACCTCTATCAATCCGGCCAAGGGGGTATCGAACATTGTGAATCGATTCATGAGTCGGCCTCAAACTCAGCAATTTCAGTAAAACAGAGTTTGCGGGCATCGGCTCCCTCTGCCAGTCGACGGTACCAGTTCATCGTCCGTTCAATCGTTTCCAATAGTGACCATTTGGGGACGATGCCTAAGGTTGATCTGGCCTTGGCAATTTCGAGGGCCAGCCAGCCGGCTTCGTGGGGGCCTTCATTGCCGTTCCCCCATCTCACCTGACCATGGCCGTAGCATGTACTTGCATGTTCGATAACCTCCCGGACCGTTGCCGCACTGCTTGTTTCCGGTCCGAAATTAAAGGCCCCGGCCAGATCCGGTTTGCTGCAGAGTTTTTCGGCAAGCATCAGGTAGCCTGCCAGTGGTTCGAGGACATGTTGCCAGGGACGGATCGCCAAAGGGCTACGAATCTCCAAGGGCTTCCCCGTTTCCCAGGCTCGCACGGCATCAGGAATCAGACGGTCTTCCGACCAGTCACCACCGCCTATAACATTCCCGGCCCGGGCTGTGGCGATTGCCACACCCTGTTCAGCAAGAAAGGCATCGCGGTAACTTGCGGTTACAATCTCGGAGGCGGCCTTGCTGGCGCTGTAGGGATCATGGCCACCCAAGGCGTCATCTTCCCGATAGGGATAGGGCCATTCCTGATTCCGATAGACCTTGTCGGTGGTTATGATTACTGCTGCTTTGATGGCATCGAGTCCGCGTAGGGACTCGAGGAGATGGGCGGTGCCCATGACATTGGTGGCGAAGGTTTCAAGGGGCAGGCGATAGCTGGCCCGAACCAGAGGTTGAGCTGCGAGATGAAAAACAATTTCCGGTGAGGTCTCTTTAACAATCAGAGAGAGCTGTTTCGCATCTCTGATGTCGGCGTAGCGACTGTCAGCAAGATCGGCCACTCGTGCCAGAGAGAACAGGTTGGGTTCGGTTGCGGGAGGAAGAGACAGTCCTGTAACTTTGGCGCCAAGAGTGTACAGCCACAAGGCCAGCCAACCACCTTTGAAACCAGTATGTCCGGTGAGTAGTACCTCTTTGTTATGCCAGAATTGTGGATTGGGGAGGAGCATCACCACACCTTCCATGGAGCTTTGCCTGATTGCCACAGATTTTCCAGCAGGTTTTTTTCGCGCAGGGTATCCATTGGTTGCCAGAAGCCATTGTGTTCAAAGGCCATCAGTTGACCATCTGTTGCAAGGCCAGCCAACGGCTCCAGTTCCCAGCTGGTTCTGTCCCCGGCAATACGATCTATACATTTGGGTGAAAGGACAAAAAAACCACCGTTGATAAGGCCGCCATCTCCACGTGGTTTTTCGGTAAACCCAAGTACTTCTTCGCCTTCAATAGTTAAAGCGCCATAGCGACCCGGGGGCTGGACTGCGGTTATGGTTGCCAGTTTATGATGGGATGCATGGAAGTCAATGGCCGCAGAAATGTCAACATCTGCTATGCCGTCACCGTATGTAAAACAGAAGGCCTCATCATCCTGTACATATTCAGCTATCCGTTTTAATCTGCCGCCAGTCATGGTGCCCTCGCCGGTGTCGACCAGGGTCACCCGCCATGGCTCTGCATGTCGTTGATGGACTTCCATGATATTTTTCATCATATCAAAAGTAACATCAGACATGTGCAGGAAGTAATTGGCAAAGTATTCCTTGATGATATACCCCTTATAGCCGCAGCAGATCACAAAATCATTTACTCCGTGCGCCGAATACATCTTCATGATATGCCAGAGAATGGGCTTGCCGCCAATCTCGATCATGGGTTTGGGTTTGAGATGAGTCTCTTCGCTGATCCGGGTTCCCAGGCCTCCTGCAAGAATGACAGCCTTCATTGTTGTTCCTCACGCCATTTCATAAACATTTCATTGTATGCTGTTTCGACTTTACGGGCAAATGCCGGTTCATCCATCAAGGGACTATGTTCCATTTCTTCCCTGAGACTGGTGCGTATAGTTATCAGCCTGGGTAGATCAGATGCAAGCGCTACCGCAATGTCTATATACTCTTCTTCTTTAGAGGCTATCCATTCCGGATGTCCAACTCCTTCCAGGATAGCACTGCCGAGGCGGCCAATACAGGGGCGGTCTGCCAAGGTGACAAAAGGTATGCCCAGGTAGAGGGTTTCAAATAAGGTGGTGCCTGAGTTATGGGGAAAACAGTCGAAACCGATATCCAGGCCACGGAGGACATCCCATGGTGGGCTGTGGTAGCCGATTTCCAAACGGTCACGGTCGATCCCATGGGCGATAAACTTGTTTGCAAATGTCGTCTGCATGGATTCGTCCTTGAAATTACTACTGTCGATTACCAGATGTGCACCTTCAACCCGTTTGAGTATCTCCGACCAGACCCGGATTGTGCGGTGATTGATACGGAGCGCTCTGGTAAGCGTGCCAAAAGTGATATAACCGCGCTCCAAAGCTGGTAAGGAGTTAACCTCTCCCATACCCTTTGCCGGACGGTAGGCCAGGCTGGGCGTTTTTATGCGCCAAGGGGTTTCGGCAAACAGATTCTCAGTTCCCTCTGGAACAGTCGCCATGTCGGTCAGGTAATAATCGATTGCGGTCAGTCCTGTGGTATACCCAAAATCGAGCCAGTGTAATGAGACAGGGGCAGGTTTACGGGCAAACACTCCCAGGCGATTCCCTCCCGTATGCCCTGCCAGGTCAATCAGTATATCAATACCATCGCCACGAATCTGTTCAGTGAGGGTGTCATCATTGATTCCTATGGATGTTAGCCAATGATCAACGTAGGATCTGTATCGATCTGTTACTGCATCTTCACTGGTTTGATCAGTATAGACATACACTTCGACCTTTTCTTTATTATGATGGGCAAGCAAAGGCTCAAGAAAATGTCGCATTGAATGCTTATTGAAATTGGAAGACACATAGCCAATTTTTAATCGGCGATTCGTTTTGTGGTTGTTAGTGAATGGCTTCCATTTTGTGTGTAGCGGACTACCGAATATGGAGTTGAAAATCTTATATGCATCGTAGATTTCTTCACTGCTTTTATCGGGATGATTATTTAGAAGAAAGAGCAGGGCGCTGTAAAAGTTAGTTGATTCAGGTTGAAGCTCGATTACTCTGCGTAAGTTGCCTTCTGCTTCAACGAGCCTGCCTTGCTTGATATGAGTAGTGCCAAGATTATAATGTGCATTGGAATAATCCGGTTTGATTTCTAAGGCCCGTTGAAAATATAGTTCTGCTTCTGTTAATCTGTCCTGGTCTTGGAAAATAAGTCCCAAATTGTTATGTGCTTCAGCTAACTTGGGGTTGATCTGCAGCGCCTGTTTGCATACTGTCTCAGCTTCACCCAATATGCCTTGTGTTCGAAGGGCAAGACTGAGGTTGGTGAGGGCTTCTTCGGAATCAGGCCTGATTTGTAATGCTAAACGATAGCTGTCAATGGATTCGTTGAGCCTGCCTTGGGCTCTGAGTATGTTCCCCAGGTTACAGTGTACTTCAAAAAAATCCGGTTTGAGCTCCAGGGCACGGCGATAACAATTTTCTGCTTCTGCCAGCCAGCCGAGTTGTTTCAGAACAGTTCCGAGGTTGTACTGTGCCTGAAGATGATTTTTATTAAGTTGTAAGGTCTTGTCGTAGCTGTTTGCTGCCTCAGCCAGTAGATCCGACTGTTGCTGGGCAATGCCGAGATTATAGAACGTGTCAGGGTCGTCAGGGAGACAGATTGTCGCTTGTTGCATGGCCTGAATGGCCTCTTCCTTCAATCCCTGCTGATGAAGGAGCGGCCCCAGTACTTTCCAGCCGAATCCGTGCTGTGGAAATCTGCTTGTCAGTGATCGGGAAAGTTGTGTGGCTTCAGTGAGGTTTCCTTGATTGAATAACTGGGTGAGCCTGTCAATCTCAGTGCTTTTGGGAACTGCTCTCTTCCGGTTTTTTTTAGATTTCTTTTTCTGAGTTCCTTTTTTCTGTTTACGGTTTGTTGAGAGGGGGGCATATTTCTTTTCTGATAGCGGCTGTCCCGTGATTTGTCTTGAATTCCACCAGAGCTTGAACATTTCGCGATAAGCCGCTTCGACTTTCTCGGTGAACCCCTGTTCGTTCATCAAGGGACTCTTGGTCATATCCTGGCGCAGAGTCATGCGGGTTGCGGCAAGTTTTGATAGATCTCCTGCAAGTATTAAAGCCTTCTGGATATATTCTTCCTCTGTCTTTGCTATCCATTCAGGGTGGCCGACACCTTCAAGAATTGAACTTCCCAGTCTGCCGACACTTGGTCGATCGGCGAGGGTGATATAAGGGACGCCCATATAGAGGCTTTCGATAAGTGTTGTCCCGGAGTTATGGGGAAAACAGTCCAGTGTAATATCAATAGTGCGCAGGATATTCCAAGGTGGACTTTGAGAGCCGATATCGAGTCTTTCCCGCTCGATACCATGGACGCTAAATCGCTCAGCCACGGCCTCCTGCATAGATGGCTCCCGGAAACTGCCACTGTTGATGATCAGGCGGGAACCTGGGCATCTTTTCAGTATTTCGGACCATACCCGAATGGTTCGGTGATTGATGCGTACCGCCCGAGTCAGAGTGCCGAATGTGAGATAACCATTTTCTTCTGCCGGAAGGTTGTTTACAGGACCAATATCTTCGGGAGGACGATAGGCCAGGGCGGGAGTGTTAAGACGCCAAGGCGTTTCGGAAAAAAATTGTTCGCTCTCTGCAGGGACGGTTGCCTGATCGGTCAGGTAGTAATCAATCGCTGTCAGTCCTGTTGTATACCCGAAATCCAGCCAGTGTAGGGAGACCGGAGCGGGTTTTCTGGCAAAAACTCCCAGTCTGTTTCCGGCCGTATGCCCGGCCAGATCAACGAGAATATCTATCCCATCGCTGCGGATTTGCTTGCTGAGTTGGTCATCCGTTAATTCTGTAGTGGAAATCCAGTGATCCACATAGTTATGAAATAAATCAGTGGTGGCCTCTTCTTGAGAACGTTCGATATAGGCGTAGGTTTCCATTGAACCTTTATCGTGATGGGCAAGAAGGGGTTCGACAAAATAACGGGCTGGATGTTTGTTGTAGGCCGGTGCGACATAAGCAACCTTGAGTCGACGGTTTCCTGCCTCAATGTTGGTGTGTGCTAACCATTTATCATGGTGGGGCTGGCAGAATCTGGTGTTAAATTCTTGATAGGCTTGAAAGACTTCTGCCGCACTTTTATCCGGGTGATAGTTTAAGGCGAAGAGGAGTGTGCTGAAGGCCTTGATGTGGTTCGGGTTGAGAGTTAATGCATGGTGAAGAGAGAGCTCCGCTTCCTGGGGCCGCCCCTGTTCCTGAAGGATATTGCCGAGATTAAAGTGAGCTTCTGTATAGTTTGGCGCAATGGCGATAACCTGTCGATAGGCTGCTTCTGCATCAAAAAGTTCATGCTCCATTTTATAGGTGTTTGCCAGGTTGTAACAGGCATCCGTATAATCTGCTTTGAACTCCAGGGCCTTGAGAAAACTTGCTTTCGCCTCGTCAAACTTTCCTTGTTGTTGAAAAATAACACCGAGATTATTGTATGCCTTGATAAAGTTGTGACGAAGGTTAATAGTCTGGATGTATTCGTTTTTAGCTTCAGCAAGCTGGTTTTGTCGTTGATGGTCGACACCAAGGTTATAGTGGCTGGTAGCCATATCAGCCACTATAACCTTTTCTTTACCTGCGCTGGAGACATGTTCATTTCTGTTGCGTCTCGGTTCTGTGGTGTCGCGCCACTGCCTGAACATCTCCAGGTAGGCATCTTCGACTTTTTTGGTAAAACCCTGTTCATCCATTAAGGGACTGTGTTGGAGATCATCACGAAGTGAATTGCGAAGAGAAGCCAGCTCAGGCAGATTTGAGGCAAGGGCAACTGCTTTTTTGATATAATCATCTTCAGTGTTGGCGATCCATTCTGGATGGTCTGCCCCTTCAAGAACCATACAACCTAATCTTCCGATGCCTGGTTTGTTGGCCAGGGTAATAAAGGGTACCCCCATATACAGGTTTTCAAATAATGTCGTCCCTGAGTTGTGAGGGAAACAGTCGAGTCCTATATCGGTAGCTCGTAGTACATCCCAGGGAGGGCTATGGTAGCCTATTTCCAAACGGCTTTTATCTATGCCCTGATCGATAAATTTGTCGACCAGGCTTTGGCGCATTGTCGGATCTTTGAAATTACCGCTGTCAATTATCAGGCGTGAGCCTTCGACCTGGTGGAGTATTTCAGACCATACCCTGATTGTGTGATGGTTGATACGGATAGCCCGTGTAAGGGTACCGAAGGTGACATGGCCACACTGTGTTGCAGGTAATGGACCCACCTGGCCCATATCAGTTGCGGGGCGATAGACAAGGGACGGAGTAGGCAGTCGCCAGAGTTGTTCTGAAAACAGCTTCTCGCTCCCTATTGGGGCGGTGGCCACGTCTGTCAGGTAATAATCGATGGCGGAGAGCCCGGTCGTGTAGCCATAATCCAGCCAGTGTAGTGATATCGGAGTCGGTTTGCGGGCAAATACTCCCAGGCGGTTTCGACCGGTATGTCCGGCGAGGTCAACAAGGATATCGATGCTATCACTGCGGATTTTTTCCACCAGTGCGTCATCAGAAAGACCGATGGTGGGGATCCAGTGGTCCACCTGTTGTTGGTAACGAGTGGTTATTGGGTCTTCACGGATGGTTTCAGAATAGGCAAAAATCTCAAAAAGGTTTTTGTCATGACAGGCAAGTAATGGTTCAAGAAAATGGAGTACCGGATGGCTGTAGAAAGCGGGCGATACATAGCCGACCTTCAGGCGGCGATTACTGTTAGGGGTGTTGCTGTGTGGCTTCCACTGCTCTTGATGGGGGAGGCCAAATCGTTCATCGTAGTCACGATACAGTTGGAAAAGGTCTTCACTGCTGTTGTCGGGATGATAGTTGGAGACAAAGAGCAGGCCGTCATAGGCCTCTGGATAATCTGGTTTGAGTTTCAGGGCCTTGTGATAACAGTATACTGACTCTTCAAGATGTCCCTGGCATTGGAGGGTGTTGGCGAGATTGTTATAGGCTATGGCAAAGTCCGGGTTTAATTCCAGTGCCTTGCGCAGACTGGCTTCCGCCTCAGAGAGTCTCTCCTGGCGTTGCAGGAGGTTGCCAAGATTGCTCCAGACCTCGGCATAAGACGGCCTGAGTTGCAAGGCATGTTGGAAGGTTGCTTCGGAATCAGCATAACGGCCTTGATCTTTTAAGTTGATGCCAAGATTGCAATAGGCCTCGACGTATTCTGGTTGAATGTGTAGGGCCTGACGAAAACATGCTTCGGATTCAGCGAAGCGCCCTTGCGCCATCAGGGTGACACCAAGATTATTGTGTGCTTCGACAAAATCCTCTTTGAGGGTGAGTGCCAGACGAAGAATGGTTTCGGATTCGCTAAGATTACCCTGACTTTTGAGGGTCAGACCGAGATTATTGAGGGCTTCATGGTCTTGCGGCAGGAGGAGTGCCGCCTGTTTCATGGCGATTATCGCTTCTTCCAACCGTTCCTGGCGCTTGAGAGCGGCTCCGAGGACCTTCCAGGAAAGACCATGAGAGGGAAAACAGTTCAGAATCGCAAGGGCAAGCTGTTCGCATTCGGTGATTCTGCCATCTTGGTACAATGAGAGGAGAGTGTCGATATCTTGCTGCTCAGGGAGCGAATTGCTTACTGGATTGGTCGGTGTCGCTTGAAGTTGAACGGATGATTCAGATTGTTTGGTTGCTTCTTTCGGGTTGATGTTCAACCTGGCCTTAAGGGCGTCCACATCTTCACCTTGCAGCCCGGCCTGTTGCGCCATTTCAAATACTTGTCTGGCGACATCCGATTGACCTGCCTGGTCAAGGGCATCTATGTAGGTTAGCCAGTATGGGCCATACTCCGGCCTTTTGTCCAAGGCGGTTTCAAAATAGGACAGGCTTGCTGAGGCCTGTTTTTTTTGGAGAAGCAGAAGTCCTAACGAGTAATTTGCCTCCGGATGATCGGCCTGAATTTTGAGAATGGCCTGATATTCGTTCTCTGCTTTTTCGAACTGCTTATTCTGGCAGGAGGTGGATGCCTCTTGCAGCATATGATCAAGCTGTTCGCGGGATGTTTGTTCTGAATGGGGAGGCAGGGTCATGATTGGAGTGTTTGCTTGGCTGAAATTGCCTGGTAATGATCAGATTGGCGTCTTAATTGCTGTCATAGTGTTATATATTCAGCATATTGTTGCATATTATGTCAAGTGATATCTGGAAGATGGACAAGGATGCGGCAATGTTAAGCTGTTTAAGCTCGTTCAGTAGGAGTTGAGTGATTCTTTCAGGGAGGCAGAGAAGGTGTAAAACAAGCGGGTCAGATAATAAAAAGGCCTGTACCTTGGGTAACAGGCCTTTTTATTAGGTTATGTGGATATTTTTATCCCTGTAACAGCTGCAATGCCAGTTGTGGCGTCTGGTTGGCCTGGGTCAGGATGGCAACACCGGCCTGTTGCAGGATGTTATTCTTCGTCATGGCCGAGGTTTCCTGGGCAATGTCGGCATCGAGAATCCGGCTGCGGGCTGCGGAAAGATTCTCGGATACATTCTCTAGATTGGCGATAGTGGATTCAAACCGGTTCTGCAGGGCGCCCAGGTCTCCGCGTATGCGATCAATCTGACCAATGGCACCGTCAATGGCTCTGATGCCGTCGGATGCGCCTTCAACCGTACTGATGTCCACGTCATCGATGGATTGGAGGGTGCTGCCGACGGCAGTATCGGCGGCGGTATCGAAGAGTGAACCACCTGCAACGTCAACGTCGCTGCTCACATTGAAAGAACCATCGCTGTAGAAACTGACTGTGCCGCCAATGACGGTGGAGTCTGTAGTGGCAGTTGTTAACGATATTGGAGTTGGGGTGGCGCTTTCATTGCCTTCAACTATCATAAGGTCTGCGGGAACACTATGTGCGTAGTCACTGATTTTGATGTCATACCCGTCTGCCTGGGTCAATTTGATGGATAACTTGTCGCCACTCAGGGTGGCGGAGATACCGGTATTGCCTGCCTGGTCATTTATGGCATTGGCCAGGGCTGTAAGGTCGTCAACTGCCACCAGCGCACTGACAGGGATTTCCTCGCCTACACCAATGTTGGTTCCGGCCAGTTTGAAAGTAACTATGCCTGCAGAGTCAATGCCGGAAAGCGTAGCTGTTGTGATGGCCTCGGCGACTACGCCGGTTTCTGTGGAGGTGGTGTTGATTTTATCGGAAATAATTTTGGCGCTGTCAGCCAAAGCAACATCAACAGTTGATATTGCCGTACTTTCAGGACCGAAGATGCTCAAGGTCTGGAGTGTCACATTGTTGCCCGCGCTCGTATCTGCCGCAGCAGCTGTCGCTGCTTCAATGCTGGTAGCAGTACTGTTGGTTGATTCTAATTGGTGACTTCCAAGTTCTGCAGCCAGGGCCGAGGGGATGGAAAAGGTAATTGTCTCATTGGCATTGGCGCCTACCTGAAACTGGGCATTGGCCAAAGTGCCGTCGAGGACGTTTTTGCCGTTAAAAGAGGTGCTGCTGGCAATCCTGGTCATCTCCTGTTGGAGCTGATTAACTTCGGCCTGCAGGGAAGCGCGGTCAGAGGCACTGTTGGTATCATTGGCTGACTGGATAGCCAGCTCACGCATCCTTTGGAGGATATTGGTGCTCTCCTGGAGTGCTCCTTCTGCCGTCTGGGCCAAGGAGATACCGTCGTTAGAGTTTCGTGCTGCCTGATTCAGACCCCGGATCTGGGAGGTCATTCGATCAGAAATGGCAAGGCCGGCAGCATCGTCCTTGGCTGAGTTGATTCTCAAGCCAGAAGAAAGTCGCTGCATTGATTCGGAAAGGGCGCTCTGTGATTTGCCTAGATTACGTTGAGCATTTAATGATGGAACGTTTGTATTGATTGTAAGTGCCATTTAATATCCTCCTTGAAGGGGTGCATTCGGCGTCGTTGTCAATCAGTTACAAACGTAATGTCGGTGTCTCGTGTTGTACCTCGCAGGTAAGTCACTTTTCGTCTTTTCCCATAGAGTTCTTTAGGAAAAAATTAAAAAAAATTGAGGAGGTTGATAAAAAGTTACAAAAACTGACTGTCAATAATTGCCTGATAAAAGAATGTATTGGATTTGACTTATTTTTAAGATTGCGGTTTTTAACAGAATTGTGATTCTTCTATTCTTTTAATATTCGTTAAGCGCCAGCTGAACCGTAATATCCTTTTGTCGGTTGTAGATGGTATGATGTGGTACCTGCTTGGAGGCAACGTTTTTGTCTGTCCATCAGGTGGTACAAAAATAATGGTAAATTTTCTAAAGTGTAAATGAGATTTTTGGCGGAGATATTTGAGATGAAGAGGAAAGGAAGAAGGGAACCAGGAGGATTCAAGGGTGAGGCGATATTAGGTGGTCTTTGGCCCAGGTGATGTGATTTGTAGAAGCAATACGAAATTTGGGTAGTCATGGAAGTGTCCTGGGATGTCGGAAAGTCAAATAGTTTAGGAGCCTGTCGGACTTAGACATAAATCTGCTGCAAATTTGACAAATCGGCCCATATTTCCATGGCTTTTCGTTAAATAGACCTGCTATTCGCCTCAAATCCATGAAAATCTGGTCTCGATTTCTCTAATTTTCGCTAC
>JAHIUA010000003.1 GCA_018817385.1 Pseudomonadota bacterium
GATTGCCAATGCCCCTAACCCTGCCGGACAGGCGTTATTGAAAAACTACTTCAATAACGGTGTTTCTCCAGTTCTTCTTTTGGCCTATGCTTTTGCACCTACAGTGGTTATGACGCTCTGTTTTTCACTTCTATAGATTTGGCATAGCGTTACCTACATAGCCCATATATACAGTGCAACTTTGCGCCATTCGGCGGCCTCACCAAACTCTAGCCAGTGGGGAACTGGCTAGAGTTTTTGCTGCATATTGCAGACGATTCCGGCCACTGATTCCACTCTATTCCGGCCGGGAGCTCGGAGGGTAGCGACGCATAGAAACAAATGGTAGAGGAAGTCGTCTAACTCCGACAGACTCCTAGTGGTCTTATTAAAAGTATATATGTTTACATGTGGTTATCACAACAGAGTATTTTCAATGAAAACTACCCGCTAAACAGATCAGTTTTATAGGACAACATGAATACCGCACGGTGTTCATTATAACTGTCTTCTGGTTTCTAAAAAAACTACACCACAGGCCAACTGCCAAAAGGCTGTTTCTCCAGTTTCATAGAGCCGTCGGGACCTTTAAAAATATTTATCCATGCCTGCCAGTTCTTGTCATCCAAATCAGGGTAATCCAGTCGGTAATGGCTGCAGCGACTCTCTTTTCGCATTATCGAGGCCTTGAGTTTCATCTCCGCGCTGATAATCATATTCCTCGTCTCATAGGCCAGTCTGAGTTCATGCATATCCGCAGCTCTCAGCATTGGCATATGGTGATCTCGTAATTCTTCTATGTACGCCAGTGCAGCTTTTAACAGGTTCTCTTTCTTGATATAAATAATGAAGTTAGGAATCATGACGCCCTGTAAGGTCTGGGTCACCCAGGCGGGACTGTACCCTGCTTCTCGTTTCAATGGTGCCAGAATCTCTTCCTGAATCTCTTTGATTCTTTTCTTTGAAACGCCTTTGATATCAATACGTTTGCAATACTCAGCGGCAGCATCCGCTGCTATTGCCCCCTGTACTGCAGACCCGGCAAGGGACGAACCGACCTGTGTATATATGGCGCCTGCCATATATGACCCCAAAGCATCCCCGGCTGCATACAATCCGGGGATAGTCGATTCGCACTTATCATTGATCGGCACCAGCCCTTCCGATTTATGGATTGCCATTCCCGCAGAAGAACCCCCAACAGGTGAACCGCTCATTCCCGGAGGACCACCACCCTCTTTTGGCGGGCCTCCACCATGATTGGGAGGTGGTCCCGGTCTTGCACCATCGCCATTTCCTGAGCTGCTTCGATCAAATTCCGTCGGTGTGTATGGACCTCCCGCAAGACGTTTATTGCTGCCCATTCCCGGAGGACCACCGGCGAGTGGTCCTCCGGCCATATAGGCGATATAATTTAGATCCACCCCTAGGTCATGGTGAACCTCTACACCCGTCGTGCCAGGCTTTCTTTCGAACATCCCATGCCAGCCATCAAAACAGGCTGCGGCATTTGTCGACTGACCGGGGTGCCCGTCATTCCATTCTTTCCCCGTAACCTTTGCTCCAATATTGTAGGCCATTACGGTGCCGTCGTGAGTTAAGTCGCAGATAGGGAAACCGTTGGGCTTAAAACCGCCGGCACCTGTGCAAAGAATCACACTCTTGGCCTGGAGGATATGGGTCTTTTCTTCATCAAGACTAAAACCAGCGGCACCGGCAATTCGGCCGTTTTCCTTAATAAGGTGGGTTATAACAATTCTTTCCAGGACAGAAATATCCCGTTCTTTAATCGGTTTGTTAAAACAGTTATTATAGAGAGGCGAATCAAAAAAGCCCCATTCTCGTAATTCGTTGACACGTGCAAGAGAGTGTTCTGCCATTTGTCGGGTATATGCCGGATTATTGGTGCCCAGGGCAGAACGGGAAACAGTCTCGACAAATTCATCGAGGCTCACTTTCTCCTTGCTGGCATCGTATGCGAATATTCCTTTTGCAAAAGGTGTCTGACCAGAAGAACCGAGACGTCCCTTTGAAACAAGCGTCACTTTCGCACCCGCGTCGTGGGCCTTGACGGCTGCAAATAATCCTGCCATTCCGCCTCCGATAACCAGCACGTCTGTTGAGCTGTCCTGGAGGTTCATTGTACCGACATTGACTTTTGATTTATTGGCAGCCCAACCTGTCGGGACCCCGACTGCGGCGAGGGTTGCTATGCCTGCAGCTCCTCCGGCGAGTGCCATAAAATCCCGACGGGAAATGTTATTGTTTGCGTGTCTATTTGTCATTTGTTCACCCTTTGTTCTAATCGTGGTCGTGATATGTATGTTTCTAAAAGAGGAATTACTCCGCTTACTGCAGCAAGCACTATATAGGAGGATATAATTGGCGTGGTATGCCGACCGAGTTCTATGGCATGCCAGCAAACCAGAATGGTAAAAAGAACAGCTAAAATACCGTGAAACATTCGCCAATTTTTATAGGCCAGAGGCAGTTTCTTTCGTAGGAGGGAGGTGACGCCTAAGATGAGCATCAGAAGCCAGGAACATATACCCAGCACAACACCCAAGGAGTTAAAGGATGTAATGATTGCGACAAATGCTTCCTTGGGGTCGACCCCGGATTCAAAATGTCGCGGCACGACAATCAGGAACGGATGACTGAGAAGAACAATTAACAAGACATATCCAAGACCTTTATGGATTGCATTGAATCCCAGCCTTGAGTCGCCAGCTAACACAATGCATTTGTTACGAGTTAAAAAAAACTGTGCCAGCATCAGGCAGAAAGCCAGGATAGTTAGGATCGAAATTGATTCTTTTAACATTGTTCGTTTCGGGAAGTTGCCAGTCGCATAGAAGAATAGAGGCAAACCGATAAATAGAACTGCCAACGATAAGATTCCCCTTGTCCCTGTTTGTTTTTTCATGATCATCCCCATGATACGATTACTGGAATCGATTTCTCCGGCGAAATTGTGATTGCGTCCACCGGGCAATACATCCTGCACAAGTGACATATCTGGCAATCCTCCGGATACTTAATAATTGCTTTCCGGGTCTTGGTATCCAGCCGTAAAACATCAGTGGGACAAGTTTCTACGCATGTACCACAGCCGATACACCCATTAATGGTTTCAATTGTCATTTTCTTGTTTCTTTTGAGTGTTGTCCATTGTCTTGTCAGGCATACCGCGTTGTTATCTGTTCGATACAAGCGGGATGCCTTCCATTATTGGCATGTCTACTGAGGTGAGCGGTGTCCTTCTGGAACAGCTGCCAATTGATCATCAACTGACTGGCATGTACCGCTGAGAGACTCACCACCACGTCCTTCAAAGGTTACCTTGTCACCTTCCTGTTTACCCTCACATGCCTTGATCGCTTCCGGAGGCGGCCCCTGCTGGCCTCCACGATTACCTCTATCGCTGTTTGCACAAGCTGATACAGACATCATTGCAAGCAGCATCACCAATACCATCGTTTTTACAATTCCTTTCTTTGTCATAAAGTTTCTCCTTTTTGGTTTTCAATTTGGCCTCGAATCTTTTAACCGATGGCTGCTTCAGGTAACCTTGGGAGCCAGAGGATCCAAAAGTTATCTGCAGGTTGTCTGTGAAAATATCACTGCAATGCGCAGGAAATAGGGAGGAAATGTGCAAGTTACAGCTGAACGTGAATTTTGTTATTTTTGGTCAGATCAAGCGGAAAGTGTGAGCAGGCATGTCGAGAGATCGTTGATGGTATAAAACGGGATATTTCAGGTAGGCTAAATTCCCCGGTGGTGGTGCAGGAGTGAGCAACCGGGGAATCTAAGCCAGGGTGGAGGAATAGTAAATGAGGAAGAAATTCGGCATTGGCTGATTGGGATAGATAGTATACTGCATAAGGCCCTTGGATTGAGTGGGGATATTTCATCGCCGAATTAAATTCGGTTATCCCGCTATGACGTTATGTCAATTGAAACATACGCTTCATCACTATCTTTACTCTGTAACAACTCAATTAATTGAGCTATCTGGTCATTATTACTGCTCTGCTCATAGGCGGAAGCTGCCTGCTCCATAGGTGGCGGAGGAGGCTGCATGCCAAAGTCAGTCTCTTCACCTTCCGCCATCTTGGGAGGGGCAAAACCGTTACCGGTCATCATGAGCAACAATTCTTCTCCGCTCAGTCCTCCGTCTTGATTGGCATCATAGCTACTAAGAGCCTCATCAACATTGATGGTGGTACCGGTTACTTCTTCGATTCCTTCCGTCACTGCCTCAAGCTCGCTAAGGGAAACCACCCCATCGCCATTGGTGTCCGCCACCTGAAAGACATCCTGTCCCTGGGGTGGCGGTGGCCCCTTCATGCCGCTGCTGCGCATCGTCAGCATGGAATTGCTCATGTTGCTTATGTTGCTTATGTTGTTGATCATATTTTACCTCCTTTGCTCTGTTTGCATATGCCTTACAAGAAAACGACTATCCCATTTTCTTCTCATCAACCCCATACTCCTTTACTATTTTTTCGTGCCTTTGTTACGCCCAGCGCTTCCATTCACGCGCCCCATGAATATTTTAAGATCTCAGGTGTGTGCCTCTATCGTTTGCCAATCGGTCGACCTATTCGTGCTCTGTTGTTGTCTGAAATATAGCACTAAAAGGAGGAACAGATAAGGAAGAAATGTGGATATTGCCTTGTGCAGAGAGAATCTGTTGTTTTTTGGGAAAGGGTTTTTTTTCAACTGGTTCATATTTCTTCCACACTTACGCTTTATTATGGTTTTATTTCCCAAAAAGACCAACCAGCATCAAAGAGGCGGAAAAAACCACCGTTTTAAAACCATCGTTTACTGTTGGGGAGATAGGGAAACATCGTCTATTCTTTTTATTCAAGGTGGTTATTTACAGAAGAGGTTCATGTGAAACTAAGTATCCGACACAAACTTTTTTTTACTCTTTTATTAACCAGTACCGTTGTAGCTGCCAGTCTTTTCCTGTTTCTCCAATGGAGCTTTGATCGTGGCTTTCTCAATTACGTTAAAAGTCAGGAACTGACGCAGATTGATCAACTAGCAGAGCAGTTGACCAGCTATTACGCAAAACAAAAAGACTGGGAGTTTATTGCCCATGACCTTAATCTTTGGCGCAGCATCCATCAGGAGGTGTTCTTATTAGAACCCGGAGGGGCAACTTACCAGAAAGAAGGAAAAATGGGACATTTTCGTCATGTTGCCCCACCACCAATTGACCCAAGAGGCATAGGGCCGAGAATCATTCTATACAACACAGACAAGCAAAGGATTATAGGTGGACCTGCCAACTATAAAGACAGTCTCACACTTCGTCCAATTCAGTACCAGGACGAAGTTATTGGTTATTTGGGCCTGATTCCAGTCACAGAACTCTCACATGAGGGCGATCTGCGCTTTGTAGAACAGCAGACGGAAACTTTTGCCCTGGTAACGCTCGTTATGGTGGGATTATCCATGCTCCTTACCTTTCCAGTAACAAGTCATCTGTTACGCCCTATCAAGGCATTAACCAAGGGAACTCGCAGGTTGATTGGAGGGCTGTTCAAAACTCGTATTCCTGTCAGTACTGGAGATGAACTGGGACGACTTTCCGCTGATTTTAATATACTGGCCATGACTCTTGAGAAAAACGAAAAGGCTCGTCAACAATGGGTTGCGGATATTTCCCATGAACTGCGCACTCCTCTTTCAGTACTGCGAGGAGAAGTTGAAGCTTTGCAGGACGGAATCCGCCAGACTACCCCCCATAACCTTGAGCTGCTCCATGGCGAAATCATGCACCTGCAATATTTGGTCAATGATCTCTATGAACTTTCAATGTCTGACATTGGTGCTTTGACCTACAAGAAAATAGAAGTCGATCCGCTGGGTATCCTGAAGGAGTCTCTTGAGCTGTTTGAAAAACGTTTTCACGATAAGGGACTGTTTTTGAGCGTAACTATGCCGGCAAACATTTCTCATTTTCTCCTTGCCGATCCTGACCGACTGCAACAGCTTTTTACCAATATCCTGGAAAACAGTTTGCGTTATACTGATACTCCCGGAAAACTGGAAGTAGCTGTCAAAGAGGATAAAGAGCATATGAAGATATCTTTTCAAGATTCAGCTCCGGGCGTAGAATCAGAGCACCTGCCAAAACTATTTGACAGGTTATTCCGGGTCGATCCCTCTCGAAACCGTGCCAAAAGTGGCGCAGGGCTGGGCTTGGCAATCTGTAAAAATATTGTAGATGCCCACCAGGGAACAATCACTGCTCATCATTCACCCCATGGTGGTCTTGAGTTTCAAATCAAACTGCCGTTGAGTGCATAAAAGGGCTTTGTCATGGAACATACAATTTTGACAGTAGAAGATGAACCACGGCTGGCTGAGTTACACCGTGATTATCTGCGACACGCCGGATATACGACAGAGTGCATCAGTGACGGTAGTGCAGTGGTTGCCTGGGTAAAAAAAAATGCACCAACCCTCATTCTCCTTGATCTGATGTTACCCGGAAAAGACGGACTTGAGATCTGCAAAGAGATACGCAACTTTTCCAGTGTGCCTATCATTATGGTTACTGCCCGAGTCGAAGAAATAGATCGGCTGTTCGGTATTGAGTTTGGCGCTGACGATTATATTTGTAAGCCTTTCAGTCCCCGCGAAGTAATAGCTAGAGTAAAAGCCGTTCTCCGTCGCAGTGCCGGTTCTGTGCTCAATAACCAAACTTTGAGTCTGGATTCGGAGCGGTACGTTGCCACTTTGCAGGGTCAGCAGCTGGACCTGACAGCAATGGAGTTCCAACTGCTTAACATTCTAGCTGAGAAACCCGGGCGCATTTTCACTCGTGATCAGCTGATGGAAAGGATTTATACTGACCGGCGCATTGTCTGTCATCGAACCATCGACAGCCATATAAAGAAACTCCGCAAAAAAATCTCCGCTGTAGTGCCTGATCTTGAGATAATCCGCTCAGTGTATGGAGTAGGATATCAGTACAAAAACTGATAAAAAACAGTAAGCGTTTATTTCAACCGCCTTATATTCGAGACTATTCCTGAGCACATTCAAAAAGAAGATACTTCCAGATATGAAAGCTTCAAAAGCGTTCCGCCGGTTTGTTTACCGCACATTACTCCTCTGCATTCTCCTCCTTTTGGTCACCGTAGCTTGTCTGGCTGCCGACAAGATCGTCGATCCGGAAGAGCCTGCTGCGCAGGCACTCTCGCTCATTGAAATATATACCTGGTCCAATACACTGCCTAACGAGTTGATTGACTTGCAGAAAAAGATCGCCGAAACTACCGGGGTCACCAGCCAGCTGACCAGGTTACCTGAACTTGACGGGGAGCTGGAAGCGTTGGTAAGGGAAACAACCATGGCGGAGTCCAATCCCCATCTCAGCTATCATCAACTTTCGTCTCTGGAGTCAAGGCTGGCTAAACTCAATCTGCAGCTTGATGTTCTAAACATGCCGATTACCTCTAATATCAAACACCTGGAAACCTGGCACAGGGGTTGGCTTGAAAAACAGCGTTTTTTACAGAGATTGCAATCGCAGGCAAAAGAACAGCCGGAATTGAAAAAGTTACTGCAAACATACGATTCGCTGGAGCAGGTCATCAATACGGGTAAAAATAGTATCGAACAACATATCGAACAGACACTTCAGGCCGGAAAGGAGATAGGGGAAATCCTGACTCGGGTTTACGCCCTTAATGACAGGGTGTCTTCTTTAATGAAAAATATTAAAAATTTAACTATCAGTCAAACGTCTCCATCCATGCTGTCGGCAACATTTTATCGACGAATTGATAAATACCTGTTGGAACGGGGATGGAATGACATCCGTCTGTTTGGCGAATATCAGCTGCGCTATATACAGCAGAATCTACACGGCGTATGGCTGGCGGCTGTCTTGATCCTTGTTCTTGCTATCAGCTTGAGCAAATCTTTGGTTCCCCCCTCATCGAAGTGGTTCTCCTTTGCCTCCAAGCCACTGATTACCGGGATCTTTGTTGCCAGTAATGCCTTTGCCATTGTTAATATGTTCCCTGTCCGCATCACCCTGCCTCCGGAATGGGATATGTTGCTGCTGCTGCCATTGATTGTTACTATCGCTTTATTAACGGATAATGTCTGCAGCACCCCCTGGCAGAGTGAACTGCTCGGACAATTAACCCTGTTTCTGGCAATCATTCAATTATTGACCATCATTGAACTGCCACAACCATTGATCTACCTGTTAGTGTTCTATATTTCGCTGGTTGGTTTTGTCATCTATCTGTATCAGTTCATTCGACGGCTGAAGAAATCTTCAAGCCAAAAGGTTACCTGGGCAATCTGGCTGTGGGGCATTTTTCCATTTGTTATCATTGTCGCAGGTATCATCGGCTATGATCAGCTTGCCGTATTCATCTTTAGAGCAGTGTTGTCCACAATGGTTGTCAGCCTGATGGTATGGTTGATGCTGCTCATGATTTCAGCTCTTCTGGAAATGGTGCTGCTCAAATTCCCCGTTGATATTATCGGGCAAAACGCGACGGTAATAGTTAAACATATGAGCCCGGTCTTGATCTTGTTTCATGGGTTGTTATGGCTCTCCATTACCCTGGTAATCCTGAGGGTATACCCGACCGTTGCGGCTGCATTTGATGCCATCACCTCAATACAGTTTACTTTTTATGCCCTGACCATCACTCCCGGTTCTATGCTGGCAGTTGTTTTTGTCTGTTACGCAACCCTTCTTTGTTCCAGGGGGCTCAGGGCGTTTTTGCTCCATGCTGTTCTTCCCCGTTATGGGGTAAAAACCGGTGCTCAGGTTTCCATCACCAAGCTAGTCCATTATGCCATACTCGCCGTAGGCTTACTTATCCTCCTGAAAATGCTCGGCTTCAGCCTCGGCCAGATCACCATCCTTGGTGGTGCCCTTGGTGTCGGTATCGGATTCGGACTACAGGCGATAGTCAACAACTTTGTCAGTGGTTTGATTCTGCTCTTTGAACGGCCATTAAAGGTAGGTGATATGATTGAGGTTGGTGAAGAGGTGGGCGAAGTAAAAGAGCTCGGTCTACGGGCAACTATTGTCCAGACCCGTGACAATGCAGAGATAGTTATTCCTAACTCGGAATTAATTAACAGCAGTGTGACCAACTGGACCTTGGCTGATAAACAAGTACGGGTGAAGGTGCCGGTGAGTGCCGCCTATGGCTCAGATATCCCGACAATTTTAAAGGTGTTGCTGTCCAGTGCCAATGACAATCCTATGGTGCATAGCCAACCGCAACCCAAGGCGCTTTTTCTGGCCTTCGGGGCAAGTTCTCTGGACTTTGAGTTGTGGGTCTGGATTCATGACTTTTCCGACAGATTCATCGTGCTCAGTGACTTAAATCAGGACCTTGAAACCCAATTGAAGTTGGCTGGGATTGAAATTCCCTTTCCCCAGACCGATTTACATCTGCGCAGTATTGATCAGGAAGCCGCAGCCGTGTTGCATAAAACGGTCTGGGACAGTGAAGGTTTGAAAAACATGGTGGCGGTCCTGCCATAAATAATGAATGACACCGAGCAGCCCGGGGAAATATTCCTTCATGCTCTGCCGGATGGGGACATGAGCCTCTCTACTCATCCGGCTGCTCTCATGTCCGCCAACAAGTGTGAACTTTGCCTTACCCACACATTCCACATTTCATCCCTATTTGTTCCTCATTTCAACGCTATTATTTATGCATGCGACAGAACGACAGGGAATATCTACTACCGAGGAAACAACACTACCGCGGCTGGTTAAGTGACCAGAAAGGAGATGCGAAATGAACAGATATGCAATGATGAAAGTTGCCCTAATACTGATACTCTTTGGCATAATACTGGTAACAAGTTTTGCTAATAGCGATAATAATCAAGACATGAGTCGTCAGGGGCCGCCTGCTGAGGCGATCGAGGTGTGTAAAAATAAGGTAGCAGGAGATATTGTTGAATTTACCGACCCACAAGGTGAAACAGTCAATACAAACTGCCGGGAAATCAACGGCCTGTTGGCGGCTGTTCCCGAAGGACCGCCTCCCGAAAGACCGCCGCAACCGAGATAGTATATTCAGTGATTCTTTCGTATAACACAACAGCACATCCACCTGGCGAGAAGGGCCACTATTCATTCCATCAATAGTTTGATGGCTAGCTGGTGATGTAAACGTTAATATTGCCACATCGAATATCTGATTACATCCAATTTCCTCAAACTTAATAGATCTACTATTCAGCAGTACAACCGGGGCCCCGGCCTCTATTTGAAAAGTAACTTGCATCAACCACACCCCTTAGTAAAGTGAATTAAAAAGGGTGATGCGAAGTAGGCCGGCAAAGCACTGGTGTTTGCTCTTTGTTTATAGCAACCCGTTATTCAGCATGGTTCCGAGTTTCGTGCCTTTATTATTGGTGAATTTCATTGGCTGTGTTGTTGATGTTATATCCCGCTTAGAAGATTATTTTTTTGCACTCTCGGCCATCACACCATAACTATTTAGAGATGAAATGGTTAAAATGTCGACTAAAAAGTATAGTAATAAAGAAATGTTGCATGCTATGCTGCCAAATGCAGCTGGTGTCGACATTGGTGCCACTGAAATTTACATTGCGGTTCCTAACGGCAGGGACAATAAGCCGGTTCGTCATTTTGGCACATTTACCGCCGACCTGCACAACGCTGCAAAATGGTTGAAAAAATGCAATATTAGCTCTATTGCAATGGAATCTACCGGAGTCTATTGGATACCAGTGTTTCAGATTTTTGAAAGTTATGGTTTTGATGTTGTTCTTGTCAATGCTCGTCATGTTAAAAATGTTCCTGGACGTAAAACCGATGTTCAAGATAGCCAGTGGTTACAGTACTTACATTCTGTTGGCCTTTTGAGAGGGTCATATCGTCCAACACAAGAAGTCTGCGCAGTTCGATCATTATTGCGACATCGAAATGGATTAGTGCAAACTTCGTCATCGCATGTACAACATATGCAAAAATCTCTTACCCAAATGAATCTGCAAATTCATAATGTTATAAGTGATATTACAGGTGTTACTGGGCTTGCAATTTTAGATGCAATACTGTCAGGAGAGCGTAATCCCAAAAAGCTTGCGGCTTTAAAACACGGTAGAATCAAAGCTAAAACAGCAACTATCATAAAATCTCTTGAGGGGGATTATCATCCTGAGCATGTATTTACCCTTAAACAGTCTCTAAATGTTTATCGTTACTATCGACAGATGATAGCAGAATGCGATCAGGAAATCGAAGCCCATTTGAATGAATTTGATTCCCGGATTGATGTTGACAAAAAACCGCCTCCTCCTCCCACTTCGTCACCAAGAAGAGGGAAAGGAAATGAGCCAGACTTTGACTTACGTACACACATGTACAGGATAATTGGCACCGACCTTACCCAGGTTGATGGAATAAGTGCTGTAACTGCACAGATGTTCTTTTCTGAAGTTGGTAATGATGTTTCCAAATTCAAGAATAGAAGGCATTTTACATCCTGGTTAAATATCTGCCCGGGGAACAAAATTAGCGGTGAAAAAATATTATCCTCACGTACTCTTCCTGGGAAGAACAGGTTGGCTCAGGCATTAAAAATGGCAGCAATGTCTTTAAGTCATAGCAAGTCTTACCTCGGCAATTATTATCGACGAAAACGAGCAAAAAATGGAGCTCCAAATGCAATTACCGATACAGCTCATAAACTTGCTCGTATCATATATCATTTGGTTAAAACCGGAAAACAATTTGACGAGTCGATTTTTCATAAACAGGAAACAGCTCATCAAAAACGAGTTTTGAAAAACTTGAAAACCAAAGAAAAAACGCTTGGTTTTCAGCTAGTTCCTTGTGGTTGATGCCATCTTGTTACTTAGAAGGTCTCGTTTCCCAAAACCAGAAATTTCCTATGACCTACATTCTTTGCTTCTTTTGGCATATTGGATTATTCTTTTACGAATATCGGCAAGATTGATAATAACAGAATTGCTATGGATTAGGTTGATGGATAAGTACATTTTTTCAACTATGACAGGGGCTTTTTGACAGGAAGCAAGAGGGTGAGGTGAGTCCATCAGATGGGGTAAACACTCTATTTTCTTTTTTATTAGATCGTTGAGTTAAAAGGTGATTAGCTATCACCCGTCACCTGGGATAACGTATGAGTCTTGAAACATTTTTATCTGACAGAAAAGTCTTTGATTTCCAGTTTCTCACGTCTGAGGAACGCTCCAGACTGGTGACGTTGATAGATGAGGAATATCTCTCGGGTGTTGTCTCGAAAATCATTTTGGAATCTGAGGAGATTCTGGCCATTGATCCTGGGAAGAGCAGGAAGCAAATCCTCGAAGATGCAGCAGAAAAAATTGTCAGAGATTTGGGTGCTGAAGCTGCTAGCATCCGCCTGTTCGACATTCGCTCCTTTACCATGGTCTCTTTTGGAAGTCATGGTATGGAAGGTTATGAGCGTATGGATGCTGTCTCTGCCAAAAATTCCATTGCCGGTCTGGTGATAACGGAAAACAGAAGTGTTGCTGTGCCAAATATATTAGAGGATGACCGGTATAAGTCAAAGAATATAGCCATAGCCCATGGGTATCATTCTTTGATTGCTGTACCTCTGACAATACCGAGTTTTATTGGATCCGGTCAGGACCTCCTTGGTTCATTACAGATATACTATCGGGAAAATAATAAAAGATTCGCCAAGCTGGAAATTATTCGGGCGGAGCTCCTGGCTCGACGTGTCAGTTTTGTCCTGGCCAAAAAAAAGATCCTTGACCTCCATAATCTGAATCTGCAGAAGGAACAGATTGTAGATAATATTTATATCAAGTTGAGTAACAGAGAAGCAATCAGATTGAATGATTTTTTTAATATGATTATTCCTGAGCTTGGCAGATTTCTTCAGTTGCAGAGCTGCGGCCTCTATACTCTGTCAGACAATCAAAAGCATCTTCAATTGGCTGCTGCTTATCCCACTAACAAGACGTACCATGAAAGCGGCCACACTTTCACCGTTACCCATCATTCCTATTTCTGGGTAGCTATTCATGGGAACAAAGAACATGTTGATATGCCCTATGAAAGGGTCAATCCTTCCTATGTCCTGATTAAAAATCCACTACAGAGCGAGATGGTCAGTGAAGGCATGCGGAGTTTTGTCTCAGAGCATCAGATTCATTCCATCCTTCTCGTGCCGCTGCACATCGAACAAAAGGTACGTCATATTATGGTGTTTTATGCCACGGAACATAAATTTTCCTTTTCTGACGAGGAAATTGAGCTTTTGACCTTTTTTGGAAAAGAGATCACCAAGGCCTCACGGCTTGAGTTCTTGGGGAATATGCTCCATGATTTTAAAAATCCGGCCATTGCCATGGCTGGTTTGGCTGAAAGAGCGGGAAAGATACTGGCCAGCAAAGATATTGAATCATCCCGACAAAAATTGAAAACTTATCTCAAGGTAATAACCAGGGAGGCAACCCGTCTTCAGGATATGTCTCTGACCATTTCTGCTGAAGGTCATGATCAGATTGTTGATCTTGGCCGAATCGCCCTTGAAAGGTTCCGGATTAATGAAGAAGTAATCAAAGTTTTCAGAAAACTGAATATCACCTTGTCTCAACCTATCATAGAAGAGGGCATGATGGTCCGTTGTCCTGTTTTTGGTCTGGAACGCATTTTGGATAACCTTCTAAACAATGCTACTAAAGCGATTCCTCCAACAGGTGGTATCCTTGAACTTCGCTGTGTTAGAGAAGGAAATATGGCGTGTCTTGAGATAAAAAATAGCGGCACTATCCCTCCTGATGTTATTGAGCGTCTGCAGAAGGGGGAGATCGGTGGCCGAGGGTTGAACATTATTTGGCGATTTGTTGAGGGAAATAATGGAAAAATCATATTTCGCACCGAAGGGGAATATATTATTTTCAGCATCAGCTTTCCCTTTGCC
This sequence comes from Pseudomonadota bacterium, assembly GCA_018817385.1. GTDB lineage: Bacteria > Desulfobacterota > Desulfobulbia > Desulfobulbales > Desulfocapsaceae > Desulfocapsa. The sequence continues at coordinate 13,965 of JAHIUA010000003.1, forward strand.
GCTTGAGTCATATCGCTGCAGCAAGCGTGGAGCCGCTTGCTGCAGCCTATCAAAAATAAAGAGTTCCCCTTCCCCATTTAACTCCCGTGTTACCTGCTAAATCTTCTCCAACTATTCAGAACTCTTGATCTAGCCCCCAGACCTCAAGCTGCTTTTGTTGTAACTTCTCAATAATGAGATCGTCGAACCCAGCGGGGCAAATTGACCGGAACAGGCCAGAATCCCAGCCTGTTTCCTGAATCCGTGACGCCTGGATTGGCACAGCTGCAAGATGGCTGCGGCTAACAATTATTACCTATACAACTGTTTTGGTTGCTGCCTCAAGGGAGAAAACGATTCCGTTGAGGCAATAATCTTTGAAAATTTTCCGAAAATAGCTACAACAAGGCGCACTTCTCCCTTCAGTTGGTCAATTTAAGCTGGAAATCAGTCAAACTCCTGTAGACAATTGGCCATATACTCCTGTAACTGCCTGGTAAGCAGGGCAGTGTCTGCTGAATCGGATTGGCCGGGGGCGGACCAAGCCAACCATTTGATATAATCCGGAAAAGATATTAAAATTGAGCACTATTTCCTCTTAACGGCACCATTTTAAAGGGGAAATTGCGAACTTTGGTACGGACATACCACCATTGTTTCCAGTAGCGCATCCGTATTCTAGACCGGAGCCATTCATCTATCACTGGGATAGGAGCCTGTCGGACTTAGACATAAATCTGCTGCAAATTTGACAAATCGTCCCAGATTTCCATGGCTTTTCGTTAAATAGGCCTGCTATTCGCCTCAAATCCATGAAAATCTGGTCTCGATTTCTCTAATTTTCGCTACGATTCTCTAAATCCGCCAGACTCTAGGACGGGGGAAGGGATATATTTTCCTGCAAAGAGAGTTGAAACTTCCCTTGTGCAACCGCGTCATTTACCGTATCCCCTGTTCTTTGGGCGTTGACATGTTGCACCCATTCGGGCCTAAATGCTCCTGCCCCAGAGACTCGGCCGTATATGACGTTTCTATTCGTCAGCTCACAAGTTTGCGCTCCGGCTTCCTTCAGACCCTACCTCACGGTAACGCCCTTGCCATCAGCTAGTAGTTTATGTTACGTTTCAAAACGTTACAGGCAACACTTACAGGGGACTTTACCCCCATGAGTTCACACCCATGTCGGGCGTACACAAACGCGTTAACGCTGACCCGCTAACCCTGCAGTTTTTTAGGTGGTAATTCAAATTATTCCTTCCCGGAATGTTGAGCCTGTAGAAAAACCCTGCTTTGCATATTTTTGGGATCCTTCACAACGTAATACCAGACAGTTACAAGCAACAAAATTAACAAAAAGAACTTTTTCTACAGACTCGTTGAGTGCTAACTGGTTGGCGGGCAGGTTACGCGTGACGTTCGGCAGCAGGCATGGAGGTATTAATTAAATACTTAGAGCAACCTTGAGAATATGGGGCAACATGGAGAACTACAAAGAACATGCGAAAGAACCAACCCAAATCGTTTTATGATGAAATACAAATGGTGAAGCATAAAAAATCATGTTTGCCTGTGATCGGCTGGCGGGAATGGATCGAACTGCCTGACCTAGGGATCAAGAGGATCAAGGTTAAAGTCGACACCGGAGCCCGGTCGTCATCGCTTCATGCTTTTAACCAGCAAGTATTTGAGCAGGATGGGGTACAGTGGATCCGATTTCAAGTTCATCCTGTTCAGCGAAAAAGTGACGAGACTGTGGATGTTCTGGCAAAAATTGTCGAATTTAGATCTGTACGCAGTTCAAGTGGGAAAAACTCAATGCGGCCAGTCATTATTACCAATATAACGTTGCTCGGTTTCACCTGGCCAGTCGAATTGACTCTTGCGAGGCGTGATGAAATGGGGTTTCGAATGCTGCTGGGCCGCGAGGCATTCAGGGGTCGCTTTCTCGTCAATGCAGGCAAGTCATTTTATAATGGTAATCCAAAACGAAAAAGAAATATTTCTACAAAAAAATATATGAGCGCCAAAGAGGAGGAGAAATGAAATTAGCAATTCTTTCATGCAGTCCAAAGTGTTACAGCACCCGCCGGCTTCGTGAAGCTGCCGAACAACGCGGTCACAAGGTTAAGGTTCTCAATACCCTCAAATTTGCTATTGACCTTGAAGAAGGTCGACCAAATCTTTATTTTCTCCAGAAAGAACTCTCGCAATATGATGCTGTACTACCAAGAATAGGAGCGTCGATTACCTATTTTGGCACAGCTGTTGTACGGCAATTTGAGCAGATGGATGTGTTTTGCGCAAACACTTCCGCAGGCATCTCAAATTCGCGAGACAAACTTCGTTCCCTGCAAATTCTTAGTCGACATCAAATTGGTATTCCCAAAACAACTTTCGTCCGCGACAAGAAAGATGTTATGCCGGCAATAGCGAGAGTTGGTGGAGCGCCGGTAATCATCAAACTGATTGAAGGTACTCAGGGGATCGGCGTTCTCTTAGCCGAAACCGAAAAATCGGCCGAAGCTATTATCGAGTTATTACAGAGCCAAAAACAAAACGTTTTGATCCAGAAGTTTGTTTCTGAAAGCAAAGGACGGGATATCAGAGCTTTTGTGGTTGGGGACCAGGTGGTTGCTGCCATGCGCCGTGTTGCCCAAGGGCAGGAGTTTCGGAGTAATGTTCATCGGGGTGGTATTGCCGAGCCGGTCACGCTTGATAAAGAGTATAAAGAAACCGCCGTTCGATCTGCGCAGATAATGGGCCTTCGAATCGCAGGCGTTGATATGCTTGAGAGCAACACCGGACCGCAAATTATGGAAGTGAATTCCTCTCCCGGATTAGAAGGGATAGAAGGATGCACCCAGCTCGACATCGCCGGCACGATAATCGATCATATTGCCGCTCAAATAAATTTCCCTGAAATCGACTTGCGCCAGCGATTGACTGTGAGCCGAGGGTATGGAGTTGCCGAGATACACATTCCTGATGGTTCTGAATATATCGGCAAAACAATCCAAGAATCTGGTTGGCGTGATAAAGACATTATAGTCCTGACGCTTAATCGGGGAACTACAGTCATACCAAACCCCCGGCCACAGAGACAATTTGAAATTGATGACCGACTGCTTTGCTTCGGCAAACTGCAGTTGATGCGTAATCTGGTACCTGCAAAAATTCGCGAGAGGAGACGCCCGCATGTACATCAACTGCCTGAATTGCCTGTGGCAGAAGAAGTTCGTGATGGGAGCAACATGAATGATGATTCTTTTACACAACCGGAAGAAGGATGAATCATGACTATCCGCCGTGAACGAAAATCAATACACGAATGGTTTGGAGAAGAGATCCCAGCCGGTGAGTCGCGTGACGTTAACCTCCCTATAGGTGAGAGTTACAGCGGCATGACAGTAAATGTTCAAATACATATCCGTCGTGCCCTAGAGGATGGCCCGGTTGTATTTGTCACAGCGGCGTTACATGGTGATGAACTAAACGGCACCGGAACTGTTCGCCAGTTAATTCAAGACGATCATTTCAACTTGACCAAGGGGGCAGTGATTTTTGTTCCTGTTTTGAATTTACTCGGTTTTGATCGTCACTCCAGATACTTGCCTGATCGTCGTGATTTAAACCGTTCGTTCCCCGGATCAGTAACCGGAAGTCTTGCCAGCCGCATGGCCAGTATCATTTTTAATGAGATTGTTCCGCGTTGTGATTATGGAATTGATCTCCACACTGCCTCTATCCGGAGGACGAACTATCCCAACGTTCGTGCCGATTTGACCAACCCGCAAGTCCGCTGGCTTGCAGAATCGTTTGGTTCGGAGATCACCATTGACAGTAAAGGTCCTCAGGGTTCATTTCGCCGTGAAGCCTGCCGTGCCGGTTGCCCGACGATCATTATGGAAGGCGGGGAGGTATGGAAAGTCGAACCGAGTATTGTTGAAACCTCAATACGCGGCCTTAAAAATGTTTTCCGCAAACTCAAGATGCTCGACGGCAAGGCTGAAAATCCAGCATATCAAGTAGTCATCAAGCAATCAAAGTGGATTCGGGCTGAACGTGGAGGCTTTCTGCACTTTCATGTCAAGCCGGGCGACATTATCGAAAAAGGCCAGCCACTTGTGACAAATTCGACGATTCTCGGCCGAGAACACAACACCTTCAATGCCCCGTTTAACGCAGTTGTTATCGGCATGACCAGCCTGCCGGCCATAAGTCCTGGTGAACCGATATGCAACCTCGGCAAACTCCCTAAAGGATATAACCCGTCTGAACTACGGCAACAACGTTTAGATGAAGATGGCCTTGAGCAACGGGTCTCGGAAGAACTTGCCTCAAACGTTCACGTTGTTGAACCGCCCGGGGAATAAAGAGATTAAGAATAGATTATTCCAGCAATTCCTTTTTTACAGTAACATATTGATTTAAAAACATATAGCGCCATGCCATTTCGTAAACTATTTTTAGTTACAAATGACGGTAAATACTTGTTCCGTGGAACCAAGGTACGCGTTGGAATATAGACGATAAAACAGTAAGATAAAGTTGCAAGCGAGGCAATTAATCCTTGACATACTCCCAGGAGGGTGGATTTTTTTTGTAGGAATATCAACAACCTACAAGGAGAAAACCATGACGTCCAAAAGCATCCTCCGGAAAAAGTTACTCGCCAAAATCCACAACGAGAACATCAAACTTCGGAAACACTTGAACTTCGACGCTTTTGCAAAAACCTTGCGGCAGGATTTTGAAAAAATTCCCGACCACCGCGCAAAAAATGCCAGTATTCCATTGTCTGATGCACTCATGAGTGGATTTGCCATGTTTTCACTCAAGGCGCCATCTCTGCTGGCTTTTGAAGAACGCTGGCGGGAAGATCCCGTCAGTCTGCACGGCGTTTATGGGGTTGTGAACATCCCCTGCGACAGCCAGATGCGTACAATTTGCGACGAGGTCGACCCGAAATTCTTACGAAAATCTTTCCGAAGTATTTTTCGCCAGCTCCAGCGGGGAAAGGCCTTAGAGCAGATGACTTGGAGAGATGACCATTATTTGCTGGCCTTGGACGGCACCGGCATTTATTCCTCGGAAAAAGTCAGCTCTCCCTATTGTCTCAAAAAGACAAAGCGCAATGGTCGGGAAGAATACTATCAGCAGATGTTGGGAGCCGCCATTGTCCATCCTGATCGACGAGAGGTAATCCCCCTTTGCCCTGAGATGATCGTCCAACAGGATGGCACGACCAAGCAAGATTGCGAGCGCAAGGCCGCCAAGCGTTTTCTGGCTGAGTTTCGGCGGGAACATCCACATCTTAAATGCGTTGTCATTGAGGATGGTATTAGTTCTAACGCCCCGCACATTGCGGATTTAAGGGAGTACGGTCTGCCGTTTATCTTGGGGGCCAAGCCGGGTGATCATGCATTTTTGTTCGAGCAGATGGATCTTGCAGAGGAGTGTGGCGAGGCAGTAGAATTGTCCAAGTCCGATCCGATCAAAAAGGATATTCTGCATACGTACCGTTTTGTTAATGGTGTGCCGCTTAACAAGTCGAATCAGGACGTCTTGGTCAATTTGCTTGAATACTGGCAAGTGGACGGGAAAGGGAAGCTGATCCGCTTTAGCTGGGTGACGGATCTGGAAATTACCAAAGAGAACGTCTACGACATCATGCGAGCGGGACGTGCCAGATGGAGGATTGAAAACGAGACCTTCAACACCCTGAAGAATCAGGGATACAACCTTGGCCACAACTACGGGCTGGGAAAGAAGCATCTCTCATCGGTTTTTGTCCATCTCATGATGTTGGCTTTTCTGGTGGATCAAGTGCAGCAGCTCTGCTGCCCACTGTTTCAAGCGGCCCGTATGAGTTGTCGGTGCCAGATGTCACTGTGGGAAAAAATTCGGTCAAAGTTCAATCAGTTCATCTGCCCTTCCATGGAAGCGATTCTGCGGGCTGTCATTGATAAGAAGAAAATCCCGATACCGTCAAGCAGATAGGAGCTAGTACAGGTACTGAGAACCGGAATATTTTGTTGTCAAAGAGCAGATGCGTCCTTGAGCAATGTTCGGGAGGCCCAAGGGAGTACTGTTGCCGAAAAACGGCAAAACTGTTAATATTTTAAAGACATGGCTAGTAAAACACCGGGAAAGTAATTCCATCTCCTGATTCTTCTCTCTCGGAAAGAATCGCAGGGCTCAGGACGCCTCATTAAGTATAAAACAGGCCAAAACGGGAATGGCTGAGATTATTCAATGTTACGATATCCATTGGACATGTTAATTCAATAAAGCTATAATTAATTTTCATATCAAATTATTTCTGAAATATATAAATGCTGAACGCCGCCAAGTAACGCAGACGTAAAAAGCCCATCGGTTATTGGCGGCGTTATCCACAACGAGCTACTCGTCAACGTGCAGTTTCTTGACTCGCTTCCTGAATGGATCCTCTACCCGTTCCTGCTTTCCCTGTTGTGGGTGACCGTAGAACTGGGCTACAAGTTGGGGGATCGGCGTTAGCAGGCCACTGAGTACGTGGACGAGGGTCGCTCGGCCCAGGCGGGGATTGTGTTGGGTGCCCTGCTGACCGTGGCAAGCCTGATGCTGGCTTTCACTTTCTCCATGGCGGGCGGTCAGTTCAATGCCCGTCGAGAGCTGGTGATTGAAGACATCAATGCCATAGGCACGGCCTTTCTCCGTGCCGAACAAATGCCGGAGCCACAGCGAAGTACGAGTGCAAGCGACCCACGAAACCCATCTGCCATATTCCGGCCTAATATCTTCCACTGAGTCTTTTCGCCAACTGAGGCTCAAGTGGAGTCACAAAATACTCAGAGTAACACCTCAAAGCAGAAGCATTTGGGAAATCATATTTCCTGTTTGAAAAAAAGTCACCTTACTCAGTGTCAATATTGCTTGAGGCAGGGAATCGCGATTTCTACGTTTTCATATTGGATAGGCAAATTCGGTAAGGGGGCGGAAAAGCCTGGTGCTACCCTTTTCTATCCCCTGACTGTTAAGGGTGTTTCCACGTCAGTTGATAGAAAAGGGTTTCAAGCTGGAATCCGTCTATCTCTTTGCAACGACAAATTCAAAATTGATCTGGAAGAAGAATTCTCGGCAACCACCTTAAAAAAACTTATCGCAACTTTGGAGACAGCGAGGAACCTTAGAATGTATTCAAATCAACCCTTCCAGCCGAATAGGATCATTTTTCTCCTCACTGAGCAGCAAAAAAACCCTTTTCTGTATATTTACTATGGAGTTTCAGAAGGTTACAAGTAAACCTCCATAGGAATAAATAACCGATTACTCTGGAACCCACAGCTTAGTCCAACTCCATTTTACCAATCATCCCGCTCCTCCTGCCGTCTTTGGAAAAAAACGACACAGTTTTAGGAAAACAAGGACACTTGGAATATTTCAGGGCGGGACGAATGATAAAACGCTCTTAGTTCGGCGGCGATGAAATAGTTTTATCGTGCGTATAAATATACGTCTTTTTTAATTCAACAAAAGGAGCTACTGATGAAAAAATACGTTTGCAAAGTATGTGGTTACATTTACGATCCGGCTAAAGGAGACCCAGAAAATGGAGTTGACCCTGGAACTTCTTTTAAAAATTTACCTAAGGGTTGGGTTTGCCCTGAATGTGGTGCAGGGATTGAGGATTTTGAAGAAGCATAAGGAGGATTCTATGAGCAGTTCTACAACCGATAAGTTGAAAGGACGTCTGAAGGAAGCAGCTGGTGCCTTAACCGGCGATGAGGACCTCAAGAAAGAGGGCCAGAGGGACCAGGCGGCTGCGAAGATCAAAGGAGCCGTAGAAAAAGTAATTGACAAGACCAAAGACTTGGTCGGCGGACAAAAGAAAAGTGAAGACTAGTCAAAGGTTGCTACTCTGAGCCGGGCCCACCACTTAACCTTTCAATCTAGCTGAAAGATAGTGATGAGCATCATTGTGAACGTTTGGCCACACTGAAATTCATTCGTTTGTATTGAATTCAGAGCCCCCCTGCTGCCCTTGACTTCTGTATTCAAGGGCAGCAGGGAATGTCGAGGTAAGGGGTCAAGTCTTCCTTTGACCTTTGTGGTGAATGCGTGGTAGAGAGAAATATGTTCAGACCACTACGCATAGAATGAATATCCAGGCCCCTGATATCACGTTATGAACCTGGGCAGGCGAAGAGAGAAGATATTCTTCTCGTTCGCTTACCTATGAACTTTTCATTACCGTTCTTCAGGAAACCATTGAGATGTTTACTCCCCAAGTTTCCGCCTGAAGTTATGGGCATAGGTCCATGCCAGCAAGTCAACCGCCTTGGAGCGAGACCGGTCATAAGTGAAGTCGTCAAAGATCAGAACTTTCTCTCGTTCTTCGCTAGTCAGTACATCAATGAAACGAACAACGATGGCCGCCAGGGCCAACATAAATTTACGCTAGCTATTTGCCTGGGATTATTCAGGAAGTCACAGGCAGCATCCTTCCCAAATCCGAGATTCGAGTTCCTTACAATTCTTTTGAAAAAGTTACCCCCATCGAACGGCAGCGAGAAGATCAGGCTGAACAAAGTGAGCGGAGATACGCCACGCAGCTTCCTGATTCGTTCCTATGCAGCAGATTTCCAATCTTGAAGTATTTCATAAAGGCGACAATTTTATTCTGCAGTTGTTTTGCTTCTTGTTGATCAAGGTATTGTTTGGTATTATTCATTTGAGCCTTTCCTCTTTGATATTGTTGAATATTTCGCAAATACCACTATATCAAAAAGCGAAAGGCTTTTCACATTAATATGTAATTATTTTAGCTTGTTGACTCGTTTCTATGTTGTGTGTTGGTCCCCCCCGAAACTTGAGTAATTACGTTGATTGTTTTCATCATTATTGACCTGGACCTACCTAAACGTGGGTTGAATCAGGTGAATCAAGGAGTGATGAAGGAGTGATGATTGAGCTACAAAGTTACACCCATAACTGACACTAAAAGTGGTAATAATCTGGCGTTGTTGGAGCAAAGGTGCCGTCTAGAACTCGCATAGCAGATCACTCGTTGAAACGCTTCACCGCGATTCGGCTCGCGCCCGCAGGTTAGCCGTTAGGCGATGCGGGAAAATGACTCCGATGCATGTTCTACTATCAGAAGCCCCAAACAGGAATATAACCTACTAACATGAATGAACTATTTGAAAAATGGTTTTTAGATCCCATAGTCGGAAAACTAATAGCTACCACACTGGTACTAATAGCAGTGGTTGTGCTGGTACGCCTTATCGGGCGTGGCATAGGACAGTATATTGACAATTCAGAACGTCGCTATCGTCTAAGAAAATTAGTTTCTTTTGCTGGCTATGTTCTCGCCATATTCCTTCTATCAATTGTTTATAGTGATAAGTTAGCGGGGCTTACGGTGTTTTTTGGTGTGGCCGGGGCTGGAGTGGCTTTTGCCCTGCAAGAAGTTATTGCCAGTGCCGCCGGCTGGATTACGATGTCGTTTGGAAGTTTTTATAAGGTTGGCGACCGTGTCCAATTGGGTGGTATCAAGGGCGACGTCATCGATATCGGCGTGCTGCGGTCAACGCTGATGGAATGTGGCGGGTGGATTAATGGAGACCAATATAATGGTCGAGTCGTTCGCGTTGCCAACAGTTTTATATTTAAGGAACCGGTTTACAATTACTCAGCAGACTTTCCATTTCTCTGGGACGAAATAACAATACCTATTAGATATGGTAGTAATTACGAAATGGCCCGTAAGGAATTTCAACAAATCCTCGATCATGTAACCGGTGAGCACGCACGTCATCTTAAAGGTGAATGGCGAAAGATGACTGATAAATATATGCTTGAAAACGTCAGATTAGAGCCAATGGTGACGTTAAACATGAAGGAAAATTGGGCCGAATATACTCTAAGGTATGTTGTGGATTATAAACAACGCCGCAGCACAAAGGATAAGATCTGTGTCCTAATACTTCAATCTGTTGAGCGGTCTGATGGTGAAATCAAGCTTGGCAGCTCGTCGTTTGAGGTTGCTTCAATTCCAGCATTGGACATTAATGTAAGGAATAGGGAATAACTGCTGCGCCCAAGAGGGATAGCGATGAAGGCAAGAGGTCAAGTCTTCCTTTGACCTATGCGTAACTATTTTGTAGAGAAAAACATTTTCAGACCACTAGGAGCCTGTCGGACTTAGACATAAATCTGCTGCAAATTTGACAAATCGGCCCATATTTCCATGGCTTTTCGTTAAATAGGCCTGCTATTCGCCTCAAATCCATGAAAATCTGGTCTCGATTTCTCTAATTTTCGCTA
>JAHIUA010000020.1 GCA_018817385.1 Pseudomonadota bacterium
ATATTTGAGTCGAGGCTGCCGTCGCTGGCGGTGTAGGTGAAGGAGTCGGTGCCGTTCCAGTCCGCATTGGCGGTGTAGGTGAAGCTGCCGTCGCCGTTGAGGCTGAGGGTGCCGTTGGTTGGTCCCGCGACGAGGGTGGCGCTGAGGCTGCTGCCCTCTGTGTCGCTGTCGTTGGTGAGGACATTGCCGCTGATGGCGGTGTCTTCATCACCGTTGGCCGTGTCGTCGGTGGCCACCGGCGCATCATTGACGTCGGTGACATTGATGGTGATGGTCCTTGCCACTGACAGATCGATACCCCCGTTGGCGGTTCCACCGCTATCCTGAACCTGGAAGTCAAAGGTGGCATAGCTTAACCCAGCCCCATTCAATGGTGGCGTGTATTGCAGGAGGCCGAGGTCGATGTCATCTGCACTGATGGAGTCATCAGCGGAGACTGCCACTGCGTTGTAGGTCAGGCTACCGAGAAGTGGCAGGGTGGTGATCGTTATAGCACTGAAGGCGTCATTGTCCTGGTCATCACTAAAACCAAAATCAACAGTGCTAAAAATATAGGGGGTTTCTTCGTCGGTTTCGACGGTGTTATTAGTGCCACTGGGGGCGTCATTGACTGGATTGACGTTTACCTCCTGAGTAACGGCGAGACTGGAGCCGCCAGCTCCATCGCTGAGGGTGAAAAGCAGTTCTCGAGTCAGGCCACTGGGGTCTTCAGAATCATTGCTGAAAGCGATTTGCCGTAAGACTTCCTGGGCAGCGGCGGAGCTGCTGTTCGCGTTCCAGTCAATCACCAGGTCGGTGCCGCCGGTACCACCACTGAAGGTTCCAACGACCACTACAGTCGAACCATTATCATATTCAATATCAGAACTGTTGAGACTGATGGCGCCACCAGGCAGGATACTGAGAATATCGTTGCTGCCGTTGGCAATAATTGAAACGGTGAGAACTCCGTTATTCAGATCGGTGCCATCGTCGGTGATTGTTGCCGTGGCATCGACAATGACTGGCGAAAGATCATTTTCCGTGAAGGTTGCCGGGTCGCCCGGTAGAGTGAGCACCGGTGCTGCGTTGCCGGCAACAAAGTTCACCGACTGCTGGACCATGGTGCTGCCGCCATCACCGTCAGTCAGGGTGAAGTCGATAACGCGCGTGCTGAGGTCGGGTGTCGCGGAGCTGTAGCTGTAGGCAATCCGGCGGAGAACAGCTTCGATACTTGCAGGTGTACTGTCTCCATTCCAGTGTATTACCAGGTCGGCGCCGCCTGTTCCATTGCTGACAGCATCGATGCTGCCGATGGTGGTGCCGTCAACGAGGACGTCGCTGAGGCTGAGGGTCACAGAGGCGTTCGGCAGGATACTCAGTTCATCATCACTGGTTGCCCCTGCCGAAACGCTGACCGTGAGTGCGCCACCGTCCAGATCGCTACTGTCGGCATCAGTAAGGGTGGCGGTCGAGTCGATCGGCTCGGCCGGGTTGTTTACGGTATAGGTGAGCGGAGTGCCGGGCAGGGTGAGGACGGGGGAATGGTTGTTGCTCGTGGTAAGGGTGAATCCATCGAGCTTTTCATCATTTTCGTTAAAGTTAAGATCGCTGCCGTCAAAAAACATTGTTGTCGTGGCAGCACCGTTTCCGTTTCCGCTCACCAGGGTGGTGGCAGAAACATGGAGGGCATAGATATCAAATTTGCTTACGGGAAGTCCGGCTGCGATAGTCCCGTCGGAGTTGAGGAGGATGGTGCCGCTATTCAGAGTTTGACCGCCGATGATGATGGTGGTTTCCACCAGATCGATGCCGTTGAGTTTCTGGATGCCGATTTCATCCCCCTCGATCAGGACGCTGGCAGTGCCGCTGGTGGTCAGCAGTCCTACCTCATCGGTCTGGTACAGCCATACATCGTCGTCCTCAGCCCCACCTTCGCGGGTGAAGAGAAAGTCGCCGGCCTCCAGGTCGGCATCACCAACACGGGTATCTTGTTCGATAAGAGAGATACCTCTGATGTCAGCATTTGCAGGTTTGTCCAGTAAGAGGGCGAAAGATCCAGTGCTGTAGTCATTGGCGATATCAGGGCGAAAAACAATCACGTCATGCTCGCCATCCACCGATGACAAGTCGTTGCTGAATCCGGCATCAGGGTTGGCGGAGTTGCCGGTCCAGTCATGGGCATCAGAAACCAGTATCAGGTCGCCGGCCTCAAGCTGGAAGCCCGAGGCGCCGAGCTGGATGTCAATAGAAACGTAATGGATGGCACTGACATCTTTGCCGGGGGCAAAGGCATCCGCACTGAAAGCGATGCTGACGGTGCCGTCTGTGGTGGGGCCAAAGGAGAGGTTGGGATCGTTAATCTCCAACAGATCTCCCTTCAACCAGGTATCAATGCCAGGTTGGCCGCCACTGTTCTCATCACTTTCTGTGCTCAGCCAGAGGGCGTCCTGGTGAGAGGGGACATATTCGAAGGCACCGATATCAGCAATGGCCGTTGAATTACCATCCCCGTCCACTGGCCGACTGAGGCCTCGCTGATCCTCGCTTGGCGCAGCAAGGGTGTTGCCGGCATCTATGGCTGAGCTGCCTGCCAGCAGGGCATGGGTCCATGTCGGACCACCGTTATCCTGGAGCGCACCCAGGAGCGGGTCAAGGAGACTGGCACTGGTCCCGACTTGATCGCCATTGAGCCCATCTGTTAAGCCAGTAGCTGTGCTGACATCACCGATCAGGTTGTTACCTCCAGATGTGAAACTGCCGGTGACATCTCCGGAACTGTTGCCAGCGATGATCGTGTTAGTCAGAATGGCACTTCCCACACCTTGAGTCAGAACGCCACTGCCAAAGGTCGAGGTGTTATTGGTGATTGTTGTGTTTACTAAGCTGATTGGTCGCAGGGTGAAGATACCTCCGCCAGTGCTTCCTGCAGAGTTGCCGCTGATGGTGACATTGGTGGCGGTAAAGCTGCCGGTCCCGACTTCAATGCCGCCGCCTTGAATGCCGCTGGTCTGGTTGTTGCTGACAGTGACCCGTTCCAGGCTGGTAGTGCCGATGGTGGAGATGCCGCCACCTCCCTGGCTGGAGGTGTTGTTGTCGATTGTTGTGTCGACAAGGGAGAGTGTTCCTGAATTATATATTGCTCCACCAGCGCGAGCGTGGTTGTCTGTCAGCAGCGAATCTGAAATGGTCACATTGGCCAGGCTATTGATCCTGATCGCGCCGCCATCTGCGACTCCAAAGGTATCCCCCCCCTGGATGGTGACCCCGCTGATGGAGACGATGCTGGCGCCCCAGACATCAAATACCCGGCCGATAATTCCAGTACCGTCGATGATTGTGTTTTCAAGGCCGGCGCCGGTGATCGTCAGGTCACTGAGAATATCAAAGTCTCCGCTGAGGCCAAGGTCTTCAAATGCACCGACCAGGGACAGGGTGTAGGTCCCGGACCCCAGCAAAATTTCATCGGCCCCGTTATCGTTGTTGGTGGCGATGATGGCTTCCCGCAATGAAATACCATCGCTGCCCGGAGTGTTGAACAGGTTTAAGATACTCGAGGTGTCGCCACCATCAGCGAGATCATTGAAGGTGGTAACGGTAACAACGGCCAGCTGACCGTCCCAGGTCAGCAGCACGCCTGCGTCGAAGGTGCTGGCCTCGATATTACCGGTCTGGTATTCAAGATCCCAGTTGCCATCCCGGGCAGTCGTGGCAGTCAGATCATCACTGGCGGCTACATCGGCCTCGGTGAGTTGGGCCAGTGACTCAACAAAATTCTGGCCATCTTCTCCGGCGGCAATGTTGCAGCCGTAAAGCAGAATATCGGCGTCTTCGCTCAGGGCATCCTTCCAGGCTGAAATTGCCTCGCTGTTTGCTGCCAGGGCGTCACTGTCGAGCCAGGTTTCGCCCAGGGCCAGTTGACCGTCACTGCCGTGGGTAATGATGTGAATGGCGTCCAGGTCCTGACGATCGGCAAGGATAGCACTCACCTGCTCGATGCCATCCTCTTCATTGTCAAGGATGATAATTTCAATGGAACGATCGCTGTCCTCCAGCTGTTCGAGGTCGACGAGCAGCTGTTCGTAGTCATGGACATTGCTGTTGATAAAAACCAGTTCGTTGCTGGAGGTCGTAGTTGAGAGTTCTGGGTCACTGTCGGCGATAATACTGATTGATTCGCTCGATTCCTGGAGGGACTCGGTAGCGGCTGTTGTCTCATCTGGCGTTTGGGGGGAGACTTCCTGATCGTTTAGCTCTTCTGCTGTTGTATCCTCTTCGTCAGGCGTCGAGTCGCCCGCTGCCTCGAGTGCTTCTGCCGGTGGTTGGTCAAGGGTAGCAGCGTCCGCGTCCGCTTCGCCTTCCATGTCGCTGGATGCAGCAACTTCTTCCAGCGGCTGGTCAAGGGTGACAGTTTCTGCCTCCGCTTCGCTTTCCATGTCGATCAGGAGAACCGGTTCTTCGCCAAGATCCTGCTCCACAGCATCGGTGGCCAGGGCTTCAGCCACGTCGGCAGAGAAGAGGAGGCGCGGTTCCAGCTCCTCAAAGACAAGCGTATTGCCTATTTTTTTATGCCATGACCTGCTCATTCTGCTTATTGTATGCCTGTGGTTAAATACGGCTCCTGCCCTGAGCCCTTTGCGACCTTGTCCGCTTCCATGGGAGCAACGGTATCTGCTGGAGAATCTGTTTTCGTAACGTCTGCAAAGTGAACCGTACATTTCAGACCACCGGGAAGCTGATAGTCTGGGTTGGGCAGTTCCAGGCGGACGCCGAAGGTGCCGCTTGCCGGATCGATTACTCGGTCAACGATGGTTACAGTGGCCTTGTAGCTTCCATCGGCCGGGAGTTCCGGTGTAACATCGGCCTCCATGCCCGCTTTTATATCTCGGAACATTTCCGCGGGCAGGACAACTTCCACTCGCAAGGGATCCAGTTGGACCAGGCGCAGCAACGGCTGATTGTCGATAAATTCGCCCGGTGAAACGAATCGTTCGACGACGATTCCGGATATCGGGCTGTTGATGGTGCGCTGATCAAGTATGGCCTGGGCGTGTTTCAGGTCAATCTGGGCCAGCATTTTACTTTCTTGCGCCTTCTGCAAACTGGCGCGGGCCAGGGTCACATTGGTTGCTGCCTCGTCTTTTTTTTCGGCGGAAATGGCCTCGCTCTTGAAGAGTTCCTCAATCCGGGCATGGATACGCTGGGCAAAGGCAAGTCGTTCTTCTTGCAGTTTGATCTCTCCTTCGAAACTGATAAGAGCTTGAGATCGTTCGACAACCGCCCGCTCCACTGAAGATTCCAGACGAACCAAGGGGTCTCCTTTCTGGACAAAGGCACTTCGTTGTACCTCTACATGTTCGATAACCCCTTCCACCGGGGTTCCGACATTTACCATTTCGTAGGGTTCGATCAGTCCTTCGAATTCGGTGAGGATCTCTGCCGCTGCCTGCCCAGCGGGAATGGTGAGGAACAGGCCAAAAATCAGGGCCGCAAGCAGGAGGGCACGGTCTCCTGTCTGCTGAAGTTTGCAGTTGGTGGTGTTGGTTGTTATCATCTGGGGTTCCTTGGAAAATCGTTCTGCGGCTTTTTGTCGCCAGGAGACCAATGTTTTGCATTGTTGTAAAATGAGCATATCATACGAAGCATTCGAATTATAAGAAAATTCTTGGTTCCGCTTTTCGCTGTTGTTCGCCTGGCTGGAGGTTGGATTGTAATTAAAAAGAGCATGCAGAAATCGGGCCAGGGAAGGCTGAGATATAGTTACCTTGAAATCAGCATGTTATTGGATGACGTAGCGTGGTGGCAAAATGTTTGCTGACAAATGCGTATTTGTGTGTGCGTTATTGAAATACAAAAATGGAGGCAGGAGGTCGAAAAAGTTATTCAATTTGTCCGCTGAAGGCAAGGATCTTGCCCAACTGCTCATCCATTTGCAGCAGGTCGCGGCGCATGTGCAGGTGTCGACGTTCTTCTCCAGACTGGGCCAGGCGCATGGCAAGAAGGCCAATGTGCTGCCAGGCGCTTTCCGGGCCTCGGGTGAGGAGGTTCAAGAGGTGGCGACATGGTTCTTTGAGGTGCTGCTGCAGGAGTTCATCCTCGAGAGAGAGAATGGACACATAACTGCCCGAATCGCCTTGGCGTCCGCAGCGCCCATAGAGTTGGCGGTCAATGCGATGGGCTTCGTTCCGTTCGCTTACGATGATGTGCAGGCCGCCGATCTCGGCCACGCCTGCGCCGAGAGGAATATCCGTGCCGCGGCCGGCCATGTTGGTGGCCACGGTGATACAACCCTTTGCACCGGCCCTGGCCACTATCTCCGCTTCCCCGGTGTCCTGGCGGGCGTTGAGTACCTGGTGGAGGAGTCCTCGTTC
This sequence comes from Pseudomonadota bacterium, assembly GCA_018817385.1. GTDB lineage: Bacteria > Desulfobacterota > Desulfobulbia > Desulfobulbales > Desulfocapsaceae > Desulfocapsa. Next base: position 6,351 of record JAHIUA010000020.1, read on the forward strand.
ATGGAGGAGGGTGGAGAGGTGTTCGGAGTCGGCAACCGATCTGGTGCCTATCAGTATGGGGCGCTGCTGAAGATGTACCTCCTGGATATGGTTTACAATTGCTGCCCATTTCTCTGTTTTGTTGCTGTAGAGCCTGGGTCTCTCTTCTCTTCTCCGACTTGGTTTGTTCGGAGGTACTTTTACCACTGGCAGGGCATACGTTGACCACAGTTCCCGGCGGACCTCGCGGGCCGTTCCGGTCATGCCTGCAAGACGCAGGTAACGCCGGAAAAAACGCTGGTAGGTCAGGCGGGCCATGTGCTCCCGTGGAGCCGTGACCTCGCAGTTTTCTTTTATTTCTATCAACTGGTGCAGTCCGTGTTCCCAGGAGCGGTCCGCCATGATTCTACCGGTATTTTCATCAATGATTAACACCTTGTTCTCCTGCACGAGGTAATGACGGTCTCGCAGGTAGAGATGGCGGGCGGAAATCGCCTGGCACACCAGCTCTTCTCTTCGTCTCATACCACTCCAGATGCCGGCGATTGGCTTTGCCATCTCAGCCAGGCGGTTACTTCCTCTTTTACTTAGGCGAACGGTGCGTTGCCTTGGATCGATGCTGAAATCCATCTCGTTCTCAAGTGTATTGGCGAATTGGAATGCCTGAAGGTAAGTTTGCTCTTCTTCGCAGCTGTTCGCCTTACGGGAGATAATGAGAGGCGTGCGGGCCTCGTCAATAAGGACACTGTCTGCCTCGTCAATGATGGCAAAACAAAGTCCTTGGAGGAAAAGACGTCCGCTGCGGGCATTTTTGTCATGAAGCTGTTCAAGCTGAAGCCGCAATCGCCCTTGATCATTGCCAAGTAAGATGCGGTCGCGAAGATAGTCAAATGCCAGTTGCTTGTTGGTACAGTAGGTGATGTTGCATCCATAGGCACTGCGCCGAGCTGGTGCATCCAGATCAGCGGTGACTGTGCCGACGCTGAGGCCAAGTGCCTTGTAGATTGGTCTCATCAGTTGAGCATCACGGCTGACGAGATAGTCGTTGACGGTGATAATGTGCACCGGAATTCCGGCCAGGGCAGCAGTGGCCGCAGCAAGGGTTGCGGTGAGGGTCTTTCCTTCTCCTGTCTCCATCTCAGCAAGCTTGCCGTGAACCATGATCCAGCCACCCATGAGCTGGCAGTCAAAGTGGCGCATGTTGATGGTTCGTGCCGCTATTTCCCGAATCAGAGCAAAGGACTGTCTGGTGAGATCATCTGTCAGGCCGTGTTGGTGGAGCTGGAGACGGATGTCCAGCATTTTTTCAGTAAGTTCTTTTGGCTTCAGTTTTTCGAACAGGCGGCCATAATGCTTGATGGCAGAGAGTGTTTGCTGGAACCTCCACTGGGGGGCAGCAATGGTTTTTGCCAGTCCGACCAGGGCATGGGTTGTTTGTTGCAGCCAGCCGGTAGAGGTCTGGGGACGTTCCGGGTAGGAGCCGCGGGCAATACCTGGGCGCATAAGAGCGTTTCTTGATGAGAGGCGTGGCTCAGACATGAAATTGACGAAGGAAGAGCTGGCGGAGGGAGCGAAGCCATTGCAGAGCTATGGGCTCGTAGCCGTGATCAAAGAGGACGTATGCACGTTCCCCGATGCGGAGCGCTTCTTTTTGGAGGGGGAGTTTGATTTCAAACTGGAATGTCTTGGTAAGTGTTTGCAGGCCATGCGGGTCCGCAGGGTTGACAGGAATGTTGCCGCCGCCAGTGCTGCCGAGGACAGCACTGGGCAGGGTGCCACTTGCTGCCGGAATTTCTCTGTTGATCGTGGCAGTCAAGGGGGTGCCAAGGCGGCCGGCAAGTCTCAGGCTAACATGGCGGGTCCGTTCACGTACCAGGGCGATATCGGATTGGCTGACCACCACCAGTACGGTGGATTCGGATGCTCCCATGATATAGCCGAGAAGTGCTCCTTGTTCGACAAAGCGTCCGGGGAGGTTACGGGCTTCAGGCAGGATGAAGAGGCCCTGGTTTGGGCTGTGAATGGTTAATTCATCTTTGCGCTCGTGGGCGCGGCTGAGATCGGCTTTGACAGAGGCCATTTCTGTGTGGAGGATTTCACGGCGGACTCGGGATTGAAGGGGCTCGGCATTATATCTGGCCTCAGCTTCAACCAGGTTGGCCGCAAGTATCTGGACTTCGGATTCAAGAAAGGGGTCTACGCAGCGGAGCAGTGGCTCGCCACGTTGTACCATGCTGCCGTCCTGGACAAGGATTTCCGTGATAAAACAGTCTGTCCCCGCCCGGACCCGGGAGTATTCCGGCAGAGAGACAACTCCCTGGGCGGTGGTCCTGAGGGGGGCGGGAACGACAAAAAACAGTATCGTTGTCCCCACAGCAATTGCCAGAGAGGCAGCAAGGATACGGGTCCGTTTACGGCGTCCACCGATGCTGTTGTAAAAACTATAACTGTGACGAATCGAGGGCAGAATGATTTGGGTGCAGATTGCCCAGAGTGCAATGAGGATGCCGATGAAAAAGAACTTGCTGCTGACAAAAAGAGCCAGGGCTGTGAGGACAAACAGGCGGTAGAAAAAAGAGGCAATCCCGTAACCGATAAACCAGGCCTGCTCTCCTGGGGCGGTAACCGGTGAGACGGCATCTTCAATACCGAAGAGGTAGCGCTGCAGCAGGTAGCCGAGGTAGCGGCTTGAGCGTTTGGCCAGATTGGGTACTTCGATCCAGTCGGCCAGGATGTAATAGCCGTCAAAGCGCAACAGGGGGTTGCCATTGAAGAGAAGAGTGGAGACGCCGCCGATCAACATGATATTATAGGCAATAGCGCTGAGCAGACCCGATTCAATACTGAGCCAGAGAAAGAGGGCCAGGGCGGCGATAAACAGTTCCGTGGCCATGCCGGCAGCGGCTACGGCCATGCGTCTGCCTTTGTTGGAGAAGGCGGCAGAAGCAGATGCCTCAACATATGGGATGGGGGTCAGGGCAAGGAGCATGATACCCATCTCGTGTACTTCACCGCCCCAGAGCCGAGTGGCAAAGGCATGTCCTAACTCATGCAATCCCTTGAGGACCGGGTAGACGAGCCAGAGGAGGAGCAGGTTTTTTGGCGTCAGCACTTTGTCGGCCATGTTACGAGTCAGTTCCGGCCAATGCAGGACGGCGAGCACAACTGCCGCTCCGACGACCAGAAGCCAGACCAGGATTCCTGTCCGGCCGAAAAGTGGTTTGATTAGAGGCAGCCATTTAAGGAGAAAACGATCGGGGTCAAGCAGAGGAAAGCGGAGGGCAAAGGGATTGGTCAGTCGCTGTTTCCATTTGGCGCCTTGTTTGTCCTGGCGTTGAAAGATCTCCAGGATGTCGGGGGGGATATCGCTTTGAAGGACATCGGAGGAGTGGAGTTGCGCGAGAAGACGGATAACTTCATCCTGGGTCGGCGTTTCGTCACCCAGGGCGGCAGTGCTTGCATTCCAGATTTCTCGGACCGTTCGCTTCCCATCCATCAGGGCGATGACGGCGTAGGCGGTTTTGTTGAACCGGTGCTGACGGTTGGAGGAGGGATCTTGAAGGATATACCAGTTGCGGCCCCGATAGATATGGCGGTGGAGCCGGATATGGCTGCGTAACCGCGGTGTGATATCAGCTACGCGGTACCAGTATGAGCTGTAAAGGGACATGCTGTCAGGGGTGCCTTTAGGGTAAAAAAAACTATTGTTTCAGTTTTACTGGGAACTCTCCACCTTCTTCTTGTCCTCAGGGCCGCCAGGCCCAGAAGGACAACTGCATCCAGTCAACCAGCTTGTGGCTCAGGATCCAGATTAATTTTCGCCGGTCAATCTCAATCTTAGCGATTCCCTCCATGCCCGGACGAAGGAGGTCGGAGCTCTTTTTAATCTGGGCCTCGACATGGAAATAATTACGTCCCTCGGCGGGAATTGATACAGGGGTTATCTTTTCCACCGTGAAAGGCCAGGGAGTTCTTGGCATACCGGAAAGGACCAGATTGCCCACTTGTCCTTTTTTGACGTTGCCGATATCGCGTTCATCAATTTTCAGGACAACCCGATAGGCATCCAGAGGGGCAGTTGTAAACAGTATCTGACCTCGTTCAACCGGCGAACCGAGGGCCTGGCTGAGGTCACCGCTGACAATCAGGCCATCAAAGGGAGCGGTCAGTCGGGTGCGGGCGAGTTGTTCGCTGACCAGTGCCAGTTGGGCTTGGGCTTGGAGTATCCTGGCCTTGATGATGCTGACCTCGGAGCGTTCGCGTCTGGCCAAGGCGTCTCGATGTTCTGTCTGCAGCTGTTCCAGCTGGTTTGACCATTGCTGCTGCTTGAGTGTGAGATTTTTGTCGTCGAGGGTGCCAAGTATGTCGCCATCATGAATTATATCACCGGGACGCACATACACCTCGGCAATGTAGCCGTCTTGAGGGGCAACCACCACTCGTTGGGTCTGGGCTTCCAGTCTTGCGGAGCCGGTAATGCGGTAGTCGCCGGAAAGAAAGGTGAGAATGGTCAGGCAGAGGATAAGGGAGCTGAGAGAGAGTTTCAGGGCAATATGTCCTGGACCAAAGAGTTTTGCGAGCAGCTGTTTCAGTGAGTTGTATATCCTCTGCGCCAGCTTTTGTTCATCGCGGTGCCTTGTGGCAAGGAGCGGGCCAATCAAGGAGACGATCTGCTCAAAATATGTTCGGGTTATCTGGTCAAAAGGTCGGTCGGCTGCTCTCTCGACCAGCACTGCCCCCGTAATTTTTCCGTTCGCGCCAAAAGGCAGAGTCAGAACCGTTCCGATTCCATGCTCTCTCACCAGCACGGCATGGCAGCGGCTGAGCAGGATCGCATGGCCCGTTTCCGGGTAGAGAATGCTGGTGTCCTGCTCCATGGCTTCATTCATGGCTTCCCCGATGTCACGGAGAAGACTTCCCTTTCGGTCAAATTCGGCATTGTGGGAGACAGCTTCAACTCTTATCCCGTGCCCGTGCACGAAACCGATGCTGACCCGGTCACAGGAAAGCCGGGTGGCCAGATCAGTCATCACGTCGGTGGCGGCTTTCTGGAAGTGTTCATGCTCAAGGCAGGATGCGACAAGTTCGATAATGGTGACCAGCTGGCTTTTTTCCGTCGAAGAATGCTGCGTAATGAGGGCCTCAAGCCAGACGGCCGCTGACTCTATCTGGAGTATGGCGACGTGTTGTTTTGTAGGTGTCCGACTGGGGAGTTGGACGGCTATCACTCCGTAAAGCTGTTCGTTAAGGAAGAGTGGGGCCGCGATAATGTCAAGAGCGTCAGCGCTCTTGGCTTCACTGTTTTTGAGTTGCAGCAGTACGGATCGTTTTTTCGCGAAGGCTGCTTCTACAGCAGGTAAGAAGGGCTCATGGCTGCTATTGTGACCTTCCGGCCAGGTAGCTGTTGCAATATAAGAATCCTTGTCCGGAGCTGGAGAGAAGACTATAGCCCGGGTTGCCCCTTTGATCATGCGACAAAGCGTGGAGAGCCAATGGTGGGTGAGCTGATTCATAGAGTAGTAATGGAAACGTGTCTTCCTTGAGTTGCAAAAGAAGAATAATTGCATGATATTTACAATTCTCTCCTCCAGCCATGATAGGGAAAATGAACTTTCTGTGTCAAGGTAAAAGACGATCTGGTTAAAAGCAAGGAGCTGGTTACAAAGGAGGTAACTAATCAGCAGCACTCAATCTTCATCCATTGAGGTCTTCTTGCGCAGCACTGGTACGTTTCGCAGTCCTGACTGAACGAATAGAAAGCACTGTTAAACAGGTAGGGGAGAGTTGTTTGTCAAAGATTGATCATTGTTTGTACAGGTACCAAAAAGAAGAGAAGGCTGGGACAAGGTGAAAAATAACGTCTTTTTTTCTTGTTTCAGGAGGACGGGAGCACGATTTTGTCCAGGGGGGATCATTTGGGGGAGAGAGCAATACCTGATCGGCCCGAAAAAACAGGAAGAACGAGAAAAGAAAAAAAAGTCTTCCCCTGCCTGCCTAAATAAGGTACTATACGGAGTTTTTCTTGCCTTGCTAGTTGGCTGGTGAGTTTGCGAGGCAAATAATCTCTTGAAATTTTGGTCAATCCAGGGATCAAGAGTAGGGCCTTCTTTTGTTTTATCTGTTGAATGGGGAGTTGCAGTGTGCTGTGACTCCTTATTTTTTTATTTCATTTCGAGCTCTCGAATGAGCTGAGCCGGGTCTCACCGGCAGGAAGAAACTGGTAGAGGTTAGCAGACATGAGTGTAGATTTAAGCAATGTGCGAAATATCGGGATCAGTGCCCATATTGACTCAGGGAAAACCACCTTAACCGAACGCATCCTGTTTTATACTGACAGGATCCATGCTATCCATGACGTACGTGGAAAGGATGGGGTTGGTGCTAAGATGGACTCCATGGAGTTGGAGAGAGAACGTGGTATCACTATCCAGTCAGCAGCTACCTTCTGCACCTGGAAGGACCTGAACATTAATATCATTGATACACCCGGTCATGTTGATTTTACTGTTGAGGTTGAGCGGGCACTTCGTGTTCTGGACGGTGCGGTATTGATCCTCTGTTCTGTGGGTGGCGTTCAGTCCCAGTCGATTACTGTGAACAGGCAGATGGATCGTTATAATGTTCCTCGAATTTCCTTTATCAATAAATGTGATCGTACCGGTGCAAATCCTGAGCGCGTGACTGCTCAGCTTCGCGATAAGTTGGGTCTGAATGCCCATATGCTCCAGTTGCCCATCGGACTTGAAAGTGATCTCAAAGGGGTGGTTGATCTGGTCACCATGAAGGCCTTGTACTTTGATGGTGCAAATGGCGAGATCGTCCGTGAAGAGGAGATTCCTGCAGCCCTGAAAGATGCGGCCGATGAGAAACGTGAGGAACTGCTCGATGCAGTATCCATGTTTTCTGAGGAGTTGATGGAGGCCATGCTTGAGGAACAGAAAATTGATCCTGTTATGGTCAGAGAGGCGGTCCGCGCAGGAACCCTTGCGCTTGAATTCTCTCCTGTTTTTATTGGTTCTGCCTACAAAAACAAGGCGGTACAACCTCTTCTCGACGCAGTGAAGTATTACCTGCCCTGTCCGACAGATGTTGAAAATATAGGTCTCGATCTGGAAAAAGATGAGGAAGAATTTGCGGTATCCAATAACTCCGATGATCCTCTGATCATGCTTGCCTTTAAATTGGAAGATGGTCGTTACGGTCAGCTCACCTATGTCCGGACCTATCAGGGAAAACTCAGTAAGGGTGATACTATTTACAACACCCGTACCAATAAAAAGGTCAAAGTAGGTCGTCTGGTGCGGATGCATTCCGATGAGATGGAGGAGATTGACTCTTGTACTGCCGGTGATATCGTGGCCCTGTTTGGCGTGGATTGCGCCTCCGGAGACACCTTTACTGACGGGAAGATTACCTGCTCCATGAGTTCCATGCATATCCCCGAGCCGGTTATTTCATTGGCTGTACTGCCCATGGATAATAAGGCCCAGGTCAATATGTCCAAGGCTCTTAATCGATTCACCAAAGAAGATCCGACTTTTAAGACCTTTGTTGATCATGAGACCGGTGAGACGATTATTTCCGGTATGGGTGAGTTGCACCTCGAGGTCTATATCGAGCGTATGAAACGTGAGTATGGTGCTGAAGTCGAAGTGGGTGCGCCCCAGGTCGCCTACCGCGAGACTATTTCCACCCGGGCGGAATTCAATTATACCCACAAGAAGCAGACTGGTGGTTCCGGACAGTTTGGTCGCGTGGCTGGTTATATGGAACCCCTGGAAGAGGGTGAGTATGAATTTGAAGATAAAATCGTGGGTGGTTCTATCCCCCGTGAGTTTATCTCTTCCTGTGATAAGGGCTTTCAGAAGAGCCTTCAGAAGGGTGTCCTGTGCGGTTCTGCGGTGACCGGTGTTCGCTGTGTTATCAATGATGGTGCCTTTCATGCCGTTGACTCCTCTGATGTGGCCTTTCAGTTGGCTGCTATCGGTGCCTTCAAAGAGGGATATATGAAGGCCAAGCCGGTGATAATGGAACCGATCATGAAGGTAGCCGTTGAAGGTCCTTCCGAGTTCCAGGGTGCAGTTATGGGGAGTATCAACCAGCGTCGCGGTATGATCATTGGGACCACGGAGGAAGGATCGTATACGGTGGTCGAGGCCGAAGTGCCCCTTTCTGAAATGTTTGGCTATTCTACTACCTTACGCTCATTGACCCAGGGTAAGGCTGAATTCACCATGGAATTTGCCATTTTCAGGCCGGTTCCAAAGAGTGTCAGCGAAGAGTTGATCAAAAAATTTCAGGCTGAGAAAAAGGAAAAATAGGCTTCTTTCCTGAAATACGATATGATTGTGTTGGTTCTGGGAGACCACTGTCTGCTAGAATGAGCCTCGCAGGGCCGACACAAATGAATAGATAAAGTAAGAGCATCAAGCCTCCACCTTCCCTTGACCTGTCTGCCTCATCAGCCGGATCGGGGAATATGTAGCCCTGGTAAACTCTTACAGCACGGTGGGGTAGCCTCGAATGGGTTCTCCCCCCGATGAACTGTTATTTGATAAAAGAGGTACATTGCCATGGGAAAAGAAGACCTGGTATCAAACAATCCGTTACGTGCCCTCGGGCTGGAAAAGATAGAAGAGGGTGAAGGACGTTGCGCCGGTCTGGTTATGGCCCGCGCCGGTCTGGGAAAGACTGCCATCCTGGTGCAGATCGCACTGGATTCCATGCTTCGCAACAATAAGGTTCTCCATGTATCCATTGGTGAAGGTGTTGAAAAAACGAGGATCTGGTACGATGACATCCTTAAGCTGATGGATCAGGAGAAAAAGATTAAAGGCTTTCCAGAGCTGGCCGCCGATGTCATGCAGCATCGGATGATTATGACCTTCAAAGAGAGCGGTTTCAATGCTGCCATCCTTGAAGAGAGAATGGCCGATATGGTTCAGCAGGATATCTTCAAACCTGCCTGTCTGGTGATTGATGGGTTTGATTTTACTGCCCCTGAGAGTGAATCTTCTTTGCATGAATTGAAGGATCTTATGGAGAAGAATGATCTCCAGATGATCTGGTTTTCCGCTGTTTGCCATCGGGATGATACCAGGGTCAGTGCGAATGGTGTTCCTGCCCCTTGTCACAAAGTAGATTCCTTTTTCGACACTGTCCTGCTCATCTCTCCCGAGGATAATGCCCTGAAGTTAAAGACGTTGAAATGCCCTGCGGCCTGTTCTCTTGGTGCCGGAAAATTTCTCCTCCTTGACCCTGCAACGATGCTCATTAAACAGGCCTGAGCAAAAAACAGGTAGTCTCCATGACTGTCAGTGAGAGGTAAAACAAAAGGCGGGCGTTTCCAATTGGAAGCACCCGCCTTTTGTAATGATAGTGTAACAGGCTTTATCTCCATCGGTGTTGTACGTTTTCAGTCACTGCCAGGTATATCCTGTGTACACCTCATTCCATCCCCTTCGTATACCCTGGATATGAAGTTTTTTGCTCTGCGATCCCAAACGCATCTCTGGCAGTGAGTTGATTCGATGGGCAGCACTGTTTTTATTCCGAAAACCGAAAATTTGGAATTATTCCCATGCAATTTCGACCCTGTATTGATCTTCATAACGGTAAGGTAAAACAGATTGTCGGTTCAACTTTGAAAGATGACGAGCCGGAAAGTCTACAGACAAATTTTACCGCCGATCATCCCTCTTCCTGGTTTGCCGAGCTGTATCGTCGTGACGGACTCACTGGAGGTCATATTATCAAGCTGGGCCCTGGCAATGATCAGGCCGCGGCTGATGCTCTGGCAGCCTGGCCAGGTGGCATGCAGATCGGGGGTGGGATCAGTGCAGATAATGGTGGCCTGTGGCTGGATAAAGGGGCCTCTCATGTTATTGTTACTTCTTGTGTCTTCAGTGATGGTCAGGTCGATCGTGATCGGCTGCAGCGTTTGGTGGAAGCAGTGGGGAAAGAACACTTGGTTCTCGACCTCAGTTGTCGCAGAAGAGGTAACGACTACTATATTGTCACTGATCGCTGGCAGAAGTTTACGAATGTCAAGATCGGTCCTGAAATCCTGGAAGAATTTTCCCACCTCTGTGCTGAATTTTTGATACATGCCGCAGATGTGGAAGGACAGTGTCGCGGAATTGAAAGAGAACTGGTAAGGCGCCTGGCGGAGTGGAGTCCGATTCCCACGACCTATGCAGGAGGGGTCAAAGATATCTCGGATATGGAGTTGATCCGGGACCTTGGCCAGGGACATTTGCATGCAACCGTTGGCAGTGCCCTGGACATCTTTGGCGGCACGACCATGACCTACCAGGAGGCGGTGGCCTTTCATCGGGCCCAGCAGTAATAATGGCTGTTGACGAACAGGACGAAGGATTGAGGCGGAGAGGAGGAGAGCCTGTAAACGATGGCTTGATGGAGTTAAAGCTCAAGGTCCCGGCAGATCTCTATCGTGCCTATCAGCGCTGTTCCTGGGTTATCATTAATGAAACAGGTCGTGATCAACTCGATATTATGGAAGAGATGGTCTATGACTTTTTAGTGAAAAATGAATGCTGAGCCCCAGGGCTGGTAACGGTCGCCATAAGAGGGGTGGATGGCACCGGTGGCCTGAACAGGGGCGGGGCAGGCGATGACCTTTGGCCTTTCGGGTTGGTGGATAAAGAGTGTTCTGTGAGGAAATGCTTAAACAAAAGCCACCGCCTTCTGCTAAGGGGTGAGCGGTCTCTCTTCTGTCAGTCGAAGAATTACCTCGTTGGCCAGAATCAGGCCAAATATTCCGGTGATAGTGGGCAGGGAGCCAAGGACATTTCGTTTTCTGCCTCTCTTTTCATAAGGAGATGCCACAGTTCCTGTTTCTTCAGGACCCTGGTAAGAGAAGTCTACCCGTTCAGTGGAATAAATACAGTGTATTCCTCTCTCTATTCCCAGGCGGCGCAGACGGTTGCGGACGTGTTTGGCCAGAGGACAATGGTTGGAGGTCATGATGTCGCCCGTCCTTATCTTGCCGGGATCCGTACGCAGGGCTGCTCCCATGGAAGAAAAAGTGGTGATGCCACGCTGGTAGGCACCGCTGAGAAGCTGCACCTTCGGGTTTAAAGAATCTATGGCGTCAATGAGGATGTCCGGCTGCGGCAAGAGGATGGTATTCAAGGTCTCTTCGGCGGCAAAAAGCTGTAAGGCTTCCACCTGGCATGCAGGATTGATGAGTCTTATTCGTTCCCGGGCTGCCTCGACCTTGGCCTGGCCGATACTGCTCTCCAGGGCAAGGATCTGTCTGTTGATATTGGACGGTTGAATGGTGTCAAAATCCACCAGGCGCAAATGGCCGATACCTGCCCGGGCGAGGCCTTCGGCCGCATAGCCTCCTACCGCACCAAGACCGACGATGGTGACCATGGCCTTTTGGAGAAGGATAAATTTTTCTTCACCGAGGAAGCAGCGTGTTCGAGAGAAACGTTCCATGGGGTCTGCCTACCACATTCATTAATTATTCGGCAAGAAGATAATAACCCTATTACTCTTTATGCCTCTGCCCTTGACCTCCCTGGCAGCTTACTATACAATAGAAATCGTAAAGTTTTATTATGTAATTTAACTTCCTGAATTGTTTGTATATTGGTGGGATTGTAAGTAATGGAAAAAGATAGCGCAGCCCAACGGAAACAGATAGAAAGGTTTATCAAGCGGATGCCCAGTCTTTCTACGACGGTGGGAAAGGTTATGGAGATCTGCAGTCGGACGGATGCTTCTCCCAATGAATTGAACAAGGTTATCTCCCTTGACCCTGTGCTTACCGGGCAGGTGCTGAAGCTGATCAACTCAGCCTACTATTCCCTCATGAATAAGGTGACCTCCTTGACTCGGGCCATCACCATGCTGGGGATGAATACGGTCAAGAATATGGCGCTCAGTACAGCTATTATCAGTACGGTTTCAGGAGCGAAAAAGTCCAAGACCCTGCCGACTGCGAAGTTCTGGGCCCACTCCATCGGCACTGGCGTCTGTGCCAAGCTGCTGGCCCGAGCTAATAATGTCCCTGTTCTGGAGTGTGAAGAATACTTTGTTGCAGGCCTGCTTCATGATCTGGGGAAGATCCCCTTTGGTGATGAATACAGTGAGGTCCTCATCCGGGCCAATCAAGAGCAGCGCTCCCTCATTGAGGTGGAACGGGAGATGTTGGGGATTGATCATCAGGAAGTGGGGAGATTGATAGCGGAAAAATGGACTTTAAATGAGGCCATGAGCAGTGCTATCTGCTACCATCATGATGTGGACGCTGCAGCAGAAGAGAACAGAGTCCGGGCTGCCTATGTCGGATTGGCTAACATGTATGCCAATATCCAGGATATTGGCTATGCCGGAGATCCTTTCCCTTCAGAGCAGTCTGCGGCAAAGATGCTGGAACTCACTGGTCTGACTTGGGAAATGTTTACCGAGATTGCCGAAGGTGTAGATGCGGAAATCGCCAAAGCGCAGATATTTCTTCAGATATAACATAAATTAAAAGATGGGCACATGATGAAAATCAAGTTTTGGGGGGTCAGGGGGTCCATTCCCTGTCCCGGCCCCAATACCATGAAATATGGCGGCAATGGCGCCTGTATGGAACTGCGGGTGGATGGCAGGAAAGAAGTCATCGTTATTGATGCAGGCTCAGGTGTCAGGGAACTGGGTACTTTTCTCTTGAAAAACGACCTGCCCAATGGGCCCCTTGAGGTCGCTCTCTATCTCTCCCACACCCACTGGGATCATATTATGGGTTTTCCCTATTTTGTTCCCATCTATATTCCCGGGACCAGATTGAAAGTACACGGGCCTGTGAGTTTTGAAGATGACCCCCTGGAGGATGTGGTGGGTGGCCAAATGAAATATCGCTATTTCCCGATCAACGTCGGAGAGTTGTCTGCCAATATTCAATATGAACGTCTGGCTGAAGAGTCTGATCGTGATCTCGGCGGTGGCCTGGTTTTGCACACCAAGTTTCTCAATCATCCCATCACGGCCCTTGGCTATCGTTTCGAGTATCAGGGAAAGGTCTTCTGTACCTGTTATGATCACGAACCCTATCGGAATCTTTTTATCACTGATCCCGATCATCCCGAGTATGATGAGGCCATGGCCTATGAGGGTGAGCAGGTGGCAGAGGAGCAGAATCGTGCTGTTGAAGCGTTCTTTCGAGGGGCGGACCTGCTGGTTCATGATTCCCAGTACACGGACGCAGAGTATCAGACCAAGGTTGACTGGGGGCACTCAACGTTTGAACATGCTATAGCTGCTGCCAACCGGGCAGGAGTGAAAAAACTTGCTCTTTTTCATCATGACCCGGATCGAAGTGATGCCCAGATCGATGAGATGGTCAAGATCTACTGTCAGCCAGGAAAATATGGAGATACAGAAGTCTTTTTTGCCACTGAAGGAACAGAAATTGTTCTTTAATGTTGGGGCAGAGATTGGCTGTTGCTTTGTCCCAAAACCTATGTCTGTGCAGACCTGGAATGGTTTTTCCTCAATCGAAGCGCTCGCTGCATTGAACCGCAGGCACCTGGTCGATCAGGCGACCATTCAATGTTGAGCCAACGAAGAGTTTTACATAAAACCTGAATCCGTGAAATTATTGAAGTAAAAAACGTCTGTATAATCAAATATCATATTGAAATATATGAAAAAATATTGCAATATACACCTGTCGAAAAACATCACTCTGCAGGTGAAAAAATGAAACGATTTATTATTGAG
>JAHIUA010000021.1 GCA_018817385.1 Pseudomonadota bacterium
AGGCACGATGCTGTTTGCCTGGGGTAAATTCGTATCGATCAAAATTTCTTCATATTCTTTTCCATCAATGTACTCGACCAATTTGACAACGCCAATATCTTTGACAAGCCAGGAGTAGGATATGGATTGGTCATCAATCAGCTCACCGCCAACGTTTTCAAGCATCCTGAATACTCTATCCCCGCCGCATCATTTTTGAAAAATTTCCCCTTTCGTTCCCTATAGTTCTAGCATCGCCCCTAAAGCACCCTCACCAACCGGTCGGATTACCAAGAGGACCATCAGGCCGCCCCCGCTGGTCTTATAGAGGTAATTCTTATAGAGGTAATGAAAGAGGTTCCTAACATCCATCTTCCTATACAGTTTTCAACTCCAATCGTCATTTTGGTGCATCTGAAGATTGTTACACATCAGGTCTGTGGGTTGATGATGGTACAAATTTTCCTACAAAGTTCGACAATATCTACTTTCGCTTTCGGCCAAGCTACCGTAGGCCTGGTTTGATGGGAGCGTATTGGGGCAGAAAAGACCCTGCCTCAGGCAGGAACTACCTGCGGCCAGACGCCATCACAAGTGGCAAAGAAACTTCGCTGGAACAGTTACCTGAACAACTCCATCGCCTTCCCAGGCGCCACAGCGTGACATTGACAGCCACCTGTCTTTCCATTTATAATCAGTCACAAATTGATATTCGAAATAAAGCCAAACCCGCTGAAAAGCGGTGACGGAAAGCTACGGGTCTGTAACAGATAGCCGAGTTGCCTTTGAATGAGGTAGCTCGGCTATTTTTTTTGTCTAGGAGCCTGTTCGAGAATGCCTTTTCTCCCCAACTCTTTGGAATGATAAAAAAAGCTCGCAATATCAACGTACGGATGCGCTCGTTTTTTGAGAATTTCTCGATTTGAGAAGAAATGACTATTCTTGGACAAGCTCTCAGTGATAGGTCCAGGGAACCTAAAAGGGGGGGGTATGGGTAATGTTTGGAATGAGCCATTTGGCTGTCTGTAAAACCGGGCCAGGGCAGTTGAAAAGGGGGCAGGCTCGTGCGTGAAACAGTCTCTCCATTTACCCAGGCGGCAAGATAACCTGGTGGAGAGAATATCGGATATGAGTGGAGAAAAGATTTTCTGTTTGTGCTGATTTGTTACAAGAGAGCTTTGCCTGAAAGGAGGATTGTTATCTACTTCCTAGGAGTCTGTCGGATTTAGAGAATCGTAGCGAAAATTAGAGAAATCGAGACCAGATTTTTATGGATTTGAGGCGAATAGCAGGCCTATTTAACGAAAAGCCATGAAAATCTGGGCCGATTTGTCAAGTTTGCAGCAGATTTATATCTAAGTCCGACAGGCTCCTAGGTAAGATTAAAGGACTGGAGAATAGTGGAGCTTATGAAACTTTCGAAAATATTCTTGTTGTTTGGTCAAAGGAAACTTCGCTTTCCTGTCTTATTAAAAAAAAGGACGCATTTTGTTTGTTTGGTTTTGACACTACTTGTCCTCGGATTTGGCGGGTCGCCGGCTTCGGCAACTTATTCTAATCCACTCTACCTCAGCGGCGTTCCCGGCACTGTTCTCGGTGCTCTTACCTGGGGGTGGTATGGAGGGGGCTATTGGGGGAAGTCCACCAGCGGAATCGGTGACGTGAATGGTGACGGCTTTGACGATATCATCGTTGCCAGCGATAGAATCCGGATAGGGGCAAATTTCAATTCGGGTGAAGCAATCCTTTTTTACGGCACCCGGGGAATGTTTGGTTCCAGCATGACAATGAATCTGTTTACCTATTCCATGACCGCCAGCGAAGGCATACGCTTTCAGGGCACAGCAGCCAACCAGTCCCTGGGGAGAAGTGTTGCCGGAGCGGGAGACGTCAATGGTGACGGGTATGCCGATTTACTTATCGGTTCTGGCGAAAATGGCACCAATGGGACGGTCTATCTGATTTATGGCAAGAGCCCTCTGCTCAGTTCCAATGTTCTCTTCAGCCTGAACGCAAGCGTTTTGAACGGGAGTAACGGGGTTGCAATCATCGGAGAGACAGACGGTTACCTCGGAAATGATGTGAACACGATTTCCAGCGCAGGGGATGTCAACGGTGATGGCTATGATGATATTCTATTGGTTCAATGGGACAAGGTCTTTCTGATTTATGGATCGGCCGGCGGGATCGGCTCGAGTGGCGAGCTGGATCTGTCAACCTTCACTGCTGCCGATGGCGTCGTAATTGTCGGAGCGGGCTCGATTCAGGGGTTCACAGCGGTCTCCGGCGCAGGAGATGTCAACGGTGACGGCTATGATGATATTCTGCTGGGAGCCAACAAGGTCTATCTGGCAGCGAGCTCAACTGATGACACTGGAGGCGGGATCATACTCTACGGCTCGGCAACCGGGATCGGCACCAGCGGTTCTTTCACCGTATCGGAAACCATCCTGGACGGGATCAATGGCACTCGCTTTATCGGTCCATCGCCGTACGGTAGCGGTGCTGGTCGTTCTGTCAGTGGTGTCGGTGATGTCACCGGAGATGGTTACGCCGATTTCGTAATTGGCGCCTCTAATTGGGGCTACTGGAACACAACTGCCAACCAGGGGAATGGTCGTGTTTACCTTGTCTACGGTGATTCCGGTCCCTTGGGTCCAGACGGTACCCGTTTCATGATTAATCTTGACGGGACCATAGGGGTGAAACTCAATGGCCCTACCAATTATACCTATGCTGGCCGCAGGCTTTCTTCTGCAGGAGACGTCAACGGAGATGGCCTTGCCGACCTGGTGATCCCTGCCTATTACGACGACCAACAGGCGGGAAGGACCTATGTGATCTACGGAAAACAGGGAACGATATATAGCGGCTCCGACTATGATCTCGGTAGCATCCTTACCCAGAATGGCACCAAAATGATTGGGGCGAGTACTTATGAAGAATCGGGCAGCGATGTCTCCACCGCAGGTGATTTCAATGGGGATGGAAAATCAGACCTGCTTATTGGTGCCCACGAGGCGGACGAACCAAACGGTTACGCCGTGACAAGCGGTAAGGCCTATCTGGTATGGGGTGACGGCTTCCCAGCGAGCGCCGTGGTCAAGGCCTTTATCATGCCAGGGGATGCTCCGAAAAAAGGCATCGGCATGGCCGGAGACGGCAAACACACCTATCCCCTTTCGCGGGTCTGGATTGATTATGCTGACGGCTCGGCCTCTGGAGGGGCCAGTATGGAGACCGTTACCTATTACCGGGCCATTCCTTCAGGAACGGGGTTACCTGCCAATATCGCCTACGGCTACTGGCAGATAGCAACAAATCGTACCAGCTGGAGCGAGGCAACAGTGACCCTAAAATACGCGCTCAACGATATCGGACTCTTTGAAAAGGAAAATCTTCATATCTATCAGGCAGACTCTCCTGGAGGCCCCTATACCAAGCTGACCACAACTTCCAATACCAGTAATCATACGCTGACTGCATCGGTCAGCAAATTTTCCTACTTTGTCATTGCCGAGCCGGGAACTTCTCCAAACCTTACCATGGCGGTTACACCAACCGATGCAGGTACCACAACTCCGGCAGCCGGCACAACAACCGAGGTTACTGCGGATGTTCCGGTGTCCATTTCAGCCACTGCCGCCGGTGGTTATAATTTCACCAACTGGACCAGCAGTGGTGTCGAAGCTGTTATCCTGGACGCCAATGCAGGTTCTACCACCGTTACGTTGAGCGGACATGCAACGGTCACTGCAAATTTTTGCCTGCTGCAAACATGGTATCGGGACAGTGATGGGGATGGCTATGGCAACCCTGCCGTCACCAAGAGCCAATGCAGCCAGCCAATAGGATATGTGGCTGATAACACAGACTGTGATGATTCCGATGGAAACGAATATCCCAACCAGACTTGGTACCAGGATAGCGATGGTGATGGCCATGGGGATAGTTCTGTCACTCTAAGCCAGTGCCTGCAACCGACTGGATATGTGCTAAGCAGCATAGATTGCGATGATTCCGATGCAAACGAATATCCAGGTCAAACCTGGTATAAGGATCAGGATGGTGATGGTTATTCTGACGGCACAAAGAATACAACCTCATGCGAAAGACCAACTGATTATTATGTCGCTGCAGAGTTAATAAGAACCTTTGGTGATCCAGATGATACGGATCCGAATATAATTCCGCCTCAGTTCATCTGGAATTTATTTCTGCCTGCAATCTTAGGAGGCAACTGATCTCTTTTACAGGGAACAGACCATGTCTTCGCAAGGGAGTAACGGCGACGTGGTCTGTTCTCGGTTGGGTAAAGAGTTATGAAAAAGGGGGATAATCTTGGCACGACCTTTAAGAAGAGGATATCCTGATGCCTGGTATCAGGTGATGAACCGTGGCAGGCGAGGAGGGGCCATATGCTCGCAAAAAGAGGATGTTGCCATTTTTATATCTCTGCTCAGGTGACCTTTGACTGAAACCGCCTCGTTTCTGGGCCAACAGGGGGCGTCGTGCAAATAACTGTCCCCCTGACTGGAACAGTACCTGGTGAAAATATTTCTGAATCAGAATCAATTTTTGTATATATGAATGGATAAGAAATGGAAATTGGACCTGGCGAGGCAAATGTTTTTAAAGTTCGCTTCTCATGGACTTTGTTCCTGCCTGCAATTATAGGCCGGCAATGATTTCGTTGGAACCAATATCAATTCTTAAAAAATGGGGGCGCGACATGCTGCCCTTTCGAATCATTGACGAATCCGGATTGTAGGGTATTCAGCTGGTTGATGCTACTCGATCCAAAAGTCGATTTTGGGGTCAAAATGAAAGGGGAAAAGAGTCAGCATCTCTTTTCTTTTGACTGAACCTGTACACTGATTTTATCAACACGTCTTTGACAATAAAAAAAGGATATCCTGTCATGCTCCCTCTCGTCACGTCTGTTTCCGAAGTTGAGGCAACCCCTATCAGCGCAGCCAAGGACGCCTCCATGCAGGTGCTGATTCCTGCCTCTGCTGCTGAAAACTTTATCATGCGTAGAATTGTCATCAAAGCGGGTGGTTCTATGCCCAACCACACCAACTCTGTGGAACATGAACAATATGTGTTGGCCGGTACGGCAGAGGTCGGTATTGGTGACAACGTGTATCACCTTAAACAAGATGATGTGCTCCTGATCCCTGCGGGTGTGCCACACTGGTACAGGGCTTCGAGAGAAGAAGACTATGTTTTTATCTGCCTGATACCGAATAAGGAAGATATCATTGCCCTGGCCGACAAAGCATGAGAGCATTGCAATAACACTCTCGGAGCCTGTCGGACTGAGACATGAATCTGGTCTCGATTCCTCTCATTTTTGCTCCTATTCTCTCAATCCGACAGACTGCTGGTAACAAGCCAGGAAGCCCAGGGGTGAGCACAGGGGGCACCCCTTCGCTGCTGCATTTCCCCCCCCTTTACCCATGCACCCGGTCTTTATCTGACCTCTTTGCCTAAGTGGCTGGTGAGGCGGTTCAGGGCTGGTGAACGATCATTTTTGCCAATTTTTACTTCCACCAGGCTGAATCCTGTCGAATGGGCCCGAGCTTCAGCAAGGGCCGTATCAAGGTCCTGCTCCGTTTTTACCAGAAAGCTCTTTCCTGCCCCGAGCACATCTGGCAGCTTACAGTACTGCCAGGGATGGACATCGTTGAATGGGCCATCCAGCATTGGCCGTTCCGTGCTGTAGCCCTCGTTGTTTAGCAGAATGACAATGGCGTTTATACCGTATCGGGCAATGGTGGACAATTCCATGCCGGTCATTTGAAAGGCGCCGTCACCAACCAGGACTATGGGGCGAAGGGCAGGATTGGCATAGTGGGTGCCGATGGCTGCGGGAACGGCAAAACCGAGAGAGGCATAATATGCCGGTGAAAGAAAGTTGGTGGCCTTATGCATGTAGAGATCATTTGCCCCAAACAGGGCATCTCCAACATCGGCAATGACAATGTCGGCGGCGGTGATGAAGGCGTTGAGCCGTTCAAAAAGTCGCTTGATGGTAATTTCTGTTTTGGCCAATGCCACAAAGGGCTGCGGTTTGGCGGGCACCGGGTGTTCCATTTGGCGAAGGTTGATATCTGCTTCGATCAGGCCATGGAGAAAATCGGGAAAAAGGATGTTCTCGTAGCTGTGGTGATGGATGGTCAGTTTTTCACTTGTGGCGTAGATTGATTCGGTTGCGTCTATCTTGGCTGTGTAGATACCAAGGTTTAAGTCGGTAAGAAAGGTGCCAAGGAAAACAATGCAGTCACTCTTTTCAACAAAATCGGTGAGTTCTGCCAAGCCTGTTGCTCCTTCATAAATACCCAGCGAACATGGGAGGTTGTCCGGGATGACCGATTTGGCAAGGATTGTCGAGGCGACAGGAATGCCGGTTTTTTCAGCCAGGCGCAACAGGGCATTTTGCAGTCCAAAGCGGTGGACTTCTACACCGGCAAGAATAACCGGCCTTTTTGCCTCATTGATAATAGCGGCGGCCTCTGCCACGGCTTCCTTCAGGGTGCCCTGGTCGCTTTTCGTGTCGGAAGGGAGATGTTCGTGGGCGTGGTTACCTTCTTTGCTAACCATATCCCGAGGCAGTTCTATGTATACCGGTCGTTTATGTTTTAAAGCGGCATGAATGACCCTGTCGATTTCTTGCAGGGCGATGCTGGGGTCATCGAGAACTGTTGAGGCGACGGTGAATTCGTCAAATATTTTCTTTTGCGAGCCAAAGTCACGGAATTTATGATGGAGGAGCGGATTCTTTTCTTGCTCCCTTACCCCCGGTGCCCCACTGATTATGATGACCGGGGATTTCTCGGCAAAGGCCTGGGCCGTGGTATTGGTCACCTTCAGGCCGCCAACTCCATAGGTGATGCAGACCGCACCCAGGCCTTTGATTCTGGCATAGGCATCCGCAGCGAACCCCGCCCCCTGCTCATCGCAGGTATTGATCACCTCCACCAGATCGCTTCTACTCATCAGGTCATAAAAGCCGAGGACGTAGTCGCCAGGTATCCCAAAGACGTGTTCAACCCCATGCCGGTGCAGTTGCTCTATGAGGTAGGCTCCTATTTGATATATTTTCGACATGGTAAACCTCGTTGTTGCGTGATGACAGATGATCCGTAATCACTTTCTGGGTGGAGGAGAGGGCGGGGCGTTGCTTGACCCAGCCTGTGTTGAAATAGTCCCTGGTAGTTGATTTGGCCGTCGTCCTGATAGCCAACTTGGATGTTGACCACCATCGGAGTCCATATGTCTGCTGTCGATTTCAACCTTCATCAATACAAGATTCTTCCTGGCAATCTTTTTTTTTGAGACTTAACTTCCTTGTCAGGATATAATGGTACTATATTGACTTGAATATATCGGGCTGTCCGCTTTTGCTGTTGGATCAGGTAGCTTTGTCTAATAGAATAGCTTTTTGAGGGAAAATAGAAAATAAAAACGTGCTCTATTTTCATATCAACCCTGACTCGACCACCGTTGTCTATCTTTGCTCCATATGAGAGGGGGGGGGGATTGTTCGGTTTTATTACCTTTTTTTTATTCGAGAATTACAGCACCATAAAAAAACAAGAAAATCGTTTTAAACAGTATCAATTCTTTGTTCCTTCTACTCGAATTTTTTCCACTTGGTGTCATACAGGGAGTATTGATCTACAAGCACACGAGAAACGAAAACAAAGACAAGTCCACTAAAGAAAAAAAGCATCAAAGTTACCAGGTGCTGGCAGCGGAAACAGCCTCGCTGCAGGTTCGTTCAAGGTTCGGCGGGATAGGCCTGTTGGACGTTTCGATGTCGTGAAAAAGCGGCAGATACTTACATACGAACAGAAGGAGGAAATGCCATGGGATTTAACGATGAAATCGGCAAGGTAGTGAACTGGAATATGCCAAGCGTGGACATGAATGACAGTCTGAAAGTCGTTATAAAAAAAATGGTGGATAACCGGACTGCTGCCTTGGCCGTAACTTTGGAGGGCACGGTTGCTGGCGTGATAACCGATATGGATATCATGTCGTGCATTGACAATGGCCTTGACCTTGGTGAAGTCAAGGCCTCTCGGTTCATGAGTAGTTGTGAACTCATCAGTGACAGAAGCGCTAAAACTCCCTGCGTCCAACTGGATGCGGCTCAGACCGTGGAGAATGCCCTGGGAGTGATGAGCAGGGCTGGCACTCATCATCTGTTGGTCACTGGCGAAGGCAACAAGGAGATTGGGATCATCTCGATTCTTGAGCTGCTGGAACTGGCCATCTCATAGCCCGGTCGGGTGGGCAATTTTTCAGGTGCAAACCTGCCGGCGTCGCCAGGAGGACGACCTGTGGCATGGAGCCGGACCGTTATGGTGTCACTGCTGTCCAGACGGGTGAAGAGCGGACCAACGTGTTTGCTCTCTATTGCGTTCAGCATGGGGTGGACCGGGGAGACAGACCCATCTGACTCTGGCGTGCGAGAAGAGGATGCAATTCGGAAGTTGCAGAAGCGGTATGCTCTTACCTGAGAGCGCAGTCCTCAGCGGAACATATTCTGTTAACGACAAAAAACGTTAACAGAATATGCAGCGTGACTGGGATGAAATTGAACTGAAAAATGGTCCGTGCCCTCGAAACTCAGGTTTGACAATCCCTGACTATTCCGCAGCGCTCCATCTTTGTCCATTGAGGTCTTCTCGAATAGCACAAATATGCCTTGACGTCCTCTATGAACGAATATAAAGCACTGCTAACCAGCTACAGAGCAGTTGCTTGCCAATTGTTGGGCCTTCCTGAATAGGTTTGACAATCCTTCTCTTCGTATTTCCACCCACCTCCCCCACACATGACCAGTATCTTATTGAATACGTTTGAAGTTGGCTGGCAGAAATGCAGGAAACCATTGGAAAGATTTCTTAAAAGTGGCTGTGCAACTTTTTGCAGAATCCAAGGTCACAGCAGCATCCGAGCAGTCTGAGTCCCCACTCCAGCCGCCAAAGACGGAACCTGTATCAGGGGTGACGATGAGATCGATTGTGCTGTTCTCGTTATAGGGCGCAGAACAGTCGATGCCACAGTGTATGCCTGGAGGATTGCTGGTGACGGTTCCTGAGCCGTTTCCGCTGATGACGACATCAAGGACGAAGATGCCGGTGGCAGTGTTTTCATTGATGACGACCACATCGCTTGGGTTCATGTCGGAATAGTTTGCATCTGCACTTACTGCCAGGGCCGTGATAATAGTATAGGCGGTGTCGCCGTCGATAACGGGGTCATTAACCCCTGAAATGACAACCGTCTGCTCAGAGTCCCAGTTGTTGTCCGTAAAGTTCAGGGAGGCGGGTGATACCGTTCCTTCATTAGTATTGTCACTACTGAGGCCAATGGTGACATCGGCCAGCGGACGGCTGTTCAGGACAACAGTAAAGGTTGCTGTGCCCCCGTCTTCTGTTGTGTTGCCGCTGATGCTGCTGACCGCTATTCCAGCCGTATCATCATCATTGAGAGTCCCCATACCGGTTCCGGCAGAAATATCAGTTTCTATGGAATTGTTACTCAAGGTGACAAAAAAGGTCTCGTTGTTTTCGTCATAGTAGTCCCCGTTGACCGTAATGTCGAAGGTCTTGCTTGTTTCCGTTGCCGCGAATGAAAGTTGACCGCTTGCCGCCGTGTAATCCGTGCCGGCAGTTGCTGTGCCATCTGCAGTTGCATACTCTACCGTAACTGACGTTCCGGGCGCCCGTGATAAGGTGACCGTAAAGTGAAGGATGGTGGTTCCGGAATTTCCTTCACTAATTATGGGATTATTGATAGAGAAAGCCGGTGTGCTGAAGTCTTCTGAAAAGGAGAGTTGTATGTCTTGAGTGCTGCCTGTAACTGCTGAGGCATCCCCGGCGGTAAAGGCTCCGTCAGCAAGATGAACAGTGAGATGTTGGAAAGAATTTTCAATGGCATGGTTGGTGGCATTGCCGTTGAGGCTGAAGCTGATCTGTGATGAGGAGTCTCTGATGAACTCGGCTGTCAGGCCATCTGGTACGTTATCTGCTGTGATATATCCTCCGGAAACTGCAGTCGCTGTATAGGTATCGCCGCTGAGTGTTATCGTGATACTGTTGGCAATTGAACCATCATCACTGCTCGATTCGCTGAAGGTGTGAGAACTATAGGCAAGGGTCTTGCTTGATTCGGAGATGGTGAGGTTGTCAAGGGCCATATCACCTGTGTAGCTGCTTCCCGTCAGGCCGATGAGTTGAACAGTTATTGCCTTGCCGGCCAGGGAAGAGAGGTCCGCATTGGCATAGTGCCAAACATTGCCCTGGTCGCCGCTCTGGTGGAATAGGGTCGTCCAGTTGTCCTGGTCGGAGCTTGCTCGTATCTGTAACTCGCCCATGGTTGCCCCATACATATGGTTGGCGAAGGTCATGATCGGTGCGGTCGAGGAGCGTAGGTCAAAATAGGCCTCAAGGACAGCTGACTGACTGGGATAGTTTGGCGTAGAGGATTCGGTGAAAATATACCAGCTGCCATCTGTTGCAGAACTGGGGCCGGTGCCTGAGGAAGGTGTGGAGCCCGAGTTCCTGGTCCAGTCGAAATTGTCGCCAGATTTTTGTTGCCAGACACCAAGGCTGCTCTCAAAACTTTCGTTATAAGGAAGGGCGGCCAGTGCAGGCAGTTCGGTAACGGAAAAGTTTGTAATGCTTTCTCCAGAGAGCAGGGGCTCATTTATGCTTGTAATGCGGATGGTATAGTCGGTGCCGAGCGTTTGCTCAGGTGCTATATCCCAACTGTAAAAACCGTCATTCTCCGTACTGGCGGCAAGGGTGGTATGCAGTGTTCCTCCTTTGTAGAGATCGATTGCTACATTGCCGGTGATGTTTCCACCAGTCAACCACCTGATATCATGCTTGTTCCCCCTCCAGAGTGTCTCGTCGCCATCGGGATTGGTGAGAGCAATGTCTCCGATTACGGTGAGGGACACATCAATGGTTTGCGGGGTATTGTCTGCGTTGCTGCTGTCGATTAAAATCGTTGCGTTGTAGGTGCCGTCAAAAAGGCCGGTGGCATCAAAGACGACTTCGATGGTATCCTCCTCGAGGGCGACCGTGCCGGAGCTTTTGGCAAGTTGCAGCCAGTCTGCTGACTCAGAAAGCGTATAGAAGAGGGTCCCGCCGCCGCCATTTGAAATGGTGAAGAAATCTGCTCCCTGTTCACCGGCCTGCAGGGTCTTGTTCAAGTCGGACAGATCCAGGCTGACGGAAGCCTGGGGCTGGACGGTCAGGGTGACGGGGATAGTCTGGGGTGAATTTGTTGCCCCCGTGTCGGTGATGGTGATGGTGCCATTGTAGGTACCCGAGCTGAGTTCATTGCTGGTGTAGGTGACGGTGACTTGGTCTGCCTCTGTTGTCGCTGTTCCGGACGTTGGACTAAGGGTTAACCACGATGAGGCATTGTTGCTGAGAGTATAACTGAGGGTTCCTCCTCCAGAGTTGAAAACAGCAAATTTCTGCGAGGGGGCATTGGCTCCCAGGTTACAGGTGGGGGCCAATGTGACCGATGTCAGGCCAATCGCTGGAGAGCCCAGTGACGCATTGCTTCCCAGGGTAAAGGTCACCACTTCCCCCTGGTCGCCCACAGAATGGACGCGCATGTCTGAGGTGGTTGTTCGTCCGCTGGAGGTGTCCCAGAATTTGAGTGCCGGGAGGGTAAAATCCGAGGCCTCGCTTATATCAGCGCTGTGGTAGGCATCATTGCTGGCTGGTGTTGGATCGTTGTACCAGGGAATTATGGCTGAACTTGGATTGGCCTCCACAACCATGAGTTCATAGGGCGTGGAATAATCGGCCGGATTGTCCGCTGAAAAAATGGATGAATAGGTGTTTGATCCATTCTCATAGGCATGCCAGATAACAAGGCCGTCGGTGGGGTTGGTCGCAGAGGTGGCCCCGCCGAATATTCCCTCGTAGCCGGAATCAGCACGAACGGAGAGGAGAAAATATTCCATGGAATTGCTGGGATTTCTGTATTGATAGAAGGCATTCTTGTCCACCTCAACGGCACCACGGAGATGACTGGCGGAATTCACCTCTATGACCGTGGACCAACCGGCATGTATCTTCAGATAGGCGTCGATGTTACGGGGATGGGTGGTGCCGCTGGTGTGCATCAGGCTGTAGGCTCCTACATTGGCAGCATTGCCACTGTAGGAATAGAGATCGGGAAACTTACAGATCATGTGCCCGTTTTCATGACAGAATGTGCCCAGGGAGAGGCTGGAGCCCATATCGGTGATCTGGTATTGAAAAGAGGTGCTCAGGCCAGTTCCTGACAATCCTGTCCAGGAGGAACTCCATTTGTGAGGCCAAAGCCCTTCAGACCAGTTATTTACCCGGGAACCGGCATAAAAGAGGTTGACTCCGTCCAGGACTCCGTCGCTGTTTCCGTCTACCTTGGTGAAATCAAAATCGTTCTCTTGTAATACGGTAAGACCCTCGTTGATCAGTTCTTTTGCCCTTGTGCCAAAGGCAATGGAGCTGTCGGTGTAGTAGTCACGGTTGTTTGCTGCGGTGAAATAGGCGGTAACTATACAATTATAGGTTAAATTTCCGTTGGACTGAATGTCGAAATAGCCATAGACTGATGTGGCATTATTGAATTCTGTATAGGAAGGATCGTTGGCGTAGGCATCGACTTGTGCCTCGGAGATGGTCACATCACCTGGCAGGTCGGGAAACTGGGCCAGAAGCACCAGGCCAATTCGTGTCCCGGTTGTTGTTGTGGAGGGCGGTGTGGGCAGGGCAGACTGGGGCAAGGTTTCAAGTGTTTGTGCCTCTTGTTCAAGCTCAGGAGCCCAACGCTCGTAGCCAAAGTCCTGGGGATGAAAACGCAGATGCTGGGCCGGGATAAGCCTGCCCTTGGCATCAACCCCTCTTTGTTTGCGGGCGGCATTGCTTTTTTCCTTGACCGTATGACGGGACAGGCGGCCATTTTTTTTCAGCTGCATCGTCGGTGGCAGGGCCTCGCCAGCATTGATACCTGTTGACACAAAAGACATGCCATCCGCTGCTGGTATCGCATAGTAGTAGAATCCGGTGCTTTCATCTTTGGTCAGGGTGTAACCGTCTGGGGTTTCAAGGACGACGTAATATTCATCACCAAAGAGATGGACGGGAAATTCCTGGCCATCGGGTTGGTGGAAGGTAAATAAATCACCATGGTATGGGCGGGAGTGGGCGGGGCTTACCGTCAGGATGCACAAGACAATAAGGGATAATTGTATGATATATTTTAGCATTTCAACATGTTGTAGATGGTTTCTGGCCTGGCCTCAATGTGATGATAGGTTCCTCCTCCTGTGTACCATAGTCATAGTACTTTTCATACCCTGTGATCTCTGCCCCGGCGTGATGGAGGAAACAGTTTCGCCGTAATTTTTGTATGAGTATATTGTATTTTCATCACTCTTGAGACGAAAATGCAAGGAAGGAAAAGGGGGCAGCCGTGAACAGGTCCGCTTTCATTTCTGTGACTGCTTCTATCGATTGACTTTTGGGTGACGGCTTTGTATCTGTTGTGCTGTTTTGTCAGTGCGAAGTGTTGTGCAGGATGTTCAAAGGATGACGGCATGGTTCTGTTTTTGTCTGCCAACCAGGGAGTCGCGGTGGAGACGAGAGCGGGCCTGGAAAAGGCCTGGAAGCCCCCTGCCTGTTCACCTCCACACCTGTCACCTTAAAAGTCAGCTCAGAGAAATATTCATGGAACCAGCAGAATCATTTATCCGTTTTCTTCAATCATGTCTTTCACCTATTATACTCATTTCAGGAGTTGGTTTGATCCTTCTGACCCTGAACCACCGAATTGGCAGAACCATAGATAAATCGAGAAGTATAGTCGCCGAGTTAGAAAGAGATCAGGCAGTTGATAAGGTGAAAAAACAAATAGAGTTAGGCATCCTTTTTAAGAGAAGCAGAATCCTTAGAAACTCAATTTCTTCCCTCTCCTTCAGTATCCTGACAAGCACTCTGATTATTCCTGTTCTTCTGGTTATGAATCTGTTCAATGTCGATTTGCATTATTTGGGAATCCTTTTCTTTCTCCTCAGTATCGTCGGAATTCTCGTCTCCGCAGTTCTCCTTTTCATTGATGTCACCCTGACCCTGAAGGCCTTGGAATTTGAAGTGAAAGATTTTATTTGACCTCCAGGCGTACGGTAACAGGCGTATCCCAATGGCGCAGCGCTTTTTATCCTGACCTTGCAACCATAAACAGGGTGGTGAGGACTGTTGCGGGAGGTTCTGGGGAATCAAGAGAGAAAAGGTGAGAGGCGGAAAGCAGTTTTTAAGTGCCGGCCTGATAATGGAGGCCTGCCCCATCCGCCATTTGCATGGCTGAGAGAAGCGGGCTATAGTGTGAGAAAGATTTGTGTTACGTCATACTGGACACCATCGCCCCCTTCTGTTTTGTCGGGCCTTTGTTCCGGAAAATATGTGTAAAATCCATTACCCCCACTGCTCCTATGTTCTACCTCCACCTCTCCAACAGGACTGAAAATCTGATACGTCATCTGGCCGAGGTCCTGGGGCTTGATGAGGGACGTGATCCCTTCAGGAGGGAGTATTTTCTGATTCAGAGCCAGGGGATGGAGCGTATGCTCTCCCAGTGTCTGGCCGAGGCGTTCACCTCCTGGTGCAACTATGAGTATATGCTGCCCACCCGTTTTTTTGCCTTGATGGGGGGCCGTCTTGATGTGGCTGCGGGTCCTGAAGATTATGCGCGGGAGAGGGTCTGCTGGCATCTGGAAAATATCCTTCGCCGGGTGGATGGTGGGCGCTTCGAGCCCCTGCAACGCTATGTGACCGCTGACAGCAACGGCATGAAACGGTATCAGTTGGCCCAGCAGTTGGCCTATGTCTTTGATCAGTATCAGATCATGAGGCTTGGGATGATCGATGGCTGGGAGCAGGGAAAGTTGTCCAGCCGCAACCCTGCCGAGATCTATCAGCTGGAGCTTTGGAACCTGCTGCGTCAGCAAATTGGCCATTCCCGCCATCGCGGTGTCTTTCTCCGGGATTTGATCAGGCTGTTGGGAAGTGATGATGATTTCTCTTCTTTGTTGCCGACAAGGCTTTCCGTCTTTGGTCTGCACAGTCTTCCTCCCCTGTTGCTGAACTGTCTCCAGGCCCTGGCCCGTCATTGTGAGGTCCATTTCTATCTTCTCTCTCCCTGTCAAACGTACTGGGCCGAACAGGTGACACCGCGAGGCCAGCGGCGTCAGAACATATCATCTCTGCAGCAGGGACAGGAGGTGACAGAGGTGAAGGGAATGGGGCATCCCCTGCTGAGCTCTCTTGGTCAGCAGGGCAGGGAATTTCAGGAGATGCTCCTGGAAAATGTCGATTTCTCCATGGAGTTCAGGAGCTTTGCAGATCCATTGGATACGGAGGCCCCCTGTCTCCTCCACAAGTTGCAGGCTGACCTGCTCAAGGGAGAGGTGATCTCGGAACAGATCGTTTTGTCTCAAGATGATTCCCTCATTGTCACCTCCGCCCATTCTCCTTATCGCGAGATGATGATCCTGAAAGATCGCATCCTCCACTGGCTCGATCAGGAACCGGAACTGGAGCTGAGGGATATCGTGGTCATGGCCCCTGATATCCAGGAGTACAGCGGTCTGGTTCCTGCCGTTTTTCATGACATTCCCCACTCCATTGCCGACCGGAATCCGGCCTTGAGTAATCGTTTTATCGTGGTCTTTCTTCAGTTTCTCCAGCTTTGCAGCAGCCGTTTTGGCTGGAGTGAGGTCCTCGCCCTCCTGGAGCGGGAGAATGTGTATCCCCGTTTCGAAATTCGGGAGGCAGATCTCGAATTAATCCGTCACTGGGCCATTACTTCAGGCGTTCGCTGGGGCCTTTCAGGGAAGCAGCGCCAGGAAATGGGGCTGCCAGCCAGGGAGGAATGCACCTGGGAGAGCGGTCTGGAACGCCTGCTGATGGGCTATGCCGTCGCTGGTTCCGAGGCGGTGGATGGCATCCTGCCATATGAAGAGATAGAAGGGAGTATGGGCGCTCCCCTGGGCGGGCTTTCTCTTTTCGTGGAGATCCTGGAAGAGGCACGGGAGGAGTTGTCCAGCCCCCACAGTCTGGAGGAGTGGGCGCAACTCCTGACCTTCTATGTGGAGAGAATCTTTGTTGGCGATGGGGGCGATGACCTCCTGGAACTGTATGGCATTCTGGCAGAACTGGGCCGAGAATATGGGACCCTGCATCAGCAGCCCCTGACTCTCGAGGTCATCTGTTCCTGGGTGGAAGGGGTTGCCACGGCAAAAAAGAGCAGTTCCGGCTTCCTCCGCGGCCAGCTCACCTTCTGTTCCATGCTCCCCATGCGCTCTATTCCTTTTCAGAAGGTCTGTCTCCTGGGCTTGAACGATACGGTTTTTCCCAAGAATGACCGCCACCCTCCCTTTGATCTTCTTGGCGATCAGTTTCTCCCCGGTGATCGTTCTCGGCGCAGTGATGATCGCTACCAGTTCCTCGAGGCAATTCTTTCCGCCAGAAGCGCTCTCTATCTCAGTTATGTGGGGCAGTCCATTCGTAATAATGAAAAAATTCCTCCTTCTGTGGTGGTCTCTGAATTGATAGAATTGATGGAGTCCTTCTATGTTAAGGACCTGGTGGATTTTCATCCCTTGCATGGCTTTTCCAGGAAATATTTTACAGAAGGCAGTTCTTTTTTTACGTACTCCAGCCCCTTATGTGAGGTTGCGGCCTCTCTGCAGAGGCCCAGCTCTGCAGTTGCTCCGTGGTGGAGGGGTCGTCTTGAAGGGGGAGGAGGGAAGGAATGCGCTCTTGCCGACTTCTTTTCATTTTTCCGTCATCCGCAAAGGTATTTTGTCCGCCACGTTCTCGGTGTCCGCCTGGATTACGCTGCCGCTACTCTGGAAGAGCGTGAACCCTTTGGCCTCGATCCTCTGCAAAAGTATCTGGTGGAGCAGGACATGGTCCAGGGAGGGCTGATGGGTAAAGAGGGCGAGCCTCTCCGTCATATGCTGCAGGTACAAGGGCTATGGCCCCTGGGCAGGCCGGGAGAGGTCAGCTTCCAGAAAAAGGAAGAAGAGCTGCAACCCTTTGTGGCCCGGATCAAGGAACAGGAGGCGGGGGGACGGGCAGTGGATTGTCTGGTGGATCTGGAGCTGGACGGCTTGCATCTTCTGGGGAAGCTCACCTCTTTGTACCCAAACGGTTCTTTTATCTCCCGCTATGCCAAGCTGAAGGGCAAGGATATTCTCAGTGCCTGGATTCATCATTGTCTGGCGGCGGTCTGTCTGGGCCGGGAGACAGAGACACGGCTGGTGGCCAAAGACAGAGAAGTCCTCTTTCCGGCAGGAAGCGGAGGGAGAGAAGATCTGGACATCCTGGCCGCTCTTTTTCTCCAAGGACAGCAGGCGCCCTCACCCCTTCTCCTTGAACCTGCCTGGGCCTATGTGGAACAGCTGGAAAAAACGATCAGGAGCGGGAACGGCAATCCCTGGGTAAAGGCGGCAGCGAGCTATGACTATTGCCTGGGGGAGGGCATGGAGCTGGAGTGGGATTTGCTCTATCAGGGACAGAACATGGAAACCGTGTTGGGGCAGGAGTTTATTGATCTCTGTGAATGGTTTTTCCATTCCATCTGGAGCAGGGCGAATGTCACGGAAATTTGAGCTGTTCGACGCTGCGGCGCATCCCCTGCGGCGGGGGGTGAATGTGGTCGAGGCTAGTGCCGGTACAGGGAAGACCTTTGCCATTGCCATGCTCGTGGTACGTTTTGTAGCGGAGTTTGGTGTCCCTGTGGAAGAGCTGCTGGTGGTCAGTTATACCCGAGCTGCCACCGAGGAATTGCGGACCAGGATTCGTAACCGGTTAGTCCAAGGCCGTGATTTTTTACGCGGTGGAGAAGACGAAACGAAAGATGAGGTCCTGTCGCGAATGTTGCAACAGCTTCCAGACAAGCGCCTGGCCCTGGAGCGTCTTGAGTTGGCCCTCCTCGATATGGACCGGGCTGCGGTCTTTACTATTCACGGCTTCTGTCAGCGAATGCTTCAGGAACAGGCCCTGGAGAGCGGCCAGCTTTTTGATATGGAGCTGACTGCTGACATCGGCCAGGTCAAGGAAGAGCTTGTCGATGATTACTGGCGTTGCCGACTCTATGAGCTGCAGCCTTTTCACTGCTCCCTCTTTCTCAGCCATTTTGCGACCCCGGAGGCCTTGTATCAGAGTGTCCGTGATGTGGGACCAGAGGATAGTATCGCGCCGGCGGACAGGATCAGTCCTGAGCAGGCATTGGCGGAGGTAGATGCGGCCCTTGCTGTCTTAGTCAGGTGGTGGCAGGGGGCAGCTTCTTCTCTTGAACACTGTTTTCAAGAGGCTCTCGGTCAGGGCATGTTCAAGAAGGACTTTGCCCAGGAATTTGCTTCCTGGTGGCGGCAGTGTGCTGCTTTTTTTGCTGGAGAAACTATGCACCTGCCACCTGGTCTTGCAAACCTCGGTCTGGCTGGACTGCTGGGGGAGCTGCACGGCAATAAACTACGGGGCGAGGCCAAAAAACTGGCCTTCCTCCAAGGGTGGCCCCTGGCCCAGGAAAGTGTTGAGCGTTTCCTGGCCAGCTGTGGGCGTGCAGTTCTTGCCCTCCGTATTGGCCTGGCTCAGGAGCTGCAGAGTGGGCTCAGGGAGCGGTTGCACAAACAGGGACGGTTCTCCTTTGATGATCTCGTTATTCTTCTGGCTCAGGCACTGGAGAGAGAAGAGGGACAGGAATTGAGGTCTCTGTTGGCAGCTCGTTTTCAGGTGGCCCTCATCGACGAATTCCAGGATACGGATTCTGCCCAGTATCGTATATTTTCCAGGTTGTTCGGGGCAGGCAAACACTTCCTCTACCTTATCGGAGATCCGAAACAGGCCATCTATAAGTTTCGAGGGGCCGATATCTATGCCTATTTTCAGGCCCGTCAGTCAGCAGATCATACCCTTGGCCTGGGCAGGAATTACCGTTCCAGTCCCTTGCTGGTCCAGGCAGTCAATACCCTGTTTATGCAGAAAGAGGACTCCTTTGTTGCCAAACAGCTTCCCTACCATGCGGTCTCTGCGGCCAAGTCTGCTGAGAGTTGGAGATTGTGGGAGGGGGAGAAAGCGCAGGCGGCCATGGTCTACTGCAGCCTCCAGCCTCCAGAAGAGAATGGAGGCAAGGCCTGGAGCTCAGGGCGTTGCCAGCAGCGCATCCAGGCCTATGTGGTGGCAGAGATACGAGAACTGCTCCGAGGTGGCTCGCTGGTGGTGCCCGTCAATGATTCCTTAAGCAGGAGGCGGGTAACCGCCGGGGACATTGCGGTGCTGGTCCGCACGAACAGTCAGGCAGAGGCCTTTCAGGAGATCCTGGCTCTGGCCAATATCCCGGCAGTGATGTCGAGCCGGAAAACAGTGTTTGCCACAAAAGAGTGCCGGGAGCTGATGCTGGTGAGTAGGGCCGTGGCTGCACCCTCTGATATCGGACTGTTGCGTACGGCCATGAGTTGCAACTGGTTTGGCATGGGTGGACCTGAGCTTTATGCACAGGTACAGGATGAGAAGAGCATGGAGGCGTGGATGGGCCGTTTTCACGACTACCACAGTCTCTGGCAGGAAAAGGGTTTTCTGACCATGATGAACAGTCTCTTTGTCCGGGAGTCTGTTTTGCAAACCCTTGCCGGTTGTTCCCTGGCGGAACGGCGGATCAGTAATCTCATGCACCTTGTCGAACTGGTCCAGGAGGCGGAAAGCCGCGACAACTTTGCCATCTCCCATACCCTCCAATATCTGGCGTCCATGATGGAAGGGGAGGAGCGTTCGGAGCACGCTGAGCTGCGTCTGGAGAGCGATGAGCTGGCGGTCAAGGTGGTGACCATGCATGCGGTGAAGGGACTGGAGTATCCCATCGTGTTCTGCCCCTATCTCTGGTATCGCTCGGCACGCCTGCAAAAAGAAGCAAACTGTCTCAGTTATCACGATGATCAGGGGCAAGTGGTCACGGATCTGGGCTCGCTTCAATTTCTGGAAAAACGAGAGGAGGCCCTGAAAGAAGAGCTTGCCGAAGAGGTTCGGTTGCTTTACGTGGCGCTGACCCGGGCTGCCTGCCGCTGCTATGTCTTCTGGGCCGATGTGGCAAAGGCACGATTTACGGCATCCTCAAGGGAGTCGGCCCTCTCCTGGGTCCTGTCCCTGGCCGCCTGTGCGGATATAGGGGGACAGACAGAGCGGATTGCAGAGATCTGTGCCAAAGAGGCTGCCGAGTTGAGACTCCTGCCAGACCATGCTTCCCAAGAGGTATGGATGGAGACGGAGACCTCCGCGGCCGCATCCTTCGGCTGCCGGACCTTTTCCCGCTCATCTCTGCCCGGAGAGTGGCTGCTGACCAGTTATTCCGCCCTGGCCGGACAGGGACATAGCGGGGCTGCAGGGTCTGGGGCCCAGGTGCTGATGCCGGAGACAGAAGAGTCGCCGCCCATTGTTGAGCTGCCCCTGGGGGCCGGGCTTGGCAATGTGGTGCATGGGCTCCTGGAAGAACTCCCCTTTTCCCGTCTGGCTGCAGGAGGGGGGTATGAGGAGGAGGTTGTTGCCCAGTGCCGACGCTACGGGGTTACGGCCGATACGGAACAGCTCATGCGCCTCCTCCAGGCCGTAACGTCTGCTCCGCTTGCTCATGCGGCTGGGCAAGGCTCTTTCTCTCTGGCTGAGCTTGAAGAAAAGGATGTCCTCAAAGAGATGCCATTCTACTTCCATCTCCGCGCCGGGTCCACTGCCCGGATCAATGAACTGCTTGCTTTTTCAGAGGTGGTGCAGCCCATACAGGAGCGAAGCTTACAGGGCTATCTCACAGGGTTTGTCGACCTGATCTGTCGTGTTGACGCCAAATATTACATCATGGATTATAAGACCAACTATCTCGGTGATCGTTTCCTCGATTATAGTGGTGACAATCTTGTGGCCGCCATGCGTGATCATAATTATGGCCTCCAGTACTGGATTTACACCCTGGTTCTCCACCGTTTCCTGGGCAACACCCTGGCCACATATGAGTATGAGCGGGATTTTGGCGGGGTCTTCTACCTTTTTGCCAGGGGAATGGATCCCGGCCAGCCGGGGAATGGTCTCTATTATGACAGGCCGCAATTTACAGTGTTGGATGCACTGCATACCAGTTTGGGGGCAGGGTGATGGAAGAGCAGAAACTACGTCTCCTGGACAGCCAGTTTGCAAAGTTCCTGGCCAGGCGCTCAGCCCTCTCCGGAAGTGCTCGGGAGCAGTTTGCCGCCTTGATCTGTAAACTCTCCATGAGCCTGGCGGCAGGAGACAGCTGTCTGCCCC
This sequence comes from Pseudomonadota bacterium, assembly GCA_018817385.1. GTDB lineage: Bacteria > Desulfobacterota > Desulfobulbia > Desulfobulbales > Desulfocapsaceae > Desulfocapsa. Next base: position 21,354 of record JAHIUA010000021.1, read on the forward strand.
TGACAGGAACGGAGGAGGCACTGGTGGGACGCTCGGGACTGGCAGGAACAGGGGCAAATCCTTTGATTCTCTGGCAGAATCGTCTCTACCTGGAGAAAATCTTTGCCTATGAGAGCCGCCTGGCCGAAAATATCAAGCGCCTGGTCGCCAATGCAAGTCCCCTGCTCATGGATGTCACCCTGCTCAAGACCCTGTTTGGAGAAGATGCGGCTGGAGAGGTTGACTGGCAGCGGATTTCTGCGGAACGGGCCCTGGAACAGAATTTTCTTATTATTTGCGGCGGTCCGGGAACAGGAAAGACCTCCACTGTGGTCAAAATCCTGGCCCTGCTGTTGTCCGTCAGGGGACCTGGGTTGCGGATCGGTCTGGCTGCTCCCACGGGGAAGGCGGCCATGCGCCTGCAGGAGTCCATTGCTGACAGTATACATCATCTGGCGCTCTCCGATCCGGTCAGAGCACGTATTCCCACTCAGGCCCATACCCTGCACCGCCTCCTTGGCGTTCGTCGTCTTTCCCCTTTCTTTTTTCATCATGCCCAAAACCCCCTTCCCTATGATGTGGTGGTGGTTGATGAGGCCTCCATGGTGGATCTGGCCCTGATGAGCAAGCTTGTGGCGGCCCTGCGTCCGGAAAGCCGTCTCATCCTCCTTGGCGACAGGAACCAGCTGGCCTCAGTGGAGTCAGGGGCCGTGTTGGCCGATCTGATTGCTGCCCTTCCCGAAAACACGGTGGAGCTGCAAAAGAGTTATCGTTTTGATGGGGGAATAAAAGGTTTTGCCGAGGCCATTAATGGAGGAGACAGCTCCCGTGCCTGGCAGATCATGGCCGGGCAGGAGCCGGAGAATGTCTCTCTCTTGGAGGAAGAGGTGGCGGACTACGGGGGAGAAAAATACTGCCGGTACATGGAGGCGGTTCGTCAGGCCAGGACTGTGGAAGAGTATGGGCAGTTGTTTTCCTTCCTCCATTCCTTTAAAATCCTCTGTGCCCTGCGCAACGGCCCGGCAGGGGTGACTGGTATCAATGCACAGGTGGAACGCTTTTTGAGCGCCAGGGGCTATGACTGTTTTGCTTCAGCCTGGTACCGCGGACGACCTGTGATGGTCACCAGAAATGATTATGCGCTTGATCTCTATAACGGTGATATCGGCATCTGTCTGCCGGATCCGGAGCGGCCTGAGACCATGAAGGTCTGGTTCGAACGGCCCGACGCCACCCTCCAGGGATTGTTGCCGGGACGACTGAGCAGTTGTGAGACCGTCTATGCCCTCACCATTCACAAGAGCCAGGGGACCGAGATCGATGAAGTCCTGGTGGTCTTGCCCGAGCATGATTCTGTTCTGATCACCCGTGAGCTTCTCTACACAGCCGTCACCCGAGCAGCCAAGCGCGTCCGCCTGCGAGGAAAACGGGCTGTCTTTGATACTGCTGTGAGTAGGAAAATCGAACGATTCAGTGGTTTGGCTCTTCGCCTTAGAGAGTGAGTTGTCTGCCGCTGCTACTGGTGCAGCGGCAGACAACTCTTGAGGAGTACAGAGGGGTTTCTGACTGCTGGCGGATCAGGGCATTCGTAACCCCCTTTCCGGTCTGCTGAAGCCATGGCACCAGGAACAGTCATATCTTTTGTCATTGACATGTTTATTGTGGATCTCCAGGTAATTCATGCCTGACTCCTGGCCATGACACTGGCTGCAGATTACCTGGCTGCTATTCTTGAGACCATAGCCCAGAGAGTTCAGATCCATCCTGGCGGTGTTGTCGTGACAGGCGGTACAGCTCAGGGCCTGGGAGGCTGGAGGCACTTCGTGGGTGATGAGTTGCATGGTATCGGTTTCCACCCATTCATAGAGATTCGTTGCCGGATACCCCATGTTCACCAGGCCGGAACGGACGGCAGCAAGGGGATCACCGCCACTGAAATAGACGCTGGTATCCAGGGCTATGAGCTGATTTGTATTGCTGGCCAGAGGTTGCAGGGCTGTCTTGTACTTAAAGGGGTACAATTTTGCGTTCTGGTCATTGACACTGCCCTGCGGTCTGGAAGTCGGGATCCTCCCGGTCAGGGGATCGATTTGGGCCTGGTCAAAGAGGAGATAGCTTGAACTGAACCCGTTCCACCAGCCATAGCGTGGGGTCAGGTTGCCGGCCATGGTCGGGGTCGGGTGAACAGCACCGCTGGAGGTGAGGTGCGGTTTGAGCCAATCCCTGTGGACCTCGGTCTTTTCATCGGCAACCGTATCTCCTGCATTCTTGGCAAATGTTGGAATGTGGCAGGTCTGACAGGCAACTCTCGCCAGGTGCCGATTAATCGTCTGATTACTATGATTTCCTGTGCCCTGACCCTCTTCATGGCAGCTACTGCATTCCATGACCACATCCAGGTCGGTGGGTCGCAGGTCTGATCCCCTTCCTGCCATCCTGTGTTGTTCGGTGGTATGGCATGCTTGACAGGAGAGATCAGCTCCACTTGTTGCCATGTGGACATCAAAGTTTTTGTCCTGGGTATTGACATGGGCCATGGCCATGTCGCCCCGTTTGTAATTGTCGCCACCACCACCCTTAGCATGGCAGGGGAGGCAGGTCGCTCGGGTCGGCAGATGAACAGTCCTGGCCGCCTGAACCATGCTGATGCTCATGTTGGCCACATCCGCTACGAACACGTCATCTACTTTTTTACGCTTATACTCCTGCTGGTGGCAGATCAGGCAGTCGATGTTTGCTAACTGACTGGCAGTCTCCGTTGTTTCCGGTCGCAGGCCGAGACCGACATGACAGGCACCGCAACCGTTCCAGTTTCCAGTGGTATTGATACAGTAGGAATTGACTCCCAGGTCAAGTTTTCCCTGGAGGTTTGGACCGTTGGTCATATAAGGGGTCTCGCCCAGCCACTGGTAATGACTGGAGGAAAAGACCTGTTTGGCCTCTTCCAGGTGGCAGGATAAGCAGGTCTCCGTTCCCTTCCATTGGGTAATGGTTCCGTGAATGTTGTCTCCGGAGGCCGGGGGGAGAGGAACGACGGCATGGCTTTTCTTGAGGATGGCAGGGAGCGCCATGAAGAGAATATTAGGGGTTGCTGCCTCGGCAAGGGCAGGCGTGAAGGTCAGGAAGAGCAAAAAGAAAAGATACAGGACCGAATAGGGCCGTTTGGATACGTACTGCATGTGTTTCTCCTTTGAGGACTAGATGTTGTTAGGTGCCACAATAGTACAAGTACCACATCGTGGTGAAGAAAACAAGGGTGGGACTGCCATAAAAAACACTGTCCCTGGCTGGAAATTGGTGAGGCGACCGGTATCTTATAGAAAGAAATACCTTTATTCTTTGCTGCCTTGGTCTTTTGTGGTACTCTTTTTTTTGAGCTTGAGAGAAAAGAGTGGCGCGGTCTATTTTTTAGAGACAGAATCTTTGCAGCAGGAAATCAGGAGAATCGTGCAAGAAAACAGAGGTATTACCGTGGCGGGGGGATGGTCTGCCTGTAATGGCTGGCTTACATCTCTCTTTCTCATCGTTTTGCTGTCCTTTGCCGGGGTTTGCCAGGGGAAGGAGGTTGTTCAGGACAAGGAAGAGGTCTCAGGAGAAGAACTGATCGCCTTAGGGCGCCAGATCTATCGCCAGGGAATCCTGGCTGACGGGGAACCCGTAGAGGCCTATGTTATGGGGGATGTCAAGGTCCTGGGTACCCAGTTTACCTGCCTTAATTGTCATGGGAGAAGTGGTCTGGGCGGGGCCGAGGGGAAAACCTATACCCTGGCAGTCAATCCGGCGGCACTCTTCAGTCCGAGAGAGAGCGTTTATCTGCAGCGATCTGCCTATGACGAGGGAACCCTGGAAGTTGCCATTCGTCAGGGAGAGACACCGGAAGGAACGGCCCTGTCAACGGCAATGCCTGTCTATCATCTCGCGGACAGGGAGATGGCCGCCCTGATTGCCTATCTGAAGACATTGTCCAATGAATTCTCACCCGGCCTGACAGAAGAGGAACTCCATATTGCCACCGTTATCAGTGACCAGGTGGACCCCATGGCTGAACATGCAATGCTGGCTGTCATGGAAGGGTATTTTAAGGATAAAAATGCTCGAACTCGTAATGAAAGGAAACGGGTTGACCATGGCCCCTTTTACCAGCATTACCGGCTCAAGGCCTATCGTCAGTGGGTCCTCCATGTCTGGGAGTTACATGGACCTCCTGAAACCTGGACAGCCCAGCTTGAAGAATATTATAATCAGCAACCGGTATTTGCCATGGTGGCCGGCCTGGTCCAGGGGGCCTGGGAACCTATCCATGCATTTTGTGAAAAAAATGAGATTCCGAATGTTCTTCCCAATACGGATTGGCCCGGTGGTATCGGAACGGATGATTTTTATACACTCTATTTTTCCGAAGGGCTGCATCTTGAGTCGCGGGTGATTGCCGCAGATCTTGTTGCACTGCAGCGGTCTGGTCGTGTCCTCCAGGTCTATCGTCCTGGAGAGAAAGGGGCATTTGGGGCCAGTTCTTTCAGGGAGACGGTGGCCCGGATTGAAGGGATGGCCGTGAGTGATTGGGCTCTGGAGAGAGGAGCACGCTTGAATCGGGCGGAACTTCTGAACTGGGTCAAGGAGGCCAAGGCAGAGACAGTTATCCTCTGGTTGTCTGCAGAGGAACTGGCAGGGGTGAGCCTTGCCGGGACGGAACAAATGATTGCAGGCCCGGTCTATCTGTCTTCCTCGATGCTGGGAGGTGTTTTAACCCCTGTCCCGTTGATAGAGGGAAAACGGGTGAAGCTTGTCCATCCCTTTGTCTTGCCCAAGAACCAGGAAGCGGTGTTTGGACGGGTGCGGGTCTGGCTCGAAAGCAGGAATATCCCACTCAACGACCACAGGATACTGGGACAGACCTACTATGCGTGCATGATGCTGGGGGAAGGATTGATGCATATAAGGAGGCATTTTTATCGGGATTACCTCATGGATGCCCTGGATCATAGCAATGCCAAAGCCATCTATTCCGTCAATTATCCCCGCTTGAGTTACGGGCCTGGACAGAGATACCTGGCCAAGGGGGCATTCATCATAGAAGAGACCGCACCTGAAATGAAAAAATCACCTGCATCAGCAACCTGGATAGTCCCCTACCTGTAGGAAAAAGTGTCTATCCAGTGTGGGCATGCTGTCCTTGTCCTTCCCTGCCATTGACGCCACAGGTCTTGGCCGGATCGCTGACAGTTACATGAATATTGTGCATGCTCAAAGAGCATTTCGGTCATTGGTGTTTTGGCTGAGATGTCACATTGTAATTAAAATAGGAGGGGCACATCCCTTCATTCGAGATCATGCAGGGACCAATGGGGTTCTGGGTCGTGAGCTCTATCTCTTCAGGAAGCTGCTCCAGAATGCCCTGTTGCAGCATGGTGCGGTGTTGTATTCCACAGGAAAACATTAATCGCAGGGGTCTCGATCAACGATATCATGTAGCTCTTTGAGTAGCTTTTGCTGACAATTCTCGGCAGATGTCATTGTACCATTTGCCATCATACTTCCATGTAATCCAGGTGGAAATTGAATCCTTTCCACCTGGAGACATCTCTTTTGTTTTCAATTTTCTTTAAGGGCTTCAGCCTCAGTTTTCATTGCCTTATAGCTTTCAGATTCGGTGATTTTCTTTTCTTCTATTTTCTCAATTTCGGTACGAGTCAGGTGAAATTGACCACAAGCCGGACAGGTCCCATCAAATTCATCTCCCACGGCCCTGGCCTTGAGCTCGTCAACGGTCATGTGATCCAGTTTGCCACATGCGCCACTGGGATTCTCTGCCCGTACCTGAGATCTTTTTTTATCAGTCATAAAAGCCCTCCTGTGTTGATACTGGTTTTTCAAATTGGTGGAAAAAAGAGTAAGCGAAACAGATTCTGTTATTCAGAAATGCAATGAAAAGTGGCAGGAAGGAGCGTTCACTTTCCCGTCACTTTTCATTTTCATGGTTTGGCACTGAGGAGATATTCCGATCCTTCTCACCACTCTTGCCAGGAGCCTGTCTGAGAATGGCATTTTTCCAAAACGCTTCGTTGTTTTAAAAAATAATGCTCGCCATACAAACCAGTTGGCTGTGCCTCTTTTCGGACAAGCTTCCAGGTACTACCATGTCTTTAATTGATAATTTTGTCAATCTCTGTTCCTGCCTGGTTGACAATGCTGATAGCTATAGGGATACCGCCATCCAGGCGGTGCGTTGCGCAAGACATTCAGGGGTCGTAGGCCCTGACGGCCATCTCCACCTGATTGAGTAATCCCTCGTTATATACGCCATCTTTTATGAGGCTTGTTGCTGCCTGTTTCACACTCATATTCATTGGCGCAATATTGTGAGTCGTTCCGACAATAAGATTAGCCGAGGTTATACATCCGTTATCATCGGTTGTATAATCATGGATAAGTGTTCCCCTTGGGGCCTCAACAATGCCTACTCCTCTTCCTGCTTTCGGCTCAGCCTTTGCTCTTACATTCGGGTCGGTAATACCTTCCCACTCGAGCAGTTCAATGGTCCGCTCACAGGCGTAAATAAGTTCAATCAGCCTGGCGTAGTGATAGAGCAAGGTCTGCTGGGCGGGACGTCCAAAGGAACTTCGGAAGGCCTCCAGTGCCGCCTGGGCCTTTGGTGTAGAGATCTTGTCGCAGACGTTGATCCGGGCCAGGGTGTTGGAACGGTAGATCCCTTTTGGCTGGGCCAGGTTCATATCGAAGCCTTCTCCCCAGGACTTTGCATAGGGCATTTTTGAGTAGCCCCAGGGCTCGACATGTTCACCGATATAGCTGGCATAGTCTTCACCTTCGAAGTCCACATAGGTGCCGTCATTCTTCATCAGTCTTTGGATACCGTCGTAAAGGCGAAGAGAGCCGTCTGCCCGGTCGACCGTTCCCAGAAAACCGGTGTTAATGACTCCAAGTTCGCCGATGACATCCATGTATTTTGCAAATACATTGTTGATGGCAAAATCTAGGGCATAGGTGGAAAAGTCGAGCAGGGTTCGCGTCCCTTCAAGCAGTTCTTTCCTTTCTGCTTCGACCATCGGCTTGGCAAAGCCGCCGACCACACCGGCAATGGGATGGATTGCCTTGCCGGCGAACTTATCAAGCATCATCTGCCCGAGTTGCCGCATCTTGACCACTTTGGTGGCAAGTTCGGGGGCCGCTTTAACCACCCCTATAACGTTGCGCACCGAGTAATCCGCGTCAGGGCCAAGGACAAAATCAGGAGAGGCCAGAAAAAAGAAGTGGAGGATCTTGTCATTAATGTGTGCCATTACCTGACACATCTCCCGGAGCTTGTAGCCGGTAGCTGTCGGGGTGACGCCAAAAGCCCCATCAACAGCCTTGTTGGAGGCCAGATGGTGCATCCATGGACAAATACCGCAGATACGGTTGACGATACGGGGGACCTCTTCCGCCGGTCTTCCTTCAATGAATTTCTCAAACCCGCGCAGGGACTGGATGTGGAGAAAGGCATCCTCCACATTGCCATCATCGTTGAGATGAATGGCTATTTTTGCGTGCCCTTCAATGCGGGAAACCGGTGCTATGTTTAATACCTTTCCCATGTTAACTTTCCTCCTTCTCTATGTGCTTTTTCAGGGGACGCAGTCTGCCGTGTGCTCCTGAGAACCTTAGAATTGAACGACGATCCATGACTGATTTATAGTCAATACCGTTGCTTGCCAGGGCATTCATCATGTCGAGCAGCTGGTTGCCGTCTTTACGCACAGGGCCAAAACAGCCCCGGCAGGGAACTCTGGCACTGATGCAGCTCGGTGCTCCGCGCTTGGCGCATCCTGCTGCGGTCACAGGACCCATGCACAGATAGCCCTGTTCCAGGAGGCAGCGCATTTCATCAATGGGGGCTCCTGGCTCAAACTCAGCATTTTCAAGAAAACGTCTCACCATGTTCACCGCCCCCTTGCCTTCTCTTTTGGTGGGGCAGGTGTCGCATACGCTTTTACCGGGCAGGACCGGATCTCGTCCTTCGACGAGGGAAACGATTACCTCCGCAATAAGTTCAGGGTTCGGGGGACAGCCCGGGAGCTGCAGGTCTATCTTTACCTTTTCATCGCAGGCATAGACTCGATCAAGGGGGGCAGGAACTTCCACATTGGGAATTTCCGCACCCGGGTCGGTGGTTATGGTATTGAAAATCCCTTTCCAGCTGTCAGCTCGATCCTGACCATTCATCAGGGCCGGAATGCCGCCGTGGGTTGCACAACTCCCGAGGGCGATGAGCACCGTGCACTTCCTGCGCATCTCTTCCAGGACTTCAAGGTGCTCGTGATTGCTGACCCCGCCTGTGACGATACCCACAACAGCATTTGGAATCGTCAGGGTTACCCCCTCGCCGCACTGGCCATAATATTTGTGATCCATGAGCACTGGCGCGTGCACAATATCCAGGACTTCAGTTATAATTGGTATGAGATCTTCGCCGATGTTCAGGATTGCGATTTCGCATCCTGAACAGGATCCCAACCACTCCAAAGCAGTAGTTACTCCCATCTCTCTCTCCTTTTAGGTGGTTTGGGTTTCTTGACTGTTGACGGGGCCTAACTTTTTGATACGTGCTGTCATCTCAGTTACGGCTGCAACAAATTTATCCGGCTCGGCAGATGAGACCCAGGTTAACTTGACCCTCTCCTCTTCATAACCAAAATCTTCCAACAACTCGCTCACCATATCGGAACGATCCAACGCTTTATAATTACCATCCAGGTAATGACATTCGCCGAGGTGTCAGCCAAGTATCATGACCCCGTCCGCCCCTTGGGACAGGGCATTCATGACAAACTCGGGGTGGACCATGCCCGAGCACATTACGCGAATGATACGGACGTTATGTGGGTACTGCATCCTGGCAGTCCCCGCGAGATCAGCTGCGGCATAGGAGCACCAGTTGCAACAGAAGGCAACAATTTTAGGCTCAAAACTCATGTGATCTACTCCTTTTATGTGATTGTAACGTTATAATTCATCCCGGCAAGACCTTCTGCCATCTTCTGCCCTGTTGCCAGGGCTGGTCGAAGGTCTTGCCGGTTGTTCCTTATCAGATTCAGGCTGCCAGAGCCGCTCGAACCTGGGCATTGACCTGTTCCATTGTGAAGCCGGCAACATACACGCCTCTTTTTGGACAGGTCCCCTGGCATAAGCCGCACCCTTTACACTGGGCTTTGTTGACCAGGATTACTTTACCCGCCTTGGAACCATCGGCTGCCTTCTTATCTACAAGGGTGATGGCATGATACGGACAGACATCAACACAGAGGGCACAGCCATCACAATGTGTTTCGTCCACGGTCGCCTTGATGGCATCGAGGGAGACTTCCTTTTTAGATAAGAGGGTTACAGCTCTGGCGGAGGCGGCCAGGGCCTGGGCCACGGATTCTTCAATCGGTTTGGGATAATGCGCCATTCCTGCCACAAACATTCCATCCGTCGAAAAATCCACTGGCCTGAGCTTGGCGTGTGCTTCCTGGAAGAAACCGTCCCCATCCACAGGCACTTTATAGAGGTTACCCAGCTTTGAGGCATCTCCCATGGGGCGGATAGCTGTGGCCAGGATAACCATGTCTGCCTTCAGGTTTAATGGTCGGTGAAGGACATGGTCCCACACTTCGACATCAATTTGCTGGCCATCTTCGTGGACATTTGGTTTTCCATGCAGTTCGTAGTTTATAAAAATCACGCCCAGCTTTCGTGCCTCCCTGTATAAATTTTCCCGCTGACCATAGGTACGCATATCTCTGTAGAGAATATAGATATTACGATCAGGGTTCTCCTTTTTCAGGGCAATGGCCGACTGAACTGAATGGGTACAGCAGACCTTTGAGCAATACATCTTGCCTGTTTCACGCGAACCTACACACTGAATAAAGACAAAGTTCTTTGCCTTCTTTACATGGACTTCATTTAACTCATAGAGCTTGTCAAACTGGACTGAGGTGACCACTCTGGCAATCGAGTCATAGTTGTATTCTGTTGGAATATAGGCCTCTGCGCCGGTAGCCACGATTCCGGCACCATGTTCAATGATTTTTTTGGAGCCGTCCTTGCCGGTAATGGTGGATTTGAAATTGCCGACAAAGCCTTCGACGGCAGTTACCGCAAATTCTTTGTGAATAATGACCTTGTCGTGTAAGACAACCTTGTCGACAAGTTTGGCCACCGCTGTCGGAATGTATTCCCCGGACCAGGTATGCTTCAGGTGCAGGGCATTGCCGCCGAGAATGGCGCTTCTTTCGACCAGGTGAACCTCAAAGCCCTGCTCAGCCATGTTCAGGGCTGCAGTCATACCGGCAACACCACCGCCAATAACCAGTCCTTTTTGATAGATAGGGACGGAAATGGGTCTGAGGGAGTTACTGTAGGCAACCTTTGCCACTGCCATGCGGATAAGATCATTGGCTTTTGAGGTGGCGGCCTTTGGTTCTGCGCTGTGGACCCAGGAATTATGATTCCTGATGTTGGCCATCTCGACGAGATATTCGTTCAGGCCCGCAGCCTTGAGCGTTTCGCGAAAGAGTGGCTCATGGGTTCTCGGGGTACAGGCGGCAATGACTATCCGGTTCAGGTTCTGTTCCTGAATCCTTTTGCTGATCATTTCCTGGGTGTCCTGGGAACAGGAGAAAAGATTTCGTTCCACGTAGACCACATCAGGAAGGGTTGCTGCATACTCTTCCACCGCTGCCACATCGACGACCCCGGCTATATTGGAGCCGCAATGACAGACAAAAACACCAATCCTTGGTTTGTCCCCTGATACATCTTTTTCCATCGGAAAGCTTGCTTCAGTGGTCAATTGAAAACGGGCTGGTGCCAGCAGATCGGCAACTGCTGCAGCTGCTGCAGAACCTTCAACAACAGACTGGGGAATATCCTTGGGCCCGGCAAAGGCACCACAGGTAAAAATCCCCTGTCGTGAGGTCTGTACGGGTGCAAAATCTGAGGTGGCCGCAAAATTACTGGCCGTCAGTTTGATGTCTGCCTGGTGGGCAAGTTCTAAAACATGCTTCGGTGTCTGCAGGCCAACAGAGAGAACAACCAGGTCGTAGAATTCTTCAACCTGGCGACCCGCTTCATTGACATAGCTCAGTCGCAGATCGTCACTGTTGCCATCTGTTTCCACGCCGTTGACGCGACAGCGAATAAAACGTACTCCTGAATTTTCTTTGGCGCGCACCATGTACTGGTCGAATTCCTTGCCATGGGTCCGCATATCCATATAGAAGATAGAGGCAGCCAGACCGGGAACATGGTCTTTGGCTATGACTGCTTCCTTGATGGCATACATACAGCAGACCGAGGAACAGTATCCATTGCCGCACAGGTTTTCGTCCCGTGAACCAATACACTGGAGGAATGCTACCTTGTTGACCGGTTTTCCGTCTGAAGGTCGTACCAGATGGCCTTCCGTCGGGCCTGAGGCGGAGAGATATCTTTCCAGCTGGAGAGAGGTGATTACATTTGGAAAAGTACCATATCCCCAGACTCCGGCACTTGTAGGATCGTAGGCTTCAAATCCCGGAGCCAACACCACTGCTCCAACATTTATCTCGTGAATTTTCTCGGTATCATTAAAATTGATAGCCCCTGCATCACATGCTGTTTCGCAGAACCCGCAGGCGCCTGGTTTTTTCAATCTGATACATGAGTTCGGGTCAATCTGGTATTTCAGGGGGACTGCCTGGGCATACTTGACGTAGATTGCCTTGCGTTTGCCGGTTGCAGCGTCATATTCACTGGCGACTTTTTTCGGACATTTCTCTGCACAGGCACCACAGGCAATGCATTTATTCACGTCCACGTAACGTGGAGATTCTTTAACAGTTACAGTAAAATCCCCAGCACTGCCGGTAATGGCAGCCACTTCACTGAGGGTCATCAATTTTATATTTAAGTGCCGACCGCACTCCACCAATTTTGGCGCGATGATTCACATCGAGCAATCATTGGTGGGAAAGGTCTTGTCCAGTTGAGCCATGGCACCGCCTATGGCACCGGACTTCTCGACCAGGTATACGTAATATCCTGAATCAGCGAGATCCAAAGCGGTCTGCATCCCTGTGACTCCACCTCCTACAATCATTACCGACCCAACTTTTTTTGTGTCAAGCATGATAGGTCTCTCCTCTCGATTTTTTTAAAAAATGGAACATCCCAGCCATTCACCAACAGTAGAGTGTCCACTATTTGATCTTCGCCTCAATTGCTGCGGCGATAACGGCCAATCTTCTTTGCTCTACTGTTTCTCGGGTAAAATCAGTGAATCAGCAACAAGCTGCCAAATGTATTTTACTTTTATACCCAGATCATATTCATGATTAATGGATTTCATTATTTGATCGCGGCAATTATGACATGGGGCAACAACCAGTTCAGCTCCTGATTCTACGATCTGTCGTGCCTTGATACGAGCGTAGAACACCCTCTCGTCGGAGTAAGGCATGGCCCAGGCCCCGCCGCCGGCACCGCAACAGTAGGCCCCGTTTCTGTTAGGATTCAGCTCTCTTACGTCGTCGCAACAGGCTCTGGTCACTGCCCGACCTTCTTCAAAATAGGCCTGTCCAAAAGCCTTTAAGGACTTGCGGCCGTAGTTGCAGGGATCGTGATAGGCCGTTGCAATAGTGTGAATTGATTTGTCGAGTTGTATTTTTCCTTGAGTTATATATTCAAGGAGAAGGTCAAAGACAGTGACGATTTTAAATTCTTTGAGTGCTTCAGGGTACCATTTGTTCAACCCAGACCGGGTTGCAAAGTAGGCATGGCCTCACTCGGGGAGAAGGAGGACTTGACAGTTCAGCCTCCTCATGTTGTCAACAATTCTGCCGACAATGGTTTTCATGGCGGCATCATCACCGGAGAATAATCCCCAGTTCACGCCTTCCCAGTATTCGGAAGAAATAGTCCACGATTCTCCGGCGGCATAGAAGATCTTCCACCACCATTTCATGTCGTCAGGTTCTCCAAAGGGTTCTTTGGAATTCACAGTGACAAGTACCCTTGCGCCATGGACATCAATGGGAGTTACAAATCCAGGACATCCGTCAGCCGCCAGTTCTTCTCCCAGTTCTTCACAGAGGAAGACAAAATCATCTTTGGGGATTCCCAGGTTGTTGCCACGTTCAAGACACATGGCAACTCCTTTATGAATAGGCCCTGGAACACGGTCACGCTCGCGGGCACCCCGGATTTTTCTCATCAGGGCTATTATCTGGATATTGGCAGGGCAGGCTTCTTCACATTTGGCGCACATCGTGCATTTCCATGGCCAGGAGGATTCGATAAGTTCTTTGTCCATCCCAAGTACAGCCATGCGCACAATCTTGCGGGGATCAAGGCCGTTGACGCCGGAAATCGGGCAGGCACTTGAACAGGTTCCGCAGGTCAAACAGGCATTCGCCCAGGAAGCATCCTCGACGAACCTGCTCTTCGTGCCGGTAATGGTCAGGGGCTCAACATCGGCCTTTTCTAATGCCCCTATGGCCTCCGGGTCGACATGGTTTCCGTCATGAACATGGGGTTCGCGGCCAAATTTTTCACAGAGGAGTTGGTATGCATGAAAATCCATAAGGTACTTGCGACCGGGACCTTCCTTGGCAGGAAGGGTACCGGCATTAATCCAGTTCCGAATGGTGTTTCGATGGACCCCAAACTCTTCTGCCATTTCGCTGACTTTAAATTCGTACATCATAAAAGGTCACCTCAATTAACGTTATCGTTTAGAATTCGTGATATATGTTCACATGCCTCAGTGACGGCAATGGACATGGCGGGAGACAGTCCCGGTTCTATTTCCTCGGGGATATATTCTACTTGAGCGGCAAGAATCAGAATTTTGATGCCCGTATGCAGCTCTAGTTCCTGAAGCAAATTTACGGTGGGAAATTGGTGAAGGGAAAAGTCGTGAATTTTTTTGGCTGGGATGGTGTCTGGAAAGATTTGAAAGATTTCACCAGGCTTGCGATCAGGAAAATCAACCGCATCAAGGATGATGATCTGTTCAGGTCGGCCTTCGTCTGTGAGCAGGTAATCAAAGAGATATTCCCGTACACAGGTGCCCACGTCTATGGCCTGGACGGTATCCGGGAGGTTGTAGTGGGCGTTTAACTTATCAACGACAGCTGGTCCATAGCCATCGTCACCCATGATTACGTTGCCACAGCCAAAAATCATTGTTAGGTATTGTGTCGGTAACATTGTGCAAACAGTGCCTCCATTTTTTTGTATTTATTAAGTGGTAGCACCTGGAACAGGGAAAATCAACGTTTTTTCCGTGGTCTAGCATTTATTTTGATGGTGTGTAATTTTGATACGATCAATAGGCACAAATGGCACAATCCGTAATTTTTGTTTTTGGGTTTCGGCAGCTACAGTGTGGTATGGTCCGTTGTGGTATGTCAGACTCTTTTTATTCCTTGATGACAGATGCTATTGGTTGAGAGGATATCTTGCACGAGGAAGGGGAAATGGCTTTTTATTTGTGAGGATGTGTTTGTTGGAGGGGAAGAATTTGCCGGGGGTGAGAGGTGTTAGGGGATCTGGCCTGATGGGGGGCTTGTCAGGGGATGAAAAGGAAAGGGAGCGGCAAGGACAAGGGGAACTGCGACCATTGGCTTGGCACGGAATTTGTTTTTCTGTTTTTTTTGAAAAAAAGTGGACCTGTCTTCCTTCTTGATGAAAAAAAGCAATGATTCATAAAGCAGAAAAGTGGGTTCGCGGGCGTGTTGTCCAAGGAGATTGATCTTGGGTAGAACAGAGGATGCCCTTTCTTTTTCGCTTTCTCTGTTGCCAGCTGAAAAAAGGTGATTCACCAGGCCCGGCAATCTGAATTGTCACCCCTCTCCAGAGATTGAAGAACCTGGACGCTCTTTTTATTTCTTGAGTTGCAGATATTCATTCTTTAACTCTTTTCCACTCATCAGGCCATCGATCCGAACCCAGGTCTTTTCTTTTGGAGAGCGGAGAAAAATGAGTGGCCGGTGTCCCATCTTGTCAGGGACAAAGGCATCAAAGGCGCGCATGGCCACGTTGATGTCGCCGATGCTCCCTGTGAGGAAGTCCCATCCTGGTTGGGCATTATAACGTTGGAGGTATGCTTTCATGACCTCAGGGGTGTCGTACTCAGGGTCGATGGAGATGGAGACCAGTCGCAGATTGGCAGCCTCTGCACCCAACTGATCCTGGAGGTTGGTATAGCCGATGGAAAGAATCGGGCAGATGGTGGTGCAGGTGGCAAAGATGAATTCAAGGATGACTGGTTGTTCCGTGTCCAGGTATTTGACCAGGGGAACGCGTTCTCCATCCTGATTGATGAGGGTGATATCTGGGATTTTGTACTCCTCCACTGTCCTGTTGTAGCGAGGTTTGGCCATGGCCTGGGTAACATTGAGGGTAAGGAGGAGAAAAAAGGAAATGACGGAGAGCGAGAAGGGTGTATTTCTTATAATGGTCACAGGAAGCCTCTTGGTTGAATAGATGTTGTTCTCTATATGGATCATAAGGATCAGTAGGCGAAGAGCCGAAAGTTGCCGGAAAATATGGGCCAGGTGGATATGGTCAGGAAGAGAGAAAAAAAGAG
Source organism: Pseudomonadota bacterium (assembly GCA_018817385.1). Lineage (GTDB taxonomy): Bacteria > Desulfobacterota > Desulfobulbia > Desulfobulbales > Desulfocapsaceae > Desulfocapsa. The sequence continues at coordinate 36,946 of JAHIUA010000021.1, forward strand.
GAAGGCCTGGATAAGCCAACGTCTCTCTCTTTTGTTGATTTCCCGCTCAAGGCTCTCTGCTTTTGGTAATAACAGAGAGAGTCCGGGGACGAGACCAAATAGTATCCCGGCAAATAGGCCGATATAGAGTGGATATCCGATAAAGTAGTAATTCTTTTGGATCATGTCAAAGGGGCAGTGGTGGGAGGGTATCTGGTAGATGTAAAGTGAAATAAACGAAACAATAGAGGCCAGAGAAAGAGGAAGGAGAAACAGGGACTGGACGAGCAGGATAATACGAAGAAACCAGGAATGATAGGTCAGGCAGAGAAGGATGGTTCCCAGGTAACTGACTGCTGTGCTGTAAAAAAACCACATGGTCTTGCCAGGAGCAAGGGCTGCCAGTTCGCTGGCCACATTTGTCGAACCGGCCCCGAACAGAGAGCCACAGCAGGAGGTAATCTTTTGCGGCTGGAGACCTGAAAAATAGGAAATCTGGAGGAGGAGGTCGACACCAAAGAGGAGGAAGAGTACCGACAGGGCCGCGTATTTGTACCTGACCAGGGGGGTATCTTCGCAGGTTTGGTCGAGGCTGTTGACGATAATCCAGAGGGAGGCAGCAAAAAAGATGACTCCCTTGGAGAGCAGGGCAAGCCAGCCGATGGGGTTGGCATTCAGGGTTCCGGTGCCACACATGGCCCCGACAAAGAGGGGGTGGATGTCGTCGATGGTATAGAGAAAGAGGAGGCCGGAAAAGAGGTGGAATCCCAAAATCATACCGACAATGGTTGAAATCAGGTAGGTCTTTCGCTCGAGGAGGAGCTGCTCCTCAGAACTGGAGGTGGAGTCCCAGTGAGCCATGATGATCAGGCCCAGGGCAGAGGCGTAGAAGAGCAGGATGAGGGAAATCGTCGAGCCGAGGATGAGGGCCAGAATCCCAGGGTGCAGCATCATCCTGTTGCACCGCCAATGATTCGACCATCCCGCATGCGGACAATCCGGTCAATGAGTCTGTGGCTGGAGACAAAGGGGTCGTGGGTGGCAAGTACCACTGTCTTCCCTTCACGGTTGAGCTCGGAGAGGATTTCAAGCAATTCTCCAGCAAGGGAACTGTCCAGGTGAGCTGTGGGTTCATCGGCAATAATGATTTGTGGTCGGTTGATCAGGGCCCTGGCAATGGCGACTCGTTGTTGCTCACCTCCGGATAAGGCAGAGACCTTCAGGCGGGCCTTGGTGGAGATATCGAGTCTGGTCAGGATTTCTTCTGCCCGCCTGTTCATCTCGGCGATGGGTATTGCGCTTGGATAGAGGGGAAGCTGGATGTTTTCGAGTACACTGATATCTCTGATCAGGTTGAGCTGCTGAAAGATAAAACCAAATGTCTGCCTGCGGATGTCAGCAAGAAAACGCTCTGGCAACCTGGAGACCTCTTTGTCCAGAATAGAGACAGTCCCGGAAGTGGGACGAGCCATACCTCCTATAAGGCTGAGGAGGGTCGTTTTACCGGAACCGCTGGCACCGTTGAGAGCAAGGGCCTCTCCCTGAGATATGGTCAGAGACACATCTGCAAGTGCCCTGACCTCGTCCGCTCTGTGCCGATTATAATATTTGTTGACCTGTTGCGTCTTGATGATCGGAGGCATCTTTCACCACCCTCTCATGATGCTTTCGGGGTCAGTGATCGCACTTTTCCATGCTGGGAGAACAGTGCTGGCCATATAGGGAACAATGGTCAGAAATGCCAGAGCGAAAATTTGATACATATCGATGTAGGGGGCGAGCTGGAGAGGGGGGAAGAGGACTGACCAGCCTTTGAGTACCGGGACGAGGAGCGGCGCTCCCAGGAGGAACACATGAATATAGGCCACAGATATTCCCAGGAGAAAGGAGGTGATCGAGATGACGGATCCTTCGCTGAGCTTGAGGGTCAAGATGTCGCTGGTGTCCCAGCCAATGGCTTTGAGTATGCCGATTTCCCGTTTTTCTTCGCCGCTGATGCCGGTGGCCTTGTCCCAGGCCAGGATGGAAAAGGCGATCAGGGATGAGGCAAAAATGGTGAGCATCATCCCGCTTCGCCAGTTGAAGACCGACTCGTAGGTGTGGAGGATTTCATTGATGGTGACTGGGCGTGTATCGGGGAACAGTCGTTTTATTTTCTCAGCCACAAGCGGTATCTCTCTGGGATTGAAGACCTCCACTGTTATGTCCGTTGCCAGGCCGGCAGGCATAGCGAAAAATCCTTGCAGGTCTTTTTCGGTGAAGAGAATAAGATCGTTGGTCCATAAGTTTGAGCGGGCCTTGAACATTCCGTTTATTTCGCAGCTGTATCCGACCCCGGTGCTGTTTATCAACAACAGTTCGTCGCCGATTTCAGCGTTCTGGGCCTTAGCCACCCCCTGTCCGACTGTACATTCACCGTTTGCTGCCACCATTCTCCCCTCGACCATCTCAAGGGACGGCAGGTCCTGGTGGACAGCGAGTATGGTGTAGTTGGTCTGGTAGAGGCTGTCATAGTAATACCCCCACAATCTTGGGTTGACGCGGCCCACCCCGGGGAGCTTGGCAATGTCTTGTGCGTAGTGTACTGGGATCGGGTCGTGGCGGCCGCCTGCCAGTCGTTGCACGACAATGTCGGGACCATCTACCAGGACGTTTATGGCGATCTCTTTCAGCGAGTGGGTCAGGAGAAGGATGGAGGCAAGGGCTGCAATGGTAAATGAATAAATGATAATGATGGAAAAGTTCTTGAACTTCCTTCGGGCCAGTGAGCACAAACTATACTCAAGGATCTTCAGCAAGCGAGTCATCTGCTGCCCCCGAGAGGGCGTTTGCGAACGCGAAGGGTGGTGGATACGGCGGGCAGGCGGGGGGCAATGATGGATCCCGCAGGGAAGTGTTCAAAGGAGGCTGGGGCATCCTGAAAAGGGGAAAAAAAATCTGCCAGGGCTGGATGCCTGGTGTAGCGGGCCTCGGTCCAGAGGGCCAGGTCGGTAAGGGCCAGGCGGGCGACAAGGTCTTGGTTTGCTGCAAGCTCCTGGGTTATCCAGACCTGTTTCCCCTGTTGGCTGTGCAGGGCGAGAATGGCCAGGACGACGAGGAGGAAGGCGATGCAACTGAGAAAAAGGCGTGTCCGTATCATTTGCTGAGAGATTCTTGATCCTCTATGATCTGAGTGGATTGTCTGATTTTCGTAATTATTCAGGGGTATTTGTTTCGCAGAACCATAGCTTCTTGTAATTGCGACGATTGTAAGCTGAGCGGACAAAAAGCAATACCCTGCTGGAACTGGCTCATGTTGTTTCTCCCTGCCTTCTCGGTGCACAACATGAGGGGAGGCGTTGCAGCAGCTGATGAGGCAATAGTAGAGCAGATGAAGGGCTTTCGCTCTCCCTGCTTGGCCATGACTCTGTTATTTGTTGCCGGGGAGCATGTCGCTTGTGACCTGATCGAAGGTGAGCAGGGCCTGACCTTTGTGATCGCGTTTAAAGGTCTCGGCAGCTTCCCTGGTGTGTATGGGGATCAGCTCTTTTCCCATCGGACCGTAGACATCGCTTCCAGTGACAAAGAACAGCTTCTCTGCCTGTCGCATTTTTGTCGAATAATATTCGGTGACATAGATGCCGTTAATATTTGTTTTACTGCGAGCAGAACTGTCTTCAGGCAGACTCAGGTAGAAGTGGAACATGTCTTTGGGACCGTCAAAGAATTCTCGGGAGCCGTCGCTGAATTCAATTTGAGCCAACCAGTGGGGGTAGGGAGCGACAAACATTCCACAGATCGGACAGCGGTCGCGGGGCTCAGGCTTGACCGGTTCTGCTGCCAGGGGGAGAGAGTAGGAAAGAAAAAGAAGAAGGATGGCCAGGGGCAACAGAAAGCCAGTTTTGTTAAGGTCTTGGTGCAAGATGGTGTACTCCTGCTTCTCGTTTTGTTTCAGGTGTTGAGCGTCTTGAGCAATCGTCATGGTTAATGGTCATGGGTGGGGGTCATGTTCGAGTGTTCCATCGTCTCCATTTTTTTGTTTTGTCGCTTCCGGCGAATGCTCTTGCTGTCGCTGTCCATGTCTGCATAGCTTGCCTTCATTGCCTCATCAAAGGTGACAATGTTTCCGCCGTGGGTGGCGACAAAGGCAGCAGCAGCTGCATCACTGCTAAATGCCCATTTTGGCCGTGATGACATGACCCCTTTCCTGTCGCCACCCAGGATCCAGATGGCACCTTCGGCAGCAATGAGCTCTTTCGTGTCGTAGTCTCCAACTTTGATGGCGGCAGGAGTGGCATTGATCTTCTGGGCGAGGTCGATGGCGGTACAGTGGATGGAGCAAGTGGGGACGGTGCTGCCGTCATCGTATTCAATCAGCATTCTGCTGTGGGCAAACTTGTGACGATCCATGCCGCAGTACTGGCAGGCAGGGTAGATAAGAGTGTCCTTTGCTTGTTCGGCAGAGAGTGGGCTGGAGAAAAAAAATGTCCCCATCAGGAGAAGAAAAATAATTGATTTCATTGGCGGGCTCCTTGGGTTGAATTTTGTAGGATAGCATAGCTGAATTAAATGGACAGGTCAAGGCCCCCCTGTTTCTGATGGGGGGACGATTGTCGGAATGGACAAGATTCTGTGAAAGGAGAAGGCGCCTGGGGAAGAGCGATGATCTTGGTGACAGGGGGGGGGCTTGTGGGCGGGAAGGGTCGCTGTAATTGTTTACGATGCGGGAAAATGATATCTATGGGAAGAAAAACGGCCGCCCCTGCAAGAAGGATGGGAGAAGCAGGGGCAGCCGAGGAGGAGCTCGTTAGTTGATGGTTTGAAAATCGTTATAGGCGTGGGTACCATGCTCAGTGACATCTACACCCATCAGTTCGTCTTCCTTGCTGATGCGCAGGCCAATGGTCATGTCAATTATCTTGAAGAGGATAAAGGCTACACCGAAAGACCAGACAAACGCTGCACCGATACCGATAAGCTGGGTGGTGAGGATCTTGATCGTAGGGCCGCCCATATTGAACAGGCCTGCTGCCAGGGTGCCCCATGCACCACAGACACCGTGAACAGAGACTGCACCGACCGGATCATCAATATGCATGCGATCGATCACCACGACGGAGATGACAACCAGAATTCCGGAGACGGCACCGATGATGGTGGCACTCGTCGGGGAGACATTGGCACATCCGGCGGTAATACCAACCAGTCCGGCCAGGGCACCGTTAAGACTCATACCGATATCCGGCTTTTTAAACATGAGCCAGGAGGTGAACATCGCAAAAATTGCTCCGCAGGCTGCAGAGAGGTTGGTGGTGACAAAGATCATGGCGATAGAGCTGTCACCGGTAGTGGTTGAGCCGGGGTTGAAGCCGAACCAACCCAGCCAGAGAATGAAAACACCAATGGCGGCCATGGGGATATTATGACCGGGGATGGCTCGGACTTCTCCCTTCTTTCCATACTTCCCAAGACGCGGGCCAAGAACGATGGCACCAGCGAGTGCCGCCCAGCCGCCGATGGAGTGGACCACGGTGGAGCCGGCAAAATCGATAAAACCCATACCTTCCAGCCAGCCGCTGCCGTTCAGAAGTGATCCCCAGGCCCAGGAGCCGAAGACCGGATAGATGAAGGCGCAGACCATAAAGGAATAGACCAGGTAGCCGGTAAATTTTGTCCGCTCTGCCATGGCACCGGAGACGATGGTTGCGGCAGTGGCGGCAAAGACACACTGGAACATCCAGAAGGCAAGGACCCATGGGTCGCTGTCAGGTCCGCCCCAACCGGAGAGAAAGAATCCATCTGTGCCGAACCAGCCGGTCTTGTTGGTGCCGAACATAATGGCGAATCCTACGGCCCAGAAGGCCACTGAACCCATGGAAAAGTCCATGAGATTCTTCATCATGATATTCACTGCGCTTTTTGCCCTGGTGAACCCGGACTCGACCATGGCAAATCCGGCCTGCATGAAAAAAACCAGACAGGCGGCGATGAGGGTCCAGACGTAGTTCAAGTTGGTCTGAAGAAGGTCGATGGCTTCTTTGTTGGTGGTGCTGGTGATTTCGATCACTTCCTCACCGCCGAAGGCAATGGTGGGGATGATTAGTAGAAGGGCAAGGGCCCATGCTGTTTTTTTCACGAGAAAAACCTCCTGTGTCTATAGTAAATGAGTCCTGCTTTTTCTGTTTAGATGGCGTCTTCGTCAGTTTCTCCGGTCCGTATCCTGCAGACCTTGTCAATCGGGGTGACAAAAATTTTGCCGTCGCCAATGGAACCAGTTTGGACCGAAGAGAGGATTTTTTCGATGACCATGTCTACCATCTCCGTCTTGACTACGGTTTCCACCTTGATTTTTGGGATAAAATCGACTACATACTCCGCTCCTCGATAGATCTCGGTGTGTCCTTTCTGGCGTCCGAATCCTTTGACTTCGCTGATAGTCATTCCAGTTATGCCCAGCTCACCCAGCCCCTCTTTGAGGTCATCCAGCTTGAATGGTTTGATGATTGCTTCTATCTTTTTCATATTCTGCTCCTTGTGATACGATTAGTCCTGTTTCTGTCTTGTCGTAAAGGTAAAAGCAAGTCATGTGCCAACCGCGCGAGTAAGAGATTTATTTACGTAATTATATGTTTTTCCTTTATTTTGTTTTTTGGGTCTTTTCTTGGATGTAGAAAACATTACAAATATGTACCATAAGGGTTTTGTAAAATTACAATAACGTGCACCTGCCGTGCTGCCTTGCTGCGAACAGGTGCTTTGCCTGGCATTTTTTTTGAATCGATGAAAAAAGGGGGGTGAGAAAAAAAAGCCTTGAATTAAGCTGTAGATAGCAGAGAATAAGAGGAGGTGTTTGCTGGCGGAGGTGGAAGAAACAACTTGTCCGCCTTAATAATTTAAAAAAACTCGGCAGTTGAGATCTCTCCTGGCCGGATGGAAAAAATAGAGGTTTAGTAGTGATGAATGATTTTTTTGCAAAGATCCTCGACTGGTTCGAGTCGACTCACCTCCAGGAACAGGTGAAAGATGTAGACGTTAGCGGGCTTTTTACCAATCCCTGGTTTCTGGTACCTTTTATTCTTGTGGTTGGTTATCTCCTCTACAAACAGGGTTGGAAAGATCTCATTGTCATATCCATATTTATTGCTGTGTGGTGGGTGAGCGGTACTGAATACATGGACACCCTGATCGTCAATGGAGAGTTGCAGATTAACAAAATTTTACCCGTACTCTTTGGCGGCGCTACCGTGCTGGGCGTTGTCATCTATATGTTTTTTGGACGGTCAGATTGAAGGCTGTTGTCTGAGTGAGGGCATTTTTTTTGTGATAAAAAGACGCGTGGGTTGCTGGAGAAATTTAGGAAATCAGTTCTAAGGCGCTAAATGCAGTTTCGTAACGGTATCTTCATCATTACTGAAGAAAAATATTGTCCCTTATATAATGTTGGGGAAATATTGGAGCTTGATGAGGGGGTTCTCAAGCTGCCGGCAGCCAAACCGACATGTCTTACTCTGACGAAGGATCTTATAGAATTGGCCTCGGAAGATATTGTTTTTGAACAGTATCTCCAGGGTAGTAGACAGAAAACTAAATTTGAGTGCGGCGGTTGTACCGGTATTATCCGTTTTGAGTTTAAGAAGGAAAAAGAGTACGCCACCATTCAGATGAAGCTTCTCGCTGCTGCCGAGCGTCGGGAGAAGCTGAAATCCACTGCCCGCTTTGCAGGACTCCTCCGCACCATCGATATCTTTCAGCCTTTGTCTGATGATGATCTGCTTGATCTGGCGACCATGTTGAAACTTGAGGATTTTAATTGGGGATTTCCTATTCTTCAGAAGGGGGAGCCGGCGTCCAATCTCTTTATTATCATTTCCGGTCGGGTAGAGGTGATGGACGAGGATGGAGTGACCCTTGCCGAGATGGGGAGGGGTGAAGTTTTTGGTGAGATGAGTTTGTTGTCTGGGGACCGTGTCACGACAACGATCATGGCCATGGAGCCGTGTATGATAGCCAGTCTCAGTCAGAAAAATTTTCGTCATGTCCTTAATCGGTTCCCCGCCCTTCAGGTCTTTTTCTATAAACTTCTGGTGGGGAGAATCACTGCGATTAATTTCCAAAGAGCAGAAGAGCTGACCTCTGGAATGGTTGGCCAACTGGCCGACATTCCACCCATTGAATTGTGCCAGATGATAAATTCAAATCAGAAAACCGGTCGCCTGAAACTGGAATCCGGGCAGAGAAAGGCATACCTTCTTTTTAATGAAGGGGAACTGGTCTTTGCCTCTTGCAATGGCAAACAGGGGAAGGAGGCATTTTACGAGGCACTTGCCGTTTCTGATGGTCGATTTAAATTTGTTCATGGTCTGAGTTTCCAGGAGATGGAACTGGATGTCATCGGTGGTTTCATGGGTATGCTCATGGAAGGGATGCAACGTATAGATGATACTGCGGCCAAGGGCTAAAAGAAAGTGCTTGGAAAATCGTTTTCTTTGGCCTTGCTGCCAATCTCCAGTCTCTGCTGGCCCAAAGTGCTCTTCAGGCCTTGGATCACCCATATGAGGTAGTTTTGACGTCTGTCTTCTGCTTTACCAGCCCTCCACGAATTTGACTTTTTGTAAGCCTCCTCTTTTCTTCCTTTCATCTCCATGGCTCTCCCTGTAAGATATGATGCTGGCAAACGCTTAGCCTGGGGTTGGTCCAGCTGTTGACAGCAACCTATTGAATTGTGAAGAGAATAACACGAAAAACAAAGGAGTGCAGAGATGAAAAAGAAGATGGAGAAGGTCCTCAATAATCAGGTCAATGCAGAATTATATTCCAGTTACCTCTATTTGGCCATGGAGTCTTACTTTCAGTCAATCAGTCTCTCCGGCTTTGCTATCTGGATGCGTGGTCAGGTGCAGGAAGAGATGTTTCATGGTATGAAAATTTATGATTACGTCCACGAGCGGGGCGGCAGAGTCCAGTTTGAGGCCATTGCCAAACCGGAGACGCAGTGGGAATCACCCTTGGCTGCCTTTGAACATATCCTGGCCCATGAGGAGAAGGTAACGCAGATGATCAACGACCTTATTGATGTCGCTCTTGATATTCGTGATCATGCGGCCAAGGCCTTTCTCGACTGGTTTATCATGGAGCAGGTTGAGGAAGAGGCTACTGTTGGTGAGATTGTCAATCGTCTTCGTCTCATAGGCGATGATTCCAGTGGCTTGCTTCTCCTTGACACGGAGCTGGCCAAGCGAGTCTTTACCTTGCCGCAAAAGTGATGGCGTAGTATCGGTTCTTCATCTGCACTCGACTGTTCGTCGTTTTTGCGCACTGGCATGGAGCTGTGATGGGGGGCTCCTTACTCCAAAAGGAGATACCATGGAGAGGAAATCTTTCGCATTGTTGCCCTTCTCCTTCCTACTCTTTGAGAATCGAACTGGTTACCACTCTCTCAAATGGGATCCGCTGATACCCTACAGCTGGAGTAGAGAGTATGATCTTGTTTTCTTCTCATGAGTGCTTACTATTTTTCTCCATCTTGATTTTCGTTAAGGAGGAGGCCGCAGATGAATAGAAAGATAAAAAAACAGGTCCTGACCGTTCTGGCGGGCAGTGATCTGGAGGAGATACGTCGGGAACTTGGCAAGTATGATGAACATGGCTTGGTCAATCCTCTTTTTTCTGCCCTGCTTCGGCCTGAGGAGATGCTGCGCTGGCATACGGTTACCCTGTTCGGCGAGGTGGTATCACGTCTCGCAGAGAAGGATATGGAGGCAGCACGTATCGTTATGCGCCGTTTTCTCTGGAGTCTTAATGACGAATCGGGTGGTATTGGCTGGGGATCACCCGAGGCCATGGCCGAGGCAATGGTTCATCACAACAGGTTGTGTGCTGAATATCTGCATATGCTGATCTCCTATATGCTTCCAGATGGGGCGCTGGAGCATCAGGACGGGAATTACCTTGAGTTACCTGAGTTGCAGCGGGGACTGCTCTGGGGGATTGGCAGACTGGCTGAAAAACGTGCGGCCTTGTTGAGAGAAAAGGAGGTTGTTCCAAGCCTCCTCACCTACCTCTCCTCTCCAGATTCTGCAGTACGGGGATTGGCTGCTCGTGCCCTGGGCCTGCTCCAAGCCTTCCCGGCAGTGGAGGAATTAAAGCGGCTCTCAGGTGACAGAGGGCAAGTGAGAGTCTATCAAGAGGGAGTGGTGGTGCTTACCACCGTTACGGCACTGGCAGCAGAGGCCTTGGCCAGATTTGAAAACAGTTGAGCGGTGTTACTTGACCAGCGCAATCTTTTTGTTTTGCCGACTCGGCAGGGAGGGGAACTCTCTTTCCGGGAGGCAAGAACAAGGTGAATTTCATCCGAGGGCCTGTCGTCACGCCTCTGGTAACCCCTTTTTTGCAATGTTTGTGCCCTTAGGGCAGAAGTTTTATAAAAGCGTATGACAGTGATACTATGAGCGTAGAATCTAAGAAAGATCCCTTTTCCCATGTTGGTTTCCTCCAGTTTGAGATCGTGACGGCCGATATTCGCACGAATCTGGAACAGCTTAAAGTTGGCCTGAGAAGACTGAAACCGGTCCCTGGCAGCCTGATTGGCTTACCGGAAATGTGGGCCACGGGATTTGTCTATGAGCAACTGGGCGTTCTGTGTCATGAGATACCGGCGCTCCTGGAAGAGTTGGAAGAACTTGCCGGCTCCTATGGTATCGTTTTGGCGGGATCACTTCCTGACCAGAAGGTTGAAGGAGGTAAGGCGGCACTCTATAACACCCTCTTTTTCTCGGGGATTGGGGAGGCAGGTTCCCATGGAATTTCCAAACAGCATCTTTTTTCTTTCTGGAAAGAGGATGTCTGGTTCCGGTCCGGCAGGAGGGCGAAACCGGTGAGCATAGATGGTAATGCTCTGGCTGGGGGCCTGGTCTGTTACGATCTCCGTTTTCCTGAGGCCGCCCAGCTTCAGTGCCGTCAAGGGGCGGATCTCCTTCTTATGTCTGCCCAGTGGCCTTTGGCCCGTATTGAACAGTGGAAGATCTTGCTCAAGGCACGGGCCATTGAAAATCAGGTTTTTATTGTCGCCGCCAATGCTTGCGGCAGGTGGGAAGGGTTGCAGATGGGTGGGCATTCCCTGGTTATTGCCCCGGATGGTGAAATTCTGGCAGAGGCAGGGGAGGAGACTGCTTCAGCTCTGGTTGCTCTCAACTGGGAAGTGGTGCGGGAATTGCGGGCTCGCTTTAATACGGTAGCTCCGACGCCCTGGTCTGGCGAAGATGGGGACAAAATAGTTTCATTGGACACTCTGGCCAAGGTGGTGGCCAACCGAAAAAGGGTGGGGCAAAAGATTGTCTTCACCAATGGTTGTTTTGATATTCTTCACGCCGGACATGTGGACTACCTGGAGAAGGCTCGTCGGCAGGGAGATTATCTGATTCTTGGTTTGAATGACGACCAATCCATCCGTTCCCTTAAGGGAGCTGGCCGGCCAATCAATGAAGAGTCAAAAAGGGCAAGGGTTTTGGCGGCCTTGGGTTGCGTGGATGCCGTGGTCCTCTTTGCTGAAGACACCCCGCTGAACCTGATTACCAGGTTGCGCCCCCATGTTTTAGTCAAGGGGGCAGACTGGAATGAGGATGAGATCGCTGGTGCCGCCGAGGTCAAGGCCAATGGTGGCCGGGTGGAGCGGATACCCTTTGTCAGCCAGGCCTCAACCACTGGAATTATCGACCAGATCAAGTCCGGCACCTGAACTGCGGCTGCCCCAAGCCCGGGGAGGACCTCTGGGATGGCTTTGGCTTGCCGGGGCGGCGTTACACCCTGTAGCGCTCGACCAGTTGGCGCAGCCGCGATGCCAGACTGGAGAGATCCTCGGCGCTGATATTTACCTTGTTGCCGTTGGTGGAGATCTCCCCCGCGATTCTACTTACCTCTGCAATGTCTCTTGCCGTCTCGCCCGCCACCGTTGAACTCTGAGCCATGTTTTCGTTGACTTCCGCCATACCTTGAGAGGCTTCGGCAATATTTCCTGCGACTTCATGGGTGGTGGCAGTTTGTTCCTGCATGGAAATGGCAATCAAGGAAACAATCTCATCCACCTCTTCCACCACTGATGCCACGTCTTTTATTTCTTTCACCGTCGTGCCTGTGGACTTCTGGATGTCGTCAATGTGCTGTCTGATCTCATGGGTGGCGGCCGAGGTCTGTTTGGCCAGTTCCTTGATCTCGTTGGCAACCACGGCAAATCCCTTTCCGGCTTCCCCTGCCCGAGCTGCCTCAATGGTGGCATTCAGGGCCAACAGGTTGGTCTGGTCAGAAATCTCGTTGATGGTCTCAGTGACTTTGTTTATTTCCAACATGTCGCGGCCAAGTTTTTCGATCATCTGTGAGGAATGGTTGATGCGCTTGGCTGCATTGTGAGAAATCTCCTGTCCTTTTCCGGTCTGCTGGGCGATGGAATCGGCAGTGGCGTTCATCTCTTCCACGGCAGCTGCCATCATATTGACACTGTTGGTAGCTGTTTCGCTGGCCATGGTCACCGAGGCCATGCTGACACTCATCTCTTCGGCAGCGGCAGCAACACTGTTGGCCTTCTGGGAGGAGAGGTCCGCGCCCTCTGACATCTGATGGGCAATGGAGGAGAGTTCGTTGGAAGAGGACGAAAGGTGGACGATTCCGTCTGATATTTCTTTGAACATCTCCCGGATTCCAGTAACCATGCTGTTCAGTGCCTCTCCCAGGATTCCTATCTCATCATGACGTTGGATGTCGAGTGTGGTGGTGAAATCTCCCTGGGACATGGTCTTGGCAAAGTTGACCCCACGTCTCAGTTCTGCGACTATGGAGCGGATGGTAAAAAAGGCGATCGTCCCCGAGGAAAAGACCACACAGAGGCCGATAGCAATGGCAATCATCCCCATGTTTTTGGCCTTTGCCGTGGTGGTCTCGATCTGGCTTTCCTTGGCCTGGCTGGCTTGGGCCATGATCTCGCTGACCAGTGGCTCCACCTTGCCTGCTGCTTCATTCATGACCTCGAGGGCGGTCTGTATCTTCCTGTCATTGGCTATAAGAGCCGAAAAGGTCTCTTGGTAGGCAGTAAGATCCGTGTCAATGGACTTGATGTATTGAGGAGCAGTATTGGAATCAGCAAAGGTGTCCTGGATGGTCTCGGCCGCCTCCAGGGTGGCGATGCCATATTTTTCAAGACGGGTAAGGATATAATTTTTTTCAGTCAGCCTCAAAATCAGGAGCTGGATGCGGGCATTAGGGACGTAGAGCAGACTCAAGGCCTTTTCCACCTCTACGGCACTGGCCTGCATCTTCTGGAGGCTGGTTTCATCGGCCAGGGAGTCGTATTCTGTAACCGCTTCCTGGTAGGCACTGAGCTTCTCTATCTGTTTATCGTAAAGCTCCTCATCATCTTCCAGCAAGTTCAGTGATGCTTCATAGGTATCAATTGCCTGCATCAGTTTTACTTTATGGCGATCGGAATTGGTGCGAACATATTCCTTTTCAAAACGACGCATTTGGAGGAGGGCAAGGTAGCAGTCACTGATCTGATGCTTTCTCAGGTTCTGAGAAACTTGCAGGGCCAGGGCCTTGAATTTGCCCTGGAGGCCAGAGTCGCCGTCTAAGCCATTTTTGACTTGGGCGGCAACAAGGTCTTTAAATGCCTGTTCGTAAATAGATACCTGGCTCAGGATTTCTCCGGCCAGGTCTTCTGTGCCGGCGCTGTTTTTTTTTGCCAGCTCAATGATGACCCTGGCCGCGTTTTGCAGTTCTTCAACCGTATCGAGGAGCTGATTTTCGAAGGATCGATCTTTGCTGAGCAGGAACTCTTTTTCCAGGCGTCTGGCGTGTTTCATGTCACCGTCTACGCTTGTGGCATGAAAGGCGATGGCGATCTCAGTATCAATAAGGGTTCTGAAGGCCTCTGTCGTCTGGGTAGCGGTCCGTTGGTAAAAGAGAAGGACCAGGATAAAAGAGACAAAGGCTGCGCCAAAGAGAAGGCCGAATTTTGCTGACAGGTTCAGGTCGGACCATTTCATATTTTTTCGTTACCTAGTGCTTGCAACTAGCCAGGGGGACGGTTTATTTATTCGGTTTCAACGGCCTCAGTTTCACTTGGGAGCGGAATCCCTAAGCCGAATCCCAAGCGAACTTTCTGGTCTATCTCGCTACACATTTCCGGGTGATCACTGAGGAAGCGCTTGGCATTCTCTCGTCCCTGCCCGATTCGTTCGTCAAGATACGAGTACCAAGATCCACTTTTGTCGACAATGTCCTGTTCGACGGCAAGATCGAGGATATCTCCTGTCTTGGAGATGCCTTCACCGTAAATAATGTCAAATTCTGCAACCTTAAAAGGGGGGGCAACCTTGTTCTTGACCACCTTGACCTTGGTTCTGTTGCCGATCACCTCCTGGCCATCTTTGATGGCAGCAATCCTGCGAATGTCCAGGCGCAAGGAAGAATAGAATTTCAGCGCATTACCGCCGGTGGTGGTCTCGGGATTGCCGAACATTACTCCGATTTTCATTCTGATCTGATTGATAAAAATCAGCACGGTATTGCTGCGATTCAGGACCCCGGTGAATTTGCGCATCGCCTGAGACATCAGGCGGGCCTGGAGTCCCATGTGGGAATCCCCCACATTACCGTCTATTTCGGCCTTGGGAGTCAGAGCAGCCACAGAGTCAATGACAATGACATCCACTCCACCTGAGCGAATGAGGATCTCGGCAATTTCCAAGGCCTGTTCACCAAAATCAGGCTGAGAGACAAGGAGGTTGTCGGTGTCAACCCCCAGGCGTTTGGCGTAGGCGGTGTCCAGGGCATGCTCGGCATCGATAAAAGCGGCTGTGCCGCCGTTTTTCTGGGCCTCAGCCACCACATGCAGGGCGAGGGTGGTTTTACCCGAAGATTCAGGACCGTAGATTTCTGCAACCCTCCCCTTGGGAAAACCGCCGACTCCCAGGGCAATATCCAGGCTCAGGGAGCCTGTGGAAATAACCGGAATCTTTTCCAACGCCTGGGTGCCGAGGCGCATGATAGACCCCTTGCCGAACTGGCGTTGGATCTGGCTGATAGCATTGTCTACACTGCCTGTCTTATCTTTTGCTGCTGTTGTTGCCATATCTGTGCTCCTTGTGAGTGTTACTGGTTTGGTATATTGGTTATTAAGCGATTGGGGTAGAGGAGAGTTTGCTGAGAAATCCCTCGTCCTCTTGGATGGCCGCAGATTCGACTAGTGTTACCCGAATGTTTTCTGGAGAGGTATCTTGGTCATCTGGGTCAGATCGCTTGGAGCACCTGAATCTACTGAGTCCTACACGGTAGTAGGCTATGTTAACAGATATCTGCGTAGAAGATCAAGTGCTGTTTGGGCTGTCATGCGTTGAATTTCATAGCGAGTACCGGGCAAGAGAAAACGGTGGACCCGAGTCTCTTTTGCGTCGGCCATTCCCACAAAAACTGTTCCCACCGGTTTATCTTCACTACCACCGTCAGGACCGGCAATTCCGGTGATAGAAAGGGCGATGTCCGCCCCGCTTTTTTCCCGCATTCCGGCAGCCATGGCCTTTGCTGCTTCCCGGCTCACTGCGCCGTATTCCTGGAGCAGTCTTTCACTGACCCCGAGAAGGTCAGTTTTCATGGAGTTGGCATAGGAGGTGACTCCTCCCAGGTAGTACGCTGAACTCCCGGCAACGGAGGTCAAAAGGTGACTGATCAGTCCACCGGTGCAGGATTCGGCAACTGCCAGTTGTTTTCCGTTTTGCTGGAGCAGGACACCAACAACTGACTCCATGCTCTCATCATCCTTACCATAAATGGCTAGGCCCATTTTTTCTTCGACGAGGGTACAGGTTGCAGTAAAAATCTTCTCCATTGCCTCAGTATCACTGCCACGTACTGTCATGCTGAGATGGACATTGGGAAAGACCGGATAGTAGCCGATTTCCACCGCCTTGTTGAGTTGAAGGCTTTTTGTTTCCTGATTGACTTCCATCTCGCTCTTGCCAAAAATCTTGTAGACTCGCTGGTAGACTGCCAGTTGTCGGTCTTTGTACCAGGTGGTCAGGCGGGGGAGAACCTGATCTATGAGCAGGGTCTGCATCTGATGGGGGATGCCGGGAAGAAAGAAAATGGGTTTGTCGTCATGGATAAGCTGGAAGCCGGACATCTTTGAGTTCGGATTCAGCGTCTCTGCTCCCTGGGGGAGCCAGGCAAGTTTTTCCAAAGGGCTGACAACGGGTCCCGAAACCGTCTGGAGGTGGGTTCTGATCTGATAGAGGAGGGTAAGGTTAGGCATGGTCGGCCGGTTAAGGGCCTCGGATACCGCCTCGGTGGTGAGGTCGTCATCGGTGGGGCCGAGGCCGCCGGTGACCAGAACAAAGTCTACACGACTCAGGGCTCGTTTCAAGGCTTCACCGATCAGCGTTGGAGTGTCGCCAATGGTGTGCATGGCATAAATATCAAATCCTGCTTCAAAGAGGTGGTGGGCGGCAAAGCCGCTTGTGGTGTTGGCGATTCTCCCTGATGTGAGTTCGTTTCCGATGGCGATGATCTCTCCGCGCATGATTATGTATACCTCCCCATAACAGTGGTGTCGGCAATCCGTTCCAGATGGATGGGAATAATCTTGCCCATCAAATTGGTTTCACCGGGGAAGGCCACAGGGATGTAATTGTCGCTAAAGCCGGTGAGCATCCCCTCACGATTTCGTTTGTGTTCTACAAGCACTGGTCGTTTTGTTTCCAGGTAACGGGTGTAAAAGGCTGTCTTTTTTTCTTCTCCCAGGAGTCGGAGTTCCGCCACCCGCTCTTCACGCACAGCCTTGGGAACCTGGTTTTTGTAGGTGGCTGCCGGGGTACCCGGGCGACTGGAGTAAGGAAAGACATGGAAGTAGGTAGCGTCAAGCTCTGTGAGCAAGGCCCTGGAGTTGGCAAATTCCTCTGCTCCTTCTCCAGGAAATCCGGTGAGGATATCAATGCCGATGGCCGCGTCCGGGAAGGTGGCCCGGCATTTATTGACCACAGTACGAAAGGTTTCTCGGTCATAACCGCGATGCATGCGCCTGAGAATGGTGTCGTCTCCACTCTGGAGTGGGATGTGGAAGTGAGGCATGAAGTTCTGACAAATGCTCATGGCTCGGAGAAGTTTGTCAGAAATTTCCTGGGGTTCAATGGAACTGAGCCGGAAACGGATATCTGGGTGGGCCTGGCACAGGGTGAATATTAGATCTGCGATGTCGCTCTCTTCTTCCAGGTCGCGACCGTACATTCCTACATGGATGCCGGTGAGTATGATTTCTTTGTGCCCTGCCTGTTGAAAACGGTTCGCCTGGCTCATGATTTCGGCGAGATTCAGGCTGAGGCTGGGACCGCGGGTGTAGGGAACGATACAGTAGGTACAGAAGTTGTTGCAGCCGTCCTGAACGCGCAGATAGGCACGGGTACGGTTGCCGAATCTGCGCATGGGCAGGTGACAGATTTCTTTCTTCTTGAGGATTTTTCCCATGAGCATGGTCAGGTCGCAGTCACTCTCTCTCAGGGCAGCTTCCACCAGCAGGTGTTTGTTGCCATTCCCGACGATACAGACAGGGGGCTCCACCATTTCTGCCAGTTCATTGGCAGCCATCTGGGCATAACAGCCGGTGATGACGATCTTTGCCTGTGGATGGCGGCGTATGAGCCTGCGCACAGTCTGTCGGGACTGGGAGCCAGCCTTAGACGTGACTGCACAGGTGTTGATGACTACGATATCGGCATCTTCACCTTTTTCAGCCATGCGACAGCCGGATTCTTCAAAGGAGCAGAGAAAGGAGGCGGATTCATACTGGTTTACTTTGCAGCCCAGGGTATTGATAATGACTTTTTTCTTCACTGGATCTCACCGCTGCCGAGGATCAGGTCCTTATCGTAAATAACGGCGAACTGACCCGGGGTTACAGCTCTCTGTTTTTCGGGGAAGATGATACGGTAACGATTTTCCGAGAGTTGAGTTATTCGGGCCGGTGCTCCCTGGTGCCGATAGCGGATTCGAACCTGATACTCCCGGTCAGGACGGGGGGATCTGCCGCAGCTCCAGGAGACATCTGCTATGTCAATGGTATCGTGAAAGAGATCCTCGTCTTTTCCGACAATGACCTGGTTGGCGGGGGCGTCAACGGCTACGACGTACCAGGGGGAAGTGTCGGAAATTCCCAGTCCCCTGCGCTGGCCGATGGTGTAGTTATAGATACCCTTGTGTCGTCCGAGGATGACGCCGTTTTGATTGACAATTTCTCCCTCAGTCTTATGAATTGACATCTGTTCTTCTAAAAAATGCCCCACGGAACTGGAGCCGAGAAAGCAGACATCCTGGCTCTCCTGGCCTCTGAATTCAGTGAACCCATGTCCTTCCACCAAGGTGTAGACCTCTTCCTTGTCCATTTCACCCAGAGGAAAGAGGGTCCGTGCCAGTTGTTTCTGGGTCAAGCGGGCAAGAAAGTAGGACTGGTCCTTGTTCTTGTCTTTTCCTTTCCCTAAGAGAAAACATCCCTCTTCTTCTCTGATCTGTGCATAGTGGCCGGTGGCCACATGCTCCATTCCCTGCTTGAGGATGGCGTCCATAAAAAGACCGAATTTTATTTCGCGATTACAGATCATGCAGGGGTTGGGGGTACGTCCGTTTTGATAGGAGGTGGCAAAATAGGTGAGAATCTTGTCCTTAAACTGGGCCCGGAGGTCAATGACCTGGAGTGGAATGCCACATCGCTGGGTAACTTCCTTGACTCGTCTCAGTTGGGCGGAGAAGTCAGGCTGGGCCAGCTGCATGAAAAAACCGTACACCTGATACCGGTTTTGGAGAAGCAAGGCACAGGCCGTGGAATCCACACCTCCGCTCATGGCTATGCCGACAACTTTTTTTCCCACCTGGCCTCTTGCTTGTGCTCGCTTGCCCTTGATATATTGGTCCGCTACTGTAAGACGTATCATTTTTCAATGACTGGTGGGAGAACAGTCAAAAATAGCTTTTGCTTAAAGCTTGCTAAACCCAACAAAATGACGATAATGTGGGTTTCGTACCTTCGCCCCAAAGCCTACCAGAGATCTCGTTGTGACCATTCATTGAGAACTTACAAAAATAACGATTGATAATAGCGTACAATGAAGAAAAAAGAAAGCAACAAAGCAGGTTGTCCCCCCATGCCCGAGCTCCTTGCCCCCGCCGGAAATTTCGAGAAACTGGTTACCGCCATCCACTACGGGGCAGATGCCGTCTATATGGGTGGAAAAGAGTTCAGTCTTCGGGCAAAGGCTGGGAATTTCAGTCAACAGGCCATGGTCGAGGCCGTACATTATGCCCATACGCATGGGGTGAAGGTCTATGTGACCGTGAATATCCTGGCCCATAATTGTGATTTTGTTGGCCTGGACAGCTATCTTTTACAACTGCAGGAGGCCGAGGTGGACGCTTTGATCATTGCCGATCCAGGGATCCTCATGCGGGCTCGAAAATGTGTCCCGGATATTCCAATTCACCTCTCCACCCAGGCCAATGTGACCAACGCCCAGGCTGCCGGTTTCTGGTTTGAGCAGAAGGCAGGACGCCTCAACCTGGCCCGGGAATTGTCCTTGCAGGAAATCGAGGAGATTCGAAACGAGGTGGATGGCGAGTTGGAGATTTTTGTTCATGGCGCCCTCTGTATCTCCTACTCCGGACGCTGTATGCTCTCCAACTATATGACCGGCAGGGATGCCAATCAGGGCAACTGTGCCCATCCCTGTCGCTACAGGTATCGTCTGATCGAAGAGAAGCGGCCGGGAGAGTATTTCCCAGTGGAGGAGGACGAGCGGGGGACCTATATTTTTAACGCCAAGGATCTCTGTCTCTTGGAACGGTTACCGGAACTGGTGGCCTGCGGGGTAAACTCCCTGAAGATCGAAGGGCGGATGAAATCCATATTTTATGTGGGTGGGGTGACACGCATCTATCGGGCTGCCCTGGATTATCTTGGCTCGCTTCCGGCCGAGGCCTGGGCAAAGCCGAAGGAAATTCGTCTGCCGCAGATACTTGTTGAGGAGATCGCCAGGACCGGGACTCGAGGGAGCAGTGAAAATTTTATCAGGCAACGCCCCGGGAGTTCCGAAATGCTCTATACCAGTTCTCGGGCCGTGCAGCAGGTGGAGCCGGTGGCCGTGATTCGTGAGGCGGGAGCCTCTCCTCTGGTGGAGATCAGGAATGTGTTGGAGAATGGGACTCGGATTGAGTATATGTTGCCCGGGATCGAGACTGTTGCCCTGACCGTTACCGGCATGGAGACAACAGGGGGGGAGGTGATCACTCGAGCCAATCCGGGGAATCGAGTCCTGCTCCATACGGATCCTGCCCTGATCCAGGGAAGGGTGAATGGAATCCTGCGTCGCAACAAGAGCAGTGACAGCTAAGGGCTGTTGAGACGTTCCTCCGGCAAATGAAACAAAAAAAGGTCCCCTGTCTCTGAATCCTTTGGGGCTCCTTGTGCTCCTCGAAGGTGCCGGGAGTATGAAAAGCCGCTTTACTCAACCAGTCAAACTCCAGGCATCTTCTGTGGAGCCTGCCAATGGCAGGCAGTGAAATTACCCTTGCAAGGGGTGGTCTGGCCGCCGTTGGTTCTTTCTCCTATTTCTTCGCCTTGTCTGTGTCACGGATCCAGGAATAGGCCGCTGCCGCTGCCGGAAAACCAATAGTCGAGATCAATAGATTAATCACCTGGAAGAGTTCTTCATGGCTTGCCCCTGCTTCCAGGGCCCTCCTGGCATGGGAGTGCACGCCTCCTTCGCTGCGGATTCCTATGGCGGCCGCAAGCTGGACGAGATGGGTTGTTTTGACATCAAGCGGTCCGCTGGTTCGGGCTAGCTCAGCGCCTTTGGCGTAGGCAGTGAACATCTCGGGGAATTGTTTTTGATAGTGCTGGAAATTTTCCGGTAATTGGCTAAAGTCGGTCATATCATCCTCGCTGGGGTCTGTTTTTGGAACTACTCAAACTGAGCGTAGTGCTCCTGCCATCTTTCCATGGCCTGTTCCATCTCTTGGATATTGAGACGGAGCTGGCTCTGTTCAGGGTGCGGCTGTGCCAATTCATTCTCTAAATTCTGGAGACAGGTGTGGATACGGTCCCGGTCGTGATCCATATCCCGGAGCCGATCTCCCAGCTGATCCCGGTCTCGACTGTTCAATCCTGCGGCAAATCGGCTGTGGGCCTCCTCCAGCTGGCGGAATTCACTATGGAGGCTAAGGCGGGCTCTTTCCAGTTCACCAGCCTGCAGGCTTTCCCCGGATGCCAGTCTGTCCATTGCTCTGATCCGGACCTGCATATGTTGCATTGTGTTCTCACAGTCTTGGATCTGAGTACGCTGTTGGCTGCTTACCTGGTTTTGCTCCTGAATCTTCTGCCTGCTTTCACCCTGTTCCCGCATGCCTCCCTGGTCTCCGGAAAAACCATCCCTGCCATCGCCACTTCTGTTGCCGCCTCCACCATGATCACCGCCTCCTCCGCCACCGCCCTTGGCGAGCAGGGGGGTGGGAACAAGGGTGATGCAGAGAACAAGCATGACAAGTGACAAAACTGTTTGCCATCTTTTCATTGTCAACCTCCATTCACTTTTTTGGCTATCTTGGCTGAGGATTTCCAGGGGGATTCTGCCCTGAGTACTCAAGTATATCATGAAAATGGAGTGGCAACTATGCGTATTTTACTCAGTACCCTGAAAAAAAGAGGGTGTTATATGGATTCCCAATTCATATCCGTCACCCCCTCTCTGTTTCGCGGGGACAACCTTCTCTACTCCATTGAGCTGCTGTATCTGACGGGTCATTACCTGTTGTCGGTCTTTTTCCTGATACCGCGATCACCTCAGATGGCGGTACTGCCGAAAGAGTCAATAAACCAGAAAGGAATGATCGAATGTATTGCAAAGATTCCAGCTGAGGATTAATGACAGAAAACAGGTCCTGTTCAGTAGCACTTGATCTTCGCTAAGTCAGGTCTTCTCAAGGAGCATGAGGTAGGTCCCACAGTCCGAAATGAAGAAAAATAAGGGACTGCTAAACAGCTATAGCACGGTTTTTTGTCAATTGTTGGGTATTATCTGAAGAGTTGCTGTTAACATAAGATCCTGACTGGATGCTTTGTGCCGCTTATAACGTATAGCGGATTGTCAGGAGACGAAAGCCACTGACGCAAAGATCCTCGCGGCCGCAAAGGCGAGAGGCAGACGATTTCTGCTAACTTCCATTCATTGGGAGAAATTATCATCTAGGCAGTTTCAGGTAGAGTACCTCCGAGCAATTAGAATGCATTCAATCATACATACACTCAATATCAAGCAAAAGGGAATCCTCTCTTTCGTCGGTGCCGGCGGCAAAACAACACTCATGTTCAGAATTGCAGAGGAGTTGGCTCGCGCAGATAGGCGTATTTTGGTGACAACGACCACCAAAATTTTTGCGCCCGACAAAAAAAAGTATCCTCATCTTCTTGTTACAAAATCCAAACAGGATTTGCAGGACAGGGCTGAAATGATTTTCAGGCGATCCAATCTCATTGTCGCGGCTTCACACCATTGCCCGAAAACCAACAAGCTCATCGGGTTTTCCCCCGAGGTTGTTGACAGCCTCTGGCAGTCGGGATGTTTTCGCTGGATTCTGGTGGAAGCTGACGGATCTGCCCGCAAACCCATAAAGGCTCCTGGCGAACATGAACCGGTAATCCCTCGCTATACCCGTTATCTTTTTGGTCTTATTGGCCTGCAGGGGCTCGGTAAACCATTAGACGAACACTACGTCCACAGGGTAAAGCAGTTTCAAGAGATAACCGGCCTGGCAGTAGGGAGTGACATCGAGTTATCGGCAATTACGGCCCTCGTTAATCATAAAAACGGACTGTTCAAAAAATGTCCTGGCGAGGCACAAACCATAGTCTTTATGAACCAGGCTGATACCCTTCCCAACCCTGATGTTCGGAAATCAATTGTTAAGCAAATGCGTCAGAGTTTACTGGATATGGCGGACATCGTTGCGATTGGACAGGCGGACAAGGCAGATGGGATCATTGAGGCATATTGCAAAGCCTCTCTGAAAGAGTCACTCTAAAAGCTTGTCTGAGAATAGGTTTTAACCACAATCGAGGCATTTCTGAAGAATAAGTGTAGCCATTTTGCTCATATCGCGAACATTATTTTTTTGAAAGAACGAAGAGTTTTGGGGAAAAGGAATGGTTGCACAGGCTCCCAGGGAGCTGGCGGACTGAGGCATGATTCTGGCCGTGGGAAAGGCAAGGTGATTGCTGATTTCCTCCTCCCAAAGGGGTGCAAGGAGGCAGTCCTGCTGTTTCTGGAAAAAAGAGGGTCCCTGACCCACGGCTCTATATCAGCGCTTGAATCTTGCTCGAACCTGAACCAGCTCGGCAATAATACTTAGAGCAATTTCATGGGGAGTATCTGCTCCTATGTTCAGCCCAATTGGGCTATGAATACGCTGTAGTTGGGCTTCATTGACGTTTTCTCTTCGAAGTGAATTGTAAATGATTTCCCGCTTCTTTTTACTTCCTATCATGCCAATATAGCCGGCCTTGGTCATTAAGGCCTGGGCGAGCACATCGCGGTCATGCAGATGTCCTCTGGTGACTATAACAATATAGTCGTCAAGTGAGAGTTCTCCAAAGCAACGGTCAAAAGACTCGAGTACAACTACCTCGCGGGCATGTGGGTAGCGATCTTTATTGGCAAATTCGATTCGATCGTCCATCACCACAACTTCAAAACCAGCGAATGAAGCCAGCTGGGCGGTGGCTAAGGCAACGTGTCCTGCGCCTATTATATGCACCACTCCAGGTGACACCATCGGTTCCACAAAAATATCTTCATTATTCAAACTGGCGAGGAAAGGAGCCCGATAATTCTTTCCACTGATCTTGCTTTTTAACTCGACAGGGATATTCAGCTGTGTGTCGGTCCCTAAGTGTACTAATCGGGGGGGGGCTCCTTCTTGGGGCAACACTGTCCCCAGCAAGGGTCGCATTCCCTGGCGATAATCGTTTCGTATTTGCACTAATGTCTCAAGAACATCGGGTTCCAGCCGCTGAAGTAAGACAGAAACAGAACCGCCGCAGACCATACCTTCGTTTGCAGCCGAAGTCTCACTGAGAGAAAAATCCAACTCAGCATAGGGGCAGGAATTTACAAAAAGTTCTTTTGCTTTTGCCTGGCAGGCACCTTCAAGAGCTCCGCCACCTATTGTTCCGGAAAGGGTTGCATTTTCGCATATCATTATTCTTGCCCCTGACGTCCTTGGCGCAGAGCCATTACTGCGAACTACAGTCCCGAGCACTACCGATTCCCCCTTCTTTAACGAACTGATCAGATCGTCTAGGATATGTCGCACGTAATTCTCCTCATTTCACTTTCACCTCTTCCAGCTACACAGCAAGCTACTTTAATTGTTTCTGTATAACGACGGCAGTTGTATGTTGATGGGCCAATACTTACAAACAGGTAACATCCGCTCCGACAAATTTAATTGCTGCTTTGGCAATGATTTGGAGGGGATCAACAAAAATGCCATCAAGGGGATATTCGTTATGCACTACAGAAAGCTCCGTGCATCCCAGGATAAAAACCTCTACCCCCTTTTTTTCCCTCATTTCTTTTATTGTTTGTTCGTACCCGCTCCTGTCAAAAGAAAAGTTATTGGCTTTTACACCATCGTAAATCATTTTTGTAACTTCATCCTGGCCTTTTTTATCTGGTTTTACTTGAGTTAAATCAAATTTTTCCAGTCCATTTTTGTAAACATTCGCTTTGTAGGTTCCTTGCGTGGCCAGAACTCCAATTTTCTTTTGCTTAGGGTAGTGCTCTGTTATCCATCGAACAGTTTCTTCAATCATATGCAACACTGGTGTGTTAATGCTTTCAGATATCTCTTTATAAAAAGCATGAGCAGTGTTGCACGGCATAATAATACAGGACACATTGCAATTCTCCAGCCGTTTAGCCGTAGCGATAAGTTCAGGTCGTGGGTCTTCTGAGGTAGTATCGAGCAAAAATTGTGTTCTGTCGGGAATTCTGCTGTTATTGTCTACAATTACAGGTGGGTGTTGCTGGTCGCAATCAGCCTTTGTGTTATCGACAAGTGCCTGAGCTAAAGCCACAGTTGCCATAGGCCCCATACCGCCTAAAATGCCTATCGTTTTAAAGCAATTGACCTGCATAGTTCTTTTCCTTTACACGCCTTGTTGGATTGAATCAAACTGGATTCGTTCCCTCCCCCCTTGCATAACTGGTCCTCAGTACAGCAATAGCATCCTGAAAAACCAAGCATCCTGAGAAATCATATAAAGGGTTAACTTTGTTCTGTCAAAAGAAATGTTAACTATGGGTTAAAATGCCCCATTCGAAAAAAATACATATTTGTTGTGAAATGCATACATATGTTACATTTATGTGGTGTTTCTTTTTGGGAATTGGTTTTTTTAGGACTTTAGGTAAAACATATCTTTACATGTGAGTGTTTACGTGCGTACAATGTCAAGTATTGACAAAGTGATCTCTTTTATGGCACATACATTGCTTAACAGTAACGCGAATTGAAGTTTACTGTGAGTGAATTATTGATCGGTTCGCTGTGGATGACGTTATTGATGTTAAATTTTTCAGATTAGGAGGTAGTATGAAAAAAGTGCTTGTTTTTTCTATCGTGTTAGCCTGCTGCTTGGCTGCAACATTCACCATGGCCAATGATGTGGTCAAAATCGCCTTTATAGGGCCAATGACTGGTTCGAACGCAGCCCAGGGGATGGGTGCAAAAAATTCTTTTGATCTCGCTGTTAGGCTGGCAAACCAATCAGGGGATTTTCCATACACCCTTGAAGTCGTAGCCTTGGACGATGCCTCCGACCCCGCAACTGGCGCAAGTGCAGCTACTAAAATTGTTTCAGACTCAAAAATTATTGCTGCAGCAGGACACTGGAACAGTCCTGTTGCCCGCGCGACAATCCCAATTTTTCACGAAAACAACACCGCGCTCATTATCTGGGGGGCGATTGGCGTTGATCTCACAGACAAGTACGGGAAAATGTATCCGGAAATCACCCGGGTTTGCCCAAAACTTGATGCAGAGAACAAATACCTTGCCAATTTTCTCACCGAAAAAGGCTACAAAGCGTTCAGTGTCATTCATGACAATTCCGCATATGGGGCTGACTGTCAGGTCTTCATGGAAAGCTCGCTCAAGGAAAAAGGAGCTACAATACTCTCTACTGATGCAGTCAATGTTGGCGAAAAAGATTTCATGCCCATCCTTGCCAAATCCCTCCAGTTGCAGCCCCAGGCAATGTACTACGGTGGCGTAGTGACAGAGGCTGCACTGCTTCGGTTACAAATGGCTAAAATCGGCCTTCGCAACGTTCTCTTCTGCGGTATTTCTGGGATTGCAGACGAAAAATTCAATGAAGTTGCCGGAAGATCGGCAGAAGGGGCTGTTATTGTAAAACCCGGTGATGACGCAGAGATTGCCGGTTGGGACGATTTTGTTGCAGCGTATGACAAACAAAACTACTCCGAGCCAATGGGTGCCTATGGAAAATACTCCTATGACGCAGCGAACATAATCCTCGCAGCCCTTAAAGAAGTTGGTCCGGATAAAGCCAAGGTTGTAGAAGCTATCCGCAATATAAAATACAAAGGTCTGTTGGGCGAGTATACCTTTGACAGCACCGGCCAGACAACATTGCTCGACATGGGCATAATGGTCAGCCAGGATGGTGAATGGGTTAAGTGGGACGATTCCAGCTATGCCAAAGGTGAGAAAAAACTGGTCGGACTTAAATAGATAGATTTCTCTCCCAAGCTTTATGTCTGTCGGCTTTCCCCGGCCGACAGACGATTCAACCTTATTAGTTAAGGAGCATGCCGTGTCTCTGGTTTTCTTATTGCAGATAAAAAACAGCATTATGCTCGGAGCACAATACTCGCTCATTGCCATAGGCTTTACGTTATTTTTCGGAGCACTTAATGTCGTAGTGTTTTGCCAGGGTGCCTTCTACATTCTTGCCACTTTCATAGGCGCGGGCCTCTTATCACTGCTTATTGGCGCAGGACATCTTGGACCAATTGTGTTCGGATGTGTAGCTTTTGCAATCTTTTTCCTCTCCATGTGTCTCACTGGTCTTGTGGGTGTTCTGGTAGAAAGAACTACGATAAAACCTTTTAGAAACGCACCGCTGGTCATGCCCATACTTTCAACAATCGGAGTCGGCATCGTCATTGAACAATTACTTAAACTTTTCTACCCTCAAGGGTCTAATCCTCAGGTCTTTCCAGAGATTTTTCCACTGACGGGAGTTATGCTTGGCGACCTTTTTATTTCAGTCAGTGAGCTTGTCATTCTCGCTATCACTATCGTCACCCTCGTCGCAATCTGGTTTTTCATTAAGAAGACAAAAATCGGCTCCCATGTTGTGGCAATTTCACAAGACTTTGAGGCAGCAGCCCTGATGGGTATTAATGTCGACAGGGCGATCATGGTGACATTTTTTATCGGTGCCTGTCTTGCGGCCATTGCCGGGTTCATGAATGGTATCTACTACACAGTTTTCAGGTACGACATGGGGGCTATGGCGGGTATTAAAGGTTTTTCGGCCTCTGTGGTTGGAGGCCTGGGTTCAGTATACGGCGCCGTTCTTGGCGGCTTTCTCATGGCCTTTACCGAAACCTTTGCGGCAGCGTATATTCCAGGTGGCTCAGCTATTCGTGATGTCTTTTCTTTCGGAATACTGCTGCTGTTCCTCATCCTTAGGCCCTCTGGGATCATAGGTGAAAAGGCACTGGATAAGGTTTAGGGGTTATTTTTGTTTCCACCTGGAGAAATTATTTTGAAAGATAAATCATCTATTCTGACTGGTTTTATTTTTGCGTGCGCAGTATTTGCAGCTGTCATCATCTTTATGGCCATTGACAATATGGCTTTCAGTCTTGCTCTTATCCTGTTTTATGCTCTCGCCTCAATACTTCTGGTCAAAACCGGTTTTTGGAAAAAAGTCCGTAATTCCATATCGGATAATCCGAAAAAACTTTGCCTCCTCACCGCCTGTTTTGTACTGGCCACCCCTCTCTTCTTTTTTAACAACCCCTATGTGCTGCATATCTTAACCCTGGCCTGCATTTACTGCGTGGCAACAATTGGCCTCAATATTCAGGTGGGTAGTACAGGGATGGTGAATTTTGCTCAGGGGGCCTTCTTTGGCATTGGGGCCTATGTCTCTGCTCTGCTGGGAGGCCACTTTGGCGTTTCGTTTTGGATCAGTTTGCCGGCGGGCATGCTTGCTGCAGGCTTTTTTGGACTGCTCATGGGCCTGCCGACCCTCAAGACTCGCGAGTATCATTTGTCGCTTGTGACTATAGCCTTCGCCTACATCAGCTTTTTGCTGGTTATGAATTTTGATTGGACCGGCGGTCCGGATGGCATAGCAGATATCTCAAAACCGGTTTTGTTTGGCTTTAAAATTGGCCAAACGGTAACAGTTGGAGGCGTAACAATCCCAGGTGTGGCCTTCTATTGCTACATGGTTTTGGCCTTTTTGGGGATTGCTCTACTTGTGGCTCATCGTCTGCATAATTCTTGGTACGGTATGGCCTGGAATGCAATCAGGGATGACGAGATTTCCTCTCGCTGTTACGGACTGTCTCTTAGAAAATCCAAACTTGAGGCCTTTGTTTTCGGCTCTCTGTTTGCTGGGGCTGCAGGTGCTCTCTATGCTCATTTTATCGGATTTATGTCCACTGAAAACATGAGCTTTCAAATTGGGTTGCTGATGGTTTGTATGGTCATCCTGGGTGGAATGGATAACATCGCAGGCGTTCTTGTCGGTACCCTGCTTCTCATTGTTATTCCGGAAAAACTGAGGGCGTTTGATGACTACCGGATGCTTTTCTATGGTCTGGTGCTCATATCCATGCTTCTTTTTCGTCCCCAGGGAATCATTCCAAGCAAACCACGTTTTTTTGATCTAAAAAAGAGAGTGTGAAAAATGAACACCCACAATATTGCTGCAAAACCACTTCTTCAAACGACTGAGCTTTCAATGGAGTTCGGAGGCCTCAAGGCCCTTAACTCAGTTGATGTCACAGTGAGCGAGGGTGAAGTTGTTGGCCTTATCGGCCCTAACGGTGCAGGGAAAACCACTTTTTTCAATATGCTGACTGGTATTTATGCACCTTCGGCGGGGGCAATCAATATGAGCGGCATTTCTCTGGTGGGTTTGTCGCCTACCAAGATCGCAAACCTTGGGGTTATCCGGACTTTTCAGACCTGTAGGCTCTGGGATGATATGTCCATTTTGGAAAACTTGCTCATGGGAACATACATGCGAAAGAAACCAGGGCTTTTTCAGACCTTGCTGCAATACCAAAAAGTCAAAGATGACTTTGCAGAAAAGGCCGACGAGGCCCTCAAGGTTGTGGGGGAGTTTGATACGGCTCTTTCCAGTGACTACGACCGTAAGGTGGGTGAGCTTTCTCTGGTAGACAGGAGAAGAGTTGAGATTTCCAGGGCTATATTGGCGCGGCCCAGGCTTCTGCTCCTCGATGAGCCAGCTGCCGGTATGGATCCTTCGGAAACACGCCAACTCATGGGTGATATTAAAAAACTGCAATCTGCATTTGTAAAAATGGGTGTGGTACTGATTGAGCATGACATGACAGTGATTTCAGGCGTAGCTGATAAAGTTGTCATATTGAATTTCGGCACCAAGATAGCCGAGGGTTCTTTTGTCGATGTAAAAAACAATCCGGAAGTTATTGCAGCCTACCTTGGAGGAGAAGCGCATGCTTGAGTTGATGTCTGTCTACACGAGCTATGGCAAGATTAAAATGCTCGAGAACATTGATCTGGTAGTCAACCAGGGAGAGGTGGTGTGTCTTCTGGGGTCAAACGGCGCCGGGAAAAGCACCACCATCAAAACCATTGTCGGCCTCCTTACCCCGAACTCCGGTCAAATTCACTTTGAGGGCCAATCCCTTAACAGTCTCAAGACATTTGATATTGTCCGACGTGGGATTTCAATTGCCCCGGAAGGCAGGCGGCTGTTTCCCAGGATGACCGTTGAGCAGAATCTGCTCATTGGTCTTGATGAAGAAAAGTCAAACTGCGACCAATTGAAGTGTTGGATTTTCGAGCTTTTTCCGGCATTGAAGAATCGCTTGAACCAGGCAGCCGGAACCCTGTCCGGCGGAGAGCAGGCAATGGTGTCTATTTCCAGGGCCCTGATGCAGGAACCTAAACTGTTAATCCTGGACGAACCCTCCTTTGGCCTCGCACCAATTCTGGTGGAAGCATTTTACCAGACCATCACAGAAATCAACCGGCACGGAACAACAATTTTGTTATCTGAGCAAAATGCAGGGAAGGCACTTGAGGTGTCCTGTCGAGGGTATGTGTTGCAGAAGGGGACAATACACGCTTCTGGAAGCAAAGAGGAGCTCCTCGATAACGATCTTGTAAGGGCATGCTACCTGGGATGAACGGAGTATCAGCCTCTGCTGCCATGGCAACAGCTGCTGCGATTGGCATCTGCAGAGCAGACGGACCCCTCTTGCCAATCTTGGGAGTTTGTCCGTGGTGAACATCTTCTACTCTCCGTCAAGCGTCAATAGTCTCTTTAACGCAGGTCTGTTCTGTGGTTTATTTTAGATGGAGTGTATATTTCCCGTTGTTAATATTATAAAAAAGTATTAATTGAAAAAAACAAACTGCATTTACGGGAGAATTTATTTGAAAGCGATGTTATTATTTTTGTATAAAAAATGTTCACTGCTAGCGTACTTTGTGTTACTGTTATGTTAAAAGTGAGTGTAAATTAACTATCCATCCTACGTTTCTGCTGACACATGCAGAGAAGCCATGCGCAATCAAGAGCATTCAGTTTCTTGCCTCATCACCTGGAACCTCATCTTGATGCCTGGCGAATGGTGCCTATCAACTCCTGCAAAGAGTAACAAGCTAATTTGATGAGAATACCACTGCTATATTTGTAGACTATTCAGAAGGAGAAACAAAGTGAGTGAAGTAAAGTACTTCCGTCCTAAATCTTACAAGGAGTTAAATGATCTTCTTGACCAGTTACCAGATTTTTTTCTCGCTGTAGCCGGAACTACAGATTTTATCCCAGCAACTCGCAATGGCGCTCCTTACCCAGATGCAATACTGGATATTTCCCAAGTGGCGGAATTTTTACTGATCAAAAAAGATGACCTTCGCATCAGTATTGGTGCTGCCGTCACCATGGCAGACCTGTTCACAAATAAAATTATCGTCGAAAATGCCCCGGCCCTTGCCAGCGCTGCGAAGAGTTTAGGCGCCCCCCAAACCAGAAACCGGGCCACCATTGGCGGTAACATCGCCAATGCCTCTCCCAGTGCCGATACCGCGCCCGTTTTGCTGACGCTGAATGCAGATGTTCATTTTCTGGCGAAAGACGGGTCCACAAGACAGATACCCCTGACGGGTTTTTTTCAGGATTACAAGAAAACGGCGATGAGGGCCGATGAAATTATTACCGGATTCAGTTTTGATGCCCCGGCTTCAGATACCTGGAGCAGATTTGCAAAAATCGGGCAACGCAACGGTGCTACCATTTCAGTGGTCAATATGGCTGTCCTGATTAGTAAGGAAGGCACCAGATGCACGGACCTGAAAGTGGCATTTGGTGCTGTCGGCCCCGTTCCTCTGCGCTCCCCTTCTGTTGAAAGCCTGGCTACCGGCAAGATAATGGATCAAGAGCTCATAGGCAAGTGTGCCAAGGCCCTGCAGCTGGATATTTCACCCATAAGCGACATCCGTGGTTCTGCCGAATATCGGCGAGATGTCGCCGCCAATATTCTGGCCAGAGCGCTAACTGATGCTTTTGCTTAAGGAGCAGGAACGATGACGATGAATATAGAGATCAAATTCAACGGCCAGACAAAATCATTAACGGTGAAGACGACCCAGTCACTGCTCAGCGCCCTTCGTGAAGACGCCAAGGCAAAAGAGGTCAAAGACGGATGCAGCGAAGGCGATTGTGGTGCCTGCACCATCCTTATGGACGGCAAAGCGGTGAACAGCTGTCTTGTTCTTGCCCCTGCAGCAGATGGTTGCGAAATCGTGACAGTTAAAGGCCTGGGTGATGCCAGCAACCCGTCCACCCTGCAGCGGGGTTTTGTGACTTCAGGGGCTATCCAGTGCGGATTCTGTACTGCGGGAATGGTTGTATCGGCCAAGGCCCTGCTGGATACGAACCCAAATCCCAGCCGTGCCGAAATTCGCGAGGGACTGGCCGGCAACCTTTGTCGTTGTACTGGTTATCAGAAAATTATCGATGCTGTTGAATGTGCAGCTCAAAAAAACAACAGCTAAGGAGAGTTAGGATGTCCTTTAAAGACAAAAACTTTCGCATTGTCGGCAAGCCAATGCCACGCCATGATGCCTGGGAAAAAGTGCTCGGAAACGTCAGCTATGCCGGCGATCATGAAATCCCCGGAATGTTGCATGTCAAGGTGTTAAGAAGTGAATATGCCGCTGCCCGGCTCATAGCCATAGACACCAGTGCTGCCCTAGCAGTCAAAGGTGTTGAGACCGTTTTGACTGCCGAAGATGTACCAAACAACGAGACGGTTACAAAGTTTGGCCAAACCCACACGGTTGGCGGTTTTGAAGGTCTGTACCGGGTTCTTGCCGAGAAAAAAGTGCGTTTCTTTGGTGAGGCCGTCGCCATTGTTGCCGCAAAAAGTCCAGAAATTTGCGACGAAGCGCTCAAGCTCATTCGAGTGGAATACGAACCGCTGGAAGGTGTTTTTGACCCTGCTGAGGCACTCAAACCAGGTGCCTATCTGGTGGGGGAAGACGACTCAAATCTTATCTGCCAATACAAGGTGCGCAAAGGTGACATTGGTGCAGGGTTTGCCAAGGCCGATGTCATCGTGGAAAACACCTACAGAGTGCCTCAGGTTGATCATGCTTATCTGGAAACGGAATGCGGTTCCGCCTGGCTCGCCGAAGACGGAGTTCTCACCATTCGGGCCTCAACCCAGGTCATTGAGCATTTCAGAGGCATTGCCGAAGTTCTTGGCCTGCCGCAAAACAAAGTGCGGGTGATAGCACCAATGGTTGGCGGCGGCTTTGGCGGCAAAGAAGACATCACCGTAGAAACCTTTCTGGCCCTGGTTGTCTTTAAGACATCGAAGCCCTGCACCATGACATGGACGCGCGAAGAATCTTTGCTCTCTCACGGCAAGCGCCATGCCTACACCATGAAATACAAGACAGGTGCCAGCAGTGACGGAAAACTTGTAGCCCTGGAGGTGGATATCCTTTCAGACGCCGGTGCCTATGTCTACCTGAGCCCCTGGATATTACTCTATTCGACGGTTAAAGCCACCGGTCCCTACAACATCGAGACGGTGAAGGTGGATGCCAGGACTGTCCTGACCAACAACATCTTTGCCAGTGCCAATCGAGGATTTGGAGGTGTGCAGGTCTGTTTTGCATACGAACGTCAGATGGATGAAGTGGCCAAAGCCCTGGGCATGGACCCCCTTGAGCTGCGTCGGAAAAATTTTTTACATCAAGGCGACGCTCTGGCAACCGGGCGGGTCCTGGAGCATGCCGTAGAGACAGAGCAGACTGCCATCAATGTCAGGAAAATGCTGGGAGAAAAAACGGTCTCTGATAAAGCGAATATCCTTATCGGTCAAGGAATTGCCTCCTCAATGATGAGCTATGGTCGAATGACCTTTCTTCACGACACCTCTCGTTCCTATGTGTCCATTGAACTTGATGGCAGTGTAACGATTCGTTGCGGGGTCCAGGATATCGGTTGTGGCCAGAAGTCCTCACTTGCTTCCATAGCCGCAGAGGTATTGGGTGTTGAACTTACCGATGTCACAGTTTATTTTGGCGACACGGCGCTGACTCCTCTGGCCGGCACTACTACTGCTACGCGGCAGCTCTATATGTCTGGCAATGCAACGCTTAAGGCTGCGCAATACATTCGAGACAACCTGCTCAACAAAGGAGCAGAAGTCCTTAAAGTGGCGGTAGAAGACCTTGATCTTGCAGATAATAAACTTGTGGTAGACTCGGATCCGAGTCTCGCTATGCCCCTGGCCGAGCTTGTAAAAATCTGTGCCTCCGATGGAGTGGAATTATTCAACCTGGCCCAGTTCAATGCCCCTGCCCGGGAATTTATGGATTTTACAACTGGTCAAGGACAGGTGTTCGCCGATTTTACTTTTGGCAGTCATGGTATTGAAGTAGCCGTCGATACCGATACCGGCAAGGCTGAAGTGCTGAAGTATGTATCGAGTTATGATGTTGGCCAGGCCCTCAATACCCTCAGCGCAGAAGGACAGATTGAGGGTGGAGCCATATATGGCCTTGGCTATGGAATGACAGAGGAAATTCTCTACGAGAAAGGCAGGGCTCTCAATGCAAACCTTGCCACCTATCTCATCCCCACCGCCATGGACGTCCCCGATATAGAAGTTGATATGATTGAATCCCATGGGGGGATCGGACCGTTCGGGGCCAAAGGCTTAGGAGAACCGTCCAGTGTCCCTTCTGCCCCCGCCTTTGTGAACGCGGTCTGTAACGCCATAGGGAAATCTCTCTCTGAGTTACCTGCAACGCCGGAACGGATACTGAGGGCATTAAAAAACTAGGCAAGTGTATGCATATGATTGGCTGGCTTGATCTGTCACGTAGCCAATCTTTTCATCAATCCAGGCACAAGTGAGTTCTGTAGACAAATAAATGGGTATAAAAGCGGATAAAGCCATTGTAGGCGGGTTAGTGGTAACCGGTGGGGTAGTAAAGCCGGCGACGATACTTATCGCCGGCGAAAAAATTATCGCCGTACTTGAGGCAAAAGATAAATTTGCAGCCCTGGAGACCATAGATGCCCGGGGAAAACTTGTGTTACCCGGCATAATCGATGCCCACCTCCACTCTGTTTACATCGACAGGATTGACTCTCTCTCCAGAGCGGCTGCCAGTGAGGGGATCACAACCCTTATCCCCTATGTAGGGGCGGTAAAGGCATGGGGGGTGGACAAACCCATGGCCGAGGCCATGGAGGACTTTATCAGGGAAGGGGAACAAACCAGTCTGGTGGATTTCAGTCTGCATTGTACCCTGCTGGCCAATGATGTAACAGACTGCGAACAAAGTATTCCAGCAATGATGAAGCTTGGTATTGTCTCCTTCAAGGTGTTCATGGCCTATCGCAAAAGAGGGATGATGTTGGCAGATGAGCAGTTGCTGAAACTCATGACAGTCATCGCTGAACAGAAGGGTTTGCTCGCTGCACACGCGGAAAACGGTGCCCTGATAGATTATATGGAAGACTACTTCACCGCCAGAGGGGAAGAGGAACCCAAATATTACGCGGCATCGCACCCGGAATTGAGTGAGGCAGAATCGGTATTCAGATTTCTCAGCCTTGCCCGCACTGCGGGCTGTACTGTTTACCTGCCGCATCTGAGCACGGCCAAGTCAATTGAGGTGGTTCGTTTATTTAAAAAATGGGATTGTCTCAAGTTTTACACAGAAACCTGTCCCCACTACTTACTCCTTGATGACACCACCTTTGCAAGGTGGGGCAGTACAGCCAAGATGTCTCCTCCCTTACGCAAGGCTGAAGATTGTCAGGCCCTCTGGCGTGCCGTCGCAGAGAGAGTGATTGATGTGGTGGCATCCGACCACGCAGGCAGTCATTCCAGCAAAAAAGAGCCGCAGTGGGATAAGGTTTTTTCGGCACCAAATGGGATACCGGGAATGGAATGTCTGGTACCACTTATGCTCCAGGAAGGATTCCTCCAAGGGCGGACAACGCTGCCAAAAATCGTCGAGCAGCTGTGCGAGAACCCTGCCAGGATATTTGGAATGTATCCGCAAAAAGGCCTGATAGCCGAAGGATCTGATGCAGATATTGCCATCTTTGACCCTGCCAGACAACGAATTTTAGGTGCTACCCACCCGGAATTGAAAATTGATTACAGCCTCTATGAAGGGATGACGGTCACCGGAGCCCCTGATCTTGTTTTCCTGCGCGGGGAAATAGTAGCTCAAGAGGGAATCCCATGCGTTGAGGCCGGAAATGGAAAGTTCGTGGCCGGGAAATATTAAGGGCCTTTCCGCTCAAACAAAGTGCTAAAAGAGTAGCTGAATAAAAGCAAGGATTATATAATGAGCTATCAATATGATTTAGTTCTACATAATGGTACGATCAATGACCCGCTAAATAATATTTCCGGGGAATTTGATATAGCAACTAAGGCTGGAAGAGTGGTCGAAGTTGCCAAAAATATCAACTCCCAAAAATCTCGGGACGCGATAGATGTTAGCGGCCTCAACGTATTACCCGGTCTGGTGGACCTGCACATGCATGCCTCGGCGTGGCTCGGAGGCCGTTTCGCTCACAAAATGCTGGCCCTGGCAGGGGTCACGACTGCGCTCGATATGTCCGGTCCCATCGACAGTGTTTTGGAAATCGCCAAAAACTTTGGTTGCGGGTTGAATATTGCATGCATCAATTATGTCCGCCCAGGCGTTACGGTGGCAAATAACAATCCTGACAAGGCAGAGCTGGAAGAGTTACTCCTGTCCAATTTCAAGGCTGGAGCAATCGGTTTCAAGATCCTTGGCGGCCATTATCCCCTGAGCCCTGAAGCCACAGCCACTGCCATAGGAGTAGCATTGGACAATGGAGCCTACCTCGCTTTCCACGCCGGTTCCACTGCCACTCGCTCAAATCTAGAAGGGCTCAGAGAGGCATTCGAGCTGGTTGGCAACAGAAACATTCACATGGCGCACATCAACAGCTATTGCCGAGGTCGGGTCATGGATTGTCACCAGGAGGCAGAAGAGGCGCTGAGACTCCTGGAGGCCAATCCCAACGTAGTTAGTGAAAGCTACCTTTCTCCCATTAATGGCACAAGTGGGGAATGCAAACAGGGCCTTCCCATAAGCCAGGTGACAGGAATGTGCCTGGAAGCCGGCAACTATGAGGCAACTGAACAAGGATTGGAAGAGGCTATTCATGCGGGATGGGCTCAACTCAACGAGGAAACCGGGGGGATAGTCACCTTAAGCTCAGGCCCCCAGGCAGTGGAGTACTGGCGAGCCAGAAAAACTGATGTGACCATCAGCTTTGCAGTCAATCCGGAGATTCCCAAATTACGTATAGCAACAGCCCGCAGGGCCGACAAGACCTATGTTGTTGACTGCATCAGTACAGATGGGGGCGGGATCCCGAGGAATGTGACCGTTGAAAAAGGACTGGCACTGGTGAGACTTGAGGCCATGACGATGAATGATTTTGTTCTCAAGGCAAGCTACAATCCGGCCAAAATCTTAGGCCTGGTAAATAAGGGTCACCTGGGTATTGGCGCAGATGCGGACATGACAGTGGTCGATGTAAACACGCTCAGGCCTGTCATGACCTTCAACAAAGGGAAAACCGTAATGTATAAGGGCAGAGTCTTCGCTGGAAGAACCACTATGATTACCACCCCTGCCGGGAAAAGAAATGTAGAGTCCTTCGGACTTAATGCTCTGCTTGTCGATAGCAGTGAAACACCGTTCTGCAAACTGAGGTGAGAGCGTTCTGACTGGGGCATCAAACCGGACACCAATTGAACAATGAGGACAATGCGTGATGGGCTCAAGGGTGTCTTTGCTTTTGTCTGCCGGTAGTGTTCCAGCCGTATCCACCCTGTTTTCCATAACGATTGGTCCTGTTGATCACTGGGGAATGAAGAGAACCTGGTTCCCCTTTTGTTTTCTCTCCTCCTAGCTGGAAGAGGTTGTCGATGAAACTGAATAGACTTGCTATCCTTATAAAAGGAGCTGGAGAAATGGCCTCAGGAATCGCCTGGCGTCTCCACAAAGGGGGATTCAAGAACATTGTCATGCTTGAGATTGCCGCCCCCATGGCGGTTCGGAGAACGGTCAGCTTTTCTGAGTGCGTCTATGATGGAACGAAAGCTGTCGATGGTGTTATGGCAGTCCATGCCGCAACTGCTCCTGAGATAGACAGGGCCCTGACAGAGGGCAAGATTGCCGTGGTCATTGATCCTGAATGGCAGACCATAGAAGATCGCCGCCCAGACGTGGTCATTGATGCGATAATAGCAAAAAAAAACCTGGGTACCCGTATGGATGAAGCCGACCTCGTTATTGGCCTGGGACCCGGATTTTGTGCTGGCAGTGATGTCCATGTGGTTATCGAAACCAATCGCGGCCCCAATTGTGGTCGGGTCATGTATCAAGGTTGCCCCGAAAAAAATACCGGCATTCCAGGGACAGTGATGGGAATTGACGTTGACCGGGTAGTGAGAGCAACAGCTACCGGAAACTTTATCCCATTCGTACACCTTAATGACAGGGTGGAAGCCGGAGCTGTTCTTGGTGCGGTCAATGGGGTCCCTGTTTTGGCACGTGTCGATGGCCTGGTTCGTGGTCTGATTCGTGCTGAAATATTTGTCAAAGAAGGTGTGAAAATAGGCGACATAGAACCCAGGGATAATGTGGATAACAGTTTGGTCTCTGACAAAAGTCTTGGTTTAGGCGGGGCAGTATTGGAGGCAATTTTGTCCAGGTACAACGTGTAAGACATTTTAAAAAAGGGCTATGATATGGATGTAATTAAGCTGGGAGCTCAGCTCAAAAAACACAGATTAGCAAATAAATTGACTCTGGAAGCTCTTTCAAATTCAGCCGGATGTTCCAAGTCATACCTTTCACAAATTGAAAATGGATTGGCGTCGCCTTCCCTTTCAGTACTTGGTACCTTAGCACGAGAGCTGGGTATCAGTGTTGCCACTTTTCTCAATGAAAATACGGAAAAAAACCGCACGAGCTGGCATTTGCCTGCAGGCAAAAGGCAAACCCTGCAATATCCAGACGGAATGGTCAGCTCCCAACCACTGACAACCGCAATATTTAAGAAACAGATGCAACCCCTGTTGACC
Source organism: Pseudomonadota bacterium (assembly GCA_018817385.1). GTDB lineage: Bacteria > Desulfobacterota > Desulfobulbia > Desulfobulbales > Desulfocapsaceae > Desulfocapsa. The sequence goes on from JAHIUA010000021.1 coordinate 75,915, forward strand.
AGAGTTCAACCAGGAGGGCGCTCTGATGCTGATGGAAGTTTACAACATGCAGCAAACAGTGAAGAATTTGTCTTCGTTCTCAAAGGAACGATGGAATTTACCATTGCTGACGAAAAATTTATTTTGAAAGAGGGTGACACGCTCTATTTTGAAGGAGATTTGCGTCATTCGTGGAAAAACCCAACAGACGAAGAGGCTGAGATACTTTTCGTCTTCACTCCTCCTGTCTGGTAATGGCAAGCGGTGGAGTCCTATAGAGTTATTGTTATGGAGCCAGTATGTTAAAAACACATTTTTCCAGTGTCGGTCGTGACACCCAACGCAAAGATGGTATAGCAAAAGCCACCGGAGCCGAGATTTTTTCTTCTGACGTTATCGTTCCGGGGATGCTTTATGCCAGAGTGTTACGATCTCCCCATCCCCACGCCAAAATCATATCGGTAGATACCACTGAAGCTGAAGCGATGGGTGCCATCTGTTTAACGAACAAAGATGTTCCAACGATTGTCTACAACGAACGCCAGGTCAGTATCCCTGAAAAGACGTTTCGTGACAGAACGGTATTGCCGACGATAGTCCGCCATGTGGGTGAGGGAGTGATGGCCGTTGCTGCCAGAACTGAGGCCCTTGCTGAGAAAGCGTTGGCCACGGTCAAGGTCGAATATGAAGTGCTGCCGGCTCTTTTTGACCCGGAAGCTGCCCTTTTGGCAGACGCACCTGCACTTTATTCTGAGGTTATGCTTGGTGACACAATTTTACCAATCAAAAACAACGTCACTTGCCAGCGGATCATAGAAGAAGGCGACCTTGAAGAAGGCTTTGCCAAGGCTGATCTCATTGTCGAGGAGTCCTTTTCCACCGGTCGTGTTTACCATGGCCAGATGGAAACAAAAGGGGTTGTTTGCAAACCTGAGGCGGATGGCGGCATCACTGTCTGGCCGACCACTCAGTCCATCCACAATACCCGACAACTGCTAGGCCGTATTTTCGACATCCCGCTCAGCAAAGTCAATGTGCACCGGGTGACCATCGGCGGCGCCTTTGGCTCCAGTATCCAGATGAATACGCCGATTGCCATCTGTGTAGCAATTGCCCGCAAGGCAGGAAAACCCGTCAAATTAATTTTAACTCGTGAAGAAGATATGTACAACCATTGTAAATATCCTTCACGTATTCGATTGAAGTATGGTGTCAGCAAAGATGGGCTGATCACAGCCGGTCAACTGACAACACTGGTGGATGCAGGAGCTCACAATATTCAGGTTTATCCTCTTCTTGGTTGTATGGCGGGGTGGTTCGTATCATTGTACCGCATGCCTGCATTACGATTTGTCGGAACTGGCGTATACACCAACAAAACACCGGCATGTGCCATGCAGGGCTACGGAAATCCCCAAGTAACGTTTGCCGTAGAGTCCATTATGGACATTATTGCTGACAAACTCAACATGGACCCCATTGAGTTACGCGTCAAAAATTATGTCGGTATGGGGCAGACCTTCTGGGGGCAAGGACCTACCGTCCGTTCCATCATTCGCAGTTGTGGTGTTGAAGAGATGCTCGAAAAAGGCCGTGAGATGATCGGTTGGGCAGAGCGGGGCAGACCGGAAGACAAATCGGGTCGATTTCGCCGTGGGATCGGAGTCGGACGGGGGTTTCACACCTCGGGTACCGGAGCCCCCCAGCCAGGAGAAGTAATCGACTACTCCACCGCCATGGTGAAGATCAATGAGGACGGTTCTGCTGATGTTTCGACAGCCTTGATGTGTCATGGTGGTGGGACGCTGGATGCAATTGCCAAAATCGTAGCCGAAGAGCTGGGGATAGCTGTGGAGCTTGTCGGGGTGTCTCCAGCCAATACAACCAGCACCGGTTACGATGTGTGTACCCATGCCACTCGTGGAATTTACTGTGGTGGTGCAGCAGCCCAGCGTGCCGCAAAAACTGCCAAAAAAATTATTCTCGACATCGCCTCCAGATTATTAGACGTGAACCCCGAGGCCTTGAAGATAAACCCTGACCCCGAAACTGGCCATGGCATCATTTACCTTGAGGGAACGGATAAAGCTATTTCCGTGGGTGAAGCTGCCAAAACAGCGCAGTACAAAGGATGGGGGACTGCCATTGGGGTGAGCAGTCACAGACAGACCAACTGTCCTCCTTGTTTCGTCACGAATTTTATTGAAGTTGAGGTCGACACCTGGACAGGAATCATTCGTACCACCAGGGCCGTAGCTGCAGTGGATGCCGGCACGGTGATGAACCCAAAACTCACTGCAGGCCAGCTTGAGGGCGGCCTGTGTCGTGGTATTGCTCTGGCCCTGCTTGAAGATACCAATTATGACCCGGAAACCGGCCATCTGACATGTAATGCAGGCTTTATGGACTATAAAATGCTCAGTGCCAGGGAGATGCCGATGGTCGATGACCTGCAGGTGTTTTTTGCCAATACCTATGAACCGAGCGGACCTTTTGGGGCTAAGGGTGTCGGCGAAGCTGCAAACAATGCTACAGCCGGTGCGGTTGCCAATGCAGTCCAGAATGCTCTCGGCATTAGAATGACAAACGCCCCAATGACACCTGAAAAAGTTCTCAAACGTATTGAGGAATCAGGGTTAACTATTAACGAGGGTTTATTTTAAAATGCACAATTCAAGAATACTCACTAACGAGTTCGAATTTTTTCAGCCTGCAGATCTCTCTGAATTGTTTGATCTTGTCAGTGACACCGGGGTTGAAACCCAACTCATGGCCGGGGGGACTGATGTCCTGCCCCAGATGAAAGAAGGACGGAAATCGCCGCAGCGGCTTATCAGCACCATGAAGGTAAAGGAACTGGATTTTGTAACCCTTGAGGGCAATTATATTACAATCGGGGCCACTGCCAAACTGAAGGCCATTGCCGCCTTCTGCAAAGATATCCCATCCGTTGATGCCTTATACGATGGTGTTTCCGCTGTTGGCAAAATACAGATTTTAAATATGGCCACCATCGCCGGCAACATATGTACAGCTTCACCTGCCGCCGACCCTGTACCGCCGATGTTGGCAATGGATGCAAGCCTTACCCTGCAATCCAGAAATTCACAGCGCGACATAGCCCTCAAAGATTTCCTTCTTGGGCCTGGCAGGACAGCACTCCGGCCAGAGGAGATAGTCTACAAGGTAAACATCCCCATGCCCCAATCCGGGACCGGCAGTGAATTTAAAAAACTCGAACGGGTGAGCGCGGATATCGCAAAAATCAACATGGCTGTTGTGGTTATCAGAAAAGGTAATATTTGCCAATCCTGTAAAGTCGCTGTGGGCTCTTGTGGCCCTACCACCCTTTTGCTCAGTGGCCCGGATAAGATCTTAGGCGGAAAAGAAATTACAGACCTGGAAGGTGAGCTGATCAGAGAGGCCGGAGCGTCTGTCTCAGATGAAATCACCCCGATAGATGATATACGCTCTTCTGCAGAATATCGTCGCAAGGTTGCCTCCGTTATTTTCATGGATTCCTTTAAAGTTGCCTGGGCGAGAGCAGAGGGAGAAGCATTGTGAGCAAAAAACTGATTACCTTGACTATTAATAGAGAACAACATGAAGTCTTGATAGAGGACAACGAGCTCCTCAGTAATGTCCTTCATGATACCCTGGCCTTAACCGGAACAAAGTATGGCTGTGGCACCGGCGAGTGCGGTGCCTGTACCGTGCTGGTGGATGGAGATCCCATTTTGTCTTGCATCACCCTGGCAGTAACCGTCGAGGGATGTGAAATTACCACGATTGAAGGGGTCGCCCCGAAGGTCGGGGAACTGGATCCTATCCAGGAAGCCTTCCTTGAGCAGGCTGCAATACAATGCGGATACTGTACTCCAGGGATGATTTTGGTTGCCCGGGACCTCCTTGTCAGAAATCCAAAACCCAGTGAAGAGGAAATTCGTGAGGCCATTCGCGGCAATATCTGCCGCTGCACCGGTTATACCAGTATTGTTAAAGCGATTCAGGAAGCTGCTAACCATGGTTGCTGTTGTAAATAATACCCCCCTTATTGGCTGTTTCCTCTGCTTCGGTTTTGGGCTGGGAAACAGACACAACAGCCCTCCAAGGGGGCTTGGGGGATGAGTTCAGGAGGGAACATCAGAGCGATCATCCTGGCGGCAGGCACCTCTTCTCGTATGGGAAGGCCCAAACAGTTGCTGCAGGTAGAGGGAGAGTGCATGTTGGATCATGCTATCGCAGCAGCCCAGGGAGCTGGGGCAGCCCCACCAGTACTTATCCTTGGTGCTTTTGCAGAAGAGATCCTGCGCGGCGCAAGATTAGCCACAACCTGTGAAATCCACCGTAATCAGGAGTACGGCAAAGGACAGGCAAGCTCATTGGTGGCTGGAGTTCAAGCTGTGGCCGGGAGATGTGATGCTGCCATTTTTCTCCTTACCGACCAACCTTTTATTGACGCTCAGCTGGTTGCAGGGATGACGGCCCTGTTTGCGGAGAAAAGACCCGATATCCTCTATCCGCTTTACAGGAAACAACGAGGCAATCCTGTCATTATCAGTTCGTCTCTGTTTCCACGATTACTGACTGCCAGGGGAGACAAGGGGGCACGCTTTTTGTTTACAGATAAGAGCTTGGATATACTTGAATATGAGGTAGATAATGCGGCTGTAGTTACCGACATAGACACTCTGCAGGATTACGCAGCGATCCTCCTCTATCCTTTCCCTTCGCCGTAATTTCGCCATTCGTTGGCGGACCTTAAAGCCAGAAGCAGTGAATGGAGGAAGCAGCAAAGAAAACAGCAAAACAGTACCTCCAGCAGAATATTGTTCCTAACCATCATGCCTGAGAATGAGATATGAAGATATGTGTTATTAACCCGAATACCTCCCGACAAATGACTGATCATATTGAAAGGGAACTGACAAAAATACAGGCGGCGCATACTGAGCTCAAGGTTATCTGCTCTGAGCGGGGCCCCGAGACACTTGAATGTGCCGTTGATGAAGCCTATGCCATTCCTGAAATGCTCAAACTCGTTAAAAAGGCAGAAGAAGATGGCTTTGATGCTGTCGTTATAGCATGTTTTTCTGATCCCGGTTTGGAAGCGGCCAAGGAACTTGTACACATTCCCATAATAGGCATAGGAGAAGCAAGCCTGCACGCTGCGAGTATGCTGGGGGCACGATTTACAGTGATAACTCCAGTAAAGAGAAGAATCCCGACTCGCATCCACCAGGCTCTCCACTTGCTTAGTCATCACTCCCTGGCCTCTGTTCGCAGTCTCGATTTATCAGTTAAACAAACAGAATCTGATCCAAGGTTAACCCAAAAAACCTTACTCGATGTGGTGGCTCTGGCTGTGGCTGAGGATGGGGCTGAAGTGATCGTGCTCGGATGCGCCGGTATGACTGGTTATACCAAGGAAATTGAAAAAAAATATGGGGTAGTTGTTGTTGATCCCTGCGCTATTGCCTTGAAATTTACAGAATCTTTTGTTGCCTTGGGATTGCGTCAAAGTAAAATAGGACATTTTTCAACACCACCCAGGAAAATTTACCGATAAGGTGCCTTATTGACAAAAAAAGGCGCCTTGGTCGTCGATGTTGGCATTGCTTAAAGGGGGAAGAGGGGCAAAGACCTCCAAAGCCCAGCCCATACTGAGGCAGACAGAAGACAAAGCCCTCTTCCATAGCTTAAACCATATTTTCCACAGACAGTATTTCATTGAGCTGCTCAATGGAAAGCAATTTTTTCTCAATCGTTAACTCATAGACTGACTTATTGGTCTCCAGTGCTTCTTTTGCTATAGATGATGCGTTTTCATAGCCAAGAAAGGGGCTCAGAGCAGTGACCAAGCCAATACTATTTTCCACAAGAGATCTGCAGTGTTCTCTGTTTGCTGTAATTCCATCAATACATTTGGATTTTAATACACTGCAGGCGGCGATGGTCATGTTCATTGATTCAAAGAGACTGTAGGCGATTACAGGTTCCATCACATTTAATTCAAGTTGTCCATTCTCAGCCGCCATCGTAATCGTCAAATCATTGCCAATGACTTTATAGGCCACCTGATTAACAACTTCCGGAATCACAGGATTTACTTTACCGGGCATAATAGATGACCCTGGTTGCATTCTGGGCAGATTAATCTCATTAAATCCTGTTCTCGGACCAGAGGAGAGTAGGCGTAAGTCACTCGATATCTTAGATAATTTAAGTACAATCCTCTTCAGCACACTGGAGATGTGGACATATGCGCCCGTATCCCATGTGGCCTCTATCAGATTTGGAGAAGTAACAACAGGTATTCCGGTAATCTCTTGAAATCGTCGGGTTACCAAGGGACCATATCCCTTCGGTGCATTGATACCTGTCCCTATGGCCGTGGCACCAAGATTAATTTCACGGAGGAGATTTTTGGCTTGGGTCACCATTTTAATATCCTCACCTATTGTTGTTGCATAGGCTGAAAACTCCTGGCCCAGTGTCATGGGCACCGCATCCTGCAATTGGGTTCGACCCATCTTGATGACGTCGTAAAATTCTTTTCCTTTTGCCTTGAAAGAGGACTGCAATTTCTTCAGGGGCGTTTTCAATTGCTCAAGTTTCAGATAAATTGCAATCCGTAAGGCGGTGGGATAGACATCGTTGGTGGATTGCGAACAATTGACATGATTGTTGGGATGAATGATGTGGTAATCACCCTTGTTATGCCCTAAAATTTCCAGAGCACGGTTGGCAATGACTTCATTTGCATTCATGTTAGTCGACGTTCCTGCGCCTCCTTGCATCAAATCAACAACAAATTGATCCAACAACTTGCCTTCAATAATTTCATCGCAGGCTTCAATAATGGCAGAAGCAATACTCTCAGAGAATTGATTCAGTTCGGCATTGGCCATCGCTGCAGCTTTTTTTACATACGCTAAAGCAACGATCAACTCCGGAACTGAACAAAGTCTGGATTGAGAAATTTTAAAATTATCGACAGCTCGCTGGGTTTGAATTCCATAGTAGCAAGAATTGGGAATTTCCATTTCACCAAGGAAATCGTGTTCTTTTCTATTTATATGATTCATGAGTAGATGACATTTCAGATTATAGAGAAATTTCTTATCGCTTTCTGACTAACCAGGAAGCTTCATATGACGCGCCGTATGGCAATAGCAAAAATACCAATCCCTCATTTGTTGTTTTTGATTACCGCTAATTCTCAGTTGTTTGATTCCCCTCTGGGAAACAGAGTAGATTATTTCAGGGACGATTCGAATGGGCGGGTCTTTTCAATTCTTATATTACCGATGAATAACTCCTCCACGACAACGTATCCAATCGTTTCTTATGCAAAATGTGGCCAGAATGGTTGTTCGAAGTGCCTGCAGCCAATAAAAATGTTTTCCCTGTTACTGAACCGCAATTCTTAATCATATATTCATTTAATTCGATATAGGTAAACTTTTCAATGGTTATGTTTTTCACAGTGAACTTTCTTGGCAGCCATCTTGTCCACGATCAAGCTTTCATCAACAAATCAATCTATGAAAAAGCGTAACTATTCAGGTCATGGCCAATGATGCGAAAAAAACCGCTCGGCAACTGTCTGTAGCGTCAACGGTTGCGTGCGGTGATATTCGCTCGTATCCCCCTGCCCCTGAGGGTGGTTTTTAGGCGATGGGAAGACTGGTAATGGGGAAACTGAGGATGATGTGGAAGTTATTTCGTCGTGGTCAATGCTGCTATCAGAATCGGTCAAGCAGGGCGTCGGGTTGGAGAGTGGGATATCGGTTGTTTTGTGGGAGGCCGGTGCGAAGGGGTCTGGATACCTTCTTCAGGAACTGGGATGACAGGTCATTGCTTTGTTGTCAGTCACTACCTGTCCATAATTGGCATTTTCTTTGCCCCTGAGGCATCTGTCCTTCCCGTGTCGCTCTCAACAGGGACTTTTCGGAATAGCATCTCTCTGCCAGCGCGTATATGTTTCAAAGGCCTCGATTGAGAAAAAACTGTCTCATTTCCGGACAAGTACTCGTTAACTGCCAGCAGAAAGAACCGGTACGATCATCATCAGGATGCTGTTTTTGGCAGGATTCTTTTCGCCCCGATTATAGGTAAGGGGAGTAAATGCCAAGCCATTGTCATCAAGGGTACCCTCCTTCCAGAGGAGATATTCTTCTAAATCTGGGTATCCATCCTGGTCGAAATCCGTTATGTCATCTGCGATCTGCAGTGAAGGAAAATAGAAGAGCTCCCAGTTGTCATCGATGCCATCATCATCTGAATCGATAAAGCCGGCTACCTGGTAGCTGGCAATGGAGATGACATTTCCAACTGCATCGTAGGAATACCTGATCATGGCCTGATTCGCATAGCTGCACTGCAGCAAACGTCCGCATGCGTCATACTCGTAATAGGCCTCTCCGGCCTCTGCTGGAGGCGACAATGCGAGGATGGGGCAGAGGAAGAGAAAAACAAGAGTGTTTTTTTTCATAAGAGATCAAGTGGGTAACAGATTTTCAGAAAGATGAGTAACCAGCCTGCAGGCAATACAGGTGTACCGCAGTCTCTGGCTGCAGATGTCATCTGGGTGGTCCTCCAAGTTCCTGGGAAAACCCATAGTGTTCCGGATAGGATGGGCCATTTTTGGGTTTGAATGTCGTTTCGTATGGCTGATAGCCACCTGTACCATTTTTACCTGTACCCTTAGGGGCGTGTGTCAGGAGAAGTTCGGTCGTGTCGATGCCGATATTGATGGCCGTTCCCGGTCCGGGTATACAGCCAATGGCGCCCTTGCAGGTTTCCCAGGCTGCCTTGGCGTAATTGCCATCCCTGGTTTCCCGGGCTGCATTAATGAAATTGCCTTGGGGGAGGCCGGGAACCGAGCCGTAAATGGCAAGTCCGTAATCAATAGTGCCAGCAATATTTGCGACCAACTCATCTGCGGTCTCCGGATCGATACCTTTATCCGTGTAATAAGGGAGTTCATTGGTATCCAGGTCAGCCGTGCCTTCGGAAGTCTGCGGGGCCTCATCGATGTCGCCGGGTTCCAGTTCAAATGTTCCCTGGGGGTCAATGTAGCCCACGGGATTGTTGCCGGCATAGACATAGAGATTGACACCTCCGGTGAGTCCCAGGGGGTCCCGTTGCAGGAAACGGCCGGTGGTGGCCAGATACAGCCGGTTTGTCATGAGGAAAATATCAGCTTTCTGGCCCAGAACACCGAACTGACCGGCAAAGGTAAAGAGATTGTCGGGTGGGGTTCCCATTGCGGTATAGAGGCCATGGGGCGAATAGACATATTCAGCCACCACTGTGCCGCTGCTGTTCGTGAGGGCCAGGGTGTTGCCGTTTGTGTCAAAATGATAAAAATACCAGAGACCGTTCTGGGCCTGCTGGGCGACCAGGCGATTGCCCCGATAGAGGAAACGGGAGACCATGGTGCCGGTCAGGTCACTGATAAATAAGAGTCTTCCCCCCTGATCAAAGTGGTAGTAATGGGTGACCCCGTTTCTGACAATCCGGTAGGGATTCCCTTCGCCATCAAAGGTGTAGGTGGTGGTCACTCCGTTGATGGTGGTGGTGACAGGCCGATTTTCCGCATCATAGCTTGCGGCATAGGAGCTGCCGATGGCTGTCACATTGCCGTCTGCATCATTATTGAAGCCGGTGGCACCATAGGAAAGCAGCTGATTGGCATTGTCATAGCTGATGGTCTCCGCACCGGCAGGGAGGGGAGGGGTCAGGGACTGACTGTCAATTGAGAAGGTGCGTCTGCCTGCGGCGTCGTAGGTATTGTTGATGGTCAGAAAACTGGCCGTTCCAACTTTATGGTCGATGGTCGTGATTTTGCGATTCACATCATAGAGGTAGCTGGAAACGGTGCCGTTGGATCTGCTCTCCTTGAGGAGGTTGCCGGCCTTGTCGTATTGCAGGGTAATAAGGGCTCCGCCTGACCAGGACATGCTGGTGACCTGATTCTTTTTTTCATTATGGGGACTGACATCATCGCGGGGACCATGTCGGAATTCGGCTGGCAGTTTACGCCGACAGAAGCTGTCATAGGCATAGGAGACAATGAGGCCGTCAGGATAGGTGAGCGAGGTGACCTGTCCTTCGCTGTTATAGGCAAAGGATACGCTTTTGGTATCGGGCCAGGTGATGGTTGCTGCCCGGCCGCTGTCGTTATAGGTATAGGTTTTTGGGCCCAGGGTGGTGTGGTCGGCCGAGAGGAGATTATTGGCGGTGTCATAGGTGTAATCGACCTGTTTTGAACCAGCATATGATTTGCTGAGCAGATTACCCAGCTGGTCATAGGTCCGGGTCACCTTGATTCCGCGGCTGTTTTCTGTCTCTGTCTCCCGGCCCAGGGCGTCATAGGTCTTGGTGATGGCCTGGTTCAGAGGATTTCTGATGCTCTTCAGGCGGTTATTGGCATCATAGGTGAAATTGGTGCTGTGGAAATTGGCATCCCGGATGGAGAGCAGGTTGCCATCTGCATCAAAGTTCCTGAGCAGGGTCCGGTTCATGGCATCAGTGGTCTGTACAGGCCGGTTGGCTGCGTTGTAACTGGTCTGGATACTCTGACCCAGGGGGTTGGTCTGTTTGGTCAGATTGCCATTGGCGTCGTACTGAAATTGCGTTGCCCTGTTCAGTGGATCAAAGCTCCAGGTAATCAGGGAACTGTCGTTACGCTGTACCCGGGTAGTTTTGCCCAGCTCATCTGTTGCCGCGAGGAGATCCAGTGCGTCATAGCTGTAGCGGACCTGGGCAGCATAGGGGATGGTGCTGCCGTAGGATACCGCGGTAATCCTGTTGTTGCCATCATAGGAGTAGGTCTTCTGCTTGCCACGGCTGTCGGTGATCTTATAACAGCGGCTGGACTTGTCATTGCTCGAGTATGAATAGGTGACAACACCCCCATCCGGTGCCGTGACTGTTATCAGATTGCCGTAGCTGTCATATGTATAGCTGGTGATTTTTGTGCGGGCATTGGTATACGTCGTTAATTGGCCCTTGCTGGAGTAGGCAAAATTGAGGGAAGTGGAATTGGGATAGCGGACCCGTATCAGGTTGCTGTTGCCGTCGTACTCAAAAATTGTTGTGTTGGCCAGGGCGTCCTGGCGCTGGATCAGGTTGTTTTGGCCATCGTAAAAATAGCTGGTTTTTTTGCCGAGGGCGTCAGTGACGGCGATGGTGTTGCCACGGCTGTCGTAGTCAAAAGAGGTGTTTTTGCCGGTGGCGCTGGTGTACTTGCTGAGCTGTCCTTCCACATAACTCAAGGACCGGAGCGCCCCGGATGGGTCAACAACACCGGCGGTTTTCCCGTTTTCCGTAGTCATGGTTGTCACTTGGCCCCGGGGGTCGGTCCAGCGCACCTGATTGATACTGCCGTTAAGCGGTGCAATCAGCGTTTTTCCGCTTGCTGACTGGGTTGCGGAGACATATTTCCCTTTCCCCCAGATTTTGTCGCTGTAGGTGAAGCTCATTTCATGGCCACCACCGGTGGAACCGAGGTCACCCAGATCACTTTTGACGAGATAGCCGTTCTCATAGGTGTATTTCCCCAGATAGCCGATCATGTCCTTAATCTGAACGAGTTGCCCCAAACCATCGTAGAGGAACTCGATGGTCCGTCCATCCGGGACCGTGATCTTGCTGCAAGAGCCAGCGGGGGTATAGGTAAAACTGATCTGCCTGCCGGCAGGATCAACGATTTTCTGGATACGCCCTGTGGCGGAGTCGGTGGTAATGGTTACGGTGTTCAGGTTTCGATCGCTGATACTGGTCAGGTAAGCAGGTTGGTTAGAACCGGGTCCAGTAAAGCGATAGGTGAAGCGGGTATCTTTTTCTTTGTACTCCCAATAGGTTCCATAACAGGTCAGTTGATTGAAGGTTCCTTTCACCGGGCTGAGGACGACAGGGGTGGTGGGGGTTGCAGTGTCCAGACTGATCAGAGTGGTATAGGTCTCCTGTTCGCCGGTACCTTTGCGGAGAAGAACCTGGTTGCTGCTTTGGCGGAGAATTGAGGACTCGTAGAGAAAGCTCCAGCGTTTGCCAAAGCTTCCTGCAGCCGGATTATGGAGGTTGGAATTATAGGTGAAACGAAGGTAGACTGGCGGACCCAGGGTTGCAAGGTAATAGAGTGTTCCTTCAACGAGGAGGTCGAGGGTGCCGGTATTGACACTGGGTCTGGGCAGGTTGATCTGCTTCCAGTCATCCTTGCCCCCTGCAAAAACGGTGTAGGGGTTGGCGGCGCCGCCAGCCATGGATGGGTCGCTGTTGAAGCGGGCCATCACTTGTATCTGATCATTTCCGTTGAACGATTGGAAATTACCGCCGATGATGACATGATTTTGGCGTGTAGATGTTACGGTGGTCACCATGCCGTCATCAGGGCCGGAGCCTGGGTCAAATTCCATATCCAGACTACCATCTGGATTCAAACGAGCCACGCTTCCTCTGGCTATCCCATTAACTGTGGTGAAGTTTCCCCCGATGACAATTCGACCGTCATCTTGAATGGCAATGGAACGTACGCTAGGGTAGTAGCCACCGCTAACAATACAGTTGAAGGAAGAATCTAAGCCACCAGTGCTTAGAAGTCGAACTATTCCGAATCGGGCGATATTATTAAAGCTTGTAAAGGAGCCACCTACAAGGTATTTGCCATCGGCTTGTACTGCAAGAGACAATACAGGCAGATTAAAACCACTTCCTATGGAGAAAGAGGTGTCTACTGACCCAGTGCTATGGAGCCGAACCAGTTTCTTGTATTCATAGTTATTAAAAGAGGTGAATTCTCCTCCGACTAAAACTTTGCTGCTATCCATCCCAAAGATATCGGTGCTGGGAATGGTTGCAACAGTCCATACCCTATGGGACCAACCGTCAGGGGTAGTAGAGGTGACACCATCACCTGGGTTAAAAGCTGTATTCAGTGTACCATCAGCGTTGAGACGTGCTACGTCGAGACGTGTAACCCCGTTAACTTTCCAAAACTGACCACCAATGGTGATTTTATCATTGGATATATCCATATCCGAGATATAAGCGTCTGCTGTTGCCGTAAAAGAGGTGTCAAGAGTTCCATTTTCATTAAGACGGGCAAGTCTAGGAGTGACAGAGACACCATTTACTTTACCAAAACCACCGGCCAGGATTATCCGTCCATCAGACTGCACACCAACGTTATATACTTCTTGATCTGTGCCGCTCCCCACCTTAAAATCAGGATCAAGTCTGCCATCAGGGGTAACACGTGAAATATAATTTATAGGCGTGCCATCAATAGTGTCATAGAAACCTGCTAAGAGAATTTTTCCATCCTTCTGTTCAACGATCTGATTGAGGCTTGCATTATCCTCAAAACCGCTTTTGGAAAAGGTAGCTGTGAAATTGTCATCCAGTATAAGGGCTTCAGCCTGAGCCAGCCCACAATTGATGAATATGATAGAAAGGGTGGCTACAAACAGAGACGCTAATAAAATTGTCCGAGTTGGCCAAGTGTTGTTTGTTGGTATCATGATGTTCGTGTTGCTACCTTGATAATTGAATGTGAACTCTCTTTTTTCTGCTTAGCTGCCAGCAGAAAGGACCGGTACGATCATCATCAGGATGCTGTTTTTGGCAGGATTTTTTTCGCCCCGATTATAGGTAAGGGGGGTAAATGCCAAGCCATTGTCATCAAGGGTACCCTCCTTCCAGAGGAGATATTCTTCTAAATCTGGGTATCCATCCTGGTCGAAATCCGTTATGTCATCTGCGATCTGCAGTGAAGGAAAATAGAAGAGCTCCCAGTTGTCGTCGATACCGTCATCATCTGAATCGATAAAGCCGGCAACCTGGTAACTGGCAATGGATGTGGCATTACCCACTGCATCGTAGGTATATCTGACCATGGCCTGACTCGCATAGTTGCACTGCAGTAAACGTCCGTTGGCGTCATACTCGTAATAGGCTTCTCCGGCCTCTGCTGGTGGGTAAAATAACAGGAGTGGCAACAGAAGCATTGAAGAGAGAGTTAATTTATCCATAACAGATCGTTGCATCAGCAGATTATCAATAATTTGTTCAACCAGCCCGCAGTCAATACGGGTGTTCCGTTTTCCGGCTGCAGAGATCATCTGGGCGGCCCTCCAAGTTCCTGGCGAAATCCATAGCGTGTTAAATCTGAGCCATCCTTTGGTTTGAAGTCGGTTTCATAGGGTTGATATCCACCTGTAACTTTTTTCCCATTGGCCTTGGCACTTGTCAGGAGCAGTTCGGTGGTATCGAGGGTGATATTGATGGCCGTGCCCGGTCCTGGTATACAGCCAATGGCGCCCTTGCAGGTTTCCCAGGCTGCTTTGGCATAATTTCCATCTCTGGTTGCCCGGGCTGCATTGATAAAATTGCCCTGAGGGAGGCCGGGAACCGAGCCATAAAAGGCAAGTGCGTCGTCAAGATCTTCTGCCAGTTCATCTGCTGTTTCCGGATCAATACCCTCATCGGTGTGATACGGGAGTTCATTGGTGTCCAGGTCAGCCGTGCCTTCGGAAGTCTGAGGGGCTTCGTCGATGTCGCCGGGGTCCAGTTCAAATGTCCCCTGGGGATCAATATAGCCCACGGGATTATTGCCGGCATAGACATAGAGATTGACGCCTCCGGTCAATCCCAATGGGTCCCGTTGCAGGAAACGGCCGGTTGTGGCCATATACATGCGGTTTGTCATGAGGAAAACATCACCTTCCTGCTCCAGAACACCGAACTGACCGGCAAAGGTAAAGGGATTGTCGGGTGGTGTTCCCAGCGAGGTATACAGGCCATGGGGCGAATAGGCATATTCGGCCACCATTGTGCCGCTGCTGTCCGTCAGGGCCAGGGTGTTGCCGTTTGTGCTGAAATGATAAAAATACCACTGGTTGTTCTGGGCCTGCTGGGCGACCAGGCGATTGCCCCGGTAGATGAAACGGGAGACCATAGTGCCGGCAATGTCACTGATAAATAACAGCCGTCCTCCATGATCAAAGTGGTAGTAATGAGCAACACCGTTTTTGACAATACGGTAGGGATTCCCTTCACCATCAAAGGTGTATGTGGTGGTCACTCCGTTGATGGTGGTGACGGGTCGGTTCTCCGCATCATAGCTTGCGGCAAATGAGCCGCCGATGGCTGTCACGTTCCCGTCTGCATCATTGCTGAAATTGGTGGAACCATAGGAAAGCATCTGGTTCGCATTGTCATAGCTGATGGTCTCCGCTCCGGCAGGGAGGGGAGGGGTCATGGACTGACTGTCAAGGGAGGAAAGGCGTCTGCCCGCGGCATCGTAGATATTATTGATACTGAGGAAGCTGGTAGTCCCATACTTATGATTGATGGCAGTTATTCTTCGGTTCACATCATAGAGGTAGCTGGAAACGGTACCGTTGGATCTGCTCTCCTCCAGGAGATTAGCGGCCTTATCGTATTGCAGGGAAAGCGAACCGCCTGTCCAGGACATGGTGTTTACCTGATTCTTTTTTTCTTTGTGGGGGCTGACATCATTGGGGGGACCATGTCGGAATTCGGAAGGCAGTTTGCGACGACAGAAGCTGTCATAGGAATAGGAAACAGCCAGGCTGTCAGGATAGGTTATCGAGGTGACATGCCCTTCACTGTTATACCCAAAGGAGACGCTTTTGGAGTCCGGCCAGGTGATGGTCGCTACCCTGCCGCTGTCGTTATAGGTATAGGTTTTTGTCCCCAGGGTAGTGTGGTCGGAAGAAAGGAGATTGTTGGAGGCATCATAACCATAATCGACTTGTATCGAATCATCATATGATTTTCTAACTACATTGCCGAGTTTGTCATATTCGCGGATTACCTTGATCCCGCGGTTGTTTTCCGTCTCTGTCTCCCGGCCCAGAGCATCGTAGGTCTTGGTGATAGTCTGGTCCAGGGGATTTCTGATGGTCTTCAGGCGATTATTGGCATCATAGGTGAAATTGGTGGTGTGGTAATTGGCATCTCTTATGTAGAGCAGGTTGCCCTCTGGGTCATAGCTCCTGAGCAGGGTTCTGTTCATGGGGTCAGTGGTCTGCACAGGCCGGTTGGCTGCGTTATAACTGGTTTTGATACTCTGGCCCAGGGGGTTGATCTGTTTGGTCAGATTGCCATTGGGGTCGTATTGAAATTGTGTTGCCCTGTTCAGTGGATCAAAGACCCAGGTAATCTGGGAACTGTCATTGCGCTGTACCCGCGTTGTTCTGCCCAGCTCATCTGTTGCTGAGAGGAGATCCAGTGCGTTATAGGTATAGCGTACCTGGGCATCATAGGGGATGTTGCCGCCATAAGATACCGCGGTAATTCTGTTGTTTTTGTCATAGGAGTATGTCTTCTGATTGCCACGGCTATCGGTGATCTTGTAACAGCGACTGTATTTGTCTGTACTCCCGTAGGTATAGGTGACAATACCACCATCCGGTGCCGTGATTGTTAACAGATTGCCGTAGCTGTCGTATGCATAGCTGGTGATTTTTCCTCGTGCATTGGTATACGTCGTTAATTGTCCCTTGGGGGAGAAAGCAAAATTCAGAGCAGTACTATTGGGATAGCGGACCTGTATCAGGTTGTTGTCTCCGTCGTAATCAAAAATTGTCGTGTTTCCCAGGGCGTCTCGACGTTGGATCAGGTTGTTTTTGGGATCGTAAAAATAGCTGGTTTTTTTGCCCATGGCATCGGTGGCCCCTGTGGTATTGCCACGGCTGTCGTAGTCAAAAGAGGTGTTTTGCCCTGTGCCGCTGGTGTACTTGCTGAGCTGCCCTTCTACATAACTCAAGGAGCGGATAGCCCCGGACGGGTCAACAACACCGGATGTTTTTCCGTTTTCCGTAGTTACGGTTGTCACCTGGCCCCGGGGGTCGGTCCAGCGCACCTGATTGATACTGTTGTTAACCGGTGCAATCAGGGTCTTGCCCATTGCCGACTGGGTTGCGGAGACATATTTTCCGTTCCCCCAGGTCTTGTCACCGTAGGTGAAGGTCATTTCATGTCCACCGCCGGTGGAACCGTAACCCCCCAAATCACTTTTTGTTATGCAGCCGTTCTCATAGGTGTATTTTCCAAGGTAGCCAATCATGTCCTTGACTTGGACGAGCTGCCCGAATCCATCGTAGATGAACTCAACTGTCCGTCCATCCGGAACCGTGATTTTGCTGCAATAGCCGGCGGTATAGGTGAAACTGATCTGTCTGTTGGCGGGCCCGATAATTTTCTGGATACGGCCAGTGTTGAGGTCTGTGGTAATGGTCACGGTATTGGCGTTTCGGTCGCTGATACTGGTCAGATAGGCAGGCAGGGCGGGACTCAGTTCGTCAAATCTGTAAGTGTAACCGGTGTCTTTTTCTATGTATTCCCAGTAGGTTCCATAACAGATCAGCTGATTGAATTTCCCTTTTACAGGACTCAGAGTGACGGGGGCGATTGGGGTTGCACTGGTCAGATTGGTCAGGCTGGTGTAGGTCTCCTGTTCTCCTGTGCCTTTGCGGAGAAGGATCTGGTTGGTACTTTGGCGAAGAATTGAGGATTCATAGAGAAAGCTCCATCGATTGCCAAAATTGATTGAAGAAGGTTTATGCTGGTTGGAATTATAGGTGAGACGAAGATAGATTGGCGGACCCACGGTTGAAAGGTAATAGAGTGTCCCTTCGACCAGCAGGTCGAGGGTGCCGGTATTGACAGAGGGCCTGGGCAGATTGATTTGCTTCCACCTGAATCCGTGAAATTATTGAAGTAAAAAACGTCTGTATAATCAAATATCATATTGAAATATATGAAAAAATATTGCAATATACACCTGTCGAAAAACATCACTCTGCAGGTGAAAAAATGAAACGATTTATTATTGAG
>JAHIUA010000022.1 GCA_018817385.1 Pseudomonadota bacterium
CTCAATAATAAATCGTTTCATTTTTTCACCTGCAGAGTGATGTTTTTCGACAGGTGTATATTGCAATATTTTTTCATATATTTCAATATGATATTTGATTATACAGACGTTTTTTACTTCAATAATTTCACGGATTCAGGATTTATTCAAGAGGAAAAGTCATTTGTCAGTGAGCAATCACTGGGAACATTGGCAGGCAATGATGGTGGGTCCGTCATTATCCATTCTCTTGTAGAATCACGATACCGAAAGACTATTGAAATGCGAGTACTCAGCTCTATTGCCGGTCCTTTCGGATCATCACAGACAGATCAGAACTACTGTTTTTTTTAGCGATGTTCCCATCCTGCGCTACATGGATGCTCTCCAGGCGCTCAATCTTCCCCGGGAGCGGTGGGACCCATGTGGCGAATACCTCTGGTGGGGATTCCTCCTGTTGCACTGAGCAGACCATCTATTACAGTTCTTGACGTTTCCATGCCCAGAACCGCAACCACCCCCTATACCTTTACCGCCGCCGAGAGCCCACTGCGTTTTTTCTTTTCTGAGTTATGGTTCGGCAACGACGGATATATGACTCAAGGGTGGACCTTTTTCCGTATTCTTCCGTATGGGTCATGTTCACGCCATCAGCCTTCTAAAAAAAAATACAAGGAGAAGACCAGTGTCTTAAACCGATCCGCTCTCCCCTGAAAGCAACGTATTCAGAAGAGACCGGCAAACATTCAATTGAGTTAGTATATGGAATGGTATCATGAACAATAAGGGGTTACAGATCACAAACTGATGGACAAGGTTCCTGTATTCCAAGCAAAAGAGAAGGAAATCACAACGAAGCAACTGATGGAAATCGTTACCGCCTCACCTCTGACGAGCGCATGGGATAAGCAGAACCTTCTCTGGAAGATCATGCCCTCTTCCTTGTCTGCAGATGTCCAGTCAACATCCAGACAAGACAACAGACCTTCCTGTTCGCCATGTAGCAAAGAGTTCATATCTTCGCTGCGCTGCCTTATTGTTTTTCCTGCAAGGGAAGAGTAACGTTAAGAAGTTAGAAGTCATATAAACCGTATCTTCGTTGTTATACAAAAGGAGTCTGAGAGTGGAGTATCGATATATTGGTCAAAGTGGTCTGCGGGTGAGTCCTGTTTGTCTTGGAACCATGATGTTTGGCTCCATGTGTGACAAGAAAACAGCCTTTGCAATCATGGACAAGGCCTATGCTGCCGGAATAAATTTCTTTGATACGGCTGAAGTATACCCGGTTCCGCCACG
Organism: Pseudomonadota bacterium; assembly: GCA_018817385.1. Classification (GTDB taxonomy): domain Bacteria; phylum Desulfobacterota; class Desulfobulbia; order Desulfobulbales; family Desulfocapsaceae; genus Desulfocapsa. The sequence continues at coordinate 1,276 of JAHIUA010000022.1, forward strand.
AACTGAGACCGCTGGCATCACAGAAGAAATTGTCGGAGAATGGTTGCATGGCAAGTCCAGAGATTCCCTGATTATTGCCACGAAAGTGGCCGGTGCCGCCTCGGGCTGGTTTGTTCCCCCCATACGATCCGGCCTTACTGCCATTGACGCTCACCATATAGTGAAGGCAGTAGAGGGCAGTCTCCGTCGCCTGAAGTGTGACTATATCGACCTCTATCAGATGCACTGGCCGGACACCGTTGTCCCCAGAGAAGAATCCATGGAGGCCTTTGACAGACTGGTCCGTTCGGGAAAAGTCCGTTATCTGGGGACATCCAACGATACTGCCTATGGAACGACTAAATCTAATACGATCGCCAAATATCAAGGATATAAGCGCTTTGAATCCATCCAGAATAATTTTTCTTTGCTAAATCGCAGATTCCTCGATGAGATGCTTGAGATGTGCAGGCTGGAAAAAATCTCTCTGCTCCCCTACTCTCCGATGGCGGGCGGGGTATTGACGGGAAAGTACAATATCGACCCAAAAGTGGTCGCTCGCTTTAATCATTATGGCCAGTCTGATGACTTCAGAATCAAGGCGATGGCCAGTCGTTTTTTAAATACAAAAACGCTTGCTTCAACCGCTCGCTACATGGAGATAGCACAAGAAGCTGGAATTTCTCCGGCAACACTGGCTGTTGCCTGGAGCAAACAGTTCGACATTGTGGCCTCAACTATTATTGGGGTGACAACGGCAGAACAACTTGATGACTCCCTGGCGGCCATTGATCTTGAGTTATCTGAGGATGTGTTGCAAAAGTGCGATGCAGTACATAAGGAAATATTATACCCCATGGGATAATCAGGTCTCCCGCAAACCACTTGCCCAGAAGGGATGAGCCATGAAGATCTGAAACAGGCAATTCCCAAGAAAAACTCTCTAATAGTATAGTGTTGTCCTCTATGATAAGATAATAGGTTAATTGATGGAACTATTCAGGAGCATTTCATCTTCGTCCATTCAGTTCTTCTCGAAGAGTAGGAGTATGCTTCGAAATCCTGACTGAACGAAGATAACGCACGGCCAGACAGGTACAAAGGGGCTGTTTGCCAATGATTGGGCATTACCTGAACAGTTACCGATTGATTCTATACGAACCACTGCCATTGCTGCCTGTGCCAGGAAAAAAGGATGTCCAACGATAGCCAGAAATTTCTTAGCCGTTGTCTTTTGTTTGATATCGAAACCAACGAGAACAACGAAATCTATGCACTTGGGGCATCTTTTAATGGCAAGATGTTTACGACCCAACAAGGTAAGAAGTTCACGGGGCAGCAACTGGCAGAGTTTGACGAATTTGCCAGGGGTGCTGAGTTCCTAGTAGGACACAATATTCTGGCCCACGACATCCCCTGTCTCCATGAAAAAGCCCCTGCACTGGCAATCCTGCACAAGCCGGTAATCGACACCCTGTATCTCTCTCCCCTGGCCTTCCCGGAAAACCCCTATCATCGACTGATAAAAAACTACCATATCGTCAGGGACAGTATCAATAATCCCGCAGAAGATGCGACGCTGGCCGGCAAGGTCTTCGGCGAACAATGGGATGCCTTTTCCCGATTGCTGGCAAACGGATCCGTTGCCCCATTACTCTACCGCAGTTTCTTTGACAAAGATGACAAATTCGCCGGGATATCAACAGCCCTGGCCGCAATGGGCGTTTCCCTTATTCAGGATGACAAACTCTACGAGGTCTTTTCCCGGCTCATCCAGACCAATGTCTGCAGCAAAGCCTTGTCTAGTCTCGTCGACAAGCTGACTGAGCAACGGATAGAGCACCCTCCCCTGGCCTATGTCACAGCCTGGTTGACCGTTGCCGGCAGCAATTCAGTCCTGCCGCCCTGGGTCCGTCATCATTTCCCCGTGGTCCCCAGTCTCATCCACCAGTTGCGGGAACAGCCCTGCGCAAACGCCAAATGCACTTATTGCAGCACCAATCATAATCCACACCATTTCCTGCAAAACTATTTCGGCTTTGAGAATTTCCGCTCCCAACCTGCAAGCGATGACGGCCAAAGTCTGCAGGGAGCAATTGTGGCGGCCGCTGCCCGTGGCTCTTCTCTCTTCGCCACCTTGCCTACCGGTGGGGGAAAATCCCTCTGCTATCTGCTGCCTGCCCTGATGCGCTATCATCGCTACAACGCCCTGACCATAATCATCTCTCCCTTGCAGGCCTTGATGAAAGACCAGGTCGACAACTTTGTGAAACAGACGGGTACCACCTTGGCCACCGCCATAAATGGGATGCTCTCCATGCCGGAACGAGGGGCGATTATCGATGGGATCAGGCTGGGTGATGTGGGCATACTCTACGTTTCGCCGGAACAGCTGCGCAACAGATCCTTTACCCAGACCATCAGCCAGCGTGAGATAGGGGCCTGGGTTTTTGATGAAGCCCATTGTCTCTCCAAATGGGGTCATGACTTCCGCCCGGATTATCTCTACGCCATTCGTTTCATCCGGGAATTCGCCCAGGAGGAAAAAACCAAAATCCCACCGGTACAGTGTTTCACCGCCACCGCCAAGAAAGATGTGCAATTAGAGATTATCGACATCCTCCGACGAGAACTTGGCCTGCGGGTCCTGCAATTTTCAGGAGGACATCAACGAGACAACCTGCACTACGAGGTCTGGCCGGTAACTGCCTATGAAAAAAACCAGACCATCCTCGCCCTGCTCAAGACTCGCTATGCCGAAAACGGCAGTGTGGTGATCTACTGTGCCACCCGCAAAAATACCGAAAACCTGGCCGAGTTCCTCACCAATGCCGGCTATACGGTGGAGGCCTTTCACGCCGGCCTTGAACCCTTTATCAAAAAACGTATCCAGAATGATTTCATTGCCGGAGACACCCCCATCATCTGTGCCACCAATGCCTTTGGCATGGGCATTGACAAGGATGATGTTCGCTTGGTCATCCATGCCGACATACCAGGTTCCCTGGAAAACTATCTCCAGGAGGCCGGACGGGCAGGACGAGACCGCAACGAAGCGGAATGTATTTTGATTTTCACGGAACAGGATGTTGAAGGCCAGTTTCGCATGAGCTGCAACTCTCGCTTAAGCCAAAGGGAGATCGCCCAGATTCTGCAGGGCCTGCGCTCAGCGGCCAAAAATGACGGGAAGGTGGTGTTGACGTCGGGAGAAATTCTCAGCTTGGAAACGGTCGACATCGAGGAGGATGCCTATGGTCAGGATCGGGATACCAGAGTGAAGACTGCGGTTTCCTGGCTGGAGAAAAGCGGGTTCCTCTATCGAAACGAGAACGATACCCGAGTGTTCCAGGGAAAGCCTCTGGTCCGTACCCTCACCGAGGCCAGAGAGAAGGTAGAGAAGCTCGACCTTTCCAAGAGACAACAGACTCGTTGGCTTGACATCCTGGCGGCCCTGATGGAGACCCCTCCCAGCCACGGATTCAGCGCCGACGATCTTGCCTACCTGAGCTCCTTTTCCCGCACCTCTGATGATCCGGAAACTGAAACGGAGAGCCAACGGGTATTACGAACCCTCAACGATATGGCGGAACAGGGACTCCTTTCTAAAGAGACCATCCTCTCCGCCTATGTCCGCTATAAGGTCCAGGGAAGTTCGGCAAAGATGCTCAAACGTTTTTGTCAGCTGGAAGGAGATTTTTTAAAGATATTGGCGGAGACCTCACCAGATGCTGATGTTGAAAAAAACCTGGTCCTTGATCTCAGGCAGGTGAACCAGCGTCTTCTTGATCTGGGCCATGCCTATTGCACACCGAGCAGCCTGAGCTTAGTCCTCCGCGGCCTGAGCCGCGACGGCAAGGGCCTGGCAGGCCAGAAGGGAAGCATCAGCATCAGATCCAGAGGAAACAATATCTATTCCATCCTCTTGCACCGGGATTGGGAATCATTGCACAAGACAGTAGCTATCCGCCAGCAGGCAGCCCATGTGGCCCTGCGGATCATTCAGGAATCCCTGCAGGACAAGGCCACTGCCAGCGCCTCTCTGCTGGTGGAGTTCACCCTTGAAAAAATTATTGATGGCTTTAAAAAAGACCTGATCCTCTATCCGTCCCTCAAAGATCCACTGGCCGCAGCTGAACGAGCCCTGACCTTCATGCATGAGCAAGGGGTGATTGAACTGCAGCAGGGTCTCGCCGTGTTCAGACAGGCCATGACCATCACTCTTAATCCGGAGGCCAAGGGGAGGAAATACACCAAGGCAAACTTTGAACCCTTGCAGACCCATTACTCTGAAAAGAATTTCCAGGTCCATGTCATAAACGAATATGCCCGTTGCGCGACCGAAAAAATCAGCGGAGCCATGAACCTGGTGCACTCCTACTTCAACGATGAAAAGGAAGAGTTTATCAAGCGCTTCTTCCCAGGAAAGGAACCATTACTGGAAAGGGCTACCAGTGAGCAATCGTATCAGCGAATAGTCGAGGACCTGAATAACCAAGCCCAGGAGGAAATTGTCTCCGCCCCAACAGACAATAACATCCTGATCATGGCCGGCCCAGGCGCTGGTAAAACGAGAACAGTCAGCCATCGAGTGGCCTATCTGCTCAGAGTCAAGAGGGTGCGCCCAGAAGCCATCCTGATCCTCTGCTTCAATCGGAGTGCAGTCATAGGTCTTCGGCGCAGGCTGCGGGATCTGGTAGGGAAAGAGATGTCCCGGGTCACAACTCTGACCTTCCATGGCCTGGCCCTGAGATTAACAGGCAGGTCTCTGATCCGACAGACAAGCGAGACCTTTCAGGCAGAGATCGATTTTTCCCAAGTCATTCTGGATGCTATTGCCCTGCTCAAGGGGGAGTGCGATATCCTGGGCTTTGCAAAGGCTCAGCCCAGGGATGCACTGATGTCCAGATTCAGTCATATTCTAGTCGATGAGTATCAGGATATCGACGAGGAGCAGTATGAGCTGATCTCCCTGTTGGCAGGCAAGACCCTCAATGAACAGGAACAGAGACTGACCATTCTGGCGGTGGGGGACGATGACCAGAATATTTATCGTTTTCGCGGGGCAAATGTTGATTTCATCCGACGTTTCAAGGCGGATTACCAGGCCAAGGTCCACTATCTGACCGAGAACTATCGATCCACCGCCAATATCATCGCTACAGGCAACGCCCTCATAGTCCACAACCAGGACAGGATGAAGAGAGAGCATCCTATCCAGATCAACAGGGCCAGAGCGACCCTTCCAGCGGGCAGCAACTGGCAAGTAAACGATCCGCTGGCTCAAGGCAAGGTCCAGTGCCTTCAGGTGACGAATACGACCACACAAGCCCTTGTCCTCTTGGAAGAGTTCCAGCGCCTACAGAGTCTGAGCAGCGACTTTGATTTAAACAGCTGTGCAATATTGGCCAGGGAATGGCAGGAATTAGACATCATCCGCTCGGTCTTTGAGGCTGCAGATATCCCTGTGAGCCTCAACTGGGGCAGGAGTGCTTTCCCTGGCCTGATACGGATCAGAGAGAATGCTGATCTACTCACCTTTCTTCACACCTGCAGCTCAGAACAGATCACAGCCAAGTCACTGCTGCATCTTCTGCCCGAACAAGGGTCAAGCGAAAATATCTGGCAAACGAACCTGCGAAACCTGATTATTGAGTGGATAGACGAGACCGGCAACAGCCCGCAACCGGTCGCACGGGTGGAAAACTACTTTTATGAGTCCTTAGCCGACCAACACCGCTCGCGAACTTTGGCGAATGGCATCTTCATCTCCACTGTCCACTCAATAAAGGGCCTGGAGTTCGACCATGTCTTTGTCCTGGATGGAAATTGGCAAAAAACAACTGGCTCAGAGATGGAAGAAGAGCGCAGGCTCTACTATGTGGCTATGTCCAGAGCCCGTGAGACCCTGCAACTCTTTGCCATTCACAACTCATACAATCCCCATATTCAAGTATTGGCTGGAGACTTTCTGGTTTCGAGGAAAATGACACCTTTACAAAAGGTTCCGCAATTACTTCCGCACTATGCCTTACTGGGCATGAAAGAACTCTTTATTGATTTTGCCGGGGTCAAAGGAGAAAGTCATCCAACCTACCAGGCCATAAAAGAACTGACAACAGGGGACCAGCTGACTGCCAATCAGGAAAACAACTCCCTGCAACTCCTCAATCATGCCGGGACCCCGGTGGCCTGTCTCTCCAAAAACGCCCAGAGCAAATGGCAACATCGCCTCAATACCATTAAAGAGATCAAAGTCATTGCCCTGGCCAGGCGTTACAGAGGAGACATCAAAGATAAGGAATTTCAACAGAGGTGCCAGAGCGACAGCTGGGAGGTGCCTATCGTTGAGCTGAGCTACCTGGATACAGCATGACTAGAGTCTGTCGGATTTAGAGAATCGTAGCGAAAATTAGAGAAATCGAGACCAGATTTTTATGGATTTGAGGCGAATAGCAGGTCTATTTAACGAAAAGCCATGGAAATATGGGCCGATTTGTAAAATTTGCAACAGATTTATGTCTAAGTCCGACAGGCTCCTAAACAGCGACGAATGATTTGATAGCCAAAATTCATTTGAAAGTTTAGATTTTTTTATACTGATCCCCTCGGGCATATCGTTTTCGCAAAAGAAAGGTATGCCTTCACTACCCTCAAGCAGAGCGCTAAGATACAAGCCCACCTGAAAACCCGTCTGGGAAACACGCTCTGCGCTGCACGAAAAAACAAACCATCAACAGGTTAATCCAGGATTTAGAGATGGGCAAAATTACCAACAACAAAGGCTCCAGTGCTGTTGCTCATATTGCCAAGAACAGGTTATACAGGGCACAATGCCAGGAAAAATCAGCAAACAAACCATGGACAACCTTTATACCGATATTCGATTCTGCGTGGCTGATTTAAGACCAGGTTTTAAGCTGATAACCGATCTCTCCGATTGCACTCTCCTCTCTCTCAGGGGACTGCCTACTTTTAACAAGAGAGCGAATCACCTTATCTCGAATAAAGTGGCAAAAGTGATTCGGATTATAGATATACGGAAAAAAGTTGTTAGCAACTCTTGAACATAGCTGCACAGATGCAAGGATACCATGTCGATTATGTCTCCACTCTTGAAGAGGCTGAAACAGTACTGATACCTACTCAGCAATATAATGGATTGCGATTTTGTCTCTACCAACAACCAGTCAAACACAGAAGAGGCAGTGACCACGGAGGTGGCTATCTCTCTGACATGTCAACAAATAGATGCGCTACTCTCTCAGCAGCCCTCCCTCTCACTGCTGGCGATGGGATTTTCTTTAAAACTGCTTTTACTAAGCAACCTGACCTCTTGGACGTATTTGAAAACAAGGCCACAGTTGTCTGGATAGAAAAGAATACATTTGCTGTTAAGTTCGAAGATGTTAAGAATGATCTGAGAGAACAGTCATGGAAACGCCTGGTCTACGAAGCTCAATGTGAAATAGCATAGAGAGGTATACTCAGCTCCCAGAGATCCTTTTTGAAATTCACATCAGAATTCTGTCTCGTTGCAAGCAAAGAGAGCCACTGAATATTCCTATTTTACATGTTCAACAACAGGCCAACATTGAAAACCAAACAATAGCTCAGCGAACCAGTCAGATAACCACCCAGATAAAAGAACAAAAGGTTACAAGGACTACTATGAAAACGGAAGAACAGGCGAGTGTTTTGATAAACAATGCCTTACAGATTGCCAGAGATACCACCAGTGATAAGGTTTTTCTTTTTTTAAATAGTGAGCAATCCTGTAGAGCATATAGCAAAATAGACTCTCTTAAAGATGAAACAATTGTCCTTGTTATCCCCAAGAATCAAAATATTCCTGAATGTATCATCAACAAAAAAACTGTTATTCACACCTGGTCCGGCAACCAGACTCGTTTTTCCAGAGTCAAGTATGCCTTTATGCAGGCAGTTCTCCAACAGGTTATTCAACCCGACTATAAAGTGGTCTGTGTTCTCGGACCATGGGGAAAAGATCATCTGGACACCATTACCGTTCATGACCTAAGCCTCTCCTGGAGCGAAGAATTCCCTTTTGATCCCCGATCCCTGATTACCAAAAAGTTTTTTCATACCGTAATTGCCGTGATTGATATTGCCCTTGATATCGGAGCATTGGGAAGAGAGGGAAAAGCTGTCGGCACCACATTTATTATTGGCAATGTCGTGGAAATACTGAAATCATCCCACCAGGCAATATTTAATCCTTTCAAAGGGTATCCTGAGGCTGTCAGGGAAATAAACTCCTCCGAAGTGGTCGAAAGCATTAAAGAACTTGCCCAGCTTGATGGTGCTTTTGTTATTTCCGGGAAAGGTATCGTTGAGGCAGCAGGCCGTCACCTGGATACTGTCAGCTCCGTAACACGACAATTCAAGGGGTTTGGCTCCCGTCACAGGGCAGCGGCAAGTATCACAATGCACAGTGAAGCTATCGCAGTTGTTGTTTCGCAAAGTACCGGCAGGGTAACAATTTTTGATGAAGGCAAGATTATTGCCTCACTTGACCCTGTTATCAGCAGTCGGATGGTTTAACTTCAAAAACATTATTCATATTACTATGTCTAGAAAGAATATATTTTTCATTTGGTTGTTTGGAGGCATTCTCTTAATGCTGATAACGGCCTCCATTTCAATGGTTGTCTGGCATTTTACTTATCAACCAGCAGCAGACATAACCTGGCAGCCAATCGATCATATTTTTGGTATGCTCTACTCAGTTCCAGTTGGCTGGCTTTTGTCGTTCATGACGCCTTTTGGCTGGGCGAGTATTTTTTTTATGTCTATAAGTGTTTACAAAGAATTACCCTATATACTGATAGGATCTGCAATCGCTGCGGTATTGGCTGGGGCATGGTGGCCAATAACGTATGTAACAATGCTTGGCCAGTGACTCCGGGCCAGGGGGCTGTGAAATGAGACATAAATCGACTGCATTTTCGCTGCGATTCTCTCAATCCAACAGATTCCTAGACATCTTTTTTCTATCCATGCTGAACCTCAAAGGGGACATCCCCTTTCCAGCTCCTGACTGATCCTGCTGTGAATGGCAACCACGGCCGTATCAACCTTCAAGATTCTAGGTCCCAGGGAAAAAGAGTGCATCCCGGCAGCGAGAAGTTTTTTCACCTCAAAGTCCACCCACCCTCCTTCCGGGCCCACCGCATAAAGTACCCTTGCCGCACTAGAATTCAGACACTGAGAAAGCCTCTTTTCTTCCAGGGGGTGGGCAAGGAGAAGATGACTGTATTGGGACGCCAGATCGGGCAATACATCTTCAACAAAGGGACGAAAATGACGATGGATCTCGATATGCGGCAGGCGTGTATCAACAGCCTGTTCGAGACCATGAATGAGATGGAGACGATATTCCTTCTCTTCCAGTACTCCTGCATCCCAGAAGCTTTTTTCCACCCGGTTGGCGTTGACCAGGTAGAGAGTACCAATGCCAAGGGCTGTCACCTGGCTCAGGATTCTCTTCAGCATGATGGGCCGAGGCAGGGCCAGGAGAAGATCAATGCCAGGCTGCGGGGCCGATTGACTGGTCAAGTTCACCGACAGTTCAACGACAAAGGGATATTTTCGTTGAACTGCAGTCACTCTTGCCTCACCGCTGAGTCCGTCAATCACTCCCAGGCGTAAACAATCGCCTACCTCGCTCTGCAAAATCTTGACGATGTGTTTTGCCCGGTGGTCGGTGAGAACGACATGATTCGCAAACAGTTCCTTTTTTTCAATCAGGATAATATTCATTGTCTCTTTTCAACTGATCCTCTATACATTTAGACCTCTTTTCATTACAATATGATAACCGAGCGTTGCGGGGAACTCCTGCCCCAGTTACCCTTCAGCCGCTGCAAGCGTTTGCCAACGCCTTTATCATATCCAGCCCAAGCGATTTGTGGTACAGTTATTTTCAAATCAAAAACAAACCGTTACCAATGATTACCCTATACAATATCCTCCAGTTCCTGTTATTGAGCATCCTCTTTCTCCCCCTGGCCATTTTTGTCATCCTGGTCCCCAAATATCGATTACGCACCCTCCGTCGTCTGGGATTCGGTCTGTCGTATGTCAGGAAGAGTGGGGGCAAAAAAACCCTCTGGATCCATGCCCTCTCCGTTGGAGAAGTGACCTCTGCCCTGCCTCTGGTCTCAGGACTTCGCAAGAAGATGCCCGACGTACAACTGGTCTTCTCTGCCTCTTCCAGAGCCGGGGCCCGGGTGGCAGAACACCTATTACATGACAAGGTGGACTGTTTTATCCCCTTTCCCCTGGATATCCTGCCGGTGATAAACCGTTTTGTGAATGTAATCCAGCCCGATCTTTTTATCCTGGTGGAAACCGATTTCTGGCCTAATATCCTTGCTGTCCTCAGACGACGGAACATCCCGACTTTATTGGTCAATGGCCGCATTTCAACAAAGTCCATGCGCTCTTACCAACGGCTCGCCTTCTTTTTTCGACCACTATTCAGCAGCTTTCAGGCCCTGTCCATGCAGACTGGAAAAGACCGGGAGAATCTTATCCTCCTGGGGGTGGATAAACGACAGATCCATACCTTCGGCAATCTCAAGTATGATACTGACCTCTATAACGCATCCGGACCGATGTCCCGCCTGTCCTTCAACCTGCCCGAGCATCAACTCCTGCTGGTGGCGGGCTCTACTCATAAAGGCGAAGAAAAAATCCTCCTCCAGAGTTACAAAAAACTCAAAAAAGAGATCCCCGGACTCTATCTTATCATTGCCCCGCGAGATGTTGATCGCGGCACGGAACTGCAGGCCCTTGCCTCCACAATGGAGCTGATGGCAAACTGCCGCAGTCATATTAATGCCGGCGGCAAAGATCTCTTTATTCTCGATACCATTGGTGAATTAAGCAGTCTCTATAGCCATGCCGATCTAGCCTTTATCGGGGGCAGTCTGGTGCCTGCAGGAGGACACAATCCCATTGAGCCGGCAGTTGTCGGAGTCCCGGTTCTCTATGGACCCCATATGGAAGATTTTTCCGAAATCAGTGAAGAGTTAGTCCAGGCAGGTGGAGCCACCATGGTTCATAGCGGAGACGAATTGACAGCCGCAGTCCTGCGCTTGCTCCAAGACAATCCTCTCCGCAAAAAAGCAGGGGGTGCTGCCCGAGCCTGCATTGTACGCCAACAAGGCGTTATCGACCGCCACCTCAAACTGATCAACGAAATGTTGTGAATCGGTTCTTTGACCTGCTTGCCCATTATCTGCTGATGGCCCTGACCCTGGCCTTTGCTGCCGGCATCATCCTCCATCACTTCATTGGCCTCCCTCCCCAGATAACCCTAGGCATTACCGCTCTGCTCCTCACCGCAGCACTCTATTGTTTCAGGCAAGACCATGCACGGAGGACACTCTTTTTGCTTCTTCTCTCCGCCACCACCCTTGGTCTTTACCATGCAGACAACTTTTCTGAGCAGCCTCTTCGAGAAGGACATATTTACAGCCAGATCACTCAGGAAAAAGATACTGTCCTTACCGGAACGCTGAACAGCATGCCACTCTTCGATGGCAAAAACACGACACTTCTGGTAGACAGCCATAGCCTGCGCCGCCATGAGGAACCCACCTTCTCAGCCACCCATGGCCTGGTACGCCTGACGATGCAAGGGCCATGGCCCACAGAGTTCTTGCCTGGGGACGAGTTGGTGATTCGAACACGGCTTTCCCGTCCCTATCGCTTCGGTAATGCCGGAAGTTTTAACTACCCCGCATTCCTCACCAGCAGAGACATCTGGATTATCGGCAGGATCCTCTCTCCTGCCCACATCCATCCCCTGACAACAGACATGTCCTGGATCCACTCCCTGCGCTATCTTCCCGAAAGGACACGACTCGAGGTAAGAGAACTGCTGGACAAGACCTTCCCCCCCCGGCAGGCCGGGATCTACCGGGCCCTGCTCATTGGAGACCGCTCCGGGATAGAGCCTAAAACACTTGAAGACTTCAAGGCCTCGGGCTGCATGCATATCCTGGCTATCTCAGGCCTCCACCTCTCCCTGCTGGCATCGGCACTCTTTGTCATCTGTTACTGGCTGGCAAGACGCTCACAATACCTCATGCTGCGCTTTTCCGCCAAAAAACTGGCTCTGTTGATAACTATCCCCCCTCTCTGTGCTTATGCCATGCTGGCAGGGGCACAGACACCAGTGCTGCGTTCCTTGATCATGGTTCTGGTCTTTATCCTGGCCTTCTGCGTAAACCGACAGCGTTCACTCTTTACGGCCCTGGCCTGTGCAGCACTCATCATCCTGCTCTGGAATCCCCTCAGCCTGGCCACAGTCTCTTTTCAACTCTCCTTCATGGCCGTGGCATCCCTGATCCTCATCCTGCCAAGACTCACCTCGCTCGTCCAACAGGAAAACGCTCCTGACCACAATCACCTGCAGCGCGTTCTCATGGCTACAGTCCGCTGGACCTGTGCCGCACTACTCGTCTCGCTAACGGCCACCATTGGCACCGCTCCCCTCCTCATCCAGGCCTTTAATCGTCTTTCCACGGTGGGACCAGTGGCAAATCTTTTTCTCGAACCTCTACTCTGTCTCTGGAGCCTGCCCCTTGGCCTGATGGCCATCCCCCTTCTCTTTCACAGTCCGCACAGCGCGGAATGGATACTGCAGCTGGGGGGCCATGGGATCGCAACGGCCATAAACCTGGCCAAGCTCTTTGGCAGCACCAGTTTCTCAAACATCTGGTTCCCGACACCACCCGTGATCCTCATTCTTTTCTATTATCTGGCCCTGGCACTCTGTTTGACCAGGATACCGCTGAGAAAGACCATGCCCCTCTTTCTGGGAGTCTGCTGCCTCTTCTTTTTTCCTCTGCAGTCCCTGAGTGAACGGTTTGCCACCGGCTCCGAAATCACCTTTCTTGACGTGGGACAGGGGAATTCCTCTCTTCTTTCCTTTCCCGGTGGGAAAAGAGTACTCATCGACGGAGGAGGCACCTCTTCAAGCAGATTCAATGTCGGTGAACAGCTCATCGCCCCCTATCTCTGGCAGAGGGGAATTACCCGTCTGGAGGCAATTGTCATCACCCATGCCGACGCTGATCACTACAGCGGCATCCCTTTTCTCCTGCAACGATTTCACCCTCAGACCCTGTGGATAAATGGCTCTGGCGGTCATGACCAGGAGTATGACAATCTGCTCTCCCTTGCCCGCGACCTTGGCATAGCAATCAAAACCCCTGAAAAGAATGAGATCCTTGTGGAAAGCGGCCAGACCAAACTGATCAATCTGGGCAACCCGTTTCTGGATACTGAGCATCCTCTTTTATCCCAGTCCTTAAGTTCCAACGACAAGAGTCTGATCCTCCAGTTCAGGGGGCATGGTCTCTCCTGTCTTTTCCCCGGAGACATCAGTCAACAGGTGGAAAGCATTCTGATCAAAAACCAAACAGACCTTCATTCCTCCCTCCTCCTCGCCCCTCATCATGGATCAAAAACATCCAATTCCAATCCATTCCTGGAGGCTGTCCATCCCGAGCACATCATCGTCTCTGCCGGACGTTTTCGCCCCCTGCTCTTTCCATCGTCACAGGTCCGTGAATATTGCAGAGAACAGAAGATTCCTCTCTTAAACACTGCAGAGATCGGCGCGATCACTGTTCAGGCTGAGGAGAAAAAAGTGGAAATAAGCAGTTTTTTCAGCCAATCCAGGCAATGAGCCGATAACAGCAGTTCCCGTTCTTCTTCACCAAGCTGCCCTGTCTCTCCTGCAACTGGCAAGGGAACAGGATCCAAATGGAGACACTGCCAGCTTTAGACTGTTTTCGGCACCATCCTATTGAGCCGCTGCGATTCGTACCAATGATGGTTCCCCCTGCTCAGAAGTACTGCCACAAGGATGGAAAGGAAGTCGACAATAAGCGCCTCTATACCGCTTTTCATCAGTGGACCATCCTCTGATAGATTTTGCTCGCATAATTCTGTACGTTCCCCACCCTTGTTTTCGGGTGAACAAGGTCTTAAAGTCATAAGTAATGAGGCAATGGGCCTCTCCACATAAAAAGATAGGATGGAGGAATAATGGCTGTAAGCATCCAAGATGGATTCAAAAATTTGGTATTTATAGGTGATAAAAATGGGAAAGAGTATGTCTGTTCTGCTGATTTTTTAAAGAAAAACATGAAAACCACAGGAAACATTTCGTCCGAAGAAATAGCGAGCCGTACAGATGTCAGTACCATTGTCGTTATCGAACGCTGGTAAGAGACCCCCTGTGGGGCGCTCTTCCCATTCACGGCAGAGCGCCCCACATTGCATACAGAGGAGACGATCATGAAACAATGCAGCCTGAATCACTTTACCGAAAGCCTGGCCCCATGGCTTGATAGCAACTACATAAGAAGCGTCACCTTAAGTAAGGAACATCGAGTGACCTTTTCTTTTATTGACGGGGTCAGTGATACCTATGAGATTACCGACTGCGACAGAAGACAGGTTGAAAAGGTTTGTCGAGATCTTGCAAAAAAGGGGATTACAGTAAAGGGTCTCGAGTAACACCCTCGTATGGAGGAAGAAAAGGTCGGTAGAGATTCCTGCCAAGGAGGGTAGACCGTCGCCAAGAGAAAACATTCTCAATCAAGATAAAGCTGCTTCTCTCCCTGATTGAGGAGGGGTAGCAATAGCTGTTGCTTGCAATACGGCGACTCATAGTCTATTCGGTGTTAAAAAAATGGTGAATACCTATGATGTAATTATTATTGGCGGAGGAATAGGTGGTCTGGTTGCCGCTGCCCTCCTCGCAGACAAGGGAGCCCGAGTACTGCTTTTGGAACAAGCCACGACAACAGGAGGCTGTGCAGCGACCTTTTCCCATCGGGGATACCGCTTTGATGCCGGGGCCACTATTGGTTGCGGCTTTCATTCAAGAGGCCCCATGCAATGGGTCGCCGACAGACTCGCCATAAAGTGGCCATTGTATCCCCTGTCCGTGGCCTGGAAATACAATGATGGGGTCAGTGAGATTGATCTTGATCCCAAGCAAGAAATGCTCCGCAAACGCTTCCCTGAGAGTACAGCCTTCTGGCTGGAACAGGCCGCTGTAGCCAATACCCTTTGGGACCTGACAAATGGGCTCCTCAGCCAATATGGCCGAAAAAGATTCAGCCAGGCTCGATTCCTTGCCTCCTCTCTTTCTTCCATACCGGGCAGCAGGTGTATCATGCTGGCGACAATGACCGTTTCTCAGTGGCTGAAACGACACGGTCTCCATGGCAATAAGGCATTTTGTCGATTTATAGATGCCCAGTTACTCATTTCAGCCCAGACTACAGCCCGGAAATGCAATGCACTTTTTGCGGCCCTGGCCCTTGATCTCCCCAGACAATCACCCTGCAGTATCAGCGGCGGCACGGGTACTGTTGCCGAAATACTGAGCCAGGCCATAGGACTGCGAGGGGGAGAAATCCATCTTCAGGAAAAAGTGATCGCCCTTACAACTCGTAACAGACGCATCAAGGAAGTAATAAGCACCAGAGCAAACTACCAGGGCAGAGAAGTTATAGTGAACGGCTCAAGTGCAAGCCTCGCCGCACTGCTCGGCAGGACTCTGCCCTCCTCCTGGAAAGACCGAAGCCGTGCCCTGTGGGGTGCCTTCATCCTCCATCTAGGGATCAGCCAAGAAAGCTTGCTCGGCCATACCTTCCAGCACCTGCAGCTTGTTCGCCCAAAGACAGACAACCTGGCAGAAGGAGATTCACTTTTTCTCTCCCTCTCCCATCCCACTGATCAGATACGAGCCCCGCAGGGAAAGAGGGCGCTCACTGTCTCCACCCATACAAAAGTCCCCCCCTGGTGGCATGCCAAAGAGAGAGGAAAGAAAGAGTACAGTGCTCTGAAGTCACTCTATACCGAGAAGGCCATGGGATTGCTGTACCACTACCTTCCCGGCTTAGAAGATAATATCGAACTTTCTCTGGCCGGAACGCCAGTGACCTACCAACGCTATACCGGACGGCATCTCGGCCTGGTTGGAGGCTATGCCCAGACAGGGCTCCTAGCCCCACGACAGAAGAGGTATCGCTTGAAAAACTGCAGCCTGGTTGGTGACCACCGTTTTCCCGGCCAATCCATTGCCGGGGTAACAATTGGGGCAGCAATGGCAGTTGATCACCTTCTGCGCCGACTGTAAAAAAAGCTAAAAAGGA
Source organism: Pseudomonadota bacterium (assembly GCA_018817385.1). Lineage (GTDB taxonomy): Bacteria > Desulfobacterota > Desulfobulbia > Desulfobulbales > Desulfocapsaceae > Desulfocapsa. The sequence goes on from JAHIUA010000022.1 coordinate 17,463, forward strand.
TAGAGATGAATGCACTGACAGCCTTGCAACTCATGGTCGACAGTGGACTCTTTATTCTCATCTGGCTTGTGCAGTTGGTTATCTATCCCTCCTTCACCTATACTGAGAAGAAAAGTTTTAGCGATTGGCATGCGAGATACACGGCCTTGATCGGCTTGATTGTCAGCCCGATGATGCTGACCCAGGTGGGAATAGAGCTATTTTTCTTCACAGAGGAAGTGCACCGACTCCGTATTCTCTTAATCGGTCTTGCCTGGCTTGCCACCTTCA
>JAHIUA010000023.1 GCA_018817385.1 Pseudomonadota bacterium
CATCAGCATCCTGGTGGCCACATCGACCACAGAACAGATTTCCGGCTTGAAGGGCTGGCCATGTACCGGATGGGCAACTCGGGCCTTGTAGGAATGGCCGTCACAGGTGCCGATTTCCATGGGGAGGATGTTGCTGGTGTCTCGCTGGCGGTATCCTTTGAGGGCCTTGAGTTCGGAACCGGTTCTTCTGCCACGTTCCCGGTCCAGGCGGCTGCGTTTGGTATGAAAACGGTACACCTGGTGGTAGCTGGGCATGGGGATGTTGGCGGGTAAGATGTGCGCCATTCGCTCCATGGCCTGGGTTATGGAGGGTTTATCCGGTGTCCCGTAGCATTTGACAAAGTATTGTGTCCAGGGCGGAAGGCTTCTGTCCTTGATAGGTGTGGGAGCCAGGGCCATGATGCCGTGAGATTTCACAGCCCGGTCCCACCCAAGGATCATTGATTTTGATAAGGTGCGGCCATTATTTCCACGGCGGGCATTGGCTTTTTGCACGAGTGGTTGCAGGTGTTCGGGTAAGGTCTCGGTGTCTGCCATGATTACGAGCTTTTGCCACGCCTTAGTGGTTCCGTGCAGATCTTTAAGCCGTTTAAACTCGTTATAAAGGGGAAGCCTGGCATCAAAGACATCTCGTTGCCAGCCCTTGAGGTCGGTGAAGTTCTGCAGCTCCTTTGGTTCCAGGTTGGCCAGTTGTTTTGATGGTGCTGCAACCGGTAGAGTTGTATTACTATCGGCCTCCATGGCCAGGTATAGTGGACCCCAGTTTTAAGACAGTAGTTTAAGTTGTGGGCAATCATAGAACGAGAAATGATGAGTGAAGTAAAGAAGAGGAGAAACCACACTCCGGAGTTCAAGGCGACTGTAGGACCAGAGGCATTGCGAGGAGTAAAGAAGATCAATGAAATTGGCCAGGAGTATGGAGTTCATCCTGTTATGGTTGGACAATGGAAAAAGGAAATATAGGAGCAAGCCAAAACGCTGTTCAAAGGTAAGCGAGGCCCCAAAGCTGTTGTTGCGCACCGGGAACCGGAGCTGTTATTCAGCGAGATCGGCAAGTTGAAAGTGGAACTCGATTGGTTGAAAAAAAGTCCGGGATCAGCCGCTCATAATACGACAAACCTGTATAGACAAAGGAGATTCGGTATCGATAACCCGGCAATGTTGCCTGGCCGGAGTCTCCAGGGCGACGATCTATGCGCAGCAAAAACACAAACCGGCCAATGAAAGCGATCTGTTCTTTAGTCGCTTGATCGACGAGGAATACACACGCCATCCGTTCTACGGCAGTCGAAGAATGGTAGCAGTGCACAAGGCAGCAGGGCATAGCATCAATCGCAAACGGGTACAAGGCCTATCCCTACTTGCTCCGCGGTGTTTCTGTGATCAGGCCCGACCAGGTCTGGAGCACGGATATAACCTATATCCAATTGGCACGTGGTTTCGTCTATTTGGTTGCAATTATCGACTGGTATTCCCGGCGGGTGCTGAGCTGGCGGATCAGTAATAGCATGGAGGCAGTATTTTGTGTCGATTGCCTGGAGGAGGCTTTACGTACTCATGGCAAGCCGGAAATTTTCAATAGTGATCAAGGCTCACAGTTTACAAGAGCGCCTGGCTTTTTTGTTTTTCTTTCCTCACACTCCCCCCCACACATAGTCGATGTATTGTTTATCCTGTCACCATGAAACATGGACGCAAGCGAAATTACATCACAGGCAGTAAAATCCCAGGCCCACTCTTCTCAACGGTAAAGGCCGCAGAGACATTTACACTGATCTCCTAAGTGCGGTGTTCAGGCGCATGATGATTTATTTGCGATGATATTTTCAGCGGTTATAAAAACTTTTGGGAATATTTTTGGGTCACAGTATAATGGGAATATGTTGAATTTATCTTAGGTGAATAATCTACAATTCTGATGAATTGATAGGGGACATGAGTCGAGAAGAGTCAAAAGCAGACTCGCCCTCTGTCCTCCCATGTTGCAGTCACAGAACATATAAAGAGGGATTGGTTACTATTTCAAGAAAGGAGCTGGCATGGAAAAATATTTATCCCAATTCATTATGTTAAGTCTTTTAGTTATGACCGGAACTGGCTTTGCCGCTGATAAAAAAGTCACATCTGTCCTTCCCGAATCATACATGATCGAAAACGTGCCCTGGCACAAGCAGATTACAGGAATTTCCTGTGGTGCAGGATCGCTGGAAATCGTATTTGACTATTGGGGTCCGGATATCGACCAGAAGGAAATTGCCGATGTGGCTCGGACGTCTTCATCAGGCACATGGCCGGCAGATATTGTTCGCACCGGCCACTTCAGCCGCCTGAGTTCAGCCATGGGATCATTTTATCCCTCAATGCTTCCGGAAGAGGGCTTCACGGCACGACCCATAGGATATGCAGCATTTTCTCATTCCGGCAATACTTTCTGGCTGGAAGAGCTCAAAAGCCTGATTGCCGGTGACATACCGGTCATCGTTCTGATGGCGTATGCTCCGGATGGGGATGTGGGGCACTATCGGGTGGTGGTGGGATACGATGATGCACAGCAGTTGATCTATTTCAGCGATACCTGGGGGCGTGATATAATGAAGCCCAGCGATTTCACCGGTGTCATCTCCTGGAGCTATGCAGATTTTGAACTGTGCTGGAACTACACCGACTATTCGGATCTGCCGTATTTTGGCGCTGTTATTTTGCCTTGGACAGTGGAGTTGAGTTACCAGGGTGAAATTTCCCCCGGATCAGTGATGACCGTCGATGCCAGGATCACCTATCCCTGTCCAGCCCCCATGGACACATCCCAGTTTCCGGCCCGCGCCGTCATGGTTGAAATCGAGCTTCCCCAGGGCATGACGCTGATTGATGAAGAAAGCGGATTTGTTCAGATCGGAGAGATGGCAGCCGGTGATACTGCCGTCGTTACCTGGGAGGTCCGCTGTGATGAAGAAGTTCTGGGGGAACGGATTAATATAACGGCCACAGCGCTTGTTGACGGGGCTGTCCCTGTTGCTGTCTGGGCCGGAAATGCCAGTTATTATCCCGCCTATGAATACACGGACCTGATTGGTGGAGAGGGATCCCTGCAGTTCTGAACCGTGGGCTGGTGGCAGGAATGCGGACGGATCAATGGGCCTGATTCAAAAGAAGATGAAAATCTGCGCTGGAAAAAGCAGAAGACCAACTTGAAGACAAAATTTAAAGCGAAGCGTGTCAAAACAAAACTCCATAAAAACATTTTGTTGGGCTGGTAATTGCAGCAAGCGAGACCGGTGAACACCGACGTTCAATTGAGACAATACAAGTTTTTAGTTACTGGCTCTCCCTGGCCAAGGGCAGGCCAACGCTTTATGCAGGACTGTTCGCTGGCTCCAAAAACCATTCTGATACGATATAAGAGGAATAGTAGCCGTATGAAAGGATCGTTGACTCGAAAGAGACGGTGGCTATTACCCGCTCATTTTCCTAAAATCTTACAGAAGGTATCATCCTGATCAAATGCAATATGCTGATAGGGGTCTGGGCTCCATCGTAAAAGTTATGAATTTCCCTATGTTAACCTATTAGTGGATTGTTATATGAATGAAAAACCAACCTATGAAGAATTAGCAGCAAGGATCCATGCCTTAGAGAAGGCAGCTGTAAACCACAGATCTTCACATGAAGAGGAACGATACCGCAACGTTTATAATACAGCCCCTCTCGCCTTTGTGATCTGGGATACTGATTGTAAAATCATAGATTGGAATAAGCAGTCCGAAAATATATTTGGCTGGTCAAAAGAAGAGGTTCTGGGGCGTAACTTTTTTGACTTTCTTATTCCACAAAATGTCCGTCCGCAAGTGGGAGAAATCGTAAACGCTTTACTCGGAGGAAAGATTGAGCGCCTCGGCATCAATGAGAATTATACCAAGAGCGGCAAGGTTGTTCTTTGTAATTGGAATAACTCAATATTATATGACGATGACGGACAGGTAAGAGGAGCAATGTCCTTGGCACTTGACATTACAGCCCAAAGACATGCGCAAGAGCAATTAAGAGAAAGTTCTGAAAAAATAAAACTATTTGCTTACTCGATTGCTCACGATCTCAAAAAACCATCTCTCGTATTACACAGTCTGACAAAGAAGCTTCAGGGAAAATGCAAAGACAGTTTTGGTGAAGTGGAATCAGCTTACTGCAATCAAATCGTCAGGTCAGCTGAGCAGATCGCAACGCTTGTTGAAATGATTAATTTGTACATTACGACTAAGGAAACTCCTCTCTGCATTGAAGAGGTAAACCCCAAAGAAATCATTACGGTAATCAGGGAAGAATTTTCAGCTCAGTTAACTGTTCGCCAGATTGAATTAGTTGAACCAGAATACATTCCTGATATCAGGGGAGACCACTTGGCAATATTACGGGTTTTCAGGAATTTGGTAGATAATGCTTTGAAGTACGGGGGCGAAAAGTTACGAAAAATTGGGATTTGCTACAGAGCCAGTAATAATTCTCATATTTTCTCTATTTTTGATGATGGTATCGGCTTGAACTACGAAGAATCTGAAGGAATTTTCGGCCTTTTTAAACGAAAGGAGAATTCGAGGGGGATTGAAGGAGCGGGGCTGGGATTGGCAATCGTTAAAGAGATCGCTGAACGACATCGAGGTAACGTTTGGGCTGAGTCTGGGGCCGAAAAAGGCATAATTTTTAATATTTCGATTTCAAAATTTATTTCATGATGCTGTCAATGCCCGACCCGCATGTGCTGGTAGCGTTGGCGCGCCTCAACGCAGAGGATTATGTCCATTTTATAAAGAAATTTACTGCAGATCTCTTTTTCCAGTTGAGTACTTGCCTGCCTTTCCAGAGAGTAGCAGAAATCCAATATGATGGTGCACCGCCGTCTACAATTAATCCATGCTGCAGGTGTTATCTTGCGCAGGGCAAAGAACCTCGAACACCTTTCTTGGGCCGAGAGTATCTGGGGATTCTTTCTCTCTTCACCGTTGTAAAGCACACAACACTGTTGCCATTGTGACAACAGTGTTGTGTGTACAAAAGTACAACATGTGCTGTAGTATGCTGGAATTAATTCATATAATGTTTGGCATGACTGTTGCTAGTCTAAAGGCAGGCAAGAAAAAGTACTTGCTAGTTGGTGCTCAGCCAAAAAGGGATGAGGAGAGTGGGAAACAATGATGTGCCAACAGAGTGTTGGGAAAAGACAAAGCGGATACAGAAAGAGGTGCCTGGGCAATGGGATGTCGAAAAACTGAAGAGAGAGTCAGACAAAAAAGGGAGATAATATGAAAATTGTACAATTGGAAGACACGCGAGAGTTCAGTTCAGGAATAATGAAAAGATTTTTCCTGGTAGAAAACTCACCTCATTTCAAGATCATTAACTTCAATCTTGATGCCGGAGTTACCTTTCCGGTTCATTCCCATGATCTTGATGGAGAATTGTCAATTCAGGTACTTGAAGGGGAGGGCTATTTCCTTGGCGAGGCAAATGGGGAAATAGCGGCAAAAGCGGGTGATATCCTCATTTCACAGATTCGAGAGCCTCATGGAGTGAGGGCTACGACCCAGATGAGACTTCTCGTGACAATTGCCCCTCCTATTTGATAGGTTTAGGGCCAGGCAAGAAAAAGTTACCCAAGGTATGAAATCCAGACAAGGAGAATGTAATGGCTGAAAAGATTGTAATAGACCAGGATGAATGTATCGGTTGTGAAGCATGTGTAGAAACGTGTCCTTCTGCCTTTGTCTTTAATGACGATGAGGGGAAGGCCTTTGTTGTCGATGGGGCAGATCCTGATGAAGAGTGTGTTGATGAAGCAATAGCGTCGTGCCCTGCAGACTGTATTTCTAAAGAATGACACCGTAATATGTGTTATCGGGATAAGAGCTGGGTCCCGATGGGAATGAGGAGACAGGAGATCTGTAACCCTTTATGGAGTGACGAATCATTCCATAATATAAGAGATGGGGGAGGATGATGTCGCGAAATAAGCGGATTTTTTCTTCATGCTGACAAGGGAGTTCAGGGGAGGACATTGCTCAGTCCAGATGTCTTTCAAAAGGCGATTTCGGGAAAAAGGTGAATCAAGTATGAGCATCAAGGTTAAAAATAATATTCACTGGGTCGGAAAGATTGATTGGGAATTGAGGAAATTTCACGGTGATGAATATTCAACCCACAAAGGTTCTTCTTACAACTCCTATCTGATCAAGGAAGAAAAGGTAGTATTGATAGATACGGTATGGGGTCCCTTTGCCAAGGAGTTTGTCGAGAACTTGGCAAAAGAGATCGACCTGAAGAAAATCGATTACATTGTTGCCAGTCATGCTGAAAATGATCACAGTGGGGCTTTGCCTGAGTTGATGCGTCATATTCCAGATGTACCGATTTATTGCACGAAGAACGGCGTTAAATCACTCAAGGGACTCTATCATCAGGATTGGAATTTTCACACAGTCAAGACGGGTGATAAGCTGGATCTTGGCAGCAAAGAACTTATTTTCATTGAGGCCCCGATGCTGCATTGGCCCGATAGTATGTTCACCTACCTGACAGGAGATGCCGTGCTTTTCAGCAATGATGGTTTTGGGCAGCACTATGCGTCCGAAGACATGTTTAACGATTGTGTCGATCAGAATGATCTTTTTCAAGAGTGTATAAAATACTATGCAAATATTTTGACGCCGTTCAGTCCCATGGTCATAAGGAAGATCAAGGAGATATTGGATTTTAAGCTGCCACTGGATATGATCTGCACCAGCCACGGGATCATTTGGCGAGACAATCCTGCCCAGATTGTCGAAAAATATCTCCAATGGGCTGATAGCTACCAGGAAAATCAAATCACCTTGTTGTATGACACCATGTGGGACAGCACCAGGGTGATGGCCGAGCAGATTGCGGCGGGCATTAGAGACGCAGACGCTAAGGTGAAGGTAAAGCTCTACAATCTGGCCAAGACAGATAAAAATGATGTCATTACAGAGGTCTTTAAATCAAAAGCGATTCTCATGGGTTCGCCAACGGTCAATAATGGCATTCTGGTCTCTGTGGCGGCACTGTTAGAAGAGATCAGAGGGTTGAAATTTAAAAATAAAAAAGCAGGTGCGTTTGGCAGCTATGGTTGGAGTGGGGAAGCTGTCAAAATTGTATCAGAGAGATTGGAGGCATCAGGTTTTGAGGTCGTTGATGCAGGAATGCGTCTTACTTGGGCACCCGATGAGGAGAGTAAGAGGTCCTGCCAAGAATATGGCCGGGAATTTGTAAAGAAAATGTGATGCTGGAGAGGGTCCACAGGGGGGCGGGTCTGTCTCTTTCTGTTGTCGATATGTTGACCTGTGACGCAAACAGGTGCGTGCTGTACGAAAATAATGGCCAAGCTACCTGGGTGTTGGCCTATCAGTTCAAGGGTTGGCGGAATTTTCCGGCAACCCTTTTTTGTTACCTTTATTTCAGTCGCCAGTCTCACCTCCATGGCTTGTCGACAGCTCTTTCCGTGGCTTGACTGCAAAATTTTTGATGAGACGACCGACTGTCAATCCCTGAATCAGGATAGAAAATGCCATAATGGTATAGGTAATGGCGATTAAACTGTTGCGTTCAGGTCCAAAGGGCAGAGAGAGGGCGAGGGCAACGGATATGCCACCTCGAAGACCAGCCCAGGTCAGGATACGAACGGTCCCTCGATCAACAGGGTGAAATATTCGTAAAAAACTGCTCACGGTACCGACGCTGAGAAAACGAGCGAGCAGGACCAATGGAATCATAAGGGTTCCGGCCACAATCAGGCTCATGTTGTGGGGAAGGATGAGATACTCCAGACCGATAAGAACGAAAAGAACGGCATTGAGAATTTCATCAATTAACTCCCAAAAGGTATCAAGGCGACGTCTGGTCAGAGGGGACATGCCGAAATGGCGGCCATGATTTCCCACGAGCAGGCCGGCCACCACGATAGCCAGGGGGGCTGAGACATGGAGAAGCTCGGCGGAGCGGTATCCGCCAATGACTGTGGCCAGTGTGATCAAGACTTCAACCTGATATTTGTCAACCCGTTTGAGGAGAAAATAGGTGGCATAGCCAACCAGCGCTCCATAAGCTATTCCACCGACGGCCTCAACAAGGAACAGATGGGCAATTTCGTTTAGGCCTGGCTGGTCTCCTCCCTGGACAAAGGCGAGTAAGGCAAGGAAGACAACAACTCCAATACCGTCATTGAAGAGTGATTCGCCTGTCACTGTTGTTTCCAGGTTCTTCGGCGCCCCCGCTTTTTTCATTATTCCGAGGACGGCAATAGGATCTGTGGGAGAAATGAGGGCTCCAAACAAGAAACAGTAGATGAGTGGCAGATCCATGCCGAGCAGAGCAAGCATTGCCCAGGCAAGTCCGCCAACGAAGAGGGTTGAAAAAAGGACGCCGACTGTGGAGAGGAGAAAAATGATCGTTTTTTCTTTGAGAAGGTCGTCGAAATTGACATGCAAGGCTCCGGCAAAGAGAAGAAAACCGAGCATTCCATGCATGAGCGTATTGTAGAAATCAAGCTTGGAAAGGAGTTCGCGAGCGTATTCAGCAAGAGAAAAAAAACCCATTTTCCCTAAGATCATGAGAACGAGAGAAAAAACCAAGGACATGGCCATAAGGCCAATGGCGCGTGGCAGACCGATAAAGCGCTCGTTTACAAAGCTGAAGAGTGCTGCAAAGGTAACAAGGATGGCAACGATATCAAAAAGGGTCATGGCTCAGCATACATCGTTGCCGCTTGGGAAGGCAAGTGTGTTTGGTTATTATTTGCTGAGAATTTTCTTGGTGAAAAGAGTCATACTCTTCAAGTGAATAGAGTGAAACGTTCCAAGGGTGATCGTTTCAGGGGAAGAAAAAAATAGTATCTTCCTTCCTTGCTGGGCTGGGAGATAAAAGAAGCGGGAGTAGAATTGCCTTGTTTCTACTCCCGCTTCTTGCGTCTGGCGGTGAGTTTCTTGACGGAAAAGGAAGATTGCTTTTCAGGTCAGGTGTGGGAAATATTGGAACAACTCATATGTCGGTATCGAGTTCATCTTCGTCGAAATTTTCATCTTCCGATGGCTCTTCATCCAATGGATCATCATCGCTATCGTCATCATCGTCATCGTCACTGGTATCGGTTTCTTCTTCATCATACTCATCGCTGCTATCTATATCGTCCTGCTCTTGCTGCAGGCGTACTGCTTTGGGAATTTTTGATTCTGGGAGAACGATCTCAGTGATTTTTTCTATTTCTGCCTGCAGGTCCGGGTCATCTTGACAGACAGGACATTCTGCGGCATGTGCTTCTATAAAAGACACCATGCGGGCAGGGGCCATGGTTTCGTTGCTTACATGAATATACCATGATTTTATCTGTTTAAGGAGTCTTTGACACTGCATGCTTTTTTATATTTACCTGGACTATGATTATGATGAAAAAGAAAAATAATTTTTATTTTTCTTCGCGTTATCAATAAATTGAAGAATAAATAGAATACGCATTTTGTTCTGAGAAAGCAAATTATAAAGAAGATTTTGTATTAAAAAGTTGTCTTCCATTATGATTATTATTACAGTAACAATGCGCACGGAAGTGGACAGGGCACTGGTGGCCCTCCCGGACTTCAAATCCGGTGTAGCGGGTTAATGGCTCGCTAGGTGGGTTCGATTCCCATGCACTTCCGCCACTTTTCTATGCCTTCTCTGTTTTCTTTATGAGTGGGTGTCCCAGCGCTTCTCGCTGCGTGACATACTGTCCTGCCACTTCTCTGGCAATATTTCGTATTCGTCCTATATATCGTGTTCGTTCGGCCACGCTGATCGCCTTTCTTGCGTCTAGAAGATTAAAGGTGTGAGAGCATTTCAGGCAGTAATCGTAGGCTGGCAGGATCAGCTTTTTGTCTACCAACTTGAGTGCCTCTGCTTCATAGGTGTTGAAAAAAGTGATCAGTTCTGCCACGTTTGCTTCTTCAAAGTTGAAAGTGGAGAATTCAATCTCTGCCTGGTGAAAGATATCACCGTAGCTGACGGAGTCGTTCCAGGCGATATCATAGACTGAATCCACTCCCTGCAGATACATGGCAATTCGTTCCAGGCCATAGGTGATCTCAACCGTTGTTGGGAATAGATCGATGGAACCGGCTTGCTGGAAATAGGTGAACTGGCTTATTTCCATGCCATCAAGCCAGACTTCCCAGCCCAGCCCCCAGGCACCCAGAGTTGGTGACTCCCAATCGTCTTCGACAAAACGAATATCATGCTCCAGGAGGTCGAGACCAAAACGTTTCAGGCTTTCGAGGTACAGTTCCTGTATATCAAGGGGAGATGGTTTTATGACTACCTGGTACTGGTAATAGTGTTGCAGGCGGTTGGGGTTCTCTCCATAGCGGCCATCAGTTGGACGACGAGAGGGTTGAACATAAGCGGCCTTCCAGGGCTCTGGGCCAAGAGAGCGGAGCAGGGTGGCGGGATGGAATGTTCCGGCACCGACTTCCATGTCGTAGGGCTGCTGAATGACGCAGCCCTGTTCGGCCCAATATTGGTTGAGTTCAAAAATGATAGTTTGAAAATTCATTCAATTTTCCTGTGATGATGAGAGGTTGATTTTTAGGGGATCCTGATTATTTTGCAGAGTCAGTAGCAGCTGTGTCTGGAGCAACTCGTATTGGATTCTATGCGGTGGGTTGTGTAACTGTTAGGAAGATCTCTTTAGTACCTTAGAAATTCTTTTCGTGTTTTTTTGAAAAGAATTTTGTGAAGGTACTTAGGCCAGCTTACCGTTCATCACCGGTGTTAGAGAGCTAACGGTCTATTTTCGGGCTTCTCGCTGCAGCTGCGCTTTTGCACTCCATGCTTTTCCGGGTAGATGCCTCAAAAAAAGACAGTCTAATCGTTCATATTTACCATAGCCATTATCCGTGGTAAATCCTTTTTTTCTGCAACTGGGAGAAGTTGCCGGAATCAACTCAAATGTTTTCAAGGTTCTTGTTTATGTTGCCAATTAATTCCATGCAAATAATTCACGATATTCTTCGCACGAGCACTTCTATCGCCGTGGTAGGCTTTTCTCCAAAAGAAAGCAGGCCCAGTCATATCGTGGGAAAATACCTAATAGAGGCCGGCTTTCGAGTGTATCCTGTAAACCCAGGGATGAATGAAATTCTTGGCCATGTCTGTTATCCGGATCTGTTTTCCATTCCAGATCCCATTGATGTGGTCGATATCTTTCGCCGCAGTGAGGAGGTCACTCCTCTTGTTGAGGCGGCCATTCGTATTGGTGCCAAGGTGATCTGGATGCAGCAGGGCATCAGTAACCAAGAGGCCGCTGATCTTGCCGAAAAGTCTGGTCTGCAGGTTGTCATGGATCGTTGTATCAAAATTGACCATATGCAAATGGTGTAAAAGCTTACCACTCCTCTGTTGTACCTGGTCAGCCTGGCCCCGCAGAGCGGGCATTTGATTTATTACCTTTGTCGTTTGAATGGGAGGCACCGCTCATATTTTGCCCTGTCTCCGATCAGTAAACAAAATAATTGTTTTCGCCTCTGACCAGATGCTGGTTGGCAGGTTGATGGATATAAAATGGAACCCAAGAAATTGAGCATTCGTGGGGCGCGAATGCATAATCTGAAGAATATCAATGTAGACCTTCCCCGTAATAGTCTGGTCGTTTTTACCGGTCTGTCCGGTTCAGGAAAATCCACCTTGGCCTTTGATACCCTTTATGCAGAGGGGCAGAGGCGCTATGTCGAGTCTCTTTCCACCTATGCCCGGCAGTTTCTTGGGCAGATGGATAAACCTGATGTGGACGCCCTGGAGGGCCTGTCACCAGCAGTGTCCATTGAACAGAAAACGACTTCGAAAAATCCTCGCTCGACAGTGGGCACGGTTACGGAAATTTATGATTACCTCCGTTTGCTCTTTGCCCGCTGTGGACGTCCATACTGTCCGGAGTGTGGAGCGGAAATCAGGTCGCAATCCATAGAGGATATGGTCAACACCCTCTCTGCTTTGGCGGAAGGGACAAAGGTCATTCTTTTAGCTCCCCTGGTGGCCGGAAAAAAGGGGCGGCATGAACAGCTGCTGGCCCGTATTCGTAAAGAGGGATTTGTCAGAATCCGTGTGAATGGTGATATCGTTCATACTGATGATATTCAGGCATTGGAGAAGAATAAACGCCATTCCATTGAGGTTGTGGTGGATCGGGTGGTAGTCAAACCTTCTGCAACCCGTCGGCTCAGTGATTCGGTAACCACTGCAGTGAAGCTCACTCAAGGATTTTTGCTTGTCCATTTTCCTGATAGCGGCGAAGAACAGCTGTTCAGTGAGTTTGCTGCCTGCCACCAGTGCGGTATTTCCATCCCTCGTCTTTCCACCCAACTCTTCTCTTTTAATAATCCACAGGGTGCTTGCGAGGAGTGTGGAGGGCTTGGCGTGAAACAGTTTTTTGACCCTTCCCTTATTGTCCCCGAGCCATCTCTCAGTCTGACTCAGGGAGCGATTGCTCCCTGGGGAAAACGGGCAGGCAAAAGTTACTCCGGGCAGATGTTGACGGCTGTTGCCAAACACTATTCGTTCTCTATGAGTACCCCTTTTGCCAAGTTGCCAAAAAAAATACAAAAGATTCTCCTCTATGGATCAGGGACAGAGGTTATAGCCTTTCGCTATCAAAAGGGACGTCGGCTTATGACCACGGAAAAACCTTTTGAGGGTGTTATACCGCAGCTCGATCGCAGGTTTCATGAGACTCAGTCGGCCATGATCCGCGAAGAGCTGGATTGTTATATGAATGAGCAGACCTGCCCCCAGTGTCAGGGCGCACGCCTGAAACCTGAGGCCTTGGCAGTGAAGATTGGAACCTGGTCCATCCATGAATTGACCTGCCTTTCTATTGACAAACTCCTTGCCAATCTCCCCATTATTCCCTTTAGTCAACGAGAAAGACAAATTGGTGAGCCGATTTTAAAAGAGATTGTCGATCGTCTTTCTTTTCTTGAGGATGTCGGCTTGGGATATTTGTCATTGCAAAGAAGATCTGGAACACTTTCCGGAGGTGAAGCGCAGCGCATTCGCCTGGCCTCGCAGATCGGGTCCAGGCTTGCCGGGGTTCTGTATATCCTCGATGAACCAAGTATCGGCCTGCACCAACGCGACAATCAGAAACTGATCAATACCTTGATTGAATTGAGAGACCTGGGAAATAGCGTGATTGTGGTCGAACATGATACCGATACCATTCTGACTGCTGATCATGTTCTCGATATGGGTCCTGGAGCAGGAGTACATGGTGGGGAAGTGGTATATAACGGAGATGTCGCCGGCCTTCTCTCCTGTGAGGGGTCTGCCACAGGAGACTATCTTTCGGGGAGGAAGGAGATAGCGATTCCTCCTGTCAGGCGGAAAGTTGAGAAGGGCCAATTTCTGCACTTGAAAAATTGTGTCGCCAATAATCTTCGCCATGTGGACGTCTCTTTTCCCCTCAGAATGGTGACATGTGTTACGGGCGTTTCCGGATCAGGAAAGAGCTCACTGGTCATAGAGACCCTTTTTCGGCTATTGAAGGAGGGGCTGGGGCGCAGGCTTGATCGCATACAGGTGGAGGAGACCCAACTGTCTGGCCTGAAGAAGATAGATAAGGTCGTGGATATAGATCAGAGTCCCATCGGCAGGACGCCGCGTTCTAATCCTGCCACCTACACGGGTCTTTTCACCCCGATAAGAGAACTCTTTGCCAGGCTTCCCGAGTCCAGGTCACGGGGCTATAAACTGGGCCAATTCAGCTTTAATGTCAAGGGGGGGCGGTGTGAGGCCTGCGAAGGGGAGGGAGTCAACAAGATTGCCATGCATTTCCTCCCTGACATTTATGTGGTCTGCGAGGCCTGTCGAGGGAAGCGTTATAATCAGGCGACTCTTGAGATCGCCTATCGAGGCAAAAATATTCATGATGTCCTTTCCATGACTGTGGAGGAGGCCTTGGAGTTTTTCCAGAATATTCCGCCTGTTAAAAACCGGCTTCAGACCCTCTATGATGTTGGTTTGACCTATATCACCCTGGGACAATCTTCAGTGACTCTCTCGGGAGGGGAGGCCCAGAGAGTCAAGCTGGCTAAAGAGCTTTCCGGAAGGGCCAGTGGAAACACCTTCTACATCCTTGATGAACCGACGACCGGATTGCATCCTGCAGATATTAAACATCTGCTTGCAGTCTTGGGACGGCTTGTGGACAATGGCAACACTGTTGTCGTGATTGAGCACAACCTCGACGTTATCAAGACCGCGGATTGGCTGATTGATGTGGGCCCAGAAGGAGGAGATCTTGGAGGAACGATTGTTGCGATTGGCACTCCTGAAGAACTAGCCGCTGAAAAGGGTTCCTATACCGGGTATTATCTGCAGAATGTCTTAGGAATCGGACTGGCGGGGGAAAAGGTGTGATTTTCTTTGCGTGGAGATGAATTTTGCTGTTAAATAGCGGAGTATACTCCCTCCCAGACAAAATTTGATTAACAATTGAAGGTGACAGATAATTTCTTCATCAGCACAGACTATTTTGTTAACCATTCTGTGTTTCGTATCATCTGTAACAGTCCACCAGGGACTTAAACCTTGGCATAACTAACACCGGTGATGAACGGTAAGCCGGCATAAGTACCTTAAAAATTCATTTCAAAAAAACCCGAAAAGAATTTTTAAGGTACTAAAAACTGTGAGAGATTTCTTGCAATCATTTGAGAATTTAAACTTGAGGTAAGTGAACATGGCAGAAGAGAAAGGTAATAACGGTACTTCCGGGGACAGCCCGGTGTTCCGGATGCAGAAAATGTATATCAAAGATTTTTCTTTTGAGAATCCTAATGCTCCAGAAGTATATCAGTCTCAGAACCAGGAGCCAAAGGTTGAGGTAAACCTGAAACTGAATAACAAAAAACTCGATGATGATCATTGGGAAGTTTCTCTGCAGATCACAGCCAAAATTATTGATAAGGGAAATAATGATAAGACCATGTTTATCATGGAGATTGAACATGCTGCAGCGTATCTGCTGAAAAATATCCCGGCTGAGCACCTGGAGATGGTACTTGGGGTAGATTGTCCCACCCTTCTCTTTCCCTTTACCCGCCAGATTGTCAGTCAAATATCTGTTGATGGCGGTTTCATTCCTTTCCTCATGGAACCAATCAATTTCATGGCCTTGTATCAGAATTCGAAAAAGAAAGAGGCCGAGAAGCAAAATTGATTCATTCTTTCTTTTCTAACAAAAACAAAAGGCCCTTATCACCAACGGTGATAAGGGCCTTTTCGGTTGAGAGATCTTTTTGAGAGCTGTCTTTCTTAGCGAAGTCCTGTGGTCACGAAATTATTAACCAGAGTTGCGACTCCTTTGTTGATAGCCTGGTCAAAGAGAGAGTCATACTGACTGTCGGCAAAAACGGTTTCAGGGGAGACCTTGACGTCAACACGATTGGTCCAGACCACATTACCAGTGGATGCTTCTTGGACCCAGATACGCATTTGTACAACAGCCTGGGTAAGTTTTCCACTGTGCTTGGACGCATGGCCAAGACCAGCTCCCACAGCACCCCACAAGATGGTATTGCCTGTGGCATCACCAGTAATACCAAGTATGGAATCTCCACCCTGTGGATCCCATGGGCCGCCAACATTGTGACCGATGATAGAGCCCCATGTTCCACCAGCTGCCATCATATCAATATTGTCATATTTGTCTGACTCGGCAAAGCCAAAGGCAACCTGGCTGGTTGTGCCACTGATAAATGGGAGAATTCCACGTTTCCATGGTGCCCAGCTGTGTTCCTCTCGGGTTTTGAATTCGAGTATCCGCCCTCGAACGATATAATCAGCGTTGAATTTTCGCCCGATCTTGGCAATAACGGCCTGATTTATGCCATGGGAGCCTGGGCTCTCGGCCACTTTGCCGCCACTTTGTGTTTTTTGCTGGTTGATGTAATAGTCAATTTCCCCTTTCATGGCATCTGACCAGTCACTTTCCAGTTCATTCGAGAGAGAGTTGTAGGAGCTGGTATCATATTTTGCAAGACTGATAATCTCTTGTTCAATCATGTAGGCGAATACATCTTCCTGAACAGGCATTCTGAAACCATTCCCCACCAGATTGTCTGTTAAGGCCTCGGTGATGGAAAGATTGCGTCTGTGAGCAGAGGCTAATTTATCAGCATAGCTGTAATCGGCAAAGGGGAGAATAACCATAGTCATTCCCTGGCCGGGGCCATTTGGATTTGCATCCGGTACTTTTAGAGTTTCAACGACAGTCTGTCCACAACCTGTCATTGCAAGCAATAACATCCAGACCAAGAGATAGGTAATCCGTTTCATAAGCATGCTCCCAACCAAAGAGTGTGTTAATGTGTAGTATTGATATGAATGCGCTTCAAGCATTACAGGTTAAATTATACGAGGACGCAAGAGGATAATCAGCTCACGTTTTTCAGCAATTTTTTCTTCGTAGCCAAACAGGTATCTGATCAGAGGAATCTTACCAACTACCGGTGCAAAGTTTCCTTCTTTCTGATTGGTATTGCTGATCAAGCCACCAATCACCAGCATCTCACCGTCTTTAACCCGGACTGTGGTGCTCATCTCGCGAACATTGATGATAGGGAGACCGACTTCACCAAGGCCAAACTGTTTGTACTCAATGGGCTCTTCAAGTTCTGAGGTAACCGGTACCAGATTGAGGATGATTTCATCGTCATCAAGGATGTTGGCAGTGAGGGACAGGCCAATACCTGACAGAACTCGTTCGGTCTCAACCGTATAGGTAACTACTCGGGTTTCATTGTTCACGTCTGATTCAACACTGTCAATGTAGGTGACATTGCGACCAACAGTGATGAGAGCAGGCTGTCCATTTAAGACGCTGATTTTGGGGTTTGAGAGAATTTTTGTCTGTCCCTCTTCTTTCAGGGCATTGAGAAAGAGGGTGAAATTCGCTGGGTCTATGCTCACTTTAGAAACAAATTTAGAGCCGCCATCAACAATGGGAATCCATGGGTAAACCTGTTCATTTGTGCCAAACTGTACCGTACCGTCAATTTGGAATGCGGATAATACTTTATTCCAGTTGATGCCTATAGAAGAATTATCAGTGAGGAGGACCTCAATGATTTTTGCTTCGATGGAGATTTGTTTGTACAGCTCCTTTTTCAGGCTATTAAAATAAACTTCAAGTTTGTCAAGGAGGGGCCTTGGGGCATGAACGGTAATGAGGCCGACGGGTTTGTCGATGGTGTAGCGATTACCGGAAGCAGAAACCTGTCTTGTTACAGATGGTGTACTCTCTGCACCTGCTGCCGCAGCCTCATCGGCGACAGGTGCTGGCTCTTCAGTGACGGCAGAAGTGGACCAGATGTCGAGAATGGCTTCCATGTTATCCTGGATGTTCTTCCAGATATCAAATTCGTTGCCTTTTGAATCAAGACGGATGGTTCCTTCAATATTGCTTGAGGCATCATTGCTCCCCAGGACATTTCCGCCGGTTCCGGTTTCGTACAGATGTTTGGTGAAGGGCATGGCAATATGAAACTGCCTGGTCTCTTTATATTTAACGACAATAGTAGATCCTTCCATTTCATGATAATAATCGACCTGACGGAGAAGATTTTCAATGGCGTCATAAAAATCATCATTGGCGTTGATATCAACATCAACGAGGACGTGTTGATCGACATCACTGGCCCAGGAGACATTCATTTTTTTCAGGGAGGCCAATCGTTTTAGAATATCCCATAGAGGTTGAGGGCCTTGGGTAGAACGGATAGAAGCGCCCACTTTTATGGCCACATCATCAGCTTCGGCATCAAGGCTGTCCTTGCCGTCCATATTAACCATATAGGACGGTTTTTGGTATTGGACAGGAAGTCGGCCTTCCTTTTCGATCATCGGCTGTGATGGGGCAACCGGTGAAACGGGAGTGTCAATCCCTGGTTCCGTTGTCTGAGGACTACAGGAGGCAAGAAAGAAAAGGAGAATAAAGAGGCTGCTTAACTGCGCCATTGGTGTTTGAAGCTTCATGGAAAACCCCTTGGGCATTGGAAAGGATAGTGTTGGTCTCATCTCTGTATACATATTCTAATCGGGGATCTATTGTATCAGTTGGCTGTCGTTCATAGCCAATCGGCCTTGGATGTATTTCTTCAGTTCTGGAATCAACTGGTAACCAGAGTACAAAAGTGTTTTATACTGTTCTTTTGCTTTTTGAGGTTGGCCCATATTGTCATAGATGCGTGCCTTGGAGATCATTGTGTCTACAGTTTCACCATAGACCTTATTGTATCGATCGAGCAGTTTGAGTGCGGCTTCAGGTTGGTCTTTCTCTTCACTGAAAGCAGCATAACTAATAAGGGCTTCTTTCATTGGTGGTTCTCCACTGATACTCTGCGAGAAAAAGTCGATGGCTTCAGGAATTTGATCCATATTGGCCGATCCTATTGCTGCGTAAAGTGCTGCCTGGAAATTCTTGGGGTCTATTTTAAGACTCTCTTTGGCATAATGTACGGCCTTGACATTCATCCCAAGGTCGGCCAGATAAAGAACTGCAAGTTTGTTGGAGATATGGACGTTGTTCGGCCATAGTTTGAACGCCTGTTCGTAAAAGTTGGCGGCATCATCAAGGTCATCATTGTTTTCTTCAATCTTTGCCTTACGCAACAGTTCTTTTGCATGCATAATTTCAACAGGCTGGTTCATGGACTGTTGAATAATCAGTGCCTCTTGCTCAACAACTTCAATATCTGCCTCAAAAGAAAGGTTGTCGGTAGCCCTATCCGGCCAGGTAAAATTATTGTTGGCAGGATATATGACGATCGTGTTGTGCCGTTCTTCTTTTTTGAGATTTTTCAAATTCAAAATGATATCAAGAGCAAAATCCCATGGTACATCGTTTAAGGCCAGGGTCAAAGAGCCACTGACGGCCTCATCGACAATGAGATTTACGTCACTTATCTGGCGGAATAATCGGAAAACGTTGTGTAAATCGATCTTGTAAAAATCAACGCTGATGCGTTTGCTTTTGTAGCCGGAAAATTGGAAAGAGTCCTGCATCGCCTCAGCGGCAGTTGGTTGCGTATTGCCAGGCTGAGGTCCACTGATTAATGCGGCTTCTGATGAATCAATGAGTGCTTCCAGGGTGGGGTCAACATTCATTGCCGAAGGATTCGACTTGTTGTTGCTGGGTGCAGGAGTTGTGGCAGCAGGAGCCATCTTTTCAGTCAATGGGGTCTCGTCGATGGTGACCAGTAATCCCTGTGGAACGGTGTTAACAGTGTAGGTAAATAAGCCCTTTTGTCCGGAGTCAAAAACAACACGAACTCCAGAACCTCGGGTTGCAACACGAATTTTGTCTAGATTGGTGCCTACCTGTTTTTCTCTTACCAGTTCCGATGCATCAATGTTGTTGATGTCAAGGAACATGGCGTCAGGGAGCTCTGCACGGCCAGTGACCGTGTCCTGACGATAATTGGTTACCGGGTTGTCAGCGACTAAAAGAACTTCTGTTTGGTTGTCCTTTTGGCGAACAACAATGTCATGTAATGAAACTACTGCTTCTGGGGTAGCTACTGCTGCTGCTGCCTGAACACCTTCTCCTGGGTCGGCACCGGTTTTCGGAAAAAGTTGAATGGAGATGTCGTTTTCTATGCGATCAACTTTATAGGTATGACCTTGGCCAAGGGAAATTTCAAAACGAGTAATCGCTGGTCCCTGATCATTCAAGGTTGAAATTTTCAGTGTGGCAAAGTCATTTTCAGGGATGATGTCTGCTGTGTTGATGTTTTCGGCTATCTTTGCCTCGGCAATATCCAGGACTAATCGCGATGGATTGAAGAGTTCATACATCGTATAGGCAGGAGCACTGTCGCCTACAATAACCATGGCTAAGGCGTTATGCTGCAGGTCTGTTTTGATCTTGTTAATGGTGTACACTCCGGTTTGCGTGGCTTCGCCTTCAGCCTGAGCAATGTTCGCTGAGAAAACGAACAGGGAGCAGAAAATGGAAAAAATTGCCAGATGGTATGTGGAGAGCTTCCTGTACATTGTTTACTCTTCTCCCTCTTTCTTTAGAAGCATCACTATGTTACTTGTTAATTTTTCACCCGCACGGGTGAAAGCAGTTTCTTCAATAATAACCTGATTTGGTACGATTGATTTAATGATACCACGTTTTCCTATCTTCATGCCTGCTTGGAGAATATACCCTCTCCCTGTAAAATCTTCAGCCATGGCAAATTCGTTGTTCTCAACCATCATAATCGCCACCAGATTCAATTGACCTGGTTCGAACAACTGCATCCCGGATAATTGTTCGTCTATTGGAACAATTTCATTCAAATTCGAGGTGGCAGCTTTTTTCGTAATAAATGGAACAAAAGGGTCAGGTCTGCCTTCAATACGATAGACGAAAAGATTTTCCTGGTTCTGTTGTGGAGGGGTCACAGAATCCACAGCGTTTTTCACATCCTGAGGAGAAGTGGAATCCCCTGGTGTTGAAAGGGCATGGGCAGGGAAATGACAGATGAGGCCGAAAAACAACAAAGCCGGAAAGGCCATGACCATTATTTTTTTATGCTGGGAAGTTGATGTTTTCATAGGCCGGATGAATTATCTTTTTCCTTTTTTATTTTTGTCTTCAGGTTTGCTGACTTGTTGATTAGTAAATCTGTAGGTGACTAATCGACAGCTGGAATTTAAAAGCATCTCGCCACTTACCTGCGCCGGGCCACCCATGTTGATATTGGAGACAGCCACGATACGATCAAGTTTGCTGACCTGGTCCAGAAAAATTCCCATATTATGGTATGGGCCTCGGACTTGAATATCAACCGGGATTTCAGAATAAAAATCTTTAGGGATGTCGGCAAGGGGCTTGAAAGTGAGAAAGTCCAGACCTGATCCCCGACCCAAGGCTGATATGTTGGTCAAGAGGCTGGGGATTTCTTTTTCCTTGGGCAGCAGTGTTGCGGTCTCATTGAATAGTGTCTCTGTTGCATCGAGTTCGGCCTGTAACTTCGGACGATTAGCAGCCGTTGCTTTGGCCTTCTTCAGTTCCTGGCTGAGGCCTCCTTTTTGTTTTAAGAGCGCTGAGATCTTGTCGCTTTGTGGCTGGAACCAGAAAAAAATAAAGAGAACCACAGGAAGCAGAAACAAGAGCGCAGCAATGGCAATTTTCAGCTTTTTGTCAAGCGGAATGTATTTTTCGTCTATGAAGGTCGCAAATGCGTTGTTCTTTTTCATACGCCGCTGAGTTCTCTGTTAGTTCTGTTTTGGAGTTTCGTCGCTTTGATTTTCAGGGCTTGCGATAGAGCAAGCCAATGAAAAGCTCTTCAGGTCACGACCAGATACGTTTTTCAGGGAGGCATTAGAGAGATCCACTGCAGTAATATATGGAGATTCCATTAATGCATCCATGAATTGAGCTATGGTCCTGTTGTCCAGAGCCGTTCCTGTCAATAGAAGGCTTGGGCCTTGTTGTTTGAGGGATTCTAACCACATTCGTTTGTTGTCGACTTTGTTGGCGACTTCGTCAAGAATATGGACAGTTATGGAAGAGTCCCTTTTCAACGCTTTTATGATGTTAATTTTGTTTTCCAGGTCCTTTTTGACTTGTTCCAGGCGTTTCATTTCAGCAAGGATGGGGGCATACGTCGCTGTCTCTTTCTTGAGTTCCGAAATTGAGTTCTCGATACTGGTTGTCTTGGTAATCTGGAGAAAAGCGACAGTTCCCAGAATAAGAAAAAGAAGGACAAGTAGCGCAATGAAGCTGGCTATCTGGTTGCGTGCCTTGGCACGTTTTTTCAGTTGTCGTATGGGGAGCAGATTAATTCTGAGCATAATTGCAGCCTATATCACTGATGGACGGATAGCTATACCTGTGGCAATAGCCATTTCTGGTCCAATGGTATTCAGGTAATCCGCGTCTATTTTTTTGTTGTTGACTGTCATGTTGGCAAATGGGTTGAAGAGTTCTACCGCAATACCGGTTTCACTGGTCAGAAAGTCGGCAAGACCTGCGACTTTTGCACCGCCGCCACTGAGGACCAGGCGGGTAAGGGGTTCATCTGCATGATTGGCATGGTATAAATCAATAGCTTTTTTTATTTCAAGAACCCATTGGGTGCAGGTGGTTGAGAAAATATCCTCAATCTGCTCCTGTCTATCTCCTGCTGGGAGATGGCCGAGTTTTAAAGCTTCCGCTTCTTCAAACTCGATGTCAAAGGCATTTTGAATCTGTTCTGTCAGTTGGCGACTCCCCACAACAATGTCTCGGGCTACCACTGAAGTTCCCTTCGATATAATATTGATATTCATCTTTGTCGCCCCAATATCAACCAAGGCAACATTCTCATCTTTTGGATAGTTGTATTCGTAGGTGTTTTCCAGAGCAAACCCATCTACATCGACGATGACTGGTTGCAGGTTTATGCTTCTCAGCATCTCCAGATAGTCATCAACGATTTCCTTTTTTGCAGCGACCAGCATGACATCGGTACGATCAGATCCATCTTTGTTGGTTTTCAGGTCTTGAAAATCGAGGTATACGTCGTCAATGTCAAACGGTATGTACTGTTCTGCTTCAGACAAAATATGTTCTTCAAGCTCTTTTTCCGTCATAACGGCAAGGTTGACTTTTTTGACAATGACGGAATAACCGGAGATGGAGAATCCGATCTTCTTCTTCTTAATTTTGAGATTCTTGAAGAGTTCGGCAATCGCTTGGCCTACGATTTCCGGCTCGTTCAGGGTACCATCATCTACTGCATCTTCTGGAAGGGTCGCACTTCCCAGGTTGACGACTGCATAGGCCTTGTCTGTTCGTTTGAGCTGACAGACTTTGACTGCATGTGAGCCGATGTCTACACCAACGACCAAGTCTTCTCTTGATAGGAAAGGCAGTTTCATGATTGTTTGCTGATAACAGTATAAATAAGAGTAGTGGAAATATAAATCTGTATCCAAGAATAATTTCAGAGGATTACAGTCACTGATAGCTAATGTATATTTAGGACATAAAAAAAAACATTTGTCAAGGAACGCCTCAGAAAAAAGAATATCTTCTTTCTGCTATAACAAGGGGTTAAGGAAAAGGGGTGCGCTCCTTGGTCCTTTTTGTACTATATGTAGCAGTTTCCCGGCACGATTCCTCACTATATGGTATGACAACTGTTGTTAAGGGGCTGGCCGGAAGCGACTGGTTTTATTTTAAATGCAGGGAACTATCTTGAAATTGGTTGATGTTTGAGGTACGTTCACCAAAAAATACAGTATTGTAGCTGCACATAAACGACGTCAATTCAGGGTGGTTATTTTGAGTTCCCCAAAACATGAAAAATCAGTAATTCGTGAGTATACAGAAGCGATTCTCGTAGCGATTGTCCTTGCCCTCTTTATCAGGAGTTTTGTGGTTCAGGCTTTTAAAATTCCTTCCGGGTCAATGCTGCCCACCCTCCAGATTGGTGATCATCTGCTGGTGAATAAGTTTATCTACGGTGTGAAAATTCCCATTGTCGGAACAGTTCTTGTCCCATGGAAGACTCCTGCTCGTGATGATGTGGTGGTCTTTCGATTTCCCAAAGATCGTTCCATTGATTACATTAAACGGGTTGTGGCCGTGGCAGGGGACACCGTGGAGATGAAAAACAAGCAACTCTATGTCAATGGAGAAGCGGCAAATAATCCCCATGCCCATAATACCACTCATACGATTATGGAGTCCAGCGCTGGTCCTCGTGATAATATGGGACCGGTCAAGGTTCCCGAAGGGAGAATATTTGTCATGGGAGACAACCGCGATAATAGCTATGACAGTCGATTCTGGGGATTTGTTGACTTAAATGACGTCCTCGGAAAGGCATTTATACTCTATTGGTCATGGGATATTGATGAACCACTTTTCTCAGTTGACCGTGTGGCCTCAATTCGTTGGAGTCGGTTTGGTGATATTATTAATTGATCCAAGTCATTGGTATGGTGAAGAGTGTCCTGATGTTCTGCCCTCCTGATGGTGAATGGGAAACGTGAAAGAAAAATATCGATTTAAACATAAGCACATTCTAGGTATTGAGCAGTTCTCTGCTGCTGATATATTTTATATCCTTGATACCGCAACATCTTTCAAAGAAATATCCAGCCGCAATATTAAGAAGGTCCCCACCCTGAGGGGGAAGACCATCATCAATTTCTTTTTTGAGCCCTCTACAAGGACCCGTCTCTCTTTCGAGATTGCTGCAAAGCGAATGAGTGCAGATACCTTTAATATTGCAGCCTCAACCAGCTCCGCCCAGAAAGGGGAAACCCTGATCGATACGGCCTGTAATCTGCAGGCCATGAATCCCGATATCATTATTATCCGCCATTCCAGTTCAGGAGCCCCCCTTCTTCTCAGTCGTTATGTCAATGCGGCCATCATCAACGCCGGGGACGGAGCCCATGAGCATCCAAGTCAGGCGCTTCTGGATATGATGACTGTTCGGGAGCATAAGGGAAAAATAGAGGGATTGAAAGTGGCCATTGTTGGGGATATTACCCATAGTCGGGTGGCCCATTCCAATATTGTCGGGTTTACCAAGCTGGGGGCAGAGGTCAGGGTGGCAGGACCTGCTACTTTTATGCCGCCGCACATCGATACTCTTGGGGCCCGCCTCTGTAAAAATGTAGAGGATGCAGTACGGGATGCTGATGTGGTGATGGCACTGAGAATCCAGAAGGAACGGCAGGATGACCCCCTGATCCCCTCACTGCGTGAGTATTCCCAGTTCTATGGTATTAACCGATCTCTCCTGCGGTACGCCAGTCCGGATGTCTTGATCATGCATCCCGGGCCGATCAATCGCGGGGTGGAAATGAGTCCGGACGTCGCCGATGGTCCAGGTTCCGTCATCCTCGAGCAGGTGACAAATGGGGTGGCCGTACGTATGGCCCTGCTTTATCTGGTTATGGGGACTGAGGGGAGTAAGGGGGAATGAAGACAATGATAACGATCTTGCAAAATGGCCGTCTCATTGATCCAGTAAGCGGGATTGATGTCAGTGGAGATCTCTGGTTGGAGAATGGTGTCATTATCCCTGCTCGAGAGTCTTTTCCGGAGAACTCTCTGGTATTTGACCTGCAGGGAAAGTGGATTGTGCCCGGACTGATTGATATGCATGTCCATCTCCGCGATCCAGGAGAAGAGTATAAAGAGACCGTGGCCTCCGGCACCAGGGCTGCAGCAGCAGGTGGTTTTACTGCCGTGGCCTGTATGCCCAATACCCGGCCGGTGAATGATAATGCCGCCGTCACTCGTTTTATCCTCGAGGCTGCTCGTAGTGCCTCTGCCAGAGTATACCCTGTCGGTGCTATCAGCAAGGGGAGTCATGGCGAAGGGCTGGCCGAGTATGGTGAGTTGAAAGGGGCTGGTGCTGTTGCCGTAACAGATGACGGCCTCCCGGTCCTGGACAGCCAGTTGATGCGTCGAGCCTTGGAGTATGCGGGCAGTCATGATCTCCTGGTGATCTCTCATTCGGAAGAGATCGCTCTGAGTCGTAACGGTTCCATGAACGAGGGTGTGGTATCCACCCGCCTTGGCCTGCGTGGAATTCCGGTCGCTGCCGAGTCTATTATGGTCTATCGGGAGTTGGCCCTTGCTGAACTGACTGGCCAGCGTATCCATATAGCCCATGTGAGTACCTCCGCAGCCACAGATCTCATTCGCCGGGCAAAGGCCCGGGGCGTTCAGGTAACGGCCGAGACCACGCCGCACTATTTCACCCTCACCGAAGAGGCGGTGGCGGAATATGATACGAATGCCAAAATGAATCCGCCCCTTCGTACCGAGGCCGATCGCCAGGCCATACGAGAAGGGTTGCGAGACGGTACCTTTGATGTCATAGCCACCGATCATGCTCCTCATTCAGTATTGGAAAAGGAACTGGAGTTTGATCAGGCGGCAAACGGGATCATTGGTCTTGAGACTTCATTGCCGCTTTCCTTGAATCTTGTTCGGGAGGGAGTGATCGATGCCATGCGTCTGGTGGAGTTGATGTCATCAGCCCCTGCCCGTATCCTCAGAGTCCAGGGAGGCACACTTGCTGTGGGCAGTGTTGCCGATGTTACCGTGATTGATCCCGAGCGCGAATTTATCTATACTCGTGATTCTATTCTCTCCAAGGGAAAGAATTCCCCCTTTCTCGACTGGAAGCTGCGGGGCAAGGCTGTGCTCACCATCATGGGTGGTCGTATCACCCATAATGCAATGGAGTGAGAGAGGGATGCTCTTCGTCTACCCTGCAGTTTTTTTCTGTCCGCTTTTTTTCACATAGTCGATAGGGTCTTCGACGCCTGCCTGGGCAAAGCCTTTCAACCGTAACCGGCAGGCGTCACAGCGGCCGCAGGCCAGGTTCCCTGCCGGATCGTAACAGCTGTGGGTCTTGCTGTAATCCACTCCCAGGGAAATTCCGGTATTGATGATTTCTGCTTTGCTCATGGAGAGCAGGGGGGCATGAATAATGAACGGGCTGCTCCCCTCGACTCCAGCTTTGGTCCCCAGGTTGGCCATGGCGGTAAAGGCCTGAAGAAATTCGGGCCGGCAGTCAGGGTATCCTGAATAGTCGACAGCATTGACTCCGATGAAGATGTCCGAGGCACCGAGGACCTCTGCCCAGGCAACAGCATGGGAAAGAAAGATGGTGTTGCGGGCCGGGACATAGGTGACGGGGATTTCTTCCTGATCTGCTTCAGAATCTCTGTCTTTAGGGACAGCAATGGTGTCGGTGAGGGCGGAACCACCAATTTTGTCCAGGTCCAGATTGAGAATGAGGTGTTTGGCAACCCCGCTTTCCCTGGCGGACTGTATTGCTTTGTCCAGCTCAATCGTCTGTTTCTGGCCATAACGGAAGCTGAGGCAGTAGCAGGAATAACCCTGGCTTTTGGCAATGGCCAGGACGGTGGTGGAATCCAGGCCACCGCTGAAAAGGATGACCGCTTTTTTTGTCTCATTGCTGGGTGTCATAATTCTTTGTTCAGGTGTTTGGCGCTGCCTTCCAGAAAGCAGGGCAGGGATTTGCGAATGCTGATAGACCGGGGACTGACTTCAGCTTGATAGACCAGGATCTGGACTCCTTGTCGGGCCACTTCTATCAGGGTCTGGGTATAGAGTGGATCGA
The DNA here is from genome assembly GCA_018817385.1 of Pseudomonadota bacterium. Classification (GTDB taxonomy): domain Bacteria; phylum Desulfobacterota; class Desulfobulbia; order Desulfobulbales; family Desulfocapsaceae; genus Desulfocapsa. Next base: position 27,189 of record JAHIUA010000023.1, read on the forward strand.
TATGGGCAGCAGGTCTGAATCGATCTGCATCCGTGCGTTGGACACAGAAAAAGATGACTCCCTGAGATCCCTTTTGTACCAGGTCGGCCAGTTCACGCAGGTGCTTGGTGCCTCTGGCAGTCACGGCATCTGGAAACATGGCCCAACCTTCTTCGGCAAGTGAGCAGTTTTTAATTTCTACATATATCTTTTTCTCCCCTTTTTCAAGGAGCAGGTCGAGCCTGCTGGACGCTGAGGTCTTCACTTCTCGAGTAATGGAGTCGATTCCCTGCAGCTCTTTAATTTTTTCTTCAGCAATGGCTTCGGCTACGATATGATTGGTCAACATGGTGTTGACTCCTATCCAGGTATCTCCTTTCTGGATCATTTCAAAGGTCTGCGGATACTTACGTTGCGGGTTGGCAGATGTGGAGAGCATCACCCTGCTTCCCGGTGTTGAGCAACCGCGCATGGAGCCGGAATTGGGGCAGTGTACGGTAATTTCCCGACCTTCATCTGTTACAACATCAGCCAGAAAACGTTTGTAACGTTTGATGAGGGTGGCAGCCTGGAGAGGGGGGTGAAATTGCATTAATAAGGGGAAGTTAAATTTTATATCAATTATGTTTAATCTTTGAAGAATTGTCTGAAATGCAGTATAAAGAATGGATCTTAAAAGGGGAAGGAGAAAGCTTCTTTCCCTTACAATTGAACCTGTCTGCTGCCGACTGGTACAGATAAAATACAATACTTGTACAGGAGAAGCATTGTTATGAAATTAGGTGTTAACGGCCTGGGACGAATAGGAAAACTTTCGCTCTGGCATCACGTCTCGAGAAAACATTTTTCAGAAATCGTGATCAACGTTGGCCGTGAAATTGGCCAGGGACTGAATGATCTCGCCGCCTCAGTGGAGCGAGACTCATCATATGGGCGATTGGGTACCTATCTTCATGGCCACAAGGGTGGACGGGTGATTGAAGAACTGAATGAAGCCGCTGGAACCATGGTCATTAACGGGGTACCTGTCAAATTTCTGCGTACGGCCCGTAACCCCAAAGATATCGCATGGCAGGCAAATGGGGTGAAACTGGTGGTGGATACCACCGGTGCCTTTACTGACCCCACGGCTGATGCCGACGCCAATTGGGGTGCCCTGCGTGGCCATCTCCAGGCGGGAGCGGAAAAGGTGATGCTGTCGGCTCCGTTCAAGATCAAGTCTAAGGGGCTGGATATGCCGGAAGATGCCGTGACCACAGTCATGGGGATTAATGATGAGGCCTATGATTCGTCCAGGCATTCTTTGATTTCGGCTGCTTCCTGTACAACCACCTGTCTCTCTTATATGATCAAACCCCTTATGGAGAGTATTGGCGCGGAGAATTTTCTTAGTGCCTCCATGGTGACAGTCCATGCAGCGACAGGCAGTCAGCAGGTCCTGGATCGACTTCCCAAATCAGGGGCTGCGGATCTGCGTAAAAACCGCTCTATCCTCAACAATATCATCTTGACAACCACTGGGGCCGCCAAGGCGTTGGCCCTGGTTATTCCGGAGATGAAATCCATCGGGTTTATCGCTGAGTCGGTTCGTATCCCCACCTCCACCGGGTCTCTCATCGTTCTGGTGCTTAATGTTCAGGATGATCTGGAGAGTCCTTTGAAGAGGGAGGCTATCAATAACATCTATCGTGAATATGCCGAAAACAGCCCTTATCTCGAATACTCTGCGGAGCAGAATGTCTCTTCCGATATTATTGGAGTTCCCCAGGCGGCTGCTGTGATCGAGAGTACTGAGACTCACACCCGTACCGCCTCTATCCCTGTGAATCTGAATAAGCTGAAGAGCTGTTCCATTAATGCAGGCGAGGATCACATCCTCAATGTTCCGATTACTCAGGCCGTTATCTACGGTTGGTATGACAATGAACTTGGCAGTTATACAAATATGTTAGGTGATCTGACAGTTCAGGTTTCCGGTAATATGTTATAACGTATGCAAATCCGGCAGATGATGGTCGGAGATATACCTGCTGTGGTAACACTTGAGGCGAGCTGTGTTTCGTCGTGGTGTGTGGGGCAGGTAGAGTCCGAGCTTGAACGGAAAACAGGGCTTGCCCTGGTGGCATGTTCTTCTTTTGGTGAGGTGCAGGGCTGGTGTTGTGGCTTTCTTGTCGGCCCTGATGCAGAGCTGCTCAAAATTGCTATCAGTCCCCAGTGGCGGAGGCAGGGGATAGCAGGTGCTCTCCTGCAAGAGCTCTGTTGTCAGTTTGGAGAACGAAACGGAGAACGGATCTTTCTCGAAGTCCGTTCCCTGAATAATCCCGCCCTTAAGCTCTATACAAAGCGTGGTTGGGTGCAAGTGGGATACCGCAAGAATTACTATAGCGATCCTGTAGATGATGCCTTGGTTTTGATCAGTAAACTCCAATGAATGAAAAAGGTTCTAAAGGAAAGAGTGAATGAAGACAATTCGTGATCTTAATCTTGCTGGAAAACGGGTACTGGTGAGGGTGGATTTTAATGTCCCTATGGATGCTGAAAAAAATATCACCGATGATATTCGTATTCGTATGGCTCTGCCGACTATCAGGTATATTCTGGATCAGGGGGGCAAGCTGATACTCTGCTCCCATATGGGGCGACCCAAAGGACAGCGGATGGAAGAATTCAGCCTTGGCCCAGTGGCCGTGCATCTTGGGGGAATCCTCGAACGTGAGGTCCGTCTTGCCCCGGATTGCGTGGGGGCCGAGTGCGAGGCAATGGTGGCAGCCATGCAGGCGGGAGACGTGGTGATCCTGGAAAATTTACGCTTTCACAAGGAAGAAACCGAAAACGGTTCAGCCTTTGCGGAACAGATTGCCCGGATGGCGGATGTTTATATTAATGATGCCTTTGCCGTCTCACATCGTGCCCATGCCTCAGTGGTTGGGGTTCCCGCCCATGTCCCTGAGCAGGCTGCCGGCTTTCTTCTCCAGACCGAAATGGACTTCTTTCACAAGGCCATGGATGCACCGGTGCGTCCCCTTTTTGCGCTGGTCGGTGGGGCAAAAGTCTCCTCAAAACTTGGAGCGTTACAGAATATGCTGGATAAGGTGGATGCCATGATTATCGGCGGGGCCATGGCCAATACCTTTCTTAAAAGCCAGGGAGTAGGGGTGGGGGCCTCTAAGACAGAGGACGATCTGTTGGAGGCGGCCCGTGAACTGGTATGTGAGGCTGAAGAAAAGGGTGTTAAACTCTATTTTCCGGTGGATTTTGTGGTCGGGGATCGATTTGCCCCTGATGCGGTGGTTAAAAATGTGACTTTTCGTGATATCCCTGCGGGATGGATGGCCCTTGATATCGGACCAGCCACTACCACCTATTTTCAGGAGGCCTTGGCCGATGCCCGAACCATCGTCTGGAATGGTCCCATGGGTGCCTTTGAGATGGATGCCTTTGCCAGGGGAACAATGGCAATGTGTCATACTGTTGCTTCGGCCCATGCCTTGACCATTACAGGTGGTGGCGATTCAAATGCTGCGGTCAAGAAATCTGGAGAGTCGGCCAATATCTCATACATGTCCACCGGGGGTGGAGCTTTTCTCGCCCTCATGGAGGGGAAGACTCTTCCGGGTGTCGAGGCTCTGCAAGGATAATTGATTCACTCTGCCTGGTTGATCGACTGGGCAGCACGGTGCTGGGCTGTTACAAAATGAGAGTAACCTATTAAATGGAGAGAGCATGAAGCGGAGACCATTGCTTGCAGGAAACTGGAAGATGCACACCACTGTCATTGAGGCCTGCCATCTGGCAGCGGAAATTGGGGCATGTTCTGCCCATTTAGATGACCGTGATATCCTGCTTGCCCCGCCATACACAGTGCTCAGTGAGGTGGCCCATGTCTTGAAAGACAGTAATATCCTGATTGCTTCCCAGAATGTCTGCTGGGAGCAGGAGGGTGCCTTTACTGGAGAGATCTCCCCGACCATGGTTAAATCAGCAGGGGGGGTTGCCGCAATTATTGGTCATTCTGAGAGGCGGCGGATCTTTCATGAAGACAATGAGATGGTGAACAAGCGTGTTCATGGCGCCTTGCGTTTTGGCCTTATCCCCATTCTCTGTATTGGCGAAACGCTGGAAGAAAGGGAAGGGGGACAGGCCTTTACTGTGCTTGAAGGGCAGGTTCGGGAGGGTTTGGCCGGAGTCAGTCCGGATGCTATGGGAAAAATGGTTGTTGCCTATGAGCCGGTGTGGGCCATAGGAACCGGAAAAACGGCTAGTAAGGAGCAGGCGCAGGAGGCCCATGCCTTTGTCAGAAAGCTTCTGGCAGAAATGTATGAAAAAGATATTGCCGACTCAGTCAGAATATTGTATGGTGGCTCGGTTAACGTGGACAACGTCAATGAATTGATGGCCCAGGCCGACATAGACGGAGCACTCGTTGGCGGCGCAGCTTTGAAGGCTGAGTCGTTTTGCCGGATTATAAATTTTACTTGAGAACCTTTTTTAATGCCAACCATACTTACAGTTGTCCATATTGCAGTCTGCTTTTTTATGGTCATCATTGTTCTTCTTCAACATGGCAAAGGTGCAGATGTCGGCGCCTCTTTTGGGGGATCAAGTCAGTCACTATTCGGAACAGAAGGCCCAGTCCCTCTGATGAATAAGATTACAACCATGGTTGCAATCGTCTTTATGGTGACTTCGGTCAGTCTGGCTTACATCTCTTCAACATCGAGCACCGGATCGTTGATGAATGCAGTCCAGCAACCGTCAGCAACTGAAGAAGTGGCAGTACCTGCTGGAGAAAAAGTTATTCCCATGCCAGCGGGGATAACAGAAGAACCAGCAGCTCCCGAGGCAAAGCCAGCTCAGGAGTAGAAAGATATAAAATTGTGTGCCGAAGTGGTGGAACTGGTAGACACGCTGTCTTGAGGGGGCAGTGGCCCACGGTCGTGCGAGTTCGATTCTCGCCTTCGGCACCATTAACAACAAAGCCGTAAGTCGCTTGTATAAAGCGATTTGCGGCTTTCTTGCGTTTAGGGGTAGTTGGCTACGTTTATCACTGCTTAGCATTGAATTGCACTGTTTTCCAAAAAATTGCGACCAAAATTGCGACCAAAAAATTAAGGAAGACACGCTGCTTTTTACAAGGATGCGTGGGAGGGAACTATGGCAACAGTGAAAGCAAGAAAAAGGAAGAAAGGAACTGTCTATTGTGCAGAGATTCGTATAAAAGGACATCCGAGTTTGTCCCAAACGTTCGAACGGAAATCTGAAGCTCATCGGTGGGCTGAGGAGACCGAGACAGCGCTTCGCAATAATGGATATGTAGGAAATGCCCCACCAGATGATATGCTCTTTGATGATGCCTGGGCAAAGTATCTGGCAGAAGTCTCAGCTAGGAAAGCACCCTCAACTCATCGTCGTGAGTTGGCCCAAGACAAACCTCTGCAGTATTTTCATGGTCACACGTTAAAGGACATAACTCCTACAATGGTTGCACAATTTCGTGATTGGCGACTTGGAGCAGTGCAAGCAGGCACGGTTATAAAAGATCTCAATACGGTATCTCACATTTTCACCACCGCTGTTCGTGAGTGGGGTGTCGAAGCGGCAAATCCTGTGTTGATAATCAAAAAACCTAAAGCACCAACTGGACGACTCCGTTTCCTGACCGATGGAGAGATTGTGAAGCTCTTAAAGGAAAGCAGAAAAGGGCACAGGGGAAATCTTTACCATTTTCTCTTATTGCAGCTCCACACGGGGATGCGGCCAAGCGAAGGCGCATCTTTAACCTGGAGTCAGATAGATTTTGATGGACGAGTTATTGATTTGCAAAAAACAAAGACCGATCCACGCCGAGTACCTTTGACTGTCCCGGCGCTTGAAACGCTTTCCAAGCTTGTCCCTGCTGGTGATTACAAATGTAGCAATTTTGTCTTTCTACCCAAAGAACCGAAAATGACGTATCGGCGTCGGCCTAATCAATATTTTCGAGAAAGCTTTGAAGCGGCTATCAAAAGAGCCAAGATCTCAGATTTTCATATGCATGATTTACGGCATACTGCTGCAAGTTACATGATTATGAATGGTGTTGACCTGAGAACAGTGGCAGATATTCTTGGGCATAAGACAATTGCCATGACCATGAAATATACTCATCTTCTCGATGATCATAAATTAAAGGCCATCGATCGTATTGCAGGGCTAGGCTTGTAAGCTTATTTGTTTGCAGCCTCAACAAAGTTCTTGCCAGCCTTAAATTTCACGACTTTTTTGGCAGCAATTTGCATGGTCTTACCCGTTTGAGGATTACGCCCCTGGCGAGCAGCTCTTTCGTTTACGGAAAAAGTACCAAAGCCGATTAACGAAACCTTCTCACCGGATGCAACACTGTTTGTGATGGCTTTGAGCATGCTGTTCACCGCATTGTCGGCAGCAGCTTTGCTCATTTCACATTCTTCTGCAATTTTGTTCACCAGATCGCCTTTGTTCATTGTTTTTCCTTGGTTATATTTAGGGAGCACGTTGGGATGGAGATTGCTTTCTGTTCAGATAGCAGAAGCCTTTTGATCTTGCAAGCTTATTCCGATTTCTCGCCTTCCGTAGTTTGTATAAAGGCGCTGATTTCTCTCGGTGTATAATAGCGAAACCGCACTTTTTTGCTCAAACGGGCTGTGTAGTCAGAAAAAGCCACAACCAACTCCCTGCCTTCATCCATTAATTCTTCTCCTTCTTTATGTGAGACCCCGTCCATTTCACCAAGCTGTGCCTTGAAATTGGTGTAAGCCATATCAAACTGTCGTAAAATGTTGAACAGCGTTGATCCAAGGGGAGAATTCACCTTCAAAACTCTGGAACCTCGTTCCTTGGCCATACTGATTTTTTTTTCCTGTATTTCCTGCCAGGATGGTTTTGTCTTTTTTGCTTGTTCCTCAGCCATACTTCCTCCCTTCAATGATTTTATGCAGAAATAACTTTTGCGTTCCTTTTGATCTGATACCGGTGCCAGTAATCAAGGGCAAAAGCTGATCCGTATGGCAACACAGCAGCCACCATCATAAGAATTGCACTTTTTGTGGCCACAGGCATCAGGTGTGGCTTTATTTCAAAGTACCCATAGTATATTTTCTCTGCCCTTGACTCAAATTGACTGGCCAGCTTCCAGATATTTTCGGGTGTGCTCAACCGAAAAATCATCAGATAAACCACATACAGGAGAAAGGCTTTCACCAATAAGGACATGGCACGTCCGAGTAACAGCGAGTTGATGGCTTTTCTTGTTATATTCCCCACATAGTAGCGACTGATATAACTGCACATGGCAGTATTTACGATCAACACAAGATACGGAACGGAGCCAAAGAGTATCTGACTGACCAAGTCATTTTTGGGAAAAACAAATGGGAAAAGATAGAAATGAAAAATTGGAAACATGAAGACAAAGGCAAAACCTTCATGAAAACCACTGGTGATTCCAATTCGGAAGAAGTCTATTGTTCTCTCTAGGGTGAGAAATTCTGAAGGAATGTTTTGCCCTTTACTCTCGATCACATAAAACTGCTGAACCTCGGATATGGCATTGAGTAGATTTCTGGGCTTGTAAATCCTGCCACTATCAGTAGTTATGATCTGGGCGTTGGTATCATTCTGACTTCTGTTTCTCCACTCCTTTGCCATCATAAATCCTACTGATACTTATTCTGTATAGGGACTGACTTTGGTAATATCCTTCAGTATTTTTGGTTTAGCCTGTTCCATTTCAGCTATAGAGCCAAAGGCTTCTGCATGAAAAGGTGTGTAAAAACCCTTCATGGGTTTGCCTATTTTTCTGGTTACTGAAAAATATCCGCCAAAGAACTCTTTTTTAATCAAACCGTCTGCAATTACTTCATGTTCATTGCGTAATTGATGGACAATGGTAAACAATACATTACGCATACTTTTATCTCTTTTGGCCATGGTCGCAATTTCCATGCATCCTGCCTTTTCTGCCTGTTGCCGTGCAATATCTTCCAGAACTTTTGCCTGAAAATAGACATAGCCATTAGACATAGAGAACGCAAAAAACTGCCTGCCGTACATTTTGTTGATATGAGGTTTTAATTTTTCCAAGAACTGTGCAGCGTCAAACCATGCTGAAATATCCGTAGATGCAGGCGCCTCTGACTTCGACTTCTTTTGAGATGTCCCTTCTGTCTCTCCATAGATGTCTTCCTGGACTTGCCAGGCGGCTGTGCCACGATTTTCATCTACATGCTTTTTCTGCTCTGTCTCTTTCTCCACAAGTTTTAACGAATTCTCTTCCAACTCCTTTTGCCGTGCAAGCTGGTCCGCTTTCTTGAGAGTTGTCCCAAGAAGTCCTTTGGGCATCTTATGGTGGAGTTTGATGGCTTGAAGAATCTCTTCCTTTCTTGGTAACTGTTTAAATTCATCAATGCTGGAAAGTGGACGTCCGGCTGCTAAAGGATGTTCACCAAGTGAATAAAGGTAGCCATGCATAGATTTCAACTTTCCAAGGTCATGGCCTAAAGCAGCAACCATGGTGTCAGGAATAACATGCCATGCTTCTATCTCTGAAAGGAGTTGCACAACCTGTTCGGCCACATTAATGGAATGGTGAAGGAGGGATGTTCTGGAAAGAATTTGAAATGTATTTTCATCCCAACCACCTTCCACATCCCCTTGAATATTCACCACTGACGGACAGTTGCCCTCCTTATCAAGCAGACTGAGGATTTGCCCACAGACATTCCTTTGCAGCGGAAACTTCTTAAACCAACCCCTGTTATCAATCTTCTCCATTAAGGCTGCTGCTCTGATATCTTCAAAATCAAAAGGGATATTTTCCTCCTCTTGATGCTTTATTTTACGCCATAGAGGAGAGAGCTCTGCAATATGAACTTCCTTATTTCCTTCTTTAGTCCATAGCTTCGATAAACTTCGCAAGGTAACAACTCGGACTACTTTCTCTTTCTGCTGTCCCAAATACAAAACCACGATAGCTACCAGCAATAGAGTAAAAAATAAAATCAGTAAGCCACTACTCCAAGAATCCATCGGTTCTAACAATCCTACGCTCTAACTTTGCTGGCCAGATCAGGAAAGATCACTTTAACTTCAGGATCATTAACTGTTGCGGTCTTTCCTTTGTATGTTCCAGAGTAGGTGCTTAAAAATATTTCCCTGGGAGCCATATTCAAAATCTCAGTATGTTTCACTCGTATTTCTTCGGTTTCACGAATGGAAAGCCCGCCACCCACTGAAATGATGGGTGAAAATTGTTGCTGCTCTCCCAGGTGTCTGGAAACATAAAAAGCCGTGCTGGCATCCGGCACGCGCATAAAGAGTTTAGTATTACAGTTATCTAAAATAGTATTGGCCCGGTCTTCTCCTACTTCTGCATACAATTGACTGATGGACTGGCAATAGCCATGGATATACACTCCGGCTCCACCTGCCTTGGCAAAGAGATCTTCAATCCCTTGATAAAGGACAGATTGTGCTTCATCTATATGCATTACAAGGGATGGGGTAACATTCCTACCACTGGAATAAATACGCCCGACAAAAGCCTGGATCATGGAAATAATGACCTTGCCGGCAGTATAGGCAGCACGTTTTGTTAAGAGCGAGCCAAGCTGAACCACCAAAATAATGCCCTTTCCCTCTTCCAGACGTTTAATAAAGCGGTTTTCATCCGCTTTACCAATTATCTGTCCCACATTTCCAGAGGTAAGTTCTGTTAATGCTACACGTAAAGAACTGGCTACCTTGGAATAATAATCTGGCGGAGTGGAAAGAATCTTCTGCATGTCCAGAGTAAGCTGCCGGGCTTCCGGCGTGTTGATATAATCGAGTTTTCCCTTTAGTACTTTCAGATCCTGATGGCTGATATGGTTTTTAATATCATTGAGATTGAAGGAAGGTGCCTTGTCAACGGATTCAGCCAATATAATCAAGGCTTGTACTACTATCAAGCTGACTTCGTAGGCAACACCAAAGAAATATGGCTCCCGTCCTACTGCCACACCTGCTGTAATATGGGCAACCAGCTCTTCCGGCATATAATATGACGAAAGAGGATCCAGAATTGCGCTGTATTCTGGGAAAATTGGGGTGACCAGCATTAGGTCTTCGAGCCGGTCGGTATCATCAGCAATCTCGACAATTTTTGAAAACAGATCAATGTCTCCTTTGGGATCAATGGCCACTACAGAATAGCCCTTACGAATATCCTGTTCGATGATATGCTCCATTGTTCTGGTCTTACCCACACGGGTGGTACCAAAACACCAGAAGTGCCCTTTCCTGTGAGAGTCAGGAAAACCGAGATCAAGAATTGTCTCCGGGGAATCCAGGTGGATCCCTGTGCCGATATGTGTCCAATGTTCAGTTGGACTACTTTTCCTGAAGATCCCCATAATCAAGACGAAACAAAACGTACTTGAATACATTCATGTAATTCTTCACTGACAGCTGAGATTGCTGATTTTGGCAACCTCCTGGAAGTAATAACGAAACTTTTGTGCCCCACATATCGTTTCACACAATGAATGTTTACCTCTTCGTCTTCCACGGGCAACTGCTCCTGTAGCAAACTCTCCACCAGAGTTTTGGAGACTCGATCCAGAACAATCTTCATCTTTGGAGTCCCGGCAACCAAAACAGGGTCAATCCGGCGTATATGAAAAGCACGTATTTGCCCAACACCAAAAGATTGTAGATTTCTTTCATGCAGGCCGATACGATTGAGGGGACATACAGCGATCACCTGTTCTCCTGGAATTATCTCAGCCTCCACAAGAAGATCTCCACTAGGGCGACAGGCCAGCACCTCAGCCCATCGCAACTCTCTTTCATAAAACTTGTATTTTTTCGTCTGCTTGATCGTAGCTGCTTTTGACAAGGCGATGTCCAAATGTTTTAGGAGAGTGTTCGCTCCTCTTATTTCTCGGAAATCAATCCATCGCTGAATCGTTGTGCCGTCAATTTTATTGTAGAGTACAGCTTCCATCTCAAAATTATTCCGGAAAAATGCCATGGTATCAAGTCCGTACCATTGAGATAGAATGGACGAAAATACCTTCTCGATTTCAGTTACTACTTCATTTTGAGTAAGGCCATACTGAGACGCAAATTGCTGTATTGCTTTTTGCATGCGACAAGACATTCCGGAAAAGGTTCTGAAAGATATAAAAAGCTATCATATTCCTTTTTCGTTTGGGATGACTAGATTGTGACAGGGGTATGTCCTTTTACTTGCAGTGGGGTGGAGTGAAGAAGTAAAATTTTGTCAGCTATTATTCAAAGGGGCTAACAGAATTGAGATAGGGTGCAGTACATTGAACTGAATATAGTATAGTACTTGCCACGAGGGAGAATTCTTTTGGTACGTATTCAGGGGAGGTATGTTGACTTTCGAAGCTGGGGTCAGCCATCGTGGGATCACCGACCTGTTCATGCCAATGCTCAATGGGCAGCTGGCTTGTTACAAGTGTTGATTTGAGGTTATGTCGGTCGGTGAATTCACCCTGCCGAGACAGCAGCAGCTCAGAAGGTTCTCTTCAACAACTCGACATAATTGTTGCGCACAACGGGGTCGGGCTATGATAATGGACTAAACTGTTACTCAAAACTAACTAGCGAGCTTTTCGAATTCTCTCTTGGAGCGATAAAGCAATAGGTACCTGTTTAGAAGCTAAATGTGCAGCTATACCTAAAAGTGCTTTACGAAAAGAAGAATCTGAAGATATTTTGTTTGTATCATTAGAAACAATGACATCCAAAAGTTCTATTAAAGCACTTCCTGTCCCATTTCTATGCCAATAGAGAGCATCAGGGGGCACCAAAGAATCTCTGATCCAGAATAATCCATCATACTGAATGGATGATCCTACTTTTGACGAAAGAAATCTTGCAAATGCTGATACATTATCCTCTTCTTTAGAGAGGTGCCTTCTAGCCCAACGCTCATACAAGTCCTTATTTTTTAGAACTATTTCTTGGGCACCTTCAAATTCTAAAAAATTAATCGTATTAAACCCTAAAAGATGCCGGAATAATTTTTCACCTTTGTACCAATATCTATTAGGAGACCAGTTTGGTAGTGGCAGTACAAATTCGATCATATCTCTCCAAAACAGAGAAATAGAGTTTATGTTTTTGCTTTGAACAGTTGCAATAAACCATCCATCGATTAAATGTTCAATTGCATGATGACCGTCTACACCTAAAGACAAAATCGGTTTCCAAATATTAGCCGCTTCATCTTTTTTGGCCGTTACCAGAAGCCTTGATAGCTTTTGAAGAAGAGAGTAACCTAAATCACTTGGAAGGCTATCACGGTCATTATCATCGTCGCTTGCCTCTTCATTCTTTTGTTTTCTCCAAGCCTCAAATTCCCATAGTTTTTGGGTTAAGAAGCGCACATCGGAACTATCATCAGCACCTTGCCCATGATCATTCAACAACCATGAAAACATTTTGTCCAATGTATAGGTTTCAAGACCAGAAAAACTACGACGACAGTAACGCAAACGGCCATCTGCATCTTTTCCGAACAACCGTTTAATACGAGCCTTTTTTAAACGATCCACACGAACTGCAATTCCGATTAGATCAATTGCTTCTGCATTTGCTGAAACGTTTAAATCACGAGTGCGCAACCATCTCAACCAACTAGCCCAACGTATTTCAATCGATTTGTCTTCATCTTCCCTAAAACCCGGACTAAGGCTATTAAGACCGGCCCAAAAAATCGAAATCTGTATAAGGCGCCACCAGCGAACACCTAACTTTTCTCTATTTTTATAAGCTGCATCCATCAAAAGAAAGACAGCCTGATGGTCTCCACTGGTCAAAATTTTTAATACAGAAGCATCTGTGCCTTTATCATGGTCTGAATTGCTTATGAATTTTTCAATAACAACATGTGTCGCAAAAGCAAGTGACCTATTATTCATAAAAGGGCCGGGAGCCCTTAAGGATTCGAGGGTGTCTCCAATATTAGAAATAATATTCTGAATAATTTCATTTGCCTCGCTCTTAATATCAGGGTTTTTATCAAGCCAATGGGAAGCTTTTACTAACAATGTGGCTGAAATAGCCGCTTCTGTTGCAAGGGTACTTTCCACATCTTCTTCTATAGACACGACGTTGAGAGCGGAGGATAGCCTCTCTGCATCTTCATCAGTCAAGTTCTGAGATGATGCTAAAATTTTCTCACATTCGTAAGGCAAAGTAACAGCCTGTAATCTTGGATTATTTTTCTGCTGAAACGCACATATATCTTTCTGAAGCTTGTCAGGATAGAGACACACTAAAAACGTTTTTCCAGATTGTTTTTCTTTTTCAGATTTATAGTTTTTGGGATCAAGTTCAGCTTTTAATATTCTTACTTCTAAGTCATATTTTTCCTCGCCTGAAGACGTTTCCCAACTTCTGGATATCTCCTTAATAAAAGAGGCTGTTTTTTTATCATTGAGAGCAAGTTGAGCAGCTATCTGCCGCAATGGAATTTTTCGATGAGGAGCAAAACTCCACTCTTTGGCCATTTCAAAAACGTTTTCGCCTGCCCTAGCCCATGACAAAGCATCGAACCAATGCCCATTTTGAACACGGCTATCATCACCTTGATATAGTTCATAAATGCCCAGCAAAGGTTGCAAAATACCGATAAATAAATCAGGTTTATACTTCCCTACATCCAAGAGCATGCCGATTATTGCGACAGAATTTGAATCTTGCAAAAGCGTTCTTATCACAGACTCTACATCTTCTTTTTTATCAATCTTGGTATAAATCCATTTTTCTAAAGCAGCCAAGGCACAATGGAGTTGCCCGTTAGAAGTAGAATTTTCTTGAGACCAAGTGAAAACTCGTCCATCTCCCTTAAAACTTTTTCTCTGACCGTCTTGGAGAGTAAGCTCTAAACTACAAACACTTTCATAATTATCCGCCCATCTATCTGTACAGAAATTTATCAGTGTAATCAACGTATCTACAGCCACGGTAGTATTAAGCTGTAAAAACTGGAAAAATGGACTCTTCCAATATGCCGTAGGATAGCCTGAATTACAAAATTCTAGTCCCAAATCATCACGAAGTGAACTAGTTGAATAGCCTTCTGTTGGTGAATCATCAATTAGCAATGCAAGAAGAAATTCACTTGCAACTTCTGGTCTTAGATGCATTAGTTTAGACAAGGAATTTGCATTTAAACAATATTCTCGAAAAGTATTGTCTACCCTCCCTTGAGGGCCTAATGGCCAAGGAGGTAAGTCTCTATGGCTTGAAATACTGGTAGGCATTGCACGCAAACGTTCGTTTCTTTCACGATATTCTTTATCAGTACGCAACCTTTCAATATGTTCTTTTCTTTTGTCTTCTCTATAAGCCTCAACAGCTTCCGTAATTTCTCTCTTGCAGGGTCTTCTACAGGCCATTTCCAGAGCCCATTCACAGACTTCTTCAGGAAGGTCATTTACAGCCGCAAACGCTGCCCCATAAAGAGATTTGTCACTGTCATCTCTAAGCCAAATGTGTTCCTTCTTTTGCTCAAGCTGTAAAACTCTTACCGTGCTTAGAGCAAGCTCTGCAAATTCCTTCCTATAGGGCATTACCGTATTTGTATCACGATCAAGAAAAAGTGGTGTCGTTGTAAGCCAAGTCTCACATAATTTTGAAACAGTTGGTGAGATTAGGTTGGAAATTTGTTCTTTGTGATCTGAAAGAAATTTTGCAACCTGTGGCCAACGACCATAAATTGGCAACCGTTGCATATCTTCTAGATACAGTTTTAGCGAAGGATCGATATCAAGAGACTCATTAGATACATTTGAAACGGTTGCTATATGATGAAAGCGTCTTAACAACCGATTTAAACGAGCCCCCCTATCTGCAAAAAGCATCTCTGATCGCTCATTAAGATAATGACCTGCAAATGGATCAAGACATAAAGAGTCTAGGAGAATATCTGCGGTTAAAGGGTTTTCATCTTTTGTTTTTTCTGCTTCCTCATAAACAACATCCCATAGATTTCCTTGTTCAGTTTTTTCACGAAGAAGTAGCTGTCCCATCATACGCAAAGCATTATGCCAGAGAGGATTGCTAGCGTATGGTGCCCAAGAGCTTATGTCATTTTTTATTTCTTTTAAATGTTGAAATCTTGCCCAATCAGCACCCAAGTCATGTTCAAATTCGATTGAATTCGTCTCTTTTCTTTTTCGTAGTGGCAAGCAATCCAAACCTTCGTCGAGAGCTTCGCTGACATCATTGTCAAACCCTCTGAGAGGAAAGCTACGTTCAAATTCAGCTTCACGTTTTGCAAGTTTTATAAGAAGATTGTGAAATTTTATTTTGTCTTTTGTCCAATACGACCATAGACGATCAGCAATGGCAGGCAACGATATGTCATCCATTCCCCCTTGAGAAAAAACACCTTCAGCTCGTATTACCCAAGCTAACGTTTTTAAATTACCCAACGCTATAAGAGCTTCGTTATCTGAAGCAAGCCAAGATAAGTGATTGCTTGAATACAAAGCTGCTCTTACATCAGAAGAGTCAAGAGAAGAAATTTCCACCGCCTTGATCGAGGTACGTCCCGAAATTTCATGCAAATCTCCAGAACCCCAAGCTTCGGTTTGTCCAACAATGATAACTCGCCACTCAACACAGCTCTCTTGTTCGCCGTCAGACGCCAAAAGCTTGAAAATAAGAGGCTTAACTTTTTTTATGGCGTCAGGGCTAATTCTCTCAGCAGAATCAATGATAAGAATATTTTTTTCTTGAGATGTGTGAGCAAGAATATCCTGCAAAGGTTTAAGGAAGCCCAATTCTAATCTCGTTCTCTCACTTAATGCAAAATCTAAGTTTTCTGGAGAAAGCCAAACCTGTTTCCACTTAGAAAATTTCTTATTTAAAGTAGATTTTACGAACGCAGACTTTCCACTTCCCGAGCTACCGTATACAACGCATATTGGATTTTCTCTAAGATACTCTTCTAAAAGGTCTTCTTCTGCGGTTCTTATTACACTGTGACCAATCGGCAAGCTAGTTTCAATTGTACTTTTATATTCTTCAGACATTGCTTCTAAAGATGTCCATGAAGGAACATAGTTTGGATGGCTTTTTAAATCAAAAACTGGAACTAATTCTTGCCACAACTCCGATAACTGTAATGTCCCTCCTACGATACGTTTATCTTTAGCTTTCTTAAGAAGCCAATCCCACAGCTCTTTTGCAGTATCTTGAGAGCCATTCTGCAAAATATCGCGACATTGCGTTAGTGAGGCGTCTATATATTCGGAACTTGCTAAATGAAAATCTGAAGGAATGACTTCTAAGCTGCGTATAAGAGCAACTGTGTTTTCGTTTCTGTAATCACTGCTGTCATCTGAATCCTTAATACTGTTAAATACATTACTATGTTTTTTATCATTCGTAATTCGTGCTACAGCCGTTTCAACATCGCTCTCAGAACACCAAGATTTTATGTTTGCCCAAGCAGTAAAGAATTTTTCATTATAACCTTTCTGCACTAACATCAAACAATCGTGCTCTTTATTAAACGGCTTTCCTTCCTTCCAGAGATCCCAAGCATTATTTACAAAATCTGGTGGGAATCCTGCACCGCTAACTTGCATGTTACTTTTACATGAAATTGCTAACTGCTTTTTTTCTGTTCCTTCGCATGTGATCAAAAGATCATCTATTTGTTTCCAACCTAAGACCCCTGTCTGCCATTTTAGTGTTGTTCCCAAAGCTTTAACGCCAGATAGCCTTACTCCACGCAACATTTTTACCATCAGCCAAGCTGCAGATAAGTCTTCAAAATCATAGCCTGCCCCACCTGTTTGGCGTGGTGTGGCCTTGCTGCTTCTCTTTTTTTTTGTTCTGTCTGATTTGGAATTAGCTGTCAAAATATATCTCAAAAATTATGCTGGCATGAATATTTCGAATTGTTGTCTCTTTTTAAAGAAGTCTGAATGTCAGCTTTAGGCGCGTTAACCCACATTATTTATGTGTGTCTTGAGCAACCTGTAGATTTCCTGCATTTTTTTTATCAGCTCATCGAAGGTGATGATCTTGACATCCTTTTGGTTATTACGGAATAGTTCGAAAGACTTAATTTTATCTTTTTCTTCTGGCATTGTTCCTATAACAAGTGTGCATTCTACGGCGTATGATTCAATATCGTAAATTCCGGAATTTTCTTTGAGTGATGCGATCTCTTTCTGGAGTTTATACTTTTGATCTAAAGTCTGAGCAATAGAGCCTGCAAGGTCAAGTGACACTGCGTAAACGCTATCTCGATAGCTGTTTGCTCTTATGAGAGGTGTCGAAGGCTTCTTAATCTCTATGATTGCAAGATTGTTCGATAGACTGTTTTTGACCAGAAAGTCTGTTACTTTGTCGCTGCTTCCTGAAATTGTTCTGCCTCCGACCGATGCTTGGTCTTCGATTTTTATGACCGGATAACCGAAAACCAGGGGTAAGATTATTGGGTTATCATTTAGTAGAATCTGCCACTTGTCTTCACCGGATCTCTTACTCTCTAATAGCTTCTGAGACTTACTTATGACATCTTCAAGATTTAAGAGATTGAAATCGGCCTGAAATTCATCTACTTCATTTCTTGCATACTTGTAGATGCTCTTTTTATTCGATTTGGCAAGGTCTACTACTGCTACTGAATCGACTCCAGAAATGTTGTCATCTTGTATCGTTGTTTCAGAGATCATCTCCTTGATGGAGTTCTTCTTGTATGGTCTCTTCTGAACCGGGTATTTTTCAGGATCTACTACTGTAAGTAATGAGTTGTGAGCTATTCTGAACCGCTCTTTTCTGCTCTCGCGCTGGTGTCTAGATACTACTCTGTTCAGTGTTAGTCGTAAGTGTTCGAAATCCTCGTAATTTAGGTAATAAAATCTTTCATCAGCCCTTGTTTCTTCTCTTGTTGAAATTACTAAATGCTGGACATTGGGTATGCTAGCTATTGAGTGTATGATTGGGTCTAGTTCTTTTAAGAGTCCCAACCCGTATTGGTAGTCTTTTACAAAACCCGTCGGAAATTCATGGAGTATTGCTTCTATATCATCTTCATGCTCAGGTGTATCGAATGAGAAACCGTCTAAAGTTATAGTCTGAATTTTATCGTACTTTGATTTTAAGAAGGCTCCTATGGAGATGGTCGTTGTCACAGGACTAATTTTCACAAAGTCCTTGGTCCCGTCTATGAATAACAACTCGACTCCGTTCGGCCCGTAGTTCTCTATTTCTTCCGGATCGAAGTCTGCCGCTTGGGCTATTTCTAGAGAAGGCTTGAACTCTACAGAGACACAACCTGGATGGTGTTCACTTATAGTGGCTTTATCGAACACTCTGATTGCGCTTGATCCGAAATATCGGTATGCCATAAGTGGTTCCTTCTAAAACGTAAATTTTATGTACTTTAAAGAACAGTGGTTATTTTTGCATTGTCGTAAAAGTGCAACCTCATCATTTTGCTACCAGCTGCGTCTTGGTCGATCTGATATTTAAAAACTCCTGGGTTATTACCGTGAAACTCAGAGTTTTCGAAAAATACATCTGACGCTCTGGAAATCTCATTTACCATTGCGTTGACATGGGCATATGCTGGGTCTAGTGTTCTGAGAATGATTTCCGGTTGAATGGTTATGGGCGTGAGTAGCTTCTCTTGATAATGTTGGAAGTAGATAGCTCTTGCTAGGTTATCAATCGATTGCTCAAACCTTTCGTATTCAATAGATACAGCAAAAGAATCTGCTCTTTCTCCCGTTTCCGGGTCTTCTATTGTAACTGGGACCGCAGTTCGTGTATATCGCTGAATTAAGGCTGGATTTCTATTAATGGCTCTCATGATAGCTGCAAAAAAATGATTTTGTGCTATTTCATTGCTCGCTACATTGATCACTAGCGAATAAAGTAAGTACTCATCATCCTGCGAACGATTTTGATTGTGCTCATCACAGGACGGTACTGTGATAAGCTGATCCCGCAAATTGACTCCTTCGGGTAAATCTCGTTGCCTCGGGAATATACACTTCGGTGGAGCATGCTCTACGCTTGTGGCTTCGCTATTGCACATGTAGCAAGTTGCCATCGTTATACCTCAATTTTAATTCACCATACTGAATTGATTGACTTTCTTGATGAAGATCTTACCGTTCACTCGACGCTCGATATTTTCCGAGAGTTGACATGTGAGCAGGTGAAAGATGTTGTTACAGGATTAGACTATTTTAATCGATACATCTTGAACTACTTCTATAAAGCTATAGCAACGAATACCTTTTAAGTATTGGCAACTATATTGACCTCGTTTCCTTCCAAGCATAGTCAACATATAGGCACTATATACGTAATAACATAACGCCACATGGCAAACCACCAAAGTCAGCCAAAATTGAGTATGACTCCTTCCAAATGCATGTCAATCCGTTTCCGAAGTGCTGAGGGAAGCTCATATGACTTTTTCTGCTCCTTCCATTTCTCAAACGTACTCGCAACCGTTTCCCGTACAGTATCGATGACCAGATATTCCGGTACTTCAGCCTTGTGAGTGAGCTTCTGGAAATGCTTTAAACCTATCATGCCCATATCTTTTTCACCACACAGGTTCAGTGCCAAGCGATCACCTGGAAGATATGGAACAGTTGAGACAAAATCATAAGCTGGAGACAATGCTGGTGTAACCCCATCGGTGTAAATAAATGACCAGTTTTTGAGATGCATATCACCGTTGCCTATCAGCACGGTAAAGGTAAGGCGTCGAATAAACTCCAGGAGCCCGGCTTCGCCAGCCAATATCCATATCATATTGGCAATATTGTCATAGCTGACTTTATTGTATTTGTCATTTGGGAATACGTTGTAGACCTGGGCAAAATCTTCAATATGGATCCGTTTGTTCTCTTTTCGATCAAATCGTTTTACTGCTAAAGCCAAATTTCCTGATAAAAAGCCAAGTTCCGGTAAGCCTGCAATCTTCTCAAGGGGAACAAGATCTGTTTCGGGGACAGAAATACCTACCTCTTTCGCCAGATGTAGCATAGCCCATTCATTTTCAGGAACCTGGGCAAAGTTTTGGGCGGGTAATTTAACAATCCAATCGCCGCCGACTCCGCTTGTTGGAACGGTTAAGCCACCTTTACTTTCTGCAAGGGCAGAAAATTTTAGTTGTACTCCGGCAAGAGAAAATCGGTATGGTTGTTCCTGGGAGGAATGTTCTGTTTCTTTTGCCTGAAGTTTTGGTGGGACATTACGTTGATCTGATGATTTTATGGAGACCGCACCAGGCAAATCTTCCCCAAATAGTTCAAGAAGTTTAAATTCACGAGAAGATTTTACTCCACCACGTTTGGCGAGATATGTCCGCAGGTGACCTTCGGGTAGTAGATTTGAAAAAAATGGAGGAAGTTTTGTTTTGTAGGTTCTGGTTTCTGGAATCAGCTCTCCAGGTCCAGTAAAAAATGACTGGCTGAGGACTGGACGATTTGAGTCATTCAAATACTCTTCTTCAAAAACAAAAAAAGTGCGATCACCTGGGAGTAGTGTCAGTTGGCCAATGCGGGTTTGGGCTAACCATACATCTAAAATATCAGACATCAGTCTTCCTCATCAGGTTGCCATCTGGGGGCGTCTGTATCTTCACCGGTAAGAAGTGACCTAACAGCTGGCAACATAGAGCGTGGCACCAGGGTCAGCTCCAGATCAAGTATGCGAGCCATATCTCTTAATGTGGATAGTTGCGGATTGGTTAATTCCTGCTCAATCTTAGAGATATGACTTTGCGGCAATCCAAGCTTTTTTCCAAGTTCGGCCTGGGTAAGCCCTTTCTCCTGACGTGCAGACTTAAGACTTTGAATAATCTTGCTCATTAGTATATGTTAAGCCATATACGAATATCTGTAAATATATTTAAACATATAATAAAAGCTTGCTCTAAATTATTTTCTTGCTTTTCTCACTGTCACGCATAATTATATAAGTAATATTCCACTCATTTCATTTGAGTAATCCCTGTCCACAGGGAAATAGCTGGGAACCAATTTGTATTTTTTTATCGGTTACCCTTGTATGTCAGCACGGTCACACCATAAACAGTAGAAACAGTTTCATCGCACAAGCGAACTTCTTTTCTGCAGCAGTGTGTGACAATCCCCACAACAGAATTCTATCTTGAATTCCTGTTCCCGTATTTTTTCCCTTATTTATGTCCGGTAATTATTGTTAACGAGTTTTTGTGCGTTTTCATTACTACCCGGCATTAACAATAGACTTACACAGATTGTTATTCAATTTACCAAACCCCATACTCGGGAGTGAAGCACATACTCCCATCGGGGAATATTGTCGTTTTTCTCCCTAAAACACAGGAGGAACAACGATGCCAGAGAAGAAAACTCTCACTCAACAGATCGAAATGGTTAATGCACAGCTTCGTGATTTTGGTCGTGCGGCTATTCAGGAAGTAAAGATGGTCAAGAACGGTCAGATTATTGGTCAGATCCGCTATGGGTATAAGCCACAGTATGTTTTTGATGCCGTGAACTCTATACTTATGCCGGAAAACTGGCGGTATGAAGTTGTCAGTAAGGAAATTTTCGAGACACAGGTCGTTGCCGAAGTGAAACTCTTTATCCGTGTGAAGGATGAATGGTTTTGTAAAGGTGCTCAGACCGGACAAATGCAGATTGTCAGAGGAAATGTTGGAGATGCCATGAAAGGTGCAATTACTGATGCCATTCAGAAGTGTTTATCTCTACTTTCCATTGGTAGTGACGCTTACAAGGGTTTACTGCAGATTGCTTTTCATGCCAACAATAGTGCAGAACCGCAAGCAGCACCCCAAAAGCAGAACAAACCTACTAACTCCGCAAAACCGAAACCAACAAACAACGGCAATCTCCCCAAAATCGCAGGCATCAAATATCAGCAACGCAACGGAATCGTTGTTGCCACTGGTAATGCCTACGACAAACGGGAACTGCTGAAATCAGCAGGATTCAGATGGGATAAATCGGGCAAAAACTGGTTCAAGGAACTCAGCGTCCAATAATCTCACCCACCTAACTAAACCTGATGAGGGAGTACAATCGTATCCCTCCCAGGGATCCGTGTGCCCTCTCGTCTCAAACAAAGAGGACCAAACACATGGATATCCACAACACACTGCTCACAAGTTTACGAAAACTTGCCAGGCAACACACCGAAGAAACACTTGGTGATCGCAGGAATTATCTTGGTGCATCCGATATTGGATATTGCCCGAGAAAAACTATTCTTGAACGTATCCATCCAGGTGAACACGACTTAGCAACACTCCTGCGTTTTCAGCGGGGACATATGACAGAAGATATCGTCGCCATGGCATTCTCTGCCGCCGGTTTCAACAACTATGACCGACAGGTGGAAATTGCTGTTGAGGGAGATGTTCCTCTCAAGGCGCATATCGATTTTGTTTTCACGTCCAAACCCCAAAAGATCAAATCTGTTCTGGAGATTAAAAGTACAAGTAAGATCCCCGATGGGCCGTATGGCTCGTGGGAATCGCAACTTTATATCCAGATGGGAGCCCTTGCCAGCAAGTATCCTGATTATACTATCAAAGGTGCCGTAATGGCACTTGATCTTGCAGACGGCAATGTTGGCTTTTTCAATGGATATAAACCGGAAGAGACGATTTTTAACGGTTTACTGGATCGGGCTGGAGCCATCTGGTCTGAATACCAGCATATGCTAAACGGAGAAGAAGTATATCCTGATACGGAAACCGGCCCCCTTTGCGGATTCTGTAATCATATAACAACCTGTCCACGTTTTGAGGGAGAAGAAGTTCCTCAGCTGGAAAACGTTGTTGAAGCATTGCAGGAACAGCAGGCCAAAGAGAAGGTAGTTAAAGGAGAGATTAAACTTCTGAAACGAAATCTCCTTGCCGTGGTCGAACAAAAAGGACCGATTAAAACCGGAGGTTGTCTGCTCAAAAAAGCAACAAGAAGCAGAAAGTACCTGGATACTGATCGGCTGGAAAACTTCCTTACTGAAAGTGGCGTTGCCATTGAGGAATACCAGAAGACAAATACCTTTTCCTTTCTGGAAATACGAAAAGCAAAAGCAGCATAACCAACAATTAATCCAAGGAGAAACACAAATGAACAAAGCAATGATAATCGGCAATTTAGGCAATGACCCTGAACTCCGCTATACCCAGAATCAAACTCCGGTGGCAACATTTTCGGTGGCAAGCACTGAACGCTGGAAAGATTTTGATGGAAACAAACAGGAACACACGGAATGGCATCGTGTCGTTGTTTGGAAGGGACTTGCCGAAGTGTGCAATGAACATCTGAGTAAAGGTTCCAAAGTCTTTATTGAGGGAAAACTTCGCACTCGTAAATGGGAAGACCAAGATGGCAATATCCGCTACAGCACCGAGATCATCGCAAGAGATCTGGAGATGCTTGGTGGCAGGCAGGAAAACAGTGAATCTGTGCCGGATGACGGAAGAGATGCACCACTGCCTGAAAATGACATCCCGTTCTAAAACACCGATTAGCACCAACTCACCCGACCGGGGAACCTCTCCCAGGCCAGGGCATTGGTTCCTCCGGTTTTTTTCAGGAGAACCCAATGTTATTCATGAAAGATCAGGATGGCAAATATCATCCTGCACCCAAAGAAATGGTACTGACTGCTGCTAACAAACTCAGTGGGTATCAGCTACGACGCGGATCTCATATTATCTCTGCCGATCTGGCTAAAACTGTGATTGGTTATAAATTACAAGGCAGGCAGCAGGAAGTTTTTGCCTGTTTGTTCCTTGATACCCAGCATAGGATTTTGTCATTTCAGGAGATGTTTAGAGGTTCCATCCATCACACAGCAGTTCATCCCAGGGAGATTGTCAAAGAGGCGCTATTGCTTAATGCCTCTGCGGTGATCCTTGCTCATAACCATCCATCAGGAAATTCTCAGCCCAGCAAAGAGGATATCTTTCTGACCAATACGCTGAAAGATATTCTGGATGTTGTTGAGGTGAAGATTCTTGATCATATGGTTGTTGGTGATGATGTAACTGCGTTTACCGATGTAGGGCTTTTGAAGCCTTAACCTATTATCCCTTTTACGGGGCAATTCTGCCCTGCAAGGGAGAGTCTTGCCCTTATTTTTCAAGGAGACAAGACATGCAAACAGAACAACGTAATTCTACTGTTCGTGATTCCAATGATACAGGGCTCTTTGAGCCTGATGCAAAATCAGTGCAGACATTACTCCATGATTGTTGTGGAGAAACTCTGATGATCACAGAAACTGATGGCATATCCGATATCTTTTGTCGGAATGAATGCAGTGGGTTGAATCGTCAATCTCATGCACTCCATTGTCTGGCTAATGTTACGAATGGTCATAAGGCACGATTCTTTGTTGGCAATCTGACACCTGCTGGTGGACGGTTTCGCTCAATTGATCGTGACATGGCCATTCAAATTGTAACACGCTGGATATTTGAAAATCAGAATCAACAGTAGAAACAAACAAACATTTCCCCAATCGAGGGCAGTCTGCCCCTGAAACGGTGCGGTCTTGCCCCCTTATTTATTTCAGGAGACAATACTATGACCGCACCTACTCATTTAACAAATGATCAAATCGTAGATATCGCACCAGCGGCAGGATCTTTACAGCCAATCAATGGCGTTTCGGAACGATATTCTTTCGTCCCCACCTTAACGGCCATCGATTTGCTGCGAGATAGCGGCTGGTTTCCCGTTCATGCGCAGCAAAGCAGTGTGCGCAATACAAAAAGAGAAGGCTACCAGCGGCATATGATCCGTTTTGCCAAAAATGGCCTTGCCTTTGATGGTGAACGGGTTGATCTGATGTTATATAATTCCCACGACTGCGGATGCGCATTTAAACTGATTGCTTCTGTCTGGCGGCAGATTTGCGGAAACGGCCTAATGGTCGCCTCTGAATTTGCCAATTTCAGCCATAAGCATATCGGTTTTAACCCGGATGATTTTATTCATTCTGCTGGTGAAATTGCATCCTCTGCAGGAACGATTGCAGATCAGGTGGATGATATGAAAGTTATCGAGATGACACCCGATGAACGTAATATCTTCGCAATGTCTGCCCATAATCTTGTGTATGATGATCTGGATAATGCACCTGTTCTGCCAGATCAGTTATTGTCCGAACGTCGTTATGATGACAAGGGCAATGATCTGTGGACAACCTTCAACGTGATTCAGGAAAATATCATGCGTGGTGGTCTCAAGGGCAGAACCAGAGGTAGCAATGGACGTCTCAGACGTACAACAACACGCCCGGTAAAAGCCTTGGAGCGAAATGTAAAACTCAACCAGGCTCTCTGGTATTTAACTGAGAAAATGGCTGAATTAAAGCAGACATCTTTTGAAAACAATGCCGTGAATGTTTAAGACATAACTCGCTAACCATAGCCGTCTCCTTCTGGGGACGGCTTTTTTATTGCTTTGTTCTTGCAACGTTACTTAGATATGATATCATATCATTTAGCATAGTAACATTTAATATGACTCCATATGGTATAAACAATGGCAATCGTACTATTCGGTGGTGAAAAAGGCGGCACTGGGAAAACCACATTGGCAACTAATATGGCCGCTATGCTTGCTCTGCAGGGTAAGGATGTAATGTTGCTGGATACTGACCGACAAGGGACGGCATCTTTCTGGGCCACGGTAAGAGAAGAGACGGACACAGAACCACGCATTGCTTGTGTGCAGAAATTTGGTAAAGGTTTAGTTTCCCAAGTGCGTGACCTGGCAGATCGATACGATGAAATTGTGATTGACGCTGGGGGTCGGGATTCTGCTGAACTTCGTTACGCCCTTGGTGTCTCCGATTTTGCGTATATCCCCATCCAGCCTTTCCAATTTGACATCTGGACTCTGCAACAAATGAATGACCTGGTGGATATGGCTCAAGGATTAAATGACAATCTGCAGGCTTTTATAGTGCTGAACAGAGCCTCCACTAATCCAGCGATACAGGAAGAAACTGAAACACGAGCGTTTTTTGAGCAGGAAGATTTTCAGAATCTTACGCTTATGGATTCCGTTCTTCGGGATCGTATATCATATCGTAAGGCTGCCAGGGATGGGTTATCTGTAGTGGAAATGAAACAGGACAAAAAAGCAATCCAGGAAATGACACAACTTTTTAAAGAGGTTTATGGTGGCAACTAAAAAGAAAAGTGCGCTACGCTCAACACCAAAACGAAAAACAGATGCTGATCTTGATGAATTTGCATCTGGTGCCGGTAACCGCAGTTCAACGCAAGATATTGTGTACCCTTGGGAGGAACCGCATATCAGAGAAGATGTGAAAAAGAATTTGCCTCTACGAATTCCAGAGCCGTTGTATCTGAAGCTCAAGTACATTGCTGATCATACGCCGTATAGTATGAACTCTTTTATACTTGAACGTCTGACCAGTGAGATTGAAGAAGAAGTCGCATCTCTAACCGACTAACCTGCATATAAAGGAGAACTCAGTTTAGCGGTACCTTCAGCTATTGATTCCACCCCCAATCTTTATACCTGTCCCGTGACCAGCGCAGATATTTCATCAGTTCCCAATTCACCATGTCTGTATCAAATTCTTCGCTGTCATAATGTCCGCCAGACCATTCCATCAATCTTTCATAGTCTTCGCTTCCAGGATCAGCCAAAACACTGCAAAAGTCAAAATAGCCGGGAATACCACCAACATCTTCAGGCGGACATGCTCTTGCACCATCGAGACAGGCAATTTCGTTTTCCAGCCCAGGATTTAAATAATGACTTTCTTCAAGGACCAACTCATGCATCCAGCTGTCACCAAAATAGTAGAGATATAAAATTTTTCTATTTTTTTGCTTAACCAGATCTCCAAAACGATATTTACCGCACCCCAACCCATCTTCTCTTTCCTGCGGATATTCAGTGTAACGTCTCTTACCAATAGTGAATTCGTGGAGGTGACTGTCAGTCCATCCCATCACGACCTGGATAACATCATGTAGCCTGTCCAGTGTTATACTCGCAGGCACAACAAATCTTCTCCAGATTTCGGGTTCGATATCAAGTAATTTAACTTTTAGTAAATACATCCGTTCACTCATAATTCCCCTCCACGGACTCAATGACCCTTCTTTACCTGTTGCTCCAACTGTGTCAACTCTGCTAAGTCATCAAGATCAGCCTGTTTTGCCTCGTGCTCTTTACGCTTTTTGTCAAACAGTTGATATGTTTCCCTTACTTTTTGCTCCATCACAGCTTTACTGATTTTGCCCTTACCTTTCAGTAATGGCTTTTCATTGAACTCCAGAATTTTATCAACATTATCACGCCAGAAATCCAATGATATGTCCGTTCTGTTTTTAACCCTTAATTCAGCAGTTTCCAGAAAGATAACAACTAAACGGTTCAGGGTATCAATTTCATCGTGGTTGAGATAATTTTTGGCAATAAAAATATCCTGCTTTCGAACCACATGACCCTTCCATGATGAAAGTGCCATATTGGGTTTATTGGCATCAGCCCTGCTTACTATTATTTCAGCGGCAGTCTGTCCGGTTGCGGCAAAGAGCAATTTGTTTTGGGTTTCAGCAAAAAACATCTGAGTCGGCTTATCAGTTTTATCGTAATCACTGCTTAAGGCGAGTAGATCACGAATCTTTTGGTAGAACCTTTTTTCCGAGGCCCTTATTTCCCGAATTCGTTCTAGGAACTCATCAAAATAATCTGGCCTACCATCAGGATTTTTCAACCGCTCATCATCCATGACAAAACCCTTGATTATATATTCCTGAAGGTTTTGATTTGCCCAGATCCTGAACTGGGTACCTCTTTTGCTCCGAACCCGAAAGCCAATGGCCAAAATCATGCTCAGAGAATAAAAAGTAACATTATATTCTTTGCCATCAGCGGCAGTTGTTAAGTAATCCTTAACAACTGAGTTTTCGCTTAGTTCTTTTTCTTTCAGTATGTTAGATATGTGAATACTGATGTTGGGCACTGAGGTGTCAAAAAGTTCAGCCAACTGACTCTGATTCATCCACACCATGCCATGCCTAGCATATAAACCCACGGAAGTCTTACCGTCAGCTGTGTTATATATAATTAAATCTGTTTTCTGGTTTTCCATATTCAACTCATTCTCCTTTATGATCCCAAAAAATCAGCATAAAATTATTCGCTGTCATAATGTCCGCCGAACCATTCAATCAATCTTCCATGGCCTTCATGCCGGGATCAGCAGAAACACAGTAAAAGTCAAAATAGCTAGGAATACCGCCAACATCTTCAGGAGGGCACGCTCTTGCACCATCGAGACAGGCAATTTCGTTTTGCAGCCCATCACGATCTGGATAACATCGTGGATCCTGTCCAGTGTTATGCTTGCCGGTACGACAAATATTCTACGGATTTCGGGTTCGATATCAAGCAATCTAACTTTCAGCAAACACATTCGTTCACTCATGATTTCCCCTCATATTTTGGCCAGAAACTTCGTTTCCGTTTGTGCGCCTCGTAGATTCTGCCCTTATATACGTCATGAATTTCGAAATTACCCCAATCAGTTATTGAAGCAGCCATGGTGTCCAGTTTTTTAAGATACTGGGCTCCATATGAATAGGCCTTGGTGTAACCACGGTCAAGGATTGAGGACAGTAAACTGCGATAAATAATAGATGCTGCAAGGCTACGTTCTTCTGTTTCCATGATTTTGGCCAACGGAAGTAACCCTGAATACAAATCGCCATTTATCTGACCAGCCCGGTCAAGAAGATAGGTTTCCGCCTCATAAATTTTGCCGATGGAAGTTAAAAATTCGGCATTGCTACTTTTAAAACCGCTGTCGGCTAGGATCTCAGCAGTTTCAGTTAAAATAACATCATCCCGTTTATCTTCACCAATAACATTTAAAAGATCCTGTAGTTTTTCTGTGGAGCGGTAAGCTTTGAGCTGTTTATAAAGGAGTGAACCTAGTTCCTGATCGTCTCCCAGTTGCTTGTAAATTTGGAGTAATAACTTCTCGCGCTCGTATTCTTGAGAGGTATCATCATTAGGTATTTTTTTAAGCCATGAATGGGCAGTATGGACATCACCACTCTCAAGATAGACACGGGCAATATCGATATGGGCGGCAGGTGTCAGTTCGCCCCAGGAGGCAATCCGAGTTTTTGCGAACAGTTCAGCATCTTTTATCTGCCGTGCCAGAGATTCTATAAGACGAAAATTATGTCGATTCTTGTATTCATCTTTTTCATTGTCAACCAACTGCTGAAGCTTTGTAACCATTGATCTGATAGTTGCTTCAGGCAAACAATCCGCAGCACAATCAATCAGAACATCTCGCACGCCATACTCATCGTTCTGCTGAAGTACAAGTATGATATCAGCAACTTTCTCTTTATCCTCACAGAGCGAAGCATATTCTGCAAATAGCGATTTTGCGTCAAACTGATACACCCCACTAACATGACCATTGGAATCATTGCAATTGTCAAAGACTCTTCTGTCTGTCTCATAAAAGGCAGAAACAAGTTCAACTCCAGTCAGAGGATCACTAACACCAGCCTTAAGATCCTGCAGCAATGCTTCCAATTCTCGTGAAAAAGAAAGAGATTCTCTCCAATCAACAACATATTGCGAATGCTTCAAAATTGAGAGTTTTTCCCTAAACCTGACAGTATTTTCCTGAGGCGTAGCAATTAGGCGGTCAACCATGTCATCGGCGGCATTTGACTGTATGGCAAGTTCTAACAAAGCATCCGCCAGACTATCAGCCCCAAGCCTTGTCAATTTCTGTTTTCGTTTATCTTTTATGGTGTTCACCTGTGCTTTTTTGTTCCAGTTCTTTCTCGATCTCTTTAATTGAGGGTAAACTCGGTTTTAAATCATCAGGAAGAATTATCCATAGTAAAAGATTGATATACAGGAGAACTTAAGAAAGATTAATAATCGATCTGTTGCGCTAACTCTCTAAACCGACAAAACCCATTTGCTAGCTTCATTTGCTGAGGCGTTCGACATTCCGGCTCAAACAGAGCGGGGGAGCCTATAAGAATACAGAGTGCTGAGGCTCGAGATGTTGCAACATTAAATCTGTGCGGATCATAGAGAAAACTCATACCACGTGGAGCATCTTCAGCACTGGAGGATGTCATGGAATATATTACGACAGGTGCTTCCTGCCCTTGAAATCGATCTACCGTACCGATATGATCCTTCATTTGGGGAATTGCTCCGGTCAACGCTGAGACCTGTGCATTGTAGGGTGCTATGATGCGAATGTCGTCCTCTTTCAATCGGTGCAGCTTCTGTTCTTTATCTTGCCACTTGCCACCATTTAGCAGTTCATTGATTATAGTGCTGATTACTTCAACTTCTTCATCGGAACGGGCCTGATTGCCTTCGTGATACACGGGCACGTATCTCAGCCCTGAGCCGCTGTACATATCCTTTGGATGTTGTATTGACTGAAGGTCAAGTCCTGGTCGAGATTCCAAACGCCCCTGATAGTAAACCTCAGAGGTAAACTGGGCAATTGCAGGGTGTAGTCGGTAGGTCTCTCCAAGAAAAAGGCCTTTGTTTGGAGGTATTGTTTCCGCACCATCAAGCAAATGATATAATGCTGAGACCTCACTACCCTCAGGGTGACTTGCCTGTATCGGCTGCTCAAGTTGTTGTGGATCACCCAGCAAAACTAAACTGCGTGCCGCCGGAGCGACCGCAAGAACATTACTCAAAGCCATCTGACCCGCTTCATCAACAATGAGTACATCGACGGTCTGTTCGAAATCAGCACGGCTCCAACACCAGGCAGTGGCCCCCACCACATCAATCTTACCGTTTTCAAGGCCACCTTGAATGGAGGGATAGCTGCTACTTCTTACAATGCCCGATTCACCGTCGTATGTTCCTGCCTGTTTGTGTACTGCAGAAAGATCCAGTCCAATTTTATCGGCCTCTTTTTTTGCACTTTCCAATAGGTTGACAATAACTTTGTGGCTGACAGCGGTTACTCCGACCTTCAATCCTTTTTGTTTCAATGCACAGATTATCTTTCCCCCTGTATAAGTCTTACCTGTACCGGGAGGACCTTGAACAGCAAGAATGTGGCCATCAAGTTCAGCAACAAGTCGACAAGCTGCATCAACTGTTTCTTCCTCGTCTCTTTGCAAGGAATTATTTTCTCCGACCAGCAGAGAAGGGCGCCTTAAAAGCAATTCAAAAGCAGCTTTGTATGGTTCCTGGTCAGTAAAGCCCATCTCCAAAACACTATCACCGAGACGCATAAGAGATTCCCGTAGTACCTTTGAAGAAATTTGATTATTGAGGAGTAATGCGTCTCGATGTACCGTTGCAGTATCCATACGTTTTTTAACATCAACGGTGCCGTCAGGATAATTTACCTCCACAATCTTGCCAAATTTATTGCCATCGGAATCTAGGGCTTCATCTCCTCGACGAATATCAAGCTCCTGATCTGAATCATATTGATAACGATGTATTGGGGCGCGCCCAGCTTCCACCTCTTCAGCGAAGTGAAGACAAGCAATAGCCCTGCGCTCAGCAACATACTCAGTCTCTTCCAACTCAAGAAGACGGAAATACTCCCACCAGGCAGCTTTTTCCTCCCGTCTATGAAACTCCATCATATGTGCCAGGATAAAACGTGCATCTTCTTCAGCTGAACGTTCCTCTGCGTCAACCGGTATTCCTACAAGTAATCCATCCCGTAAGCGTTGCAATTCCCGGTCTAAATCATTTATTGTTTCTCCGGCGTCACCTTCTTGGAGTACAGGCCGAGGCAGGTCGTTACCATCGGCGACACAATCAATACGGAGTTGTTCAAGCCAATCACGCAGGTGCTGCGCAGATTCACAGTCTTCCCTGTTGTACTCCTCAACGATCCGGCATTGCTCGTCTAAATCAGCATCAAGCTGCCCAGCTTCCACAGCATACTCAACAAGGCGACGACTCATGGAAGCCTCATGCAAGTCCTGCTGCCTGGAATAGCCAAAAAATGGTTCGAGTTCCTTAATAGAATATCGCTCTACCCCCGCAATCAGTGATCGTTTAACCACAGTATAGAGGTCTACAAAAGCGCCACCTCGAAGGAGCTCATCAAGTTCAACCTCCCGTGTAGCGAATCTGCCCATTAACCTTTTGAGAGCAGCGGGTTCATAAGGAGCAAAATGATAGATATGGGCAGATGGATTTTTCCTGCGAGTGTCTATTGCCACATCCATGAATGACTCAAATGCCTGCTTTTCTTCCTCAAGCGTGCGTGCCCAGATAGCGGTATATTCAGGTTGTTCCTCTGTAAAGGTGATATAACCAATCAGATACTCCTGTACACCATGTTCTGCAAAATGGTTACCCTCGAAATCCAGAAATATATCATCTGGTGTTGGCTCAGGGAGTAAGGCCAAACCGTGTTTTTCGTTAACGGGTTCTTTCAACTCATAATACGGTTCATTGGTTTCACGACCTCTCAGCTGAACCCTTGCCTGTTCTCTGGTTCTTAACAGGGCTTCAAGAGACCCTTTTTCGGGTTTTTGGATTTCATTTGCTTTGGCCAGACCTTTGAGATTTTCTATCCCCTGTTGTCGAAGGCTTTTGATCTGCCCCTTGGTTATCCCCGCAACATAGCCAAGATGATCATCTTTGCGCCGGCGTTCTTCACATTCGCTCCACCAGGCACATAAATCACAATGGGTTACAGGTTCCGGGTAGGTATTTCCCGGGTCATTTATAAAGTGACCAATCATACCTGTTAATAATCGGAAATAGGCAGCATAATCTTCTGTCCGGTATGTATCAGGTTCGTAATCAGTGCCCGGCGTTACAACATGCATCATTTCCGGCCGCCCCCCCTGAATCTTTTCGAGCAGATATGAATACACACAGAGCTGGAGAATAGTACCTGCTTTTGTTTCATGAGCCAGTTTTGTGTCAATTACTTCGTAAGACCAATCACCAAGGTCACTTGGTTTATCGATCTTTCGTAGGAAATCAGCTCGTCCAGACCAGGTATCATCAGCCAGGTCAGGTTGATAAATAATATCTGCGCCACTCTGCATTGCAGATAGTGTCTTTCCATTTCTGCCCACGAGAGATGTTTCAGTAGTAGGCTCATAATCATTGGCATCTACAACGAGCAATCCAGAACCACGAAGATACTCCAAATAAGATTGTTCGTGATTTCTCCCTCGTTCTTTTAGGGCATCAAGAACAGGTCCGTAACGAACCGGACGTTCAACACTTCCTCTGGCCGCATCCAAATCACGTCGTGAGCTGTGGTTACAGCTCAAAAAATTACTGAGGTCAGTCGGAGCAAGAACAATTTTTTCTTTCTTTTTTTGCATAAGTTGCTCACAGATCAATAACACTGTTATTCATTCATGTTTTCAAGCTCATTCAAGAGAGATTGAAGATCCAGAAGATGTTTTTCTTTATAGGAAATTTCACATTTCTTACCGCAAAGAGTGATTTGCAAGGAAAGGTTCCCCCCTCCTCCCTCTGCTTTTGTCTTCTTTGTGAATATTTGTTCAAGTATATTGTCCGCCTCCACGGCACCATGTCGCCATTGGGAAAAATGGAGAGGGCACAGGCATAATGCATTTGCTGAATTGTCAAGCAAACGGGCATGTTTTCTATCGACAATATGGCTTACAATAAAAAATGGTTTTCCGTTTCGTTGTGGAAATGTTTTTCCACATATCTGACATTTTCCTGAGTACAAGTCAGCGAGATAAGTTCTTGTTCCGGGATCTGCAGGTTCCAGCATCCTGCGAATAGTATCCTGTCTCCGTTTATCAGGAGTCGGCTCATCTGCAATTCTATTTTTATGGTGCCCTCTTGTTTTTTCCCTCCGATGATCAGGGTTTTTAACATCTCCTGATTTATAATAATCATCATCATCTTCAAATTCCTCAGACAAGGAAGTCTCACCATCTCTACAAAAAGCCTGCTCAATTTTTTCTATTATGTTTTCAGCTGGTACGGTATCTCCAGCAAAATCAATTTCTTGATTATTGCTTTCAGCATTTTCAGCAATCTCATCTTGAACGTTTGAAGAAGAGGTACAGGACGAGTTCTCTTCGTTTTTCTCAGGGTTATCTACTGTTCCTTTCACTATCCCCCTTTTTGTCAGCATATCGTTATCAAGTTGATTAATGGAAGGATGTCCTTCTAAGCCTGAAGTTTCATCAGCCTTGGAGGAAACTTTCTCTTCTTTTGGGGACCCCGAGATGTCTACAGCTTGTTTGTCATGTTTATTTTTTGTTTCCGATTTTTTACCTTTAATATCTGCGGCACTCTTTACAAATAATTTGCTGATTTCTTTTGGAATGGGCCACCCTTCATCCTGGGTCCTATCAGTATCCTTTGCCTCCAAAATAAGTTCCACCCAATGGGCTAGATCTTTATAGGCACGGTTGCTCATTGCCCCTTTGGCTATCACTGAAGAAATTTTCCGTTTTATATCTGCTAAATTCGTTGACCTGTTAATGATCATCAAATTTTCACTACGATCCCAGAATACGGGGTAATTTTTTTCCACCTCTTTATAAATACCACTGGCTTCCAGAGTAAAAATAACTTCTATTTTTTCTTCTGTTTGGGCTTCCTGGAGTTCCCGAAGTGTTTCGAAAAAGCCATCATCTACCAATCTTCTATAGTGGTTATTTTCTTTCTCCCGCAGCCAAGCTGATAACATCTGTATCATCGAGGGCGTTATAAATTCATTGGACTTGCTGATCTCACAATCTGCCTCTTCTGCCAATTCTCTTGTAACTGACTCAGAGATCCTTGAGATACCGAATGCTTCATAAAACGGTGCCCACTGGCTAAATGAATCCTTCTCAGGCCGCCACACAAATTCGACACTTGTTCCACTGAATATTTTTTTCAGTTCGCCGTCATCAGGTACAATCACTTCCACAGGTTCAACAAAAGATCCATTTTGAGTAAATACCAATGCCTTCTCGATAAAATGACTCCACCATTCTGGTCGTTCGTCAGTTTTCTTTTTTGCTATTGGTAGAAGAACGCGATAAATAGAATCCAACAGGTCGCGTAATTTTTGAGAAGAATTTGCTGTATTCTGTTGAAGTAGCAACCACCTTTGTGCGAATGATTCCGGATCTGCTTTTTCTTTAACTCCCAAAGTGGTAACAAAAAAATCTTTTAACCTTGGATAATGCTTTTCAAGGTAAACGAAATCATCACCAAGAATTTTTCCAGCATCTTCCCATATTACTTGCTCCAAAGTAAACCAATCACCTTCGCCCGTTTCCTTTAGGACAAAAATTATCTTATGTTGTTTAAACTGGCTTGCTATCTCTTCTGGATCACTAAATCGAGTTCTTCCGTCTAAGGCGGAATAAATACGAGACAGCATTTCCTGATTTACATGTACTTCATTTGAATAATCTTTTAATGTCTCCACCAATTCACTGGTTGATATAACTGATTTTATTCCTAATAATTCTATCGTCTGCTCTGAAATGGTTCCCTGTAAATAAGGGACAGTGTCACCAAAAATTTCTTTTATTTCCTTCCTGGGAAGAAAAACTTGTGGTGGACGCATAAAGCCCTTTTGGGTTGGCAACCAGACCAGGCTCAGTAGGCATTTCTCGAATTCAGATTTTCTTTGCTCCTTAATAGAAAAATTATACCTTCCATCAGGTCTTGATCTATGAATATAACCAAAGCTCGATACAGTGTTGTGCTTTGCCCAATCAAACAATGCATCTCTCTTCACAGATTCAATTTGCCCACGAATATTTATCGTCCATTCCGGAGCCTTATAATCATCATACTCATTATAATATTCATGATTTTGGTAATGGAATGGGTCTGGAAATTTTTTTATAATGTATTTTATTGAATAAAACTTGGCATGCGACATTAAATGATCAACAGTTACAGCTTCATAATAATTTGACAAAACAACAAAATGCTTTCTATCATCCTCTGTTACCCATATATGCTGCCACCCTGTTTGAAGATCATAATTTTCAGGAACCACTACATTCTGTCTATATAAATCAGATAAAATATATTTCTCTCCATTGTCCAGCACCACAGGAATTTTATCCCAATCCTTAAACTCTTCATCTGCATGAGCTACGAGAAAGGAGGTCGCCGATGCTATTTGTTCGGGATTCATATCTTCATACTTGTCCAGAAGAACATTTTGAATACCAATACAAAAATTTGTTTTTGAAAAGGGATGTACATTCAAATGCTCCATCATCCAAGCCATAACTTTGTTACTGTCTTGCATCCGGGCAATAGTTTCCAAAAAACTTCTCTCCAGGAAAGCAACAGGAATTTTTTTCTCAAGCCAGCCAGGAACATCTTTTATTACTGTTCGAGCTTCATCATCACGCTCAAAGTAAATTGGTTGGTCGTCATTGCATGACAACATGCTGGTTTGATATGCATCTGACCATATTTTCACAATTTTTTTTGAGAGGAGAGCCTGGCCTTCAATTTTATTTTTTTTAAGATATGAGTAAAGTTGTAAAAACCATTCATTTGATTTGCTACCAAGCCAATGCTCATCTTCAAGACATTCTATAAGCTCTTCATTACTCAGTGAAGATACTCCAATAGTTCTTAATTTTTTGTCATACGGTCTAAGTTCCGGCTTCACAAGTTGTACCGTTTTCCTTAAAGCATTTGGCAAATCATCTCCGAATAAATCCCAAAAGTCTTTACGGGCAATACTGCTTGTTTTCGGTATAGCCAGGCAATCATGGTGTACGATATACACACATGCCGTTTGTTTTAGTTTTTCAAGTATCTCCGGGATAACCGGCTCAAGGAAGGGACGATTTGTGCTTCGTGGGATTGATGCGTAGGCCTTAATCTTTTTATCATAGGGGAGAATATTTGATGACAAGCAGGAAACCAATGACTCGACATAAACATCGGCAATGCAATCACGTAGCCAACCGTTCCAAGGCTCATTCTCCTTCACTCCCTCACGAGAACTGGTCAGGAGAAAATCTGCATTAATCAAAAAAGGTAATCCTGTATTTTCCCAAACAGGCAAATAGGCAAACAGCTTGCCCTGCTGTTTATTGACTAAAGGAATTGCGATGGAAACTTCACGGGTGTTGATTTCTTCTCGTTCTTCGTGGTTAACATCTGCAGGTTTCTTATATTCTTTAGAGGTTACCCAGAAGAGATGCTCTAAAATTTCTTCATTTTTATCGTCCTTTTTCAGGTAGGTTAGTTTTACAAGAGGAAATTCTGAATCATCTTTTTCGATGATCATCTCATACTTTTTTCCTAGATCTACAACCAGTTCAATCGTTTTTAATCTTTTTAAAAAAATAATCGTTTCAGGAGCTATATCTTTAAGGGCCAACGAGACTTTATCATCTGGAAAATCTGATCTGTCGAGCGGCAGATAGATAGAAGTAATTTGCTTGTTTAAACCCCTAGGAATAGATTGCAACCATCTGGGAACGATGTACCCAAGTCCAGAGAATTCGTCTTTTTCAGGCAACGAAAACTGAAATCCGTTGGAAAAAATATGGGGACAACTGGTCACCCGAAAAACCGATTTGAAACCAATTCCTTTTTCACCAATATATCCTTGTTTCTTAGTTTTTGTGGATTGACCTACATCGCATATTGCTGCAACATTTTCTTTTTGAAAACCAACTTCATTGTTTTCAACTATCAATGCAGCCTTTCCTTGACTATATTTTATGGGATCTTTTTTTGTTAAAACAAAACGTAGCGTAGGAATTTCTTTTTCATAGGTGTTATCTTCGGCATTTTGGATGAGCTCAAAAATAAAATGGGTCTCTTTCGCGTAGAGATCATGAGCAAGTTTATTAATAGCCTCTGAATATCCGCGTAGAATTCGCTCGGTATTCTTTTCAGGGCTATAATCATCTCTGATTTCCCGAATAATGTTCTCTTGCAAAATTTACCCCTCCATCCGCAAAACACCAAAAACAACCGCTCGAGCATGTATATCAGAACCTTTTTCTGCAATGTCTAACTCAGACATCCTTCTCTCAAAGTCTGCTTGGTTGTTGTTGAGCTGGGCCTGTTTCATTCGTCTAATTTTTTCATTTGTTGCATTCGACAACTGTTCAGACACAACACTTTGTCGGCCTCGATGACTGGTTTTTAAGCTAACTCGCTTAAATGAAGAAATTTCTTGTGCTTTCCGATGATGCTCTTCTCTTTCCTTGCTCCATAATCTGTGATGTGTTCTGTCTAATTCCTCAAAAGCCTTTTCTTCATCTAGGACCATATCGGGAAGCATTTCCGCCCCGGATTCAATATAGTCAAAAAAGTTTTCTCTTATGTTGGTATCCTCACAGACTGGAATGAGCCTGAGTTCTTGCCGCACTCCTTTGTACTCCCAAGCATAGATGGCAAACAGATAGTCACCTGGACTAACTTCCGATCCAGTAATTCGCAGGGTAGTATATACAGGTTCCGCACTTTCAAGAAAACGAGCTGCCTGGAGAACAAGTGGATGCAAAGGCATGATGAAATGAGCTTCTCTATGGTCTGCGGCACAAGATGATTCAAAGGTTATGGCACAGTGCGGTTCAGATCCCTTAAGCCACTTATCCCATTCACGATTCATAGGCGTTCTTTGAACCACTAATTTTCTAAAATCAGCAAGTAATTGATTTCGGGAACCCTGTGAAAGCCGCAGTGTTTTAAGTTCCTTTTCACCGAGAATATACTCACCTTTACCGATTCGTTTTTCCAAATACTCCGACACAAACCGCTGAATAGCCCCTGAAGTCAACCAGTGACTCTCAGATTCGCTGATTTCCGTGTCCACAGCGATTTTTGGCAAACGAATACCAAACAATTCTTTCTCGCTATCTTCAAGTGCCTGCTGTTCGTGAATTTTATGAATCTCGTTATCTGCCAGTTGTTCTAATTTTTCCCGACGTTCGGACTCCGACAACTCGAGATTATCTGCAATACCGCGAATTTCTCGATGAATATCACCCAGAATTTCTTCACAATCTCCAATACTTTCTTCAAAAACACCGATTCTCAGCAGGCACCTGTTGTAAATATCAGCATCTACTGTATCAGGGGTGATCAGGTTATAAATTGCCACAGCCTCGCTCTTTTGGCCGCGACGGTCAATACGCCCTATCCTCTGTTCTATCCGCATAGGATTCCAGGGGAGATCGTAATTGATCATCAAATCACAAAATTGATAATCAAGCCCCTCACATCCTACTTCAGAGAAAAGCATAACATCAATCGCGTCTGCAGCATCCCGTGATCTTTCAAAACGTCGTCTTAACAATAACCGTTCTTCGTCTTTAATATCTCCATGAACTAATCCTACTCGAACACTCTGAGCCAATAATTTTTTCTCAAGATAAGAAAGAGTGTGCCTGAAACTACTAAAAACCATAACTTTGTTATTCTCTTGATCTTGCTTCTCGAGAATAATGATCAGGAATTCATCAAATTTGGGGTCATCAGGAGGGAGGCTTGTAGCTTTATCGAAAATAGTTTGTGCAAAATCGTTCAGGGGCTGACTATTATTAACCTCTGCCAGCTCCTCATCTGTAGTTTCCTGCCACTCCAATTCCGTTAGACGCCTATTTAGGATATGGTCAATAAAGGGGGCCAAGCCAAAAATACAACTGGCAGCCTGCCTCCGAATAGTTGACATCATAAAATTCACATTTTGACTTCCATGTAAAAGAGAGAGAGCTGTTGCTTCAAACCTAAGTAACTGATCGTGCAACTCCTTTTGTTCCTCCGTAAAAGGAACCTCTATGGTATACGGTCTACGCAAACAGAAATTGCCAATATCACGCCGCCTGGTTCTGTTTATTATTCTTGAAAAGCTATGAAAATTTTCAATGTCACGTATTGCCAGGACTCTGTTTTCTCTATCCACTCCGCCTTGAGCCAGTTTCTTCTGCGTTTCTTTAAAGACTGGATTGTGGCGGAGCATAGAATTACCCCATGGCGTACCTGCTGCAAGCTCCAAGGATTCCAGAGCCAATTGGCCCCAATCATCGCCACCAGATCTGGCGGCAGACAGAGCCTGATTGATATAAGGATTTGGTTCTGCCATATGCTCAAACGCTTCTTCATCAATAACCAGATCCGGTCTGAGTAATCTAAGAAGTGTATAAAGATCATGACTCCCCATCTGAACAGGAGTAGCTGTCAAGAATAGAACTGCTTCTGCATTTTCACATAAAAAGCGGACTCCTTGGTGGGCAAAAGTCGTTGAGTTTCTGATATGATGCGCCTCATCAACGATTACCAAGTCAAATCTTGGTGGAGGGTCGAGTTGAAAAAGCCCCAATTGGTTTTTCCGCTTGGTACTATATCCATGCAACAAATTTTCATCAAATAATGAAAAGGGAATAATAGTTTTCTTATGCTGATCAGGCCATTCTCCGTCAAGGTCAGTCTCTTCAATACAATGTCTGAGACCATTTCCGTCAAGCTGAGTGAAACGTTCGTCAAACCGTTTCATTTCCAGTTCCCATTTTCGTTCTGCAACCAATGGCTTTGGACAAATAATAAGAACAGATTCGATATCATTTCTGGCCTGTAGTTCCCGTAAAACCAAACCGGCCTCAATAGTTTTTCCTACGCCGACACCGTCAGCAATCAATAAACGTGGTTGGTCCGATCTGATAATTTTCAGGGCTGGTCGAAACTGGTATGGAACAAAATCAATTCTGGCAGCGTTCAGGGAATACAACGTTGACAAAGAAGGATGCCTTATCTGCAGGCAAGTGAGCAGGCTATGGAGTTCCGAAAGTGGAACGACCCGTTTTTCACCTTTGGTAACAACTACTGACAATTGTGAAAGATAGAATTGCTGTAGGTTGCCATCAATAAAAACCTTACAGCGGGCATCTGGCGAGTTTCCATCCAACTCTACTACAGCCCCTTGCATAGAAGGATCACTGATCAATTCGATTATACTACCGACTACAATCCCTCCCTTATTGTCATCAGGGAACTCATCGGAGTTTTTGTCTGACTTGTCCTCCGTTCTCACTTGCCGTTTATCATCGTCTCTTCTTTTTGGCGCAGCAGTCTGAATTAGGACATCATTTTTAAGCTGTTTTATTTCAGAAATAGTTTCATCATCTGCACCAATTAGAGTAAGAAACTGCTGAAGGTTATCTATATCACGATAGACATCATCCTTATCCAAACCGTAGGTGTCGCTATGTGCCCACCGGTTACGGATAATTTGCATCTCTTTTACATAGTGCCTGTCACGGGTCGTCAGTCTTTTCTGCTGTGAAATTTCATACCAGTTTTTATCCATTATCCTCAGTAGAGCAGCTAAATCCAGCCGCCCTAGCTGGGTAATATTGTCATGCTTAATTCTTTGTGCCTGCTGATAAGAGAGTTTTGGAACAACCAGAGTCTGCCACCATGTTTCATGATCGACAGTATTCAAGACGTCCTTCAGCCAGAGAGTAAGCAGATTAGTGGTACAATGGAAGAACTCTGAAAATTTCCCAAAAATTTTACTTTCATTCACAATTTATTACTCCTTACACGCATCATTCGAAAGTTCAGTTCCTTGTCGAATGATGCGTGTAAATTCCCAATCATAGGGTTTATGTGTTTTCTTCAGCAATCAAGCCAGCTATTCTGGAGGACAGATTATGTCGAATTTGTGGTTTGTAAAAATCAAGTTATTCCTTTTATATCTACACCATACTAAGTTCAAGTTTATGTTTAATTTTCTCCCAACCTGGGATGACAGAGTCGAGAAGCTTATAAAATTCTGAGCTATGATCATGATATTTCAGGTGACACAGCTCATGCGTAACAACATATTCAATGCATTCTTTAGGCGCTCTGATCAGGTCTGTATTGAGGGTCACCGTCCCTTTACCTGAAAGGCTGCCCCACCGTTTTTGCATTCGTTTAATGGATAGTTTAGGCTTGCCAATTCCGAGACCATTGAATTTCTGCCAACAGAGGTCCAAACTCTCAACAAATTGAATCTGCGCCTTTTTCAAATACCATTGATTTAAAAGTGTCTTGGCTATGTCAGGAGTCGGCTCACTCCGGCAAGTGATATTAAAAAATCCACGAGATAATTTGACAGAGTTTTCTGATCCCTGGGTTAACTTTAAACGATATTGCCTTCCAAGATACAGGTGAGTCTCACCGTTCACGTAACATCGATCAGGCGTCTTGGGATTAAACTGCTTGAAATAATTCAGCTGTTTAAGAATCCAGCGAGCTCTTTTAATGACCTTCTTGTCTATAATTGCAATGTCTGATTGTACGGGCGCTTTGACAATAACGGTACTGTCAGGATGCACCGCAATTTCCATGGTTTTTCTGTTGCAATAGAACAGACTGAAATTAATGGACTTTCGACCATAAACAACTGAGTGTCTTTCGTTTTTGCTTATTGCCCCCATCAATTATAGCTCCTGTGCTTTGCCACCTGCAGAACCTTTTCTATTATTTCATCCATTTGATCCAATGATAGCTCAATGCCTTTTTCTGTTTTGAGCTCGTCGTATAGATAATCGTCAATTTCATTTGCTGTTTGGTTTTGTGCATCTTCATCATCCCAGAAATGAACTTTTTTATGCGTCTCTAGGATGCTGTGGATGGCAATAGCCGTGTCAGCTGTAATGGTTTCAAGACCAGGTCCATTCAAATCATGTTTCTCAAGGAATGGCTTTAATACACCATAGTAAGCCATGGCGTCCTCTTTGCCGGTCAGCTGTTCTGGGATATCATCATGTACTTTTCCAACGACCTTATTCCTGATATCCACAACCTTGCTCAGGTAGTCTAAATCAGAGATCCGCTTTGCCCTGAAATCTTCGATAGCTTGTTGGATAAGTTTTGAGAATTTTTCATAAAACGCCGGATCTTCATCCATTTTTTCTGTAATTACTCTTTTAGTGGCATGGGCAATCGTATCGGCTTTTGACCCAGTGGACTTTTTTGTTTGGTATACTCCTTGCTCTTCTTTGACCTGATTGAACATCTTGTCGTCAAAAATATTTACAGGCTCATTGAGCTGAATTACCTCATTCGCTTGTATGTGCGTATCTAAAAGCTTTTTAATTTTTGGCTCATAATCCCTGTAGTCAATTGCCTCCGCATAGCGCAGTTTCACTGCAGCCTTAAGCAACATAAATTTGCGTAAATCAGCCTTGTATCTTGATAATGTTTTGTCATCCGTTTCAGACAAAAAACGTTCAGAAGAAAGAGCAATCGCTAGGTTCTTACCAAACTCCGAAAGACGTCCGTAGAATTCTTCCCTGATTTCATCGTCTGCCAGTAGAACCTCATATGCTTCTTCATCATAGGAGTGTTTTACTGTCTTGAAAAGATCCCAAAGATCTGAGTGTCTTCCAGGGAGTTTTTCTATTTCACTGTTTATTGAGGTGAGTGTGCCAACAAGGTCAGATTCGTCAAACCCTTCAAACGCGCTGTACATGGTCAGGGCTTTATCTAATTCTCCGAGGACACTTGCGTAATCAACAATATAGCCAAATTCCTTCCCTTCAAACAGTCTGTTTACTCGTGCAATTGCCTGAAGAAGGGTATGCTCCTTTAAAACCCGGCATAAATACATAACAGCATTTCTGGGGGCATCAAAACCGGTTAAAAGTTTAGATACTACGATCAATATTTCAGGCTCGCTACCATGTTTAAACTGGTTGATAAGCTGTTTGGTGTAT
The DNA here is from genome assembly GCA_018817385.1 of Pseudomonadota bacterium. Taxonomy (GTDB): domain Bacteria; phylum Desulfobacterota; class Desulfobulbia; order Desulfobulbales; family Desulfocapsaceae; genus Desulfocapsa. Next base: position 70,939 of record JAHIUA010000023.1, read on the forward strand.
TCTTCTTCGTTACCATAGCGTTTCATCATTTTTAGCCAAAATTTCAACACGTCATCTGTTGTCTCATCATCGGTCTCATCGTATCCTTCACGCATATCCGGAGGAGAAATAACAACTTCTGAAGATACTATACCGATCTCGTCGAGATAAGAGTTGTATTTGAGGGCAGAAGCCTTGTTCGGGGCAACTAGTTGAGCTTTGAATCCAGTTCCCTGCCAATTGGAGCGGTAGTGCTCGCTGATATCGAAAGCCCTCATGTAGATGACCTGATCTGCTTTGTTGAGCATTTCCGCCCGTGCGTACTTACGTTTCAGGTCCGCTTGTTGTTTTTTGGTAAGTCCCTGCGTATGACGTTCGAACCACAAATCAACAGCTGATTGGTTCTGGGTCATTTCCACATGACGCCCTTCATAGAGGAGAGGAACTACGGCCCCGTCTTCTACAGCCTGGGTGATTGAATAATGCGGCTCAATCAACTCACCAAATTTAGTGAAACTATTTTTTTCCTTTTTAAGTAGAGGAGTTCCGGTGAATCCCAAATAACAGGCATTGGGGAACATTTGTCTCATGCGGGCAGAGAATGATCCAAACTGAGTCCGATGACTTTCATCCACCAAAATAAAAATATCAGTTGATTCATCTTGGTACTTTTTTACTGCATATGCTTTGTCGAATTTATGGATCAGCGTGGTGATGATCCCGGATTGCTTCTCGGCAACCAATTCCAGTAGATTGCGTCCTGAGCTGGCACGATTGGCCTCAAGATTACAGGCGGCAAAAGTATTGCCAAGCTGCTTATCCAAATCGTCCCTGTCTGTTACCAACACTATCCTGGGATTTAATATGTCAATATCCAAAGCAAGGTTTCTTGCTAGCATAACCATTGTTAGGGACTTCCCGGAACCTTGTGTGTGCCAGATAACACCTCCCTTACGGGCCCCAGTGTTGTCAAAGTGCTTCAGACGGTTAAGAGTTGATTTTGTCACAAAATATTGCTGATAACGAGCCACCTTTTTTATGCCGCCATCAAAAACAGTAAATTTCCATGCCAGTTCCAATAATCTCTCTGGTCGGCATAAAGAATACAGCGATTTGTCCTGCTCTGTAACAAGGCGATCTGCGTCTAAATATGCAGTAGTGGCATTAAGAGTGGTCGCAAGTTTGGAAATAATATCAGTGGGAAGGTGTGTGTTAACTAATTCCTGAAGTTTTCCGAAAGCGCTCTCTCCCGCGTCCATTTGAGGTTCTTTCCACATACCCCAGAATTTAGCCGCAGTTCCAGTTGTTGCATACTTGGCACTGTTTTTATTTATGGCGAGAACCAATTGTGTATAAATGAACAGTTTCGGTATGTGTTCATCATTCTGGTTCCTGATGGATTGGGAAACAGCCTGTTCCACCTCAATCTGAGGAGCTTTGCACTCAATCACGCAAAAAGGAATACCATTGACAAACAAGACTATATCCGGGCGAACAGTCTCTGTGCTTCTTGAACGTTCAACGCTATATTCAATGGTTACATGAAAGCGATTTCGCAGTGGATTGCGCCAGTCTATATAATTTAGAGAGAAACTCTTTGAGTCCCCTTCGATGGTCTGCGCCATCGCAGTCCCCAGCGTTAACAGGTCATAAACCGCTTCATTTGTTCTCAGCAATCCATCATATTTGATATTTTTTAGCTTCTGGATGGCAGACTGTATGTTTTCTTCGCTAAAAAGGTACTCATTTCCCTTGTATCTAATGCGGTTAATAACTTTGAGCTGATTCCTCAGAATGTTTTCTAAGAGTACATTCGATGTCCTGCCCAGCCTTTCATCCAATGCCTCAGCAGGCGCAATATATTCAAAGCCCAGGCCAATAAGGAGCTGTAAGGCCGGAATTTGAGAAAGATGTTTTTCGTTAATTTGAAATTTGCTCATATATCCTCTCTTGCCCTAAATTCGGTTCCAGTCATTTAAGGCATGTGCTTTGAACCACGAGACAGGTGCCATTTTTCTGAAATCATTTAACTTATGATGAAAAGAGCAAGCCCCAAGTCTATTACCGCATTCGCAGGGACAAGGTCTTTTGTTTGCTATTCGTTTTTTGACACCCAATAACTGAATAGCCTGTGTTATTTGGGCGCGTTCCGGTAGTCCAAGTAAGTGGGAATAGTCATCCACGATGCCTTGCTCACCATGGGCTAATTCACCAAATACAAAGTCACCACCATTTCTCAATTTGTAAGAAATAGCATAGAGATATGGTACAAGGCATTTGCTAGCAAAACCGCTCAAGTCGGGAAAACTATGGACTTTTTTCAGAAGCCTGAGTGGAGATCCAAGGCATAGTGAACCATCTGGATTAACGTGGAAATTTCCGTCCTTTGGAATTTTCCCGCCCGTTTCTTTAACCTTTGGCAGTGCCTGAGGGAATTTTTCTGGCACGATGATTTCCAGTTTGTAGCTGTCTTCAATTTCTTCACTGCCGGAAATATCAGCTTTGAAATGGAATTTGCCACGCAGGCATACACCAGCATTAAAGCATGGTGCTGTTGACATGCTAGGGTAATCATCCAGAAATTGGTTCAAACATTTCAATACGTTTACTCCCATTTATCTACCATCGCCAAGGTCTGGCTGAGTCTTGTCGGTCAATGGTGTGAGTCTTAGGAGTTATGATGTTAACTGTGGCTGCACTGACACCCAGCTGTTTCTCCAGCTCTGACTGGTTTACACGCAATGAAAACTTTTCGTTCATCTGATCACAAAGAAATTCTGTATTTGTCGTAGAAGTAAGATGCTGGAAGTCTTTTTTTGCCTGCAGAAGCCATGCATTGAAGTTTTCCTCAAGCCTTAGATGTAAACAATCACTCCTGTACCAGCGGTCTGCAAAGTCTTCGTTCGGGTCAACAGGATTGGGAACTCGTGGCTTGGCAGTATTGACGAGGCCTCCCATTTTTTCCAACACATTCCCCAAAGCAGCGACAATATCGATTTCACCGCTATAGGCTCTCGCAGCAAGTGTTGTGATAATGATAGAGATCGGTTTGGAGTCAGGATTATCCTTACACCAATTGTCTCTATGCCGTTTCATAAGTTGAATCACACGCTGCAACGGTGTCTTTTTCTTAAACAAAGGCACATCATCAACTTGAGCCTTTTCCAGAAGGATTCTGGTTTGTTGCGGATTCATCCTGTATTCAAACCATTTTGCATAGCCTTCCGGGTTGCTTATATTCCAGTTACTGCAAATATTCGTAAAGCCTTCATGACGATCATCAGTAATCGAAACCGTTGTCTGGGAAGCAGCCCCCGCAACGAAGTCATCTAATCCAGTTTTGCGCAGAGATTCCAGAATAGTCTTGCGTCCCACTTCATCTGCCGGTATGCAGGGAACAATATCCATGTGAAAACTGAGGTCATCTTGATACTCAAGACGCCAGCAGCGATGCTTAGGCTCAAGCTCTTTTTTAATGCCCCGTCCCTTCCGGTAGGCCTCAAGCTCAATCCCGATAACCTTTTTCAGGGATTCTTGTGTATGGCTGTCCTTGTCTATACCGTCTCGGAGTTTGCAAGCAAGGTCGAGGTCGTACTCCTCGCTCTCGTCAAGAGGCCGAATGGCTGTACCAAGACGGAAGGAGCCCTGCGGGAAAATATGTGGGTTGTTAGCTGATACAGCAGACTCTTTACGGTCGAACCACTCTCCAAGATCTTCGTACCTTTTACGTGCTTTATCATAGGCTGAATCAGGGAGCTCCAGCAGTTTGATCATGTTTTCGATAATGACTTTCTTTTGTTCGTTGGTTATCATTGGCTGTCTCCTATGGTTATTGCTTTTATAAATTTACCTTCTTTGTAGTTTTGGTCATAAATGACCCACGGCATATCTGCTTTCGGCATTCTTACTCTACCCATTTCAATGGAACAGGAGATAGCCATAGCTGGGAAAACCGAAAGAGGTGTTGTTGAACCATGGGCCTCTTTAATCAAAACCATGATCTTACGTATAATTGTTCTCATCATCGAAAGTTGTGCCTTTGAGCGAATGGTGTCGTTACCAATGTAACGTTCGGGAGCAGTCAGTTCCCATATCGATACATTTTCGCCAATGACCGTTTTTATTCGCTCAAAGCCGATGAAGTCGCTTAGCGAAATAACAAGTGCCGGATCGCCGGATAGCTCCCTGGGTTTTTTTATGACAAACTCAAAGCCTTCTGGAAAATCTTGCCAATGCCAGCCTTTGGGCTCTCTGATGGGCTGGTAGGTATCGACGGAAATCTTATCCGTAAAAAGAGATCCCAACTGAATCAGCAGTGGAATGGGAGCCATAGAGAACAGCGAGAAATGTTTGGTCGGATCGGTTTCAATCAAGGGCAATACTTTCTGATCAAATGCCCGATTCAAATGTGCGGATTCCGATTCCCAGAAAGCTGCACTCTTATCTTCATGGGAGCAGGTCATTGAAAGGCAAACTGAGTTTTCTGAAACAGGATATCGCTCTGGAAACATTGCTTCCATGGCATCTTCCGGCTGTAGTGGCGATCTTTGTTCTCCGATATTACTACCATAAAGGACCACATGAGATTTTCTGTTGGCTGCAATGCCAGTAACTGTAACCACACGGTGCTCATGTTCTTTTTTCCATTTTTTGAGCAATAATGCAGAGTATTTGAGACCTTCCTTATCCTGATCGATTGTTTTGTGGCAGTCATGACACATCAGCATTAAGTTTCCAACATCATTCAGGCTCTGTGGGTTTGTCTTGAACGGTCCCCAGCCGCGTGGTCCCTCTTCAGAAAAGGAATAGATGTGCGCCTTCTCTGAGATGTTGACCCGCTCTTGGGTGACCGGAGACTTGTAGAGTATGCGGTTACACCCGTTAAATTGGCACCTTCCAGCAGCCCGAGCCCACAGTTCCCTTTCCACTTCTTTTTTAATATATCTGGTGACTTCTTTTGGTTTGTTCTCAGCCATATTCAAACGACCCTCACTATAAATTCACCGCTACGTGCTACGCACATACTGTTTTTTACAATGAAGCACTCAACCCAATGAACACCGGTGTAAGCAGTCGCTTCTTTTTGGGTTAGGCCGCCAACACCAGCTGTTGTTGATGGACGAATTTGCCCTCGTAGTTGACCCCAATTTTCAGCCTCCTCCCCAGTGTTCACCACTTGCCAGAAAACCTGAAAAGGAGACTGAACATTAGTTGTGGCAGTAAACAGAAGATCCACCTTCTTCTTTAGAGGATCACCCGATTGAAAGCTTTCCCAGCTCCTGTAATTTTTGAACTTTGCAGTTATTTTGGCAGAAAGTACCAGGCTGATAGGCCAGCAAGGTTTTTCTCTATGCGGCACATTGAAGACCAATGCCCTGATTGTTGAGGTGGTTAGTGCTCTATTCGCTTCATCGAAACCTAAAGCGTTGATATAGTGGCTTTCATTCAGGCTTTCGGCGATATTTGTAAAATCATCTTTGACCCATGTTACCCATTTAAAAAAAGCCTTTGCTCTTGCATGATTGTCTTCGTGCCACTTGTCGGCAAAATTTTCGCCATAGTTTGTCGGGTTGGGGATATTCCAGGTTCCATCAGCTCTTCGTGTAATCAAGGTATATGACGAGTTAGCAATGGCTTCATCGAAACGAAACGTCGGCTGCATCTGGTCGGCATGTCTGGAGAAGGTATCGACCAGGTTGCCCAGTGTCTCATAGATAGTTGATTCATTTCGATAGGCCTGCGTTGCTAAAACAGTGATAATCATCGAAATTGGTTTGTATTTTTCATTTTCATGATGACAGAATCGCACATCTCGATGTCTTTTAAGTAACTGAATAGCTCTCTGCAAAGATGTTTTTACGTGGATGTTTGGAATAGAGTCTCTGTCTGTAAAGAGCCCGTCTTGCCTGTAGCTTTCGAATAGAAGCTGTTTTTGATCCAGTTTGACACTGTCAAAGGTGGCTTTGTTTTTATCGTAAAACCATTCTGCAAAATCTTTGGGATTACTGGTTGTCCAATTATACGAATTATCTTCACTGTTTTGGTTAGTTACCGCAATTGCACTGCGATGCCAATAATGGTCACTGAAGGTATTCCATTCCTCCTGCACTGATGGCAAGATATCCATATGAAAGCCAATACCATCTTGCTCAGCATAATTCAGGGTCCAGCATCTTTTACCCTCGTCATCCAGCATCTTTGAGTACGTGCCGTGCTCTTTCAAATGATCTCCAACCTGATGCTTTACGACATCTGCGGTGGTCTTTTCCTTTTCGTGCTCGAGCCGGCAAACGATATCAATGTCATAGTCAGCGTCCTTGCTGTCTTTATATGGGCGGATTTCAGTGCCAAGTTTAAAAGAGCCCTGTAGGTAAATTTCCGGCTGGCCGGTCGCATCCTGGTATTCACCTTCCGTCAGGTAAGTCTGTATGGATTGAAAACGTTCTATTGCCTGCCTGTACTTGGATGGTGATATATCCAGTTTTGATGCTGCATTAAGCAGAGCCTCCTCACGAGAAATGATATTACTCACCTGTAGATCTCTCCTTCACAATAAATTCCCGGATTGCTTCAGAATGGTGTGTGAAGTCATGATCCGCTTTGGTTAGTAAATCATCAATTGTTGACACATCATCCATCGGCAATGGTAAATCTGTTTCGAAATCAATCCGTTTTATCTGCTCAAGGCGAAGTTGAAGCCGCAAGTAATTCATGGCACTTTGACTCTGCAATGACAGAATGAAGTTGATAAACTCTTTTTGCTTCCAGCCGGTTGCTAATCCCCAGCTGCGCGACATATCTGTGCCGTACATTGTTTTGGAATGCCCGGTGCCGATAGTCAGTATCTGAATATCGTCTTGATTGACTCCAAGACGTTTCTGGGCATCGATCACTGCAGTCAAGGCGGGGTTGTTTGCCCAAAGCCCACCATCAGCAAGGAGATAATGGTCAAGCTTGTGTGGATCGAAATATGTTGGTGCAGAGCAGGAGGCCAATACTGCATCTTTGACCAGAACGTTATTGTCTCGAGTGAATTCTTTCGAGTAGCCTGATTTCAAAACATGAACACATCCGTTGCCGATATCGGTCGACGGAATGAGGAGTGGTTTCTCTATTTCACCCAATCGCTTTTCTTGAAAAACACCTTCCAGCACAGTCTTCAAGCAGTGTGAGTTGTAGACACTGCTTAGCATCGGCTGAATTTTACTAGGCACGAATTTTTTCTTTTTCTCAAAAATTCCGGCTCCGTGCTCGCTGTACATTTCGACAATATGAGCAGCGGGCACACCGGTAGCAATTCCGGCTGCGATAATAGAGCCGGTGCTTGTCCCAGCGATCATATCGAAAGATTCGTACAGATCAACTTGAAGGCGTTCTTCAATACAGCGAAGGATATGGGCTGGATATATACCGCGAATCCCGCCACCATCAATGCTCAATATTTTGAAAGTTTTTCCCATTCATTCTCCTTAGTTGTTATCTTTTGGTGGACACGGATCGTTACCATAGCTGTTGCCCGCTCGTATTTTTCCGTCCTGTCCATGGATTTTGGTCTCTGACTTTTGGTTCCTAGCAATATTCTGTGCCACTTCTATGGCTTGTGCCTGCGTCTGGGTCACTTTGGTTGCCTTGCTGTTGCCAGCGCCTTTAACCGCCCAGCCTTCTGGATGTTTTACAACATGTTGATTTTTACCCTTTGCCATAATTAAGCCTCCTTGTATTTATTTAGGATTTCTGGTTTTGCCCGCCACGTACCGGTGAGCATTCTTTGCATTAGGCCACGCTTCTGGGTTTTGTATTTATCCGCCAAAACTTTCATCAGATCGATTTCCTGCCGGGCGGCTGATAAGGTTTCGGCTATTTGCTGTTGATCATTTATGTTGTCAGGTATGAGGATATCCAATAATAAAAAGGCGTCTAGTTTTACAGCCATGCGCTCAATTAACGTTCCCTCTGTTTTGGTAGCATAAATCCCAATTTGCCGAGGGCAGGTTAAAAGGTGCGTTAAGAAATCAACATCAACTGCATTGCTATTAATCTTAAGAACTTCGTATATAGGTGAAATTAAGACATTATGATTAACCTCAGAGCGTGCTATTGCTCCCCAGCGGAGATTTGCTGGGTTGAAAGCAATATCGTTCGGAAAAACAATTTTGTATTTTTTATTGTTTGTATCTTTTACTAAAGCTTGACGGTTGTATCTGTCTGTTTTTTCGGTGATTCCGTCTTCAATGGTTAACGAGTACAAGGGGCATGCTTCCGTTGGTATTGACCTTTTGTTTCTTGACGTAAGCAAGCTACCTATTTTTACTTTTTTCCAATGAGAATTTAGTGAACTTCTTGGAACAAAAAATTTTTGATAAAGCGCATTTAAATGTTTTTTCTTTGCTTGAATAATTCGGCCTGTTTTCTCGATAGCCTCATCCCAGGTGGAAAGCAAATCGGCAATGGCTTTTTGTTCCGAATAAGGTGGTAAAATAATAGGAATTTTTTCTACCACTTTTTTGTTAATTTTAACCATGGTATTGCTGGTACCTGAAGCACAGCTTTGGATGTACTTTCTTACTTGCGGACTTCTTAGGTAACTTTCCAAATACTCCCTGTACACTTGATTTTCGTCTACACGAAATCTTATTAGCAGATCTGGATATGAGCAATTTTCAATCTCATCTCGAAAAAGCATTGTTCGTCCAACTTTATCCAATGTATTTGATCGGCTTATTAGAAAATCACCGAATTCTAAAAGAAAATCTTTAACTCTAGCATCATCTATTGGAGCAGGTTTAGCTTGAGTCGGGTCAAATCCATTTTCAGTTAAGTTCCCCAAACTTAAAATCCAATTTCCATTCGATTTTTCGGGACAATTTGGAGAGTAGCCATTCTTGAAATCTTTATTTACGAGTTTTTTGAGCATTGTTTGTTTCCAGCCGACGGGAAGTTCGTATCTTTGCTTCATCGCTGAATCCCCTTGAGCTTGTCGGACATCCTCGCCCGCACATCAATCAGCTCTTTTTCCAATTCCTCAATTTCCAGCTGTACGGCATCTATATCGATCTCCCCTTCTTCTTCAAAGGTATCCACATAGCGGGGTATATTGAGGTTGAAGTCGTTTTCTTTGATCTCTTCGTAGTCGGCGATATGTGCATATTTTTCCACTTCGGAACGAGTGGTGTAGGTTTTCATTATTTTTTCCAGATGATCTTCCGAAAGGGTGTTCTGTTTTTTGTCTAATATAAATTCCCGGCTGGCTTCCACAAAAATGACATTTTTGCAAGATTCTTTCGCTCCGCCTTTTTCTCGAGCTCGGTCAAACACCAAAATGGCCACCGGGATATTAGTGGTTGGGAAGAGGTTGCCCGGAAGTCCGATCACAGCATCAAGGAGGTTTTCCTCAATCATTTTTTCGCGGATTCGCCCTTCGGCAGCTCCACGAAAAAGAACCCCGTTTGGAACAACCACTGCAACACGCCCATTTTTTTCCAGAGCAATCTCTACCATGTGACTTATAAACGCCCAGTCACCCTTGCTCTTAGGAGGGACGCCTCGCCAGAAACGGTTGTACCGATCGCTCTCAGCACTTTCCGCACCCCATTTGTCTAGAGAAAATGGAGGATTAGCCACAACGCAGTTGAATTTCATCAGGCGGTCATTTTCCACCAGAAGCGGACTGTTTAGGGTGTCGCACCATTCCACCCGGGCACTGTCAAAACTGTGCAAGAACATATTCATGCGACAGAGGGCCCAAGTACTGCCGTTGGATTCTTGGCCGAACAGGGCAAAATTGCGGTCGCCGACCTGTTTTGCCGCCTGAATCAAAAGGCCACCAGAGCCACAAGCAGGGTCGCAGATACGGTCACCAGGTTTTGGCCCAGCAAGTTTGGCTACCAGTTCTGTTACCTTCAGTGGGGTAAAGAACTCTCCAGCCTTTTTGCCTGAATCTGAGGCAAAACGTTCAATCAAATAGATATAGGTGCTGCCAATTACATCTTCTGAAACGAGACTGGGTTTCATGTTGAGCTGTGGTTTGTGGAAATCCTCCAGCAGCTGCTTTAAACGACGGTTGCGATCTTTGGTTTTGCCGAGGTTGGCCTCGCTGTTGAAGTCGATATTACGGAAAACCCCTTCGAGCTTACTCTTGTTTGACTCCTCTATGTGGTCGAGGACGATATTGATCAGTTCGCCGATGTTGGCGGTCGGACTACGTTCGTAAAGGCTGTAATAGGTTGCAGGAAACTCATCCAGAATAGTAACTTTACCTGTCTTCTCATCTTTTTCGGTTAATTTAACAACTGGGAGAACAAAACGTTCCCTTTCCAGCTTGCGTCGGATGCGGGCATCGTCATCTCCATACTGTTTTTGATATGTTTCATAATGATCCTGCCATACATCAGAGATATATTTTAAAAACAACATCACAAGGATATAGTCTTTGTACTGTGCCGGATCAACAACTCCTCTAAAGGTGTCACACGCTGCCCATGCTGCGTTGTTGATGTCTCTTTGATCAATCTTGCTGCTCATTCTTTACTCTCCTTTTGCAAACCGCATTAATACTGTTGAAATATATTGCTCCCGCTTTTCAGCCAGCGTGCTCAATAAGCTTTGTTCCCGAGCGGATAGTGAGGCCAGCTCGACAATATTCTTTTGTTGTTCCAGGGTGGGAAGGAAAACCTCGAGATCTTCGATGGCTTGCTTGCTGATCATCTTTTGGACCGTCCCTTTAGCTCTGCTTGTCAAAAATATCTGTGCATCCCTCTGGCTGATATACCAGTTCAGGTATTCCGGCAGAATTTTGTTTAATTTTGTAACTCTGATTCTCAGTAGAGGAGCAGTCACAACAGCTTTGCCTGGATCTTCCATAAGAATTGCTGCAGTAGTAACCTGACCTCTCGACCTGAACACTAGGTCTCCTTTTCGTGCCAAATGGCGGTCTTTGACAGCGTCCATGTCTATTTTTACGAATTCACTACAGTCGACAGTGTTGTTGTGAAGTAGGTCTTTCATTTGGATAACTGCAACCTTGCCACCTGCTGAGGCTTCAAGGCGTGACCTGAATGAGTATCCTGTTTGCACTGTTGCCAATTTTTTTATGTTCACTTTCATAACCCGTCCTTCATTGTGCTATAATGTCATTTCTGTATAATGTACAAACGTTCTGACGGTTCGTCAAGCCCAAAGTGCAAAAATAGCGTTACTGTATTGTGCCCTGACGGGAGGTGATCAGCTTCCAGAAGGTATCTTGGAGGTTTTTTAGTTTGATTTCGGTGGATTATGGGTTGTTCTGCCATTAGAAAAACTCTTCACGGGGAAGACAGAATTTGAATTATCAATTGATTGGTGTATGGTGGGGGAAGGCATTAGCCGCTCACTTGACATATTCATGGAGAGTGGTAATTCTCAGGAAGAGGCATATGTTATAGCCGCTTTACTACTATCAAGAGGGATAGCATGACTATTGGAACAATCAGCATTATTATAGGGGTGGTTCTCTTGGTCCTTCTTAAATTGTTCTTTAAGGATGAGAAAAGGTCTGGTCAGAATAAAGGGCTTCATGGGGGTGACCATGATGAGTTGTTTAAGGAAGAACCAGAATTTGATCGTACTTGGTCTTTTCTTCCTGGGAACATTTTTCATCGTCCTAATGATGATTGAGAACGGCGTTTATTTCTTTTCAAACACGCTTCCCTTAAAAAAATCTTTATCATTTTGCGGTGCTGCGTAGCCAGTATCGCCACGAATCACCTGGCCGGAAGGCAGTACAATCCCACCATCTTGTTTCAGAGGCTCAACCAGATTGCTTTCATAATAAAAAGACTGGTTCCTGTAGAAATCATGAGTAGGTCTTGGGGGCGCACCTTTATTCAATCCGGCCATGTCTTTCATGAGTTCTCCCGCGGTTGTATGAATGCCACCGTTGCCTGATTCCTCTGTGCGGTTTCTGTTGCGAATATCGTGAGCTGGATCAGTAACAGATCCTGCATTTGGGTTATCCATAGGAATGCCTGATTGTGGCCTCACGAGAGTGTCATCTTGGATACCATAGGTTTTTGATCCTGCTACACTTGCGGCCATTCCAATATTTTGCTTAAAATCTTGATTCTGGGCGTGATCTCTGGTGTTGGCAATGGTATTGGCGACGGTATCAGCAGTATTCCCCCAACCGTAGCCATTGCCACCAACAAATCCGGTTACAATATCTTTCATATTGTTTACGCCCTGGCTTCCCTGTCGGGTCAGAAAATGGTTAAAGTCGTTTATGGTGCGCCGAACGTTTTCAGGCGATTCGCTTCCATAGCGTTCTGTGGCGTAATTTCTGACTAAAGCTGTGGTAAGATCTGCTCCATATGATTCGGTGGAACTTCTCATATCTCTTGCATCATTTAGGTACGAATAGACTTCAGTCGCTCCTATCTGTTTTGCCAGTTTCGTCATGTAATCGAGACTTTTGGAATCCTGTAAAGTCTGTTGAAGGGATTCTGAACGAACCTGTGATGCAGTATTTTCAAAAGCTTTGGCTGTATCCTCGGATACATTGAAGTTTACTGATTCACCATTGTTGCCAACCACAGTAAGCTGACCACCACTGCTGAATATTCCTTTGAACCCCGCTCCTACACTGCTCTGAAACTGTGTCCTAACATCTTCACTCATGGAATGAGTAAAACTGGATTTGTCGCTTATAGCTCTTCTCCAGTTTTCTCGAGTTGCATTGTCTAGCCGAGTTGTGAAAGCACTGGCTTCACTGCTGGAAAGACTTGCTCTTTTAGCTGTATCCATTGCCAGCTGCCAGTTCTGACTGCTGCCAAGGTTGTTTGAAGCCGCCACAATTTGTTGCTGTTGGGCCATGGCACCCACGGTAACAGGATTCAGACCATTGACTGCTGCGTAAGTGGTCTGGTGGTTTCCAGAGCTATCGACAGAGTAAGCGGCACGGCCCTCAGCCATGGTGTCAACAGCCACTCCGGTGTTGTCCGCGCCGGTGGTCGTGACGGTAGTGGAACCGTCAGCGTTGACTGTTTCAGATTTTGTTCTGGTACTGTGCCCATCTGGAGCAGTGGATATTTCAACCGGCCCAGACTTTGTTCCTACACTCATTCTGGAAGATGCCATCATGGTGGCCATATCTTTGTCTGATGTACTATTGCCAATCTGACCAGATTTCTGCAAAGAATCTTTGGCATTCATGGCAGCATTGTATCCACCGACTGAGCGATGGGTGCTGAAGGCTTGTGCTGCTGCCATATTGGTAAACCTGTGTGCCGGCATTCCTGCCAGAAGTCCTGCGGCTTGAACCTGTTGATTCATGGCAGACGATGTTCCTTCTGGTGTGAGCAATCTTCCGGCCTGGGCTCCTGATGACTGCACAATCCGGCTCAAATTCCCTGCAAGCATTGCCAGAGCATGGCCACCAAAACGGATCAACATCATGGAGAAGAAACTTGCCAGCATAATTCCTGCTGACCTGATAACTCCAAACATAGCCAAGAGTTTGATGGAAATGGTGGGAAATGCTGCCATGGCATACACTCCCAGGTTTGACTGGCGCATATCCTCGAAAGCATAAGTGGCGTAATCCATTGCTGCTCCGTGGATTACAGCATCGGTAATACCCCAGGTGGTGAGAAAAACAAAAAAGCCAAACATGACAGAAACCGCCTTTCCTACAATTGGAGTGGGGAGAAACAGAACCAAAAATGGAATAACACCGATGGCAATTGCGGTCATAATTGCTCGAATAATCGGTATCCACTCATTCATGGTAATTCCGATACCAAGTCCTGTGGAAGTGATTTTTCGGTTACTTTCCATAAGCACCGAGGTCTCGTAATCATCCTGGTAATAAAAGTTGTAGAGGATTTCTGCGATTTGCCGTTGCTGAATGAGTTTTTCAGGGGTAACAGCGGATCCGGTGGTGAAATTCAGGGTGCTGGAAAGTAATGTCTTGCAGGTATTCATCTCCACTGCATTTGTTGGATCAAAGAATGCTTTGCTACAGACTTTTTTTAAGGCTTCATTGTAATTACCGGGGTTTGCATATATCGGAAGAAGGCTTGCCCATGCATTTGTACAGGTTACTGTAGATCCCTCAGGATTGGTGGCATCGTAATAAACCGTATAGACAGATGGGTTTACAGCCTGGCCCAGTTCGTTCAAAAAATCGGTACTGTTGTTGCGTAGATCATCTAAGGAGAGACTGGTGCCGGGGCGGAGTAATTCAAAGGTCACACAATCCTTCACGTAACGAATCATGCTTGTGCGCACATAATTATCTTTTGGGGATGATCCTTTGACTGATTCCAAGGCCTTGAATCCAACTCCTCCTGCCGTTGTCTGGTACGACGTTCCAGGAGCTGCAGCAGTATCAATGATATCCACCATGCCTTTTTCAATCTTATTGAGAAAACCAGCGGTAAAAACAATGGCATCAGGAACATTACCAACGGTCTGGAATCTGTTTAAGACCGGATCATATACGGTGATATTTCCCTTGGGCACAAACAGGGCAAGGTAAATGATGGCCCCAAGAAATACTGGGATTGCCCATGTCAAAGGCACGATCCGGGCACCGGTTGCAGCTCGTGCCATCCAGGCCACCACTCCTGCCAGGATCCCCAGCACCATAACAACATATAACAAGCCCTGATATTCTGAGTCGCTAAAGATTAAGGCGATCTTCTGAAATGCCTGGACGATGGGGTTAAAACCGCCATAGGTATAATACTCCATATCCAGTGCCCAGGCAGGCATGGCTATGCACATAAACACAGAAATTGCGAAAGTTACAAATATATATTTCTTCATTTACAGGTTGTTAGCTATGTATGATATCATATCAAATAATACTATATGCAATCGCTATATCTGCAAACGTGCAACAACATCTTTTCCATAACGACGGGTGAGTTCTGCAGTCATCTGTGCCTCAACTTTTTGCATATGTTCCAGATAATTCATAATGGTGGACATTTCATCTGCTGCTGCAACGTAACTGGCTCGGGCAGCATCTTGTAGTTCTCTGATTCTTGTAATCATAAGGGAGATATTCAGATCCGCTTTCTGGGCAAAAACAACAGCCGCACAACGTTCTGTGGGTTGTCCGAGAGCTGGGCCGGATTGTTTTTCAAGCATCTCCTTGGCTTTTCTGGCAACAACCTCTGCACGAACATAGAGATCTGATAGCATTTGCAATGCATATGCTTTGGCTGTGATGTCAGCCAGGCTGCCAATAACTGCTGCCTTCATATCTGTTGTCACTGCTGTTTTTATAATTGGCAGAGCTGCCAGTGGACTGGTGGCTAGAAATGTCTGTTCGGTGGTTGTAAGCGTTCCCTTGTTCTCTATTTTATTCGCAATAGTCAGCAATGTGGTTGCTACATATTGGTTAAGGTCGCGATTGGTGTCTGTAATCTGACTACAGTTACCGCCGGAGTTTTTTGCATATACATCGCCGTTTGCAAAAGATTTAATATCGTCCGGGTTGTTTTCAGAACAGGGGGATTCGTATGTTACTTTATAGGCGTTGGTTGGACCTTCGAGTTTCACATCTCCAATCAAACCACGGATAAGATCGATATGATTAGCCGGTACTCCCATCTTGGAGCCGACATTATCAAGCAAGGATCCGGACGAGAGAAAGGTGGTGGTAATTTCAGAGTTACATCCACTCATTGCGCTGGAAATATCTCCTGCCTGGGGAACATTATTGTTGGCTTTATCCTGTTCAGAAGCCTGATGCCACATATCTGCAATTCCCTGGCTTAACTTGTTCTCTTTTATGGCAGTGCCGAGCCGTTCCTTCATCACTTCGGTGGAGTGAAATCCATTTTCATCCATCACCATTCCAACGAGTTCTTTGGAGGCAGCACAATCATCTATCTGCATACTGTTTAATTGATCGGATATTGCTTCGAAATTTTTGATGGTGTTTGCGCACTGTTCACATAGAGTCTTTAAAGCCATGTCAAAGGCAACGGAGGCTGCCCCGGATAAAATCCCCTGCAGCTTGTTCACCAAATATGACGAATCCATAAAGGAAAAACCGCCCATGAAGAGATCGATTCCTCCGCATCCACCTTTTACTCGGGGAGGTTCCACTGTGATCGGATACGTTGCAGTATTCGGCCACCTGGCACTGAATGATCCGGCAGAATAATAACCTCGCTGTTGTCCCTGGAGATAGTTGGGAGCCGTTGTGGTTTTCTGCTGCAACCAGTCATCCACCCAGGCAGCATTGAGCTGGAGTGGTAGCAGTAATAAAACTGTACTTGCTACAACGATCAGTCTGTTTGTACCCATGGCTGTCTTCCTTTTTTGAGGATGGATGTTGGATCAAGAGGAGTGTCTCTTTCAAAATCGTACATCAGAAAATGATCTCCCTGGGTGTTGCCTTGCAGGTGGCGGATGGAACGGTACAGCTTTCTTTCAAGTTCAGATAAGGTGATAACACCGGTGGATACAGTAAGCGATTTATCTTCACCTTTTTTCACCAGAAGCAATGTAGGAGTAGTGGTGATATTGAACCTGCTTGCCGCCTGTATCTGTCTGCTGATATCAACTATCTTGATTGACCACTTATATTTGTCTGTGAAATAGGCGAGGATCTGTGCCTGCTGTTCACAAAAGTCACAACCGGGACTGACGAAAAAGATCAGGGCATGGTTATTTCCTGCTGTAGCAATGGTTTGGGTTATTTCGTTTTGCTGCATACGTACCCTTGCTGTAATACCAGGTCTTGCAGATGGATAAACCTGAGCTACATTGAAAAGATCGCTGTGTTTTTGAGTGACGTACATGGCAACATTTGTATAGGCAAGGGCTTTACGTCTGGCTACATCCTGCATGCTCAGATATTCCAGAATGTTTTGTTCGTTTGGATACTGGACGGCTTTTTTTTGCAGGTCATTGAGCAAGTTTTGAAAATCATCAGGATGCATATTCCAAATATCATCTATCGAATATGAGTTCAGTGATACTGCTTTTCTTTGGGTAATTTCTTCTTGCAACTCTTCTTCAGGAAGAGGATCTTCATACCAGAACCAGCCATGTTTTGTGTCTCCGTAAAATCTGTTACCGGTTTCTTCAGCCAACACAGTAATAACTGGTAGAAGCAGGCAAACAAGCAGGAGAAATCCGGCAAGTTTTTTCAAGTTACCAGAGTGGTACAGCTTTATGGAGAATGTCATCTGAATGAATAAAGCCAAAGTATTTACTGTCAAAGCTACGAGGATGAGATCCAATGAGAAAATAGCTGTCATCCGGTACCGTGCCGCTATAGTTGAATTGTGGCAACGGATTGCCATGACTGTCTGTTATCAACGATCTTCCCAGGAATTCATCATTGCAGAAGAATTGTCCCTCCACATCCCTTATTAAGGATTGGCTGGGACTGCAGCCCACTTGTTTCATCAGGTTATCGGTTTCCTTGTTTAAACCTTGTTTGATAAAGGATGTGTCATGCTGTTTGACCACCAGATAATCACCTGTTTTGATTGCTCCTGCTTTTGAGTGAACAAGAAAAAACACTCTATGATTAAGGGATGGGCTGGTGGCAACGGCAATGCGTTGCGGGAGCCATAATCCGAGTAATAGAGCTGCCAGAAATGCCAGGGCCAGGCTCTTTTCATAAGGGTCCAGACTGATATCGGATAGTCTCTTTTTGACTCTACTGAACATTGATTTCCCGTCCATTTTTGAGAACCACCTCTTTCAGGATAACAACATGGTTTGGATTATTCTTTGCCTGGTCATTTAGCATCTCTTCAACACGATCCAGACTGTCTTTCCATTGTTGCTCACTGATTTCTTTGGCAGCAAGCAAGGCTTTCTGGGTTCTCAGATATCCAACGAGATCCACAACAACGATTTTTTGAGCAAACATTCTGTCATAGCCAAAGAATGCAAGCAGAAGCAGCAACAAAACAATGGCGATTGTTTCGATATATCCAGGACAGCTTGCTCTTTCAGGTGATTCCATTTTCTCACTACTCATCGTCTTTCCCGAAAGATTGCAATCAGCTTTTTAAGACCTGTACTGTTAACTTCGCTGCTAACCTTTTCTAAAAGATATACAAGGCTTGCATCGCCGCGGATAACGAGCGTTTCATCCGTTGTGCTATAAACAAGTGCTGGCACCTGGTCTATTTCGAATCGTTTAAACAGCATGGGATTCATCTTGATAGGAATCTTGAACCGTGAACAAACACCTTGTGGCTCTCTTTGGTCGTTGCAATCAAGGTCATTCTTCAAAATTCTGCTAAAATATCTTAGGTTGGCTTTTTTATCCGCCATACCCGCAACCATTCCTTTCATTACTGGAGATATCTCCGAGGACTTTATTTGTGCTATGGAATGAAGATAATTGTGAACTGTTTCATCCGGCATGGAACTGGATAAGAAAAGATATACCTTCTCGTCAGTAGCAAGGATTTTTGAAGCGTTTTGCTCCCTGGGGTCCTTCCTGACTGGATTGATAAATTCACTGAATACTTCTTTCTCAAGGCGGCGCTTTTCACAGCTCAGTTTCTCCTGAAATGCCTGCGATTGAAAAAGTTTTGTGCTCTGCTCGGCTGCGAGTTGCCCTTCCTTTGAGTATTTGTTTCCGGGGATGCCTATGTCTGGAAAATCAGTGATATCTGCCAGGACATCACTGGAGGGCAATAGACAAAGCAATAAGAAGAATAGTGAGAAATTTTTCATTGGCAGCAAGTACAGCATCTCTGTTTTCTATAAACCATCCACAGGAATTCATCGTTTGAACCCTTGGCTCCGTTGTAAGGAGGATTGAGTCCGGAATCGTAAAACTTTGCAGCTTTTCCCACGGGATACGCAGGTCTTCGGTCATCTGGCCGTACCACATGCATCTTGTAATGGTGTTTGATCCAGATAGGTGTGTAATCGCATCCGCAGAGATTATCTGCCGGATCACAGATCATCATCAGTCTACAGAGTTTGTAGATAAGCCTTGAGGCAACTGTATTGTTGGCCTGTACAATATTGTCGTTATCCACATGGCCCGTCATAGGATAAACGGATCCACTGCTGCCGATGCACCAGGGCATTAAACTGATTGGATAATTGAATGTATTTACGGAAAGTGCGTCTGTCATACAAGCCATCTGAGCAGCCTTATTGGCGAACAGTGTCGCCTCTGGATGAATTACGGCGGAGAGTTCATCGTTCTGCCACATGGAATCGTACTCACTCCACCACATACCTGTATCTTCATGCTCACATTCAAAGGAAAAGAGAGACATCAAATAGGCATGAGCCTGAGCAAAGGTAGATTCGTTGGCGATATTTACGCTGTCGGAACTAGTGTTTTTGCCACCCAGTTCATCGGTCGCTGATGTACCCATTTCCTTTCCCTGAAA
This sequence comes from Pseudomonadota bacterium, assembly GCA_018817385.1. Taxonomy (GTDB): domain Bacteria; phylum Desulfobacterota; class Desulfobulbia; order Desulfobulbales; family Desulfocapsaceae; genus Desulfocapsa. The sequence continues at coordinate 90,288 of JAHIUA010000023.1, forward strand.
GGTTGAGTAATTTGCCATGGAGACAGTATCCTCCAACAGAAAAGGCTCCCAATAACTCCAGATTTCACCCTCCTCATAAAATATTGGTGGTGGCCTTGGACAGATGCAGATTCCTTCAAATTGCAGTTCGATTTCCTCCCAATGAACATCGGATCCATAGTTAAATGATTGGCCAGACTTTGCTGTGGCTGTTCCCTGGATTAATAGGAGAAACAATCCGCTGAAAACAATAATGCTAGAGACAGCTTTATTCCGGCGCATTTCTATTCTCGCTGTCTGTTTCCGTGGGCTTTACCTCAAACTCAAAAACCCTCATTTTATCTTGTTCCTGAACCACAACAGAGGGAACCGTTGCAAGTTGCAGACGGATGGCAATATCCTTAGTCAGGTAAAATACTGGCCGTTGTAGTTGTGAAATCAGATCGTAAGCGGAGCCATCAGTAATCAGCAGCATGGCCTGGTGGTTTTCGTAGTAGGGCGATTCCTCAAACCAGCGTAACTGTTCTCGGTCATTGCCATTAAGAATCACCAAGCCACGCCGAAATGTCACATAATCCAAAGGATTGAATGTGAAACCTTTTGGGTATATTATTTTGCCGTCAGCATCGAGAAGATCAGCAGGCAAGGTGTAGGTCATATCTACAATTTTCTGATTGTTTTTCGTTGCGTTAGGTAATTCATGCAAATCAGCTGGTTTGTAATCCCGGAGCCTGTTGCGCAGCATTGCTGAATTTACTCGTTCCTGATTTGCCATTTTTTGTTTCATTTCAAGGATGATATCAGGTTCTACGATGGGATACGTTTTTCCAACCACACCAAGATCCTTAGTAATTGTTGCCTGGGCAGAAGACGCCACAAGACAGACAAACAGGAGTGTGCAAAGTTTACAGTTCACCCTGTTCCCTCAAAATGACCATTTCCTGTATGGCTTCATGGTAGGTTTTTCCCTGATTCACCATCCCCTCAATCCTCGCAATTTCACCGGCTTTGGAGGTGTAGATAAAATAGGCGTAGTCGTTCACAACCAATCGTGCGACACCCACTCCAAACGGTGTGTCGAAGAATATTTCTGAATATTGGGGAGGATTGGACTTAACGGATTTAAGTAGCTTCATGGTAAAATCGTCATAATCAATCAGCCCTTTTTTGTTTGCCTGATCAAAATCTGATGATTCCAGAAGTATTTTAAATGCTGAGTTACTGTTGATGACATTGCCAACTTCACCAAAGTTTTCCAGATCAATCAGCGATTGGGTAATCACCATAAAACTGCCGTTATACTTTCTGGCTCGACGGTAGCCTTCGTTTACAACCGGTGCCAGCATGGCTGCTTTATCTAAGAATTGCCAGGCCTCGTCAAAGATGATTAAACGGGGACGTGAACGATCTGAAAGGTAAAGATCCTGAGTGACGGCATTGATAATCAGCAAAGTAACCACCCGATACAAATCAGGCTGAACTTTCAAATTTTCCAGCTCCAACACAACAAATTCATCATTTCGAATATCAAAGCTACTGGGGCCGACAAAGAACTTGCCGTAGAAACCATGGGATGTGAATTCACGGATATTGAATGCCAGTTTCCTGGCCGTTTCGATGAGTTTTTTGTTGTCCGCCATCTCTGTCAAATTGGCATTAGGGACATTGGGAAACTGCATGAGGAAATCATAAACAGAATCAGAATCTGCTTGTTGCCCTTTTTGCTGCCATGCCCAGCGGACTGCATTACGAACAAGGTTCATCTCTGTGTCGTCACACTTGTCATTATCAGAATTGGCGTAAGCCATCTGGGCAAATACGGCGGCCACACTTTTCAGTTCTTCTTCAGGCTCTAAGATATTTGAGAAAGGATTAAGACAGATATCAGTGCCAGGAGCGAAATCCAGGTATTTGGCACCAAGCATATTGGCTATTTTTTTGTATGATCCACCAATATCAATAATCCGCACAATGGATTTGCAGGAATAGTAGTTAAAGGCGATGAAGTTAACCAGAAAGGATTTGCCGGAGCCTGAGGTGGCACAGCAGAATACATTTTGATTGGCAGCTCCTGAATCAAAAAAATCCAAGGAAACAAGCTGTCCTTTTCTTCCGGTGAATATCAGCTTGGGATCAGTTCCGGATCCTGCAAAATCAGCCTGTACCGGGAGTAGTGGTGTAATTGATGGAACAGGTGCTGTGAAATCCCTTTCTAGATTTTCTATATTTTTTCCTGCTGTGTATAGGCAGAAGGGGAGGGATGACAAAAAGAGGATCTTCTGTATCATATCATCCTGCTGCATAACATAGCCCTGATTCTCCCATAATCTTCTGACTCTTGTGCAGGAATCTTTGGCTTTTTCCAGATCCTTATTCCATACCCAGAACACAGGGATAATTTTGACGAACTTTACTCCACGCTCAAGATCATCTGTGGCCTGAAGATATTCTCCCTGTTTACGTCTGAGTAGTGGAGACAATGATCCCACTGCATGTTGATTTAAGGTCAGATTGCATTTGGAATGGATCTTCATTTCGAGCCCTCTCTCAAAAACGATATTGAAAGTGTACAAAAAGTCCGTCTTGATCTGTTCGGCATCGGAGACTACACCCCATATACCTCCAAACAGGGAGTTAGTTTGCAGAGGGTCAATCTCACGCGGAATATTTTTGGGTGTTGTGCAGCAGAAGAAATTATCACCAATATGCATGTGATCTTTTTCTTCCTTGATGACAGTATCGCTGTTTATGATCTGCTTGCGGATAGGAATTTCAGGGCTATAGGTATTGAAATTATGCTCAGGATATTCATCTGGATAATGATTGAACAGACGGCGAGTCCATTCCAATAAATCCTCCGGCTGTAAATGTCTTGGATAAAGCAATGCGGCCTTCAATGTTTCCGTCATTTGCCGCTTGATGTCCAGCAAAGTAGCTGTCTTTCCAGTATCTGTGAATTCTTCTACCGTTGGTAAGTCAGGGCTGCCACCTGGCATAGCTACCGCAACAAATAGTCGAAAATTACGAACGGGAATATTGCTGCAGGATTTCAGACCATTCTTTCCCTTACTCAAGAATTCGATGACTTCATCGGTATTTGAAAGAACAATCGGATCTTTTCTGGTTCTGCTTGCGCGATACCGCTCAAGGGTCGGCTCGATATGAGAATCCGCATGGAAAATAAGCTGAACGACGCTATCTTTTGGCAAGCCTGCCCTAAATAATCCTTCCAGGGCAGTGATCGTTTTAGGGCCGGCATAAATAACAGGTACGCACTCCCACAGCATGCCTAAGCTGTCATCCTGATTTAGATAGATTTCCAGATTCGGATCATAGGCCAGATAATTGAGAAATGAAGAGAATGAATCTCGTCTGGTCATTTTCTCAAGGTCTGAATATTTTAGATATTCTCCAGATCCAAACATGTTATGCAAACATTGACTGAACATGTGCTATTTCTCGTTTAAATCTGTGAGGATCCACTTCGAATCTTCTATTTTTAGATAGACATAACGGGTCATGAACAGCTCGTCGTCTTCGCCTTTATATGGAAGGAGAAGAACCCGAAGAATCTTTGGCGGTTGCAGCATGGGTTTTTCAGGTTCTTCCAAAAGATCCGTCAGTACTTTGTAGCGGTTGTCCTGGATGGCTTGTTTATTTTCATCAATTACATCCTGCTCAGTACTTGATTCTGGCTCAGGATATCTGGCTTTTTTATACGCCGTTGGAGTATCAATGCATTCGCCAGTATCATCTTTTGCTTTGCATTTGAAATTCTCTTCGTATGGATTGATTGCATCCTGCAAGGGAGCACAGGCCTGAAACAGCAGAAGAAAAACAATACAGCTATGTTGCAAGATTTTGGTATGTGTTTGCACTGACTATTTCCCGAAAGGTAAAAGTTCGTCTTGATGATTGTTCTACTTTCTTTTTCGGAGGGGATGACCTGAGATTATTAATGAGGGGCAGGGAGACACACATTGACCATCCATGCCCTACGTCAGAAATGGGCGGTTAATCTTGTTATTCTGAAAGGAAAAATAGAAGATCAACTAACTACAATTACAGATAGTTATGTTACATCCTACTGGATGTGATATAGGTTGTCTGGGTAGTTAGTTTACTCGCTGTGAAAGCGATTAATATGTTATTACGTATATAGTGGAAATAGTGCGCCACGAGGCTGCACGAAAGATGAGGGTAGGTCCCTCGAAGTCCGCTTGCAGGAGCAGGCTTCAAACCACCTTAAGCTGCTGCGGTAAAGAGCCGTGGTGGTGAGCGTTAAGGAAAAGGCCCGACAAGATTGGGTCAGGTATGGATCATGGAGACGAGTAACAACGAACCACTGATGAGGTGTCGAAACTATAAGGTCCCCTGGATTTGGCAACATAGCAATTCACGGCAAACAGGGATGTATCAGGCCTTATCAGCAAGTGATTGGTATTGCGATGGCGGTTTTAATTAAGTAACCAAGGTACTGTTCAACAAAAAGAGTTTGTAGGAATAGTCTGGAGAAATAAGAAAAGCAATTTTTCTATTTGTGCTCAAGCTGTAGTAAAGTAACAGTAATGCCAAATCTTGGGTCAAGCATTGACTCTTCGACCACCTTGATCCCTGCAGGAATGTCTTTAAACCAAATGCTTCCTTCAACAACGCCGCTCCTTGATTCTTTTGACGTAGGAGGATCTACGATAAAAGAATACGCTATTGACCCCTCTGTTACATCATCAACAAGTTTGTAAGGGAAACCTTTATCATAAGTTCTGGTGAAAGCTGTTTTGTCTGATGTGATGTATACGGCTCTTGAGCCATAGTGTTCTGAATATTTATGCGCAAGGGCTGTCATAGAACATCTATATTTTTCGCGTGCAAATTTTTCAAATATTTCAATAGAAGGATCTATTTTCTTGAAATCGTTTTTTACTAGCAATCCAGGCAACATTAATTCTCCTGCGAATTGTCTAGCTTCTATCTCAAGTTTATCTTCATTATCCAGAGACCTTTTGTCCTCCGATCTATAAAAAGTATGCTTTAAATGCCAAGGTATTAGCAAATGACCTAACATGATAGCGACTGTAAATTTTTCTCTTTCTTGATGGGGATTGTTGGAATCTAATAATATAAGTGGAGTGTCAGGGTTTTTATAGAGAATGGCTTCACAGTCTTTAAGTTCCGCTCTGACAAACTTCACTCCAAAATTTTCCGCAATCTGAAAAACATCAACAGGAGTATCTTTAATATTAAGTTCTTGAATGAAAAACTGCGCATATTCAGTTGGAGATGAAAAGAAGGGGGTTTCCCTGTAATGCTTAGAGCCCGAAAGGAGAAAGATATAATCAATAACTTTCTTTTTTTTGTCAGTGTCCAAGAAGGGAGTAATGGCGTGGAGTAATTTGTCTAATGGATCACTGCTGGTCGTGGATTCTCCGCTTAACAAGGACTCAATTGAGGCTTGTAATTCGTGAGCGATCTTTATCATTAGGCCATATGATGGGTTTCGACTGCCACCCTCAATCTGGCTGACAAATGCTGTTGAAACCCCCACCGCACCAGCCAAAGCCGCCTGTGTTAACTTCTGGGCCTTTCTTTTTTTCGCAATCCTTTTGCCAATTGTCATTATTGTCCCTCCCTCTCAATTCTAAGAGTCGATCTTTTATCATATTTTTAATGGCTTGTAGAGAATTTTTCTCGGGAACACTTTTTTTTCCTTAAATCACATCCATATTAACTGTACGTTAATATTTTACATAGCGCAATGTTAATATGTGTTGACTTGCGCACGGTACTACCGTATACATACTGATAAGAGAAACGTAATAATAAGGAGACCGATGTGAAAAGAAAAGAGCATCATGTGGTGCCCAATTCGAAAGGTGGGTGGGATGTGAGAAGGAACGGAGCAGAGAGAGCGTCGATCCATACTGACATAAAACAGTACGCCATCGATCGCGGGCGAGTGGTTAGCCGGAATCAGGGGACAGAGTTCATAATTCATAATCATGATGGAAGAATCTCAAATTCTGATAGTCATGGTAATGATCCTTGTCCTCCTAGAGACAAAAAATAAAAACATGGAGAGTTAAAATGTCACAAGACAACAACAATTCTGAAAATCATGCTAGCCCTGCTACACCAGCAAACCCTAATTGTCCCAGTCAGCCAGCCACCCCGGCAACTCCTGCAGGGCCTCCGCCAAACCCAGGTAATCGTCCACCAAATCCACCAAATCCCGGCGGTGGTAGGCAGGTTGGGTAATGGTCTGGTGGAATAGATACCCAGAGGAGCTGGAACGTGAAATCCATGCACTTGAAGTTGCGGGTATGCAACCGCAAAAGAATGAGGCGAAGTTTAAAGAGGGTAAAGCGGAAATAGGCATCCGTTTGAAGGTCCTGGGTAGTGAGAGAGATGCTTCTATTGTCTACCCGGACTTATATCCCTACTTCAGACCGACCCTTTTTGTCCCTGGTTTGGGAACAACTCTACGTCATTACAATCCACACGTTGGCGAAGTCTGTCTTTTGCAGCGAGGTACCCAATATTGGTTGCCAGAAATGACTGCAGCGGGGCATATAGGTGAAATGTTGCCACATTGGGAACAAGCTGCTGTTAGACATTATGAAGATTCTCGCCTGGCAGTAGAGGATGAGCAAGCTGAACCTGCTACATCCTATTACCCTACAGAAAAAACTCAATCCGTGATGTTGGATAGTTCATGGCGCCTGCCAAAGGCGATCAGTTCTGGCCACATCAAAATTGTTTTTCCTAAAGGACATAAGAGCATCACTCAAGGAGAGTCTTTTGCTGCCTGGGTGACTGAGATTATTGGGGATGACAAGAAAGTCATTGAAGGAGTAAGTTTTACAAAACCCATTAAGAGGTGGGTAAGGGCACAAGGATATACAGAGTGTAAGTATCCGTGGTTAAGGCTCGAAGCCCCGCCGATTTGCAGTACCTTACAGGAACTTATTGAGAAGTTGGTATCTTCAGATCCTAAGGTCAAAAGACATATTAATCATCAACGATCCTTAAGTAAAAATGGACTTTATGGGTTCTGTTTCCCAGAGGAAGCTCCTGGAGGAGGACTACGAGACGGTTGGTTGTTCCTTGCTTATCATTGTAATAAAGGAACAAAACGGAGAGGAGGGTCACCAGTGTCAGGTTCATATTTCTGGCTTGTTGGGCCAGATTATGCTGGGGAAAAGGACCTGTTTGAGCGAGTGCCTGAGTTACACCCTCTTCGTGACAAGACTGTTGCAATTATAGGGCTTGGGTGTGTTGGTGCGCCAAGTGCGTTGGCATTTGCACGTGCAGGAATTCGAGAACTGAGGTTGCTAGATGGTGACAGTGTTACCGCTGGAACGACCTGCCGCTGGCCTCAAGGCCTAGCTTCTGCAGGCGCAGGAAAAGTCAGAGAATTGGCCAGATATATTTCTCAAAATCACCCCTTAACGAAAATTGGAACAGGCCACTATCCATACGGTAGCAAAAAAGACTGTATGGTAAGACTCGGCGATACCAGCAGTGACTACGATCAATGGGACTGCCTTGAAAAATGGCTTGAAGATGTTGATCTCGTTTACGATGCGACAGCAGAACAAGGTATAAATCTTCTACTCAACGACATGGTAATTGCAAGAGGAATCCCATATGTAACCGTGTCTTCGCGTGCTGGGGGCTGGGGTGGAAATGTGGTGAGGGTTAGACCGAATAGTGACAAAGGATGCTATCATTGCTACCTATATTCTCTTCAGGATGAACAAATCGCACAACCGTCATACGATCCTTGTGGTGATGGCTTGCAGCCAGTTGGGTGCGGGGATATAACTTTTAAAGCTGCTGGTTTTGATGTGGAAGAAGTTGCTTTAGCCGGTGTGAGGATGGCTGTTTCAACACTTACTGAAGGGGCTACTAGTGGTTACCCACCGATTGTACACGACGTAGCTGTTCTCTCTTTACGAAAAGATGGAATGGCAATATTTCCCGAATGGCAAAGTTTTCATCTTTCAAAACATCCCAACTGTGGGATATGCAATCGATGAAACAAGCTTGGATCTTAAGTGGTGTGCTTGATCAGATTCGAAATGAAGCGGAGAGTAAGACCCCTCTTGAGACTGGGGGGCTTTTGCTTGGGTACTGGTCAGCAGACAATAACAATGTTGTAATCACCGACATGGTTGGGCCAGGCCCTTTGGCTAAACATCGAAAGTTTACATATAAGCCTGATTACAGCTTCCATCAACAGGAGATGAAAAGAATTTTTAACGAAAATGGAGGGATGAGTACGTACTTGGGAGATTGGCATTCCCACCCTATTATGTTAGTTTTGGGAGGTACAGATAAGGACGATTTCACCGAATGGACACCAGAGATTTGGATGATATCTCCTCAACTGAGTATTTTCCCTTGGCTTAGATGGGATTATGTTTCTCTTAAAGTAAATATGTTCGATCAATTGTGCTGTTCAAAAAAAAGTAGCCACTTTGTTTAAGGGCAACATCTCTCCTCTCAACTGGAACTGTCAATCTGGCCTTCTCAAGAATCATCTCTAGAGCAATTCAAAATCAAATCAAAAGTGGTCAGAATAACCAATGACATGTTTGCAGTAAATTTCATAAATCTTGATGAAGATGGAAAAAATAAATTATGGAATTGTTTACTCTGTGAATCTGAGCTGAATCACGATAAATGATGGACAACTTTTCAAGCTATTTGATGTTTGCACAGCTTGGCATAAACAAACTCTTCGGCTTCGCCTCAGACTCTTAGGTTTTTAAAGGCATAAGGGAACTCAATAATAGAAAAAGGAAAGGGAGTCCGAAGACTCCCCCGACGAATAATTCTATTCCTTCGTTCCCATCTGGCTATCTCTTGGCAGGTTTCTTCTCAGCAGAGCCTGCCTCTGTTTCACCAGACCTCTTTACCTGCAATAAACAGGAATGACTTTTTTGATTTTAACGTGATTGTTTTTTCTGTGATGTGGGCTAAGAGTACTTTTTCGTCCAATTGAGGTTCAAAGACCATGAATGTCCGTGGTACCCTAATGTGGAGTCCAAATCTCTCACACGACAATTTTTTTTGGGGACTTCAGACGCCACCTTACCTGGGTACCCCATAATTCAGACTCTGCATATAGATAATCAGAGCTTCAAGGTCATCACCTGATAGTTCCCTGTAAGCTAGTTTCTTTTTCATAACATGCCCAGACAGCTTTCCCTGCAGCGCATCTGCCCCGGTTATCCAGTCACGTAACTCTTCCGCGTTGTGTTTTGTACCGACATCATCCAGCGGATTGCGCGGATTTCCTTTTCCAGCAATAGAATGGCATTGTGCACATGATTGTTGTTTATATACCTGAGTTCCGGACTGGATAATTTTTGAATCAGGAAGAATGATTTCAGAACGCTCACTGACAATATCTTTTTCCCCTCCTTTCCCGGTATCCAGAAGCATGTTCGGATTCTGAAGGATGGCGAAGATCGTCGTTAATAATAGTATCAACAGTCCCGTGATAAGTACAAATCGTCTGGCCCATTGTTCACGCATGAGTTCTCTCTCTTAAACCATATTAAAGAGTTCGAAGTGAACCCGGCTTTGCGGCACCTGCATGTTCTTCAGTCCCTGTTGAGCCACATCACACATTGGCCCCGGACCACACATGAAGTATTCGTATTTCTCCGCATCACCGGGAAGGACTTTTCGGAGCACTTTTTCGCTAATAAAACCCGTCTCACCCTCCCAGTTGTCCGGCGGCTCCACCAATATATGTAGCAAACGCAAGTTCAGATTTTCCCGCAGGTCTTCCAGTTCTTCCAGAAAGGTCACATCCTGCTGGCGATTATTGCAACAGAAGAACCATAGCGGGCGCTCTTCGTGGCGATCTGCCAGCGTGCGTAACATACTGACAATCGGCGCAGTGCCTATGCCCCCTGCAATAAAAACAAAGCCGGGTGCTGCAGGGTACAGGTCCACAGTGAAGACACCATAGGGGCCGTCAAGGTAAGCAGTTTCACCCGCCTGAATCGTTTTGATGGTATGGGTGAAATCTCCAAGATCTTTAATGGTGAATTCCAAGAGGTGATTGTTTAATGCGCTGGAAGAAAAGGAGAAGGGGTGTTCTCTTACATGCCAGGGCGAATCCCGCAGTGTCAGCCAGGCAAACTGACCAGGTCTGAAACGCATTCCTTTATGGCCGTCAGGTTCAAGAGCCAGGGTCCAGCTGTTACCGTGTTCCTGCCTTACTTCAACCACCCGATAGGGGTTTTTATACATCTGCCAGGGTTTGATCATCCGCAGGTAGACGATTAACAGCAGCCAGAATAATGTGTAACTAGTCCACAGCCAGTGCTTGGCTGGAGCATTGATATAGTAGCCAACGCCCTCGATGTGAATCAACGCCAGAACAAAGGTTGATATCGCAAGCATGATATGAAGCATACGCCATCCATCATAATGAATGCGCAATGTTTTTCGCCAAACTGACGTAATAATGAGCATTACAAACAGCAGCAGTGAAATACGGCCCGCAGTCATGTAAAAGGGAGCTTCTAGAGGGTTGAGTGCTCCCAGTGCCTCAGCACGGCTAATACGGATAATAAGATAGTGGAGAATAATAAAAGAGAGGGCCAGTATCGCCAGATAGCGGTGGAAGTAGTACACAATATCGATGCCAAAAGGTGCACTGGCACGCCGGAAGCGGGCAGTGAGAAGAAATTGAATCCCTACCATGCCCATACCGGAAAAGCCGATGGCCATGGAGAAATCCCACCAAAACCCTGAACCGGAAGGCATTTCTCCAACTTTTAGCACCAGCAGAGGTGTCAGCACTAATATCAGATAAACATAGATCCAGAAAAACGATGTATGGAAGGTTCTCATATTGATGATATCGTTTTGTTAATATAGCTTACAGGACGTTTAGGGGAAATAGCTTCTGATTCCAACACCAATACATCATATTGTTGCCTCCTGTTCAAGTAAATAACTGTGCGGCAGTTTTTTTTCATTCAACATTGCTGCTGAAATATACCAATTGACCGTTACGGACAGAAACAGTCAAAAAAACCAATGCGCGGATTCCAGTCGTCATTATAATTTTAAGTATTGCTCTTTCATGATGAGTATTTTTTTCAAACATGTTTGTTTTTTAACTATGACTCACCCCACAATCCAGATAGCCACATATTTAGCTCAACAGAAAATCCGGTCAGAGGAGGGGAGCTTGGATTAAGGTTTACTGTATCGCCGTTGCAATCTGAGACAGATCATTATTCAGGCAATGTCGTCTCTTCAGCAAGCAGGACTGTTGCATGAATAGTTATGGCAACAACTCCTTCAATCTCTGCAATTTTCTTTTTGAGAAACTGCACATCGCGTGGATGGAAAAAGACACCTGTCACCGAGACCGCCCCCCCGGCAACCTGAATAAAGTGCGCACCTCCGTGCAAGCACTCACAATCCATCAAAATCATACGAATTCTTTCCTCAATGGCTGTGTCGCTAACGGGAAACAGGGCTTTGACCCCGATTTCATTTTCAACCTCGGTGACACCCGTTGTTTTCCAGGCAATCTTCTCAATATCCATTTTGTGTAAGTAAAGATGGACGGTGCCTGTGAGCAGAACAAAGCCGTCATCGACATAAATTGTTAGCTTACTTGTGCTCAGAGCTGCATGTTCTGTCGCCTGATCCAGAATGCGCTGTCGGATGGTTTCGTTATCTGAGGCAACTGCTTGACAGCTCCAGAGCGTAAAGAGCAGAAAGAGTATTGTGCCGGTGACACTGATTGTGGCTACTTTTCTGTACCTTTGCATTGTTTTTCTCCTGTGGTTAAAGAAGGCATTATACAGTGTAACTAAAGAGTTTTCCGACTTGTCGGGTTAGCCTTGTCTATACCCTGGTCTCTATTTTTTTAGATAGCTCTTTTTTCGATTCCCTGCTAATAACAACTCGATTTCTTCCCTGTTGTTTTGCAAGGTAGAGAGCCTTGTCAGCTTTCTCGTAAAGCATCCTCGGAATACTAGTATTATAGTCGCTAGTGCTGGCAACACCAGCTGAAATTGTAATTGCAATCTGATGTTTTTTGTCCGTTATCAGCGTTGTCCTGCTGATTGTATCACGGATACGTTCTGCAATGGCTGCAGCAGCAGTCGAAGAAGTGTTGGGCAGAAAAAAAACAAACTCTTCACCACCGATTCGAGCAACGACATCGCTCCTGCGAGCAGCATGTTGCAGGATCTTTCCGATATGTTTGAGCAGTTCATCACCCACCGGATGTCCGTATTTGTCATTCACTTTTTTAAAAAAATCGAGATCAAACAGGATCAGTGAGCTATCACTTTTTTCCCGTTTCCCGGTAGCCCACTGTTCATCCATACGAGTCCACAGATAGCGGGAATTAAAGAGACCGGTAAGTGGATCACGCAGAGCGAGTTTCTCCAGATGATCCTCCCGCGAACCGATCATTGCTCCAAAAAATGAAAATGCCGCCACAGTGACCAGAAAAACATAACCATACAGCATAGGGTGCCTGATGATATCTTCTAAGGGTAAGATCCCGGCAGCCATTTCAGCCATGATAAACAGAAGATCTATGGCCACACCAAACAGGAAAAACTGCGCAATACGTCTATTACGGTTCAAATGGTTTTCAGAGGCCGTACCATCCACTGTCGCAAAATATTTCCCCGTGACAAGTTCATTCATGAAAGCGATCATTACTGTTGCCATCCTTCAGGTTTATTCTGAAAATAGTCCCGCCACCATTGTTGTCCAGAATATGTAAAGACCAGCCGTGGGCGTCGATGATCTTCTTTACGATTGGCAGACCAAGGCCGGTGCCTTCCTTTTTCGTGGTAAAAAAGGGATCAAACACCTTTTGTCTTTTCGCAAGCGGTATACCACTGCCATTATCAGCCACATCGAGAACCAGGTTTCCGGGTGATGAATATGACAGTGTGATTGTAACTGTCTCCCCCTCGGGAGAGGCTTCAACAGCATTCTGTATCAGGTTGATAATCACCTGCTCAAAACGTAAGCTGTCGAATTTGATATCTGTCGGTTCAGGGTTGGGGTGGTATTCAACAGATACTCTTTTCTTTCGGGCTGCCTCTTGCACTTTAGCCTGTCCGTTCCTGACAGTTGTATCTATATTTCCTCGCACCTTTGTTAAGGCCAGAGGTTTGGAGAAGTCAAGCATATCCCCGGTCATCCGTTCCATCTTTTCGGTTTCCTGTATGATAAGGGCTAGTTTCAGGCGAGCCGGATCGTGATCGTCCATTTTTTTTAAAATACGCCTGGCAAAACCGCCAATAAGCATTAGTGGGGATCGCATGTCATGGGCAGCTGCGGTAAGGGATCTGCCCATGACAGCAAGGTTGTCTGCCTGCAAGACCATTTCCCTGGCAGCTGTATCTCTGTCTTTTAAAGCACCAGTGAGTAGAGCCAGGCCGTTATAAAGACAAAGAGATAAAATACTATCTAGAGCATTCGGAGAAAGACCCTGCCAGTGCCAATAAATAAAAGGCAGGTAAAATACTGTGATTGTGATCGAAACCAGTAGAGCTCCACGCAAGCCAAACCAAAACGCAGCCAAAACAATCGGGATACAGTACAGCTCACCGTAGAATACATGAAAATAATAGCGGCTCTGCTCCGTATTGTAGTGCAGTAATGTGATCCCTACTGATAGAAAAGCAAGTAGTGCCCATTTCTGTACCAGTTTGATCCTTTTGTTTTCCATCAGCTTCCTCTCTTCGTTGAAAAAGGTGACCTTTGCAAAATTAATCCCTTGAGCTCCTCGATTTTTTTTGTCGAGATCTTCCATGCTGACCTGTTGTACGTTTTGTTGTTCCTTTCTATTTGATAATAGAGAAGGCCCCCTATCGCTAGCCCCATCATTTGGGGTAAAATAGAGATATAGGGATTACAACCTCAACCAAGGAGGCCTTCTCATGATTTTCTACACGAAGCAGCACAAATTCTACTGTGGTATCGACCTGCATACCACTAAGATGTATCTCTGCATCCTGGATAAAGACGGGGTGATCAGGTTGCACAGAAACATTAAGACCAAGCCGGATCTCTTTCTAAAGGCAATCGAGCCATTTAGGGAAGACGTGGTGGTCTGTGTCGAATGCATGTTCTCATGGTACTGGCTGGCTGATCTCTGTGCAAGGCAGAACATACCCTTTGTCCTTGGCCATGCACTCTACATGGGGGCCATTCATGGCGGCAAAAGCAAGAACGACAAAATCGATTCCAGGAAGATCGCAGGACTCCTAAGGGGAGGCATGCTCCCCATGGCATTTGTCTATCCGGAAAAGATGAGAGCTGCCAGGGATCTTTTGCGACGCCGAAACCATCTTATGCGCAAACGGGCAGAACTTCTGGCCCATATCCAAAACACTGCCAAACAGTACAACCTGCCGGACGATCTTGGCAGTATTTCCAAGGCCAGACAGAGAATAAATCTGCTGGAGCGGTTCCATGATCCGGTGGTGCGAACCTCAATCAAAGCCAATCTGGATATTATCAATGCTCATGATTCAGTACTTGCAGAACTTGAGCGGGAAATTATCAAAAACGCCAAACATCATGACCCGACAAGCTACGCTCTGTTGCAGACAATCCCAGGTGTCGGCAAGATTATTGCCCTTGATCTGCTCTACGAAATCTGCAACATTTCACGATTTCCAACGGTCCAGAAATTTGCCTCCTATTGCCGTCTGGTTAAATGCGTCAAGGAATCCAATGGTAAAAAATACGGATCATCAGGCAAAAAAATCGGCAATGCTCATCTACGCTGGGCCTTTGGCCAAGCAGCCCAGTTATTCTACATGCGCAACAAAAGAGGAAAAAAGCTCATGAACAAATTGACTGCAAAATATGGCAAAGGAAAAGCCTTGTCTGTCCTGGCACATAAGCTGGGAAGAGCGGTTTATTATATCCTTACGAACCGAAAAGGATTTGATATGGATAAATTCCTGACAGCTTGAACGGGAGGGGACGGACAGGCTCAACGCATAACTGGAGCTAATGAAACACTTGAGTATAATGACTTACATCGCCTACTGGTGGAGAGACACCATGGCAAATAAAAAGCCGAGAAGAAAGTGATGATATGCACGAGCAAGCAACCTGTTGTTTTGATTGGCCGTCCGTCCCGCTCCTTTTACAATATGATTTTGATGCGGTTCTGCCCCTCCCCCGAACCTGCAACTAACTACGGCATGTCATGAACAGACATGACCACGTTGTTTTGAATAGGACGGCATGAGGGTACGATTCAGTTTCTAGGACGCAGAAAAAAACATTCTGCAGCTGGCAAACTTCCTGCTGAGGCAGAGTCCGCAGAAATACTATCCGGCCTCCGACGAGCGTCACTTTGGCCCATTCTCGGCCGGACAGTATTTCTGCTCATTGCCGGAATTCAGCAACGGAGGCTTTGCCGGTTGATCCTCGGTAAGTGTTTGGTGCAGAATAGCTGACACCAGCCTTGAAACCCAAGACGGAACTGATTTTCAAAGATCACTCAGCCTTACGGCTGTAGGACGAAATATTTCGCCCCTGGATTTTTTTATGTGTTGACAACCGGGGGCCTTCTAAGTGTTTTATCACTTTCTTCGTTAAGAACATTTACCACCACCCCGATGACCATATTCAAAAAAGCAAAAGCAGTAAAAAAGATAAAACTGAGATAATATAGCCAGGAGAGGGGTACACTTTCATGGTTTCATACATGACATCGGTCCAGTCTTCAAAGGTCATGACCCGGAACAGAGTCAACAGTGAAATCGATATGTCCCCCCACAGCTCTGGATTGATACCAACGAAGAAGGTGCTTCCGATGGCAGCATAGATGTAGAAAATGCTAAACATTAAACCTACGATATAGCCAAGTTGAGGCAGAGCCACGAGCAGCGAATTCAACCGCAATCTCATCTCGGGAATAATGGAAACCATTCGCAGGACACGAAAGATCCGGATCAGACGTCCAACAATTGCAAGCTCACTGTCCTGTATGGGAATCAGGCTGACAGCAACAATCAGGGTATCAAAAATATTCCACCCCTGTTAAAAAAAATCTATCTTATTCTTCTCACCCAGAAAGCGAATGGTGATTTCCGTCAGAAAAAAGAAGGTAATGAACCAGTCCAACAGATGAACCACCTGGAGGAAAACGAGAGGAATATTATAGGTTTTTGCTCCAATAACAAGTGCTGAAAAAAATAATTACCCCGATAACAAGAAATTCAAACACTTTATTACTGCGAAGTTCGTTAAATTTTTCCTGTATTTTAACCGTTTGCATAATTACTTACTAAGATGTTGAAATTTAAAGAGTTATGTGTCAAGTTGTACCGGACTGATAAATCCGTCTGGCTTCACTGCCAAAACCGAACAGTCCAGACTGTACAATATTTTTTCAGCTGTGTTGCCGATAAAAAAACCTGGAATTCCTGCACGGCATACAGTACCCATCACAACAAGATCAATCTGGTGCTGGTGCACAAGTTTAGGAATGACCTCATCGGCCGTCCCCTCAACAATATGCTCCTGATGCGGCAGGTGCTGCAAATTACTCTGGTGCAGCAGGTCTTTCAGCCAGTCGATTCTCATTTTTTTTATCTGCCCACGAATGTCAACAGGACTTTTCAGGGTCTTAAGCTGAGCATCAGGGGACACCCATTTCCAGGCATGCACAATATGGAGTTCGCTTTTGTCCATACGGGATAGAGAACTTGCCAGTCCCATGATTTTAGTGTTCAGTGCTGTCTCTTTACTTTCCATTGGTGCCACATCCACTGCAGCCATAATCCGATGAAAGCATTGGGCCTGCCCAGGCTTTATCAACCACACCGGGCAGGGGCATTTCCGCAATAAATGCATGGCTGTTGAGCCAAACAGCATGCCGAGCTTTCCGCCCATCCCCCTGACGGTCTTAATCACCAGATCATGTTTATTACGCAACACCTCTTTAATGATCTCAATAAATTCACGGCCAACAAGGATTTTGCACGTTACGTGGGAGGTGTCCGGAAAATGGGCCACCTCTCTTTCAAGACGCAGGGTATATTCCTTACTGGCAAGTTTCATTATTTCTTCAGAGGTAACAGATGTAATCAACATCTGATAATCACGGGGGATCTTCCCTATTACCTGAATTACAGTCAATCTGGCCTGGTTGCATCTTGCCAGATCAATGGCCCTACTGAGGGTTGATTGGCCAGACTCGCCACTGTCATGAACCAGAAGAATATTTTTAAAACGTTTCATATCGAACTCCTCCAAATAAAGGACGCAGTCAACAACAACTCCATCAGAGTGTCACCGGTGTAACAAACCCGGGAGGCTTTATTGCCAGAACAGAACAACCTATGTTATTTAAAATACTCTCAGCGGTGTTTCCCATGATTACGCCGGAAATTCCGGTGCGTGCCACTGTCCCCATGACAAGCAGAGCATTTTGTTGATCCTGTAGCAAATCCGAAATAACCTGATGCACTTGCCCCTTGACGATATGGAGCTGTGGCTTGATGTAATCTATCGCTTGCGGGCTTACTATCTCAGTGAGTGTGTTCACAAGATCGTTCATCTTTTTCTCATCAGCAACTCTTCTGTGTTCAACCCATTCCGCAACTTTGCCACTTTCCGCAAGCCGAAATCGAGGGGTATTTAAAAAGTTTTCTCCCCAGGCTGTCCAGGCATGAACTATATGCAGTTCACAGAACTCTGACAGAGCAAGCGAAGAAGCTATTTCCAGAATCTCTTTGTTCAGATTTTTTACTGTTTCATCGCCATTGTCACTCTCAACGTCCACTGCCGCAAATATTCGTTTATACCTTCCCTTTCCATCTGAATGTATGATCCATACAGGGCAGGGACACTTACGTAACAGGTGCATATCTGCACTGCCGAAAATTTTTTCGTGCAGACCTCCTGTCTCTTCAGCGGCTTTCATAACCAAATCAAAGTCATTTCGTAAAACCTCACGGATAATTTCAGGAAATATACCACCTTCAATTATTTTTATCGTTATGTTGAGCCCTGGCGAAGCATTAGTAGCCTGCTCCTCAACAACCCCCTTCTGGACATCCATAGCCGCATTAATAAACCTGCGGCAATCGCTATCAGTCAGTCCGCAAAGAGCATTGGGAATATTCATGGGGCTGATAATAGTTAAATCGGCCTGATTGTGTTCTGCCAGCTCGACAGCCCTGAGCAGGGCTGAGTCCTGCCAACAGTTGCCTTCGGCCAGCAGTAATATATTTCCAAACCGTTTCATATTTCTCTCCCTATATTTCTCTGTGTTATTGAGCACATACTCTTTTCCAGATATCCATTATATAACAATCTTATGCTTGTTTCTTTAAACGACTGCTGCGCAGCTTCTTTTCCACTTCCACGATTACATAGGCAGCAAGCCCGGCCAAACCAATCTGTGCCCAGGAGTATGCACCGATTGGTGCACTATGGAACAAACGGTTCATAATGGGCAAGTAGGTGTAAATGAGTTGCATGAAAAGCATAACTGCAACGCCGCCAAAGACCCACATGTTGGAGAAAACACCCAACTGGAATATTGATTTAGTTAAAGAGCGGCAGTTAAACAGGTAAAAAAGCTCCATAATAACAAAAGTGTTTACCGCCACAGTACGCGCCTGTTCAAGGGAGGCGCCTTTTGCCAGTGCCAACTCAAAAAGACCAAAAGCGCCGATGAGCAGCAGGGTGCCCACCAGAAAAATCCTGGTTATTAATTCCCGGGTGAGAATGGGAATCTCCGGATTACGCGGCTGCCGTTGCATAATACCCGGCTCCTTTGGTTCAAAAGCAAGCATCAGGCCCAGAAAACCGGCTGTGGTCATATTTATCCAGAGGATCTGTACTGGTAGAATGGGCAGCGTTATGCCGAGAAAAATTGCTGTCAGGATAACCAAACCTTCTCCGAGGTTGGTGGGCAGAGTCCAGACAATAAACTTGGTCAGGTTGTCAAACACGCCGCGACCTTCCTCCACCGCTGCCTCAATAGAGCTGAAATTATCATCGGTAAGCACCATGTCGGCTGCTTCCTTGGAGACATCTGTACCGGTGATGCCCATGGCCACACCAATATTGGCCTGTTTCAAGGCCGGGGCATCATTTACTCCGTCACCGGTCATGGCCACCACATGACCATTGGCCTGGAGGGCACGTACCAGACGAATTTTCTGTTCTGGAGTGGCTCTTGCGAAGACGCTTGTTTCTTCAGCAGCAGTAATCAATTCATCGTCTGAGAGTTTTTCAAGCATTGCACCGGTAAGCACTGCTCCTTTTCCTTTTTTATTAATGGAGCCAGTGAAGATACCTATTTGCCCGGCAATGGATGCAGCGGTTACCGGGTGATCCCCGGTGATCATTTTTATTCTGATTCCGGCTACCTGGCAGATTTCAACCGCTGCCACAGCCTCGGCTCTTGGCGGATCGATCATGCCCTGCAGGCCAAGAAATGTAAGCCCTTTGGAAACATCTTCATGGTCTATTTTCATGGTGTGAGCCGGTAATTCTATGCAGGCAAAAGCCAACACCCGCAATCCTCTTGCCGCCATGCGGGAGACGTCCTGATGGATCGTATCGCTCTGAAATGTATTGGCATTACCGTCTTCATCCATTGCTGCCGTGCATTTGGCAAGTATCTGTTCCACAGCACCTTTAATATAGACCATGCGTGGCCTGCCGTTACCTGTATCTTGCAGGGTGGCCATATACTGGTGCTGTGATTCAAAAGGAATTGAATCAAGACGGGGATTATGTGTCTCTGTCTCCTTACCATTAAAACCGCCTTTGGCAGCTGATACAAGCAGTGCGCCTTCTGTGGGATCTCCCTGTACCTGCCAACTGTCGTTTTTTTCCAGAAGTAAACTATCGTTACACAGGATACCTGCCCGCAGACATTCACTGAGTGCAGTGCTGTGTTTTTCATCGGTCCCATCCTGTCTTACAATTTGGCCAAGTGGTGCATAACCGGTGCCACTGACTTCGTAATGAACATGTCCGGCTATGATCGCCTGTACCGTCATCTGATTTTCAGTGAGAGTGCCTGTCTTGTCCGAACAAATAACCGTTGTACTGCCAAGAGTCTCCACAGCCGGCAATTTACGGATGATGGCTTTGCGTTTTGCCATCCTGGAAACACCGATGGCAAGAGTAATGGTAACTGCAGCCGGCAGTCCTTCAGGTATGGCTCCCACTGCAAGAGCAACAGCTGCCATGAACATGTCAAAAAGCGCCTGTCCCCGCAATATACCCACTGCCACAGTGATTGCCGCAAGCAGGAGGATAGCGTAGAGCAGGATGTGACTGAAATGTGTAATCTTACGGGTGAGTGGGGTTGCCAGATCCTGTGCCGAGGAAATGAGCTGAGAAATACGACCCATTTCGGTGTGGTCGCCTGTTGAGGTAACAATACCGCTGCCTTGCCCATAGGTAACCATGGAAGAGGCATAGGCCATGTTGATTCGTTCGGCAAGGACGGTGTTCTGCTCAAGCTGTTCAACTGCTTTTTCAACTGGCACTGATTCACCGGTCAATGCAGATTCATCCACCTGCAACTCACGGATTGTCAGTAGTCGGCAATCAGCAGGCACCTTGTCGCCTGCCTGAAGCAAAACTATATCACCTGGAACCAGTTCTGCAGATGGAATCCTTTTTTTCTCGCCATTACGTAGAACCGTGGCCTCGGAAACCATGGTGTCTGCCAGTGCAGTAAGGGCATTCTCCGCTTTGGACTCCTGGATATAGCCGATGATGGCATTGACCAGCACCACCCCGAAAATCACACCCGAATCAACCCACTCCTGCAGTGCCGCTGTTATAACACCTGCAGCGATCAGAATATAGATCAGGGGCTGATGGAACTGCAGCAGAAAACGCATCCAACCACTCTGCCCCTGCTTTGCGGTGAGTACATTAGCACCGAACTGACCAAGGCGCTTCCCGGCTTCTTCCTGATCCAACCCCTTTTTGTGGTCACTGGCAAGCAGGCTGGTGATTTCGTCCATTGGTAGATGGTGCCACTCTTTATCTGATAGTGATATATTTTTCATGGTGTTATTGTTCCGGCCTATGCAGTATTGATTAATGCTCTGTTTTTACTCTATGGTTACGCTGCTCTCCTTATGACCAGAGCCGGGGTACCACTCGAGCTCAATCTCAAATGTGCGCTTTGTGCCCTTGCGTTTTTTCTCTTCATCTTCCACCTTGATTTCTAGGGTCATGTTCTTCGGAAAGTCAAGGACTATCTTATCTTTGCCCTGCCGCAATGTCATACTACTGCCCTGTTCGATCTTGTCGGCAACACTGCGTAGAACTGCCACGACCTCAACACTGCTCTTCTTCTCTTCACTTTTGAATAGTATTTTCTCACGTCCCATGTCATCCTCCTTCTATTTGATATCCAACAATTCTCCAATGCGTCCCCCATCAAGGACAGCTTCCTGTTCCGCGCTCTGCATACTGCGCATCTTGCGAATTGGAGCCTTGCGGTTTCTGTTCATTTCACGTTCAACTGAACGGCCAACTCGGCCTGCACAGTAATTAAGGGTTGTATTGCAATCCTTCCCGCTTCCCTGGACAATAACTTCACCTCCTTTTCGCAGTTTAACAACGATAAGGCACTCCTTATCAATGCCTCCTTTTGGTCCGTTGAGATCCGTCAATCGTACCGTGACCTCCTTGATTGACTCGCCAAATCTACCAAGAGCAAAACGAAGACGTCTTTCCATACTGGTGCTTGTATCCCGACTCAACTGCAGTTGGTGAGCTTTAATAATAATCTTCATATGGTTTCTTCCTTTTACGATGAAAAAATGAGCGCCAGCCGGGAGATAAGAGAGGAGAGGGAAAGACAGTGGCCGACGCTCAAGTTCGTTGTTATGGATATTTGCGATTATTCTTTCTGCTTATCTTTACCTTCTTCCTGTTTTGTTGAGTCCTCTTCAGAATCTTTTTCTTCTGTAGTACCCAATACATCTGTGGCCTTGTCTTTTGCCATATCCACTGTCTGTTTTGCTGTTTCTGCAGCGTCATCAATCATTTTGTCCGCCTGATCACAGGCCGTCAATCCTGCAAAAGACAACATACTCAAAAGTACCAGGCTCATATTGAAGCTTAATTTCATTATTCTAACTCCTTTGTTAAAATTATTATTTTCAACTCTTGCAAAAAAGAGTAATCACAAAGAATCGTTGAGACAAGTTGATAAATCAACAGCTATCGTTCGATAAAACAAATAATAGGATGTGTATATGGAATGGCTCAACTATCATCATCTTTATTATTTCTGGAACGTTGTGCGCGAGGGCGGCATCACCGCAGCCGGAAAGCGGCTTAACCTGGTGCCCTCCACCATCAGTTCCCAGCTCACCACCCTTGAAGAAACACTGGAGGTGAAGCTCTTCCATCGTGTGGGGCGCAACATTGAACCCACTGAAATGGGTCAACTGGTGTTTCTATATGCAGATGAGATATTTTCACTAGGAAGGGAGTTGATGGATACGATTCACGGACATCCCAAGGCCGGACGAATCCCCCTACGAGTTGGGATCGTTGATGCACTTCCCAAGATGATCGTACGTGACCTTCTTGATCCGGTATTCAAGCTGCCGGAGCCGATACGCCTGGTCTGTTGTGAGAATAAAAAGGAAACCCTACTCGCAGAGCTGGCCCTGCATGAACTTGACATCATAGTCAGCGATTCACCCATGGGAACTAGCATGAGCATCAAAGCCTATAATCATATACTTGGGGAATGTGGAGTGACATTTTTTAGAGTAGCCGAACTAAGTAGCCCCCTTCAACTGGAATTTCCTTATTCCCTCAGTGGAGCCCCTATGCTGTTGCCATTGCAGGCAACCACCTTAAGAAACGATCTCGATATATGGCTTGAGTCTCTAAAAATCACACCTTTAATCGTAGGTGAGTTTGATGACGCTGCTCTGCTCAAAGCATTCGGTCAGCGAGGTGATGGTATTTTTATGGCACCAACAGTAATTGAAGATGAGGTGCAGCGTCAGTATAAGGTCTCTATTGTGGGAAGAACGGAAAAGGTACAATATCGATTTTACGCAATTTCAATTGAAAAAATCTTGTCACATCCCGCTGTCCTGGCAATATCGACCGCGGCTCGCCATAGTCTTTTTGCAGAGAAAGTGGTTGGTTGATCACTATAGAAAAAAGTATGAAATCATACAACATATTGGTATATCGGTTTGTTGTCGAATTTAGGGTACCATCCAGATTCGTGCGTAAATATACGCTAAGCAAATTAAGAGTGTTCTCCGACAACATCTAATCTCATAAATCCCTGTCCTATGTTGGAATGCTACAGGCATAGTTATGAAATCTGAACATATCAGCCATCTTAAGTCGCAGTTTTTCTCGAATGGCTATGCGCCTTCTCCCCCTAAGGGGTCCTGCCGAAGCCCCCCCCAAAAGTGCTCAGTTAGGACCAGAGGGTCTATTTGAGGTGTGGAACCGACTCCTACTATTTCCGCACGAATGTGCACAGTACCCCCAAGTCTAAACAGACCCCTTATAGTACTTTTTCGTCCAATTGAGGTTCAAAGACCATCTACTGTATATCGCCAGCTTGAATCACCTATTTCAAGAGTAAAGATATCTCCCCTACATCTGGCCAAAATAAATGAAAATATATTTAACCCTGGAGGCAAGCAATCACTAGTTTGATATCTTTCATAATATTTCAGCGAGCTAATTGACAATCATGGCACCAAACGAAAAAGTGGTACGCTGCCAAAAAGTTTATGAGGATCATTATACAAAATTATTGCAAAATGGTTATTCTGAAACAGCGGCTGTAGAAGCCTGTGCCCACAACTATCTTGATGGAAAACCCTCTACCAAAGGACTAACTCCCCTCGACCGCTCTCTCGCATTTTGGAATTGTAATTTTTGGCAGACTATCCCCGTGAATTGTTATCATTTAAATGAAGTAGCTTTTGCACTTAGCCGTGCTATCCATTCTGGTTTACCAGAATTTACAGCCCTTGAACGAATAATCCAACTCTCTCCAGAACTACTGAAACGTAGTATACGCTATTCACAGGTATTTCTTCGGCCTGAATCACCTCTATGGCTAGCGATTTTCGGGCTCTCCACGAACTCTTCAAAAGACTTTAATACTTTTTTAAAAGTCTGTGATCGTCTTCGCGAAATACTCAAAGCACATGATGAAACAATTGAAAAGCTGAAAGCACAACTTGCCGAATTGACAGTTTTCGAATTCCTCTTGTATGGAAGTCTTTTTGCTTTTCAAAACCTCGTTCCTGAAAAATTCAATGATACCGAAACAGATACGGAAAAGTTTGAAAAAATGCAGGAAAATTCTGACATATTGAATCAACTTCTTGTGTGGAAGCTTAAAACACGTCCTGAAAACGATTTTCGATTGAATGAGCGTTTTCTTGCTAACTCTCTGAAACGTCATCTAATTCCTCTTGTTCTTCCAACAGAGAGAACGCCAGTGTTATGCACACATAATCTTGATGTGTTCACTGCCTTGACTAAAGCGATAGCTGATCGCAATAATTATTGGAATCGAACAATCATGCAATTCTGCTTCGATGACGACTATCTTTATAAGTTTGACGACGATCATCTCACCATCTATCCTTTTGAAATTCCTAAAGAGTCTGACTGGGATCGAAATGGCAGAAAGCTTAACATCCTCCATAAATATTGGTTAAACAGGGCTCTCATCGAATATGCCATCGCTGAGCTCGACGATACACCTTTTGGTAATCCAGAGAATGATGCTGGAAACCGTGAGGCATACATAAAAGCGACCCAAGGTCTCTTACAGCTTAATGAAATATATGGATTAGATGATAAGGTTAAGATAGCAAATGGAACACAGGTCAGCCTATTTAAAGCTCTGCATTCGCTTGAACTTATGACTGCTTTTTTTAAAGCCTACTATATTGCTCCTTTCAAAGATTATTACCAAACTTCTGGCAACTGGCTCAGTTCTCTTGGGCAACTTTTAATTGAAGGGATTACAGACGGCGAGAATCGTTTCCCACTGACTTGGGCAGAGCCGGCCGAAAAGGCACAACGTATCAAATCATGGACTGTTTCTGATTTCCACCCACAGGGCGACATTAAAGCAGCGGAAGCTATTCTTTCTTTCTGGACTAACGACCTTCACACACTTGCAACCAGCTTAAAAAAACAACCGAACATGCCTGTACCAGAATTCCACGAACGGCCGATCTTGCAACTGGGTAGTTACGGATTCCAACTGCCATGGTTAATGGCTACACAGAATAATTCAACTGCTGCTGTAAACAATTTACGTCGGGTTGGCTGTCGCCGTGGTGATCGAAAAAATGAAACACACCGCATTGAACAGCGATTAGGGGAACTATTCGAAAGTAAAGGATTTTCCGTGGTTAAAGGCTATCAACCGACGAAATCACTCACTGATGATCCCGGAGAGATTGATCTGGTTTGTTTTTTGGATGGGCATTTATTTATTCTTGAAATTAAATCAACGTACATCAGGAAGACTGTGCAAGACGCCTGGCTTCATTACACTACGACATTGCGCAAAGCAGCACAACAACTCAGCCGTAAGCACGAGGCAGTCTTGTCAGCATTAGAGGATGATGGAGATTTTCGAGCCAACCTGCAAATTTCTGATCAGATAAAGGACATGGTAATTCATACTTGGATTGTTGACACATCGATTGAATATGATCAGACTATTATTGATGGATTTCTTAAGATCTCATTGGAAGGATTAACTGTGATTTTAAGGAATGAACGATACTTGTTGAGAGGGCTTTTGCACGAAAATGAGCATCTTCCCAAAGATGATTTGTTTCAGGAAGGCTTTTCAGCAAAACATTTTGCAGAAATTGTCGAGGAGGGGAAACTTTGGTCTGTTTTGGATGAATAGACTTAACAGTACAGAACTCTAAAGCATTGTAGTCAACATATCTTAGTAATGCCCTGGAGATGGAAGTAGAAAGATATCAGTTGATGTGTAGGAAACTGAAAATAATTATTTCGTCTGGTTGCTTTTCTCCACTATTAGCAACTTCCTAGCCATTTCAGAACACCTCTCTTGCAAATGAAGCGATTAAGCACTATAATCAAATCAAATATTGAAGTGATTAGGGGGCGTAAATGACTCATTATATCTGGCAGAAAAAAAAATGGCCAAATTTCAACTGGGACAACAATGCTATAATTGACGTGTTGAGTCAGTGCAATTTTAAGCGTGGTCAACTGATGGGCAGAGTCAATGCCCTTGGGATGGAGCATAGTCTTGAAGCTCAAGCGGAGTTGTTGGCAGCCGAAGTTTTAGAGACATCCGCCATCGAAGGGAAAAATTTGGATCCTGAGTCAGTACGTTCTTCAGTGGCCAGGCGACTTGGCTTGCCAGATGTGGGATTGTTGCCACAGGATCGCTATACTGAAGGGGTGATCGATGTTTTGCTTGATGCCACTACAAATTTTGCAAAACCTTTGACCCTTGAACGACTCCATGGCTGGCAGGCAGCTCTTTTTCCAACGGGATTCTCTGGAATGCACCGCATTCTTGTCGGAGAGTTCCGAGGCGATTCTCCAATGCAAGTAATTTCCGGGCCAATAGGTCGGGAAAAAGTTCATTACGAAGCCCCTCCGGGTGCTGATGTCCCAAAGCAGGTTGAACAATTTCTGATATGGTGGTTTGAAAGCCAGGGTACAATGGACGGGATTATCAGAGCGGCTATAGCGGGATTCTGGTTTGTCACGATTCACCCTTATGAGGATGGTAATGGTCGTCTCGCTCGGGCAATTACAGATATGGCTTTGGCGCAGGATGAAAAACTCGCAGTCAGGTATTACAGTTTTTCAGCTCAAATCATAGAAGAGCGAAAAGAATATTATGAAGTGCTCGAAAAATGCCAAAAAGGAGATCTCAACATCACTGCCTGGCTAGTCTGGTTTCTTGATTGTTTCGCACGAGCCATTACCAGGTCCGACAAACTGATTAGCACAGTCTTACAAAAGGCGCGTTTTTGGGAGATTCACAGTCAGACAGAAATAAGCGCACGCCAACGCAAGGTTATTAACCGCTTATTAGATGCTGGGCAAGGTGGATTTGAAGGAGGGCTGACCACTCGAAAATATGCTGGCATGACCAAAATCAGTAAGGCGACAGGCTACCGGGAAATCACAGATCTGCTAAATAAAAAAGTGCTCACTCAGAACCCTGGAAAAGGGCGGAGTGTTAGTTATGATCTAACTTGGCCAGAGTGACTAACAACAATATGTTTCACAAACATTATGTTTGTGAAACATATTGTTGTCGTTGCAGGAGTAGTCCTTTTATATGCTCATCTCCAGATATGGCCGTATAATTCTTTCGACCCTGCATACTTTTGCATATCTCAAAATTTTATCAATTTTAAATGCTTTTCTGGTTTTGTAGAGTTTGATTGCCTCAAGAACAACATCCATCCCAATTTTATTTCGGAATTTAAAGCAATCGGCCAGCGTTTTCTCAGGATTAAAAATTTTAACAGAAACATTATCAATTTGATGTATGGTAACACCGGCCTGTTGTGCCTCCTTTGAAAATCTATGTACTGAAATTGGTGGATAATCTATCCTTGGCGTATTCGATCCTTATCCATAATGCGTTTTGATACAAGCTTTTTTAGGACAGAAATACCACAATCAAGAAGGAATCAAAGCACCTCGCCTTCAAGTTCTCTAATTTCCAGTTCTTTTCCTTCGGAAATGATAACAGTGATTTTCTTGCTGGCTCCCACTTCAATCACCGGCGTGGCTTGTTTCGCCAAGCTCAGATAGAAATCATGCAGACTTCGTGCTCCTTCAGATAGTCCGCCACCAAGTGAATATTTTGCAATTTGGCCGGAGTCCACGGAAGTAGTAGTACCGAGTGGAGATACAGACTGTGTGGTGGAGGTAGACTTTAACATATCGCCCATTCCGCCGAAGAATCCGGCCACTATTGTTCTGGCTGTTGCTGCGCCCATTCTGGAAACTACTCGTCCCGATAAGCCGACTTTGCTATCTGAATCAGTAACAAATCCCTTTATCTGAGTATCGATGATGGCCTTTCCTTCATTACTTAGGCACGATAAGGAAACCAGCCGCACATCAGCTCTTTCTTTGTCCAGCCTGCCCACAGCCTCAGCTATGACAAAACAGCCTTTCAGGTTAGCCTTGATATCATTGGGTAATACTGCCGGAGTTTGAATTCTTAGCAGGAGAGGTTCTGGATTGCTACTGCCTTTCCCGGATGTAGAAGCGTCGAAACCGGTGAGAAGCTTTGCCTCCATAAATGAAGGAGGTAAATACACTGTCCGTCCTTTTTTTTTAGGATCTCCACCTTCAATTGACAGTGCCGGATTGGATAATACGCTGATTTCGCCGATTATCTGTTTTTCTTTGGGAGGCAACGATGGAATTTGTCGGATATCTTCTATGGGTTTAGGCCATTGATTTTCTGCTGGCAGTGGAGGCGATACTGGCTTGTTTACCACTTCGTCTGCAGTTGGTATTTCTGGAAACGCTTTTTCATCTTCTGTTTGAGTCTGTAGATGGAGCGATGTTTTATTTTGTTGATCTTCCAGCTTGTTCAATTTCTCTGCCAGCTGTTCCAATTGACGTCTTTGCTCACGGAGCATCGTTTTCTGGATAAGGTCTGGTTCAAGCTGTATCTCACGGGTTTTTTTGATGGTAGAAAAGAAACTTTTAGCTCTATCAGAACGAAGATTGTGACCAGTCAGTGTAACAGCGAGAAGCGTGGCACCGACCAATGACCAGATTACGATTTTTTTCTGCTTCGGGTCAAGGTTGTTAAATCTTTCCTTGAGACTCATCGAACCAGCTCCTTCTTCTCCACGATAAAAACGGTGCTTGTCTCACCTGGATCTAAGGTGTGATCATTTACAGCGACTGCAAGGAGGGAACCGCTTATAAGTGGAGAAACAAACAGCTTCTCATCTACGTAATTCTGTCCTGTTCCCAGGGCTGTGATAAGAAATTTTTTCAGGCGCAGCCCAACTCCATCCACATCTACAGATTGGATCAATGTCGTTTTGATACGTGGGCAAAGATCTATTGGTTCGCTGGAATCGATAACCCGATAGCTTGAAGGATAGTTATCGTTATATGCCTCTCTAATTACCTGTAGTGCCTGTTTCTCAAGGGGCATGTTTTTGTAATGGGCAATATTTTGTTTGAAAGATTTTTGCTGAGGAGATGCCAGACGAATGGTGGCTGATGGAATATCCCTGGGAGTGACGATTAAGGTATAAACGGCTCCGTTACAGACAACAAATAGTTCGCTATCCTGGGCGGCGTAGCTATATTCGCCACCAGCATCTTCAATCTTGAATTTGATAAAGGCGTTATTGCCAGAGAAATGACCTGTCATCCCTTTTTCTTGTGAGAAAATTAGATCACTCATTGGTCCTAGGCAGACAATCCGGTTGATATCATGGTTGGATAGTTCAACAACTGTCGGAATTTCTGCAGTTATCATATTGTCGGCTAAAACATTTGTGGCAAATAACAAAGCAGAAGCAGTGAACAACAATCTGAGTTTCATTCTTTCTCTTCTCCTTTGGCCTCTGATAGTTCGGCATATTTTTCTTTAAAAGATAGGGCGTAGAATCTGCCATCATCTAACCTGTATCGGATTATGTATGTCTTGCTAGTGTTATCAAGTGGTGTGTTTCCGGCAAACTGTTTCAAGTTGCCAAAAATCTCGATGAAATTATCTCCGATTTTTATTTTTTCCAGATAATAGACAGAGCTGACCTGGGATTCCTCAACCCGGCTGGCCAAAGAGTACCAAAGCTTGGACGCATCTGGGTATGATTCAGGAGCAAAGTAGGAAAGAAGTTCTTCAAACTGCGCTCTGGCCGTTGGAGGTGAATAACTGGTGGCCAATGTGGCAATCCTTCTGCTGATATCCCTCAAGTATTTATCCGTTGGTTTGCCCTGTACAAATTCCACTGTGCCTGTCATTTTGGGTGGGATCAACACAACACGCTGGTATTTTACAGCCCGGTAAACCATGAATGAATTAAAGGAGACCGCAAGAGACAGCACCACTATCACGAATTTGAGCAGCCTGTTTTCCACAAAGAGATTGCTGGTTTTCTGTATAAATACTTCAGTTTTCACTCGTGGAACTCCCGTTGGAAATAATCAGGGTAATTTTTCATTTGTATAAACCCAAGCATGTAAAGACCATGTTTCAAAAAGCCACGAGGTTTTTTCCTTTTGGTTCGTGTGTAAAAATATTGGATGGCCAGGAAGGCAATCCACATAACTTTTCCGTAAATAAGGGCAAGAGTCAGAGTAAAGAGAAAAATGATTAGCTCATCCACTTCAAACCAGAGTACCTGAAAGGGTTTTGATAAGTATTGAGGGAATTGTTTTATAAAAGAATCTTCAGCCATTTGCCCTTTCCAGCAGGTAAAAAGTTAAATAATTGTTGCTCCAATGGTTTGAACTACAGCGTCAGCCTTTAAAAGAAATGCACCACCCAGCACTACACCGGCAGCTGGTAGAATCATCTGTCGAATAGCAAGAATGGCAGCAAAGACCATACAGGCGACACCTGCCACAAATCCAATTGGCCCAAGTAGGATCTGATTTACACCGATATCATAAAGATCGTAGGCAAAGGATCCTGCAGCGGGGACAGTCATTGCCATTGCATTGCTTACCATTAAAAAATAGAATGCAACCAGTACTGTTATGGTTTGTAACTGTCGCGTTTTTGCCATACGATCTGTATAAAATTCAATCTCCATAATGTTTTCTCCTGTTGTTTTTATTGTTGTGGAAGTTGCCTTAGCTCTATGATTTCGACTTCTACTCTTCTGTTTTTGTAGAATTCCTGTGGAGCACTGGTAATAGGATTTTGTGCCCCTTTTCCCTGGACTTTGATGGCTGAGTAGCCATGCCCTCGTAAAATTTTTGCAACTGTCTTCGCTCGTTTTTGAGACAGAGCCTGGTTGAGGTTATCCGTACCTAATTCACAGGTATGTCCGGTTATCATCAGAGGCGTATTGGGTAGAACTCCATTTTTTCTGATCTTTGCAATGATCTCTTGTGCAGCTTCGGGTGATAAACTTGAACTTTCTTTCTGGAAATAGATCATGAGCATCTGGCAGCTCTCCGAAAGTTGTGTGATACTGGTTGAACCTTCCGCAATAATGAAAGTCTCACTTTCCGCATTTTGTGTTATGGCCATATCAAAAGTAAAGTCCTGCTGTCTGATTTCCAATGCCATTGCTCCTGTGGTGAAGAATATACCGGTGGCAATGGCCTGAAATATGATTTGATTAATTCTGTTCATCTCATCTTTCTTTTTCTCAAGCTGTGACCTTTAACCAGAATTTTCATGAGCTGTGGAAGGGGATGCTGGTCATTGTGTAAGTTCCAATAAATGATGTTTATTATTTATTTGTTTGTGCTCTGTAAGAGGGAGATTCTAGCCATTTGCTGGTTTGTTTTTCTTGCGGTGTCTTGCAACTTGAACCCGATTTCTGATTTTGTATAGCCGAGAAATATGTTGTTTCTTTAGAACAAAACAGAAGGTAACTTGGATCTCTTCAACAAGTGTTTCCATGGGTAATGATTTGCCGGGTTCAAGATTTGAAAAACGACTGTAGGCGTATCGTTCCCATTTGGTGGGTATGGGTGCTGTTTTTAGAAAATTAAGTCGGGACTTCATAGAAAGACGGTTTAATTGAGCTCTTATTATTTCTCTGTTTCCCCAGATCTGTGAGAGGAATTGTAGAGCAACAATTTCGTCTGTGAGCAATGGATCTTCAATGAGATCAATTCGGTTCATATAACGAAGGATACGTTTTGGAATGGGGCTGGATTTGGCGTATTCATCGATCTGCATGATTACAATGAGGCCTCAGCTATTCTTTGCACGCTATTACTGACAAGCCTGCAGGCATGACGACGACTGACATTGAACTCTTTTGCGATATCTGGAGTGCTGACTGGTGTGGGTTGTTGCAACAGCCAAATGCATATTTCCTTTTGACGTTTACTCACAGCCTTCAAGGCTTGACAGATGTCTTTTTTTTTCGGTTCTCTAGTCGGGATCGTTTCTTCCGGCAGCGGAAGGAAATAATCTTCGAGACAGTGTACTGTTTGAAGGCCGGAAGCCATTTTTATGCAGTCCGTTCTGAAAATAACCCGGAAGAATTGTACAAATTTTTCCGGTGCATTTTTCTTCCTGATGATAATTTCAGTTTTGTAGGCTGCAAGTGTTGCTTCCTGATAAAGGTCTTCTTTATCACCAGCTATGTACATGTAATACGGAGATGCGATTTTCCTGATGAGGCTGTGATTTTCTGATACCCAAAGCATGATTTTATTCCATGTGACTTCGGATGAAGAATCGTGGGTTAGAAATGCCTTTTTTCTGTCTGAATTTTGCATTAGCTGATTTTTCTAAAAGATTAAATATAGATTAAAAGATGATTAGCTGTTGTTCTCGATGTTCGCGCTCTCAATGGTAGTAGAGGGTAGGAGCGTTTTTTGGTTTCGCAAGTGTGCGTGCTATGCCCCTTTCGTGTGAGTGCTGTGCCCCCTTTGTTGTGACTGTTATGCCCCCAGGTGTGAGTGCAATGCCCCTTCGGTGTGACTGTTATGCCCCCCAGATGTGAGTGTGATGCCCCCGCTGTGTGACTGCTATGCCCCCCAGGTGTGAGTGTAATGCCCCCACAAGATGTTAATTATTCAGTGATCGTTTTTGTCGTATTTTTCTGTACATGCATTTTGTCTGTGTTGTCGATTTTCCAATTTTCGAGAGATTCAACTCTGATCAGTTCATCCATGGCCATTCGTAAAATTCTTCGGAAGTCAACAAGACGTTTACAGCTGGATCCGCATAAAATCTTCAGGGTTGCTACTTTCATGGGATACGGAATTCGATGGCTGGAGTAAAATCCATGAAGCCATTTGGCCAAGTCTGATGTTAGTTGAAGGCGTTGCTGCCATTGTAGTTGCGTCCATCCTGCATCAAAAAGTTCAGCCAGTTTGGGATTTATTTTTAGGAAGTAGGTTTGTTCTTTATCGTTGTAGTAGAACTCATCGATCAAGGACCCTGCGTAGGTAAACAACTGGTTTGTGCGTCCATGTGGGAAGCAGATATTGATTTCGATAGCAGTTGCCGTTAAGCGACGAAAACAGTCTTTAAGCCACTCTTTACCTGATTTTCCAGGGTGGCGACCAATATCCCGAAGGAAAGTTTTGATTCTAAAACGTATGAAATTGTTTGGTGTTCGCTCGAGATATCTGGTTTGTAAATGGAGAGATTGAACCAGAACGTCAAAATCTCCCTGATCCAATTGCCATCCTGTATAGCGGATATCGAGTCCTTTGTTTGTGGCAATAACCTCACCTTTGAGAGCCCTGCGCTGGCCTCGTTTGATAACGCCAAAAAGTGCAGAGCGAAGGCAAATATTTGGCGCACCACGTGTTTTGTCAGGCCACTCTGGAAGGAGTGGAATTTGTTCAAGCTTACGTATCTTCTCCTGCAGTTCTGGAGATAGACGCTTTAAATAGCGTTCCTGAGCAGTATCTATGGTTTTTGATACAGGGAACATTTTTTTTATCGTCTGTGGATTTGTAAGTTTTTTCGTGGTCGTCCGATTTTTACTGCATGTATCTGCTTGCTTTTGAACCAGTCACCTAGATCTTTTTCCATAATCAATACGGTCTTCCCTGGTTTGTAAGCTGGTAATTCGCCTTTTTTGATGGCACGATGGATGGTGTGGTAGCTGCATTTTGCAAGCTCTGCTGCCTCATTTATTGTTATGGAATTGTCACGTATCATTTTCCACACACTTCTCGAATTGCTTGTCTAATTTCAGCTGTTTTTCCCCATACCAGAATCATCCTGCAGATACCGGTGACATCTTCTAATCGTTCAGCGACAGCAGGAGGACAGCGGCGCCTGCCATGAATAATATGGCTGAGAAAGTCAGGACTGATGTCAGCTTTTTCCGCGATTTCTTTTTGGGTAATTCGTTTCGTTATATGCATAATGCTCTACAAATTGACCAAATATGGCAATAAGTCAACAAAAAATGTTTCAAGCAGGCGGTTTATGCAGTATTTTCTTTCAATTCTTGATCATGTGCTCTATTATTGATCTATGGCTCAATTAGTTTCTAAACAATTTCATGCTGCGTTAACTCATTTTCTCTCTGAGGAAGGTCGAGGTGCACAGGCACGTCTTGCACTGGAGCAGCAAATTGATCGTGGTTATCTGAATGCAATAATTAAAGGACGCAAGGCCGGTTCTGATAAAATTCGCGAGAAAATTGCAGATCATTTTGGAGTGACTTTTGAGGATATGCTGTCTTTAGGCCGTCGTATATTAGATGGCGAAAAGGGGAGGGATGTCTGCGAAGAACTCGTGGAAGAGACGAAAGCGGTGTCAGGTGAACTCCATAAAAACCTTGTTGATTTTGAATCTCACCGACAAGAACAGGAGAT
Organism: Pseudomonadota bacterium; assembly: GCA_018817385.1. Lineage (GTDB taxonomy): Bacteria > Desulfobacterota > Desulfobulbia > Desulfobulbales > Desulfocapsaceae > Desulfocapsa. Next base: position 124,824 of record JAHIUA010000023.1, read on the forward strand.
ATTGGACGATTTTCCAGAGAAAATTGCTATGGCAGTAAAGATTCTTGGCTCCAATTCAGCATATGGAGATTTCTTAGTGAGCCTAAATAAGTTGCTGCAGGCATCTCAGGAAGTTGATGCGGTAAAAAGGGAAAACGATGCTGTAAAGGAAGACAACCTGAAACTAAAGAAGAAAGTAAGTGAGTTAGAAGAAAGACTTGCCAGTGTAGAGAAAATGCTGACTGGTGAAAATAAAAATGCAAGGAAGATAGTGTAATACTACCAAAAAATCAATGGAAACGAAGCAAGGATGGAAAGGTCATTTGGCCATTCAGAAAATTTTGACTTTTGGTCAATTATTGCTAATTGCGCCCAAAATTGCGACTAAGTCGGGTAATCATGTGGAATATAAGAACATGAACTGCCTTGAGGGGGCAGTGGCCCACGGTCGTGCGAGTTCGATTCTCGCCTTCGGCACCATTTTACATTCCGTCCTTGTCCAAGGACGTACATCAAGCCCGCAGCCAGTAATGGTTAGCGGGTTTTTTGTTTCCATCACCTTCCATTCTTTTCCTTATGCTTTTCAGGACCAAAAACGGGGGAAAACGGGTATGGAACATCAGAGATGATCACCTGTTCACCGCTCCTTGCTTTTCAAGGTGAACTCCTGAAATTCCCCCGCAAAGACCAGTTGGCGGGCACGGCTTCTTTTCTCACAGTGTCAGCTCAAACAATAAAAAAAAGAGAGTGAGGTAATACAAGTAGGGAGCGAATCGACCTCCGTCTTGGGAGAAGAGTCACTTTTGTCTTTTGCTCACGGAGTATCGAACACCGGTGATGAACGGTAAGCCGGCACTCAGTACAGTACTCCCTTGAGGGGTGAAAGTACCTTCACGAAATTCTTTTCAAAAAATCACGAATAGAACTTCTAAGGTACTAATAATAAAAGATAGAGAGGTGACAAAGATGGATTCGCTGAAGATGTATTCGCAAAATTAGCAGTAACGGCTTTCGCTTGAGTCATGCTTACGGTACAGATACCTGGGCCGGAACATGCTCCTGTCCATCCTTTAAAGAGAGAATCAGGGGCAGCAGTGGCAGTCAAGGAGACGATTGTACCGGAGTCATACCGCTCGCTACAGTCGTTTGGGCAAGAAATACCAGCAGGAGCGCTTGTTATCTTTCCACTACCCTCTCCAGCCAGTGTCACTGACAGGGTGTATAGCGTAACTGTCCGCACCGCCCGCACATTTCCGCCATATATCTTTGCCGAGGAAAAGCCTGTACCGCTGGCAAAATCAACCGTCCAGGCGTTGCCGGTCAGGCCGTGTTCTGTGGTGGAGGACCACCAGGGATAATTGAGAGGTGGGGTCGGGAAAAAGGCTGTATTAAATGCGGGCGTGCTGCGTGAATAGTCAACAAGTGATTGCAGCTCATTGCGATTTGGCAGGCGCCAGTCGGAATGAGCGGCAAAGTTGATGAGATTCAACTGGGCAACGTAATACAACGCACCCTGCCAATTCAAAGTATCGAGTCCTGAAATGCCAGCAGCTGTTAGTGACGGATCTTGTTGCCACATCAAGCCAGTTTCTGTGTCTGTAACGGTACCATCCTCATTGTCAATATAGGGGGTGAGGGCAGCAGTTCCACCCCGTACAGCGCGCGCTCTCAATGCGGAAGTTTTAGAAAATGAAGAAACAGCCCCTCCATTGGCGAAATCAACATACCAGGCGTTAGTGCTGACTCCTGTCTCCTCGCTGCCCGACCAGTAATCAATAAATATATTCTCCGGAAGAGAGGTGTTGGGAAAGAATGTGGTATTGATTGCCGGTCCTTGACTGGCAGAATTTAAGAGGGTGGCCAGTTCGAGAATGGTGGGCAGACGCCAATCCTCATAACCACCAAAGCGGGCACTGTTCAGAGAATGAATAAAGGATTCTGTGTTCTCTACTCCGTCGCAAAGTCCAGGGTTTTGAGAACTGGAGTCGCACCAGTAATATCTGACATCCTTGTCATGGATGCTGCCGTCATCGGTTTTCATCTCCCATATCAATGTGGTGACGTTGTCGCGCACCATACTCCAGATTGCAGTTGAAAAAGGCAAGGCCACACCTGCCGCATCCAATTTTGTGTAGGAGGGTTGCGGACTGAGGTATTGGCCGTCCTGGCCATAGAAGGGTTGTCCGTTGTCTGGACAGGTAATGAGCGTAGAGTTGTTATAACAGCTGTTTTGTCCTGTGTCCGGCCAGGCGCTTATCGCTGACGCGTGAGTGGATGGAGACAATAAAAATAGAATTACCCCCCACAGCATCCCATTGAAATTTCGCATGATACAGTCCTCGCTTCTCGTTGGGCCAGAATGTGGTAAAATGATTTTTTCTTGGTCTGGAGCAGACAGTCCTCAGCGTCGTGATTCTCTTTTTGCTTGGAATATCTCGTTTTCTATAGGTAGGTCTTCCTTGGCCCATGAGAGGTCACTATTTCATTGACCCAAGGCAGCCTCACCATTGATCTCAGTGTCGATAGCAGAGTATCAGGAAGATTTAGCAGAGGAAATTTGGTGCTGGATTGAGTATACTCCTGTGAATTGCTCAAGTCAATCGGGCAATTGTTGCAACTATCGAGAGGGCCGCCACACGTGCCCGCTCAGCCAGGGCAGAAGATCCTTGGGTGGCAGGAGGTTCCTTTGCCAGGCTTGCATCACTTTGGCAATCCAGTTTGACTTCTGTCCTCTCACCCTATAAAATTGTTCAATGGAGAGTTGGAATGGCTTACCTTGGTTGAGAGGCTGCTCACCAGTCGATGTATTTCTTGAACAGGCTGTTCCCCGGGAGGAAACAGCCTGTGGAACAAAGATAAGGCCCTGCGAAACAGGTACAAAGAGGTTGTTTGCCAATTATCGGGTATTGCCTGAGCAGGTACAAAAAGGCAATACCCCTTTCCTGAAAGGACTCAATGATGATGCACCCTTTGTCGTGTGTTTGGAATAGAAATCCTCTGGCTCAGTCGGAAGGTGCGACCTGTGTCCTTATCCTCGTTTTTTTGGTCTTCTCTGTCTTTTTCCAGGGCGAATCAGGAGAAGCAGCCATTCTTGATACGTCAAAAGACCGCTGGGAGGGGCTTGCCGGCTATGGTCAGAGTTTTCCCGGCTGGGGAGAGACTACTCAACGGGTTGAAACCCTGGACTTGGTGCCGCGTTATAACCATCTCATCTTTGACGACCTTGGTTCTGGCTGGTACCGTGGGTTCCATTCCATACTCATAGAGCTTCCACTGCATGTTGTCGTCAGCCCCGATGTATCCACCATGATAGGCTTGAATTTCCTGGCCTCCTATACCTTTACAGCAGGTGAGCATTGGCGTCCTTATCTCTTTGGCGGCGGTGGCCCCTTATACAGTTTTGCAGATATTTCCGGTATGGGGGCAGACTGGAATGGGAATTATCAGTTCGGGCTGGGAATAGAGTCCGATGTACTGGAAACGCACCGTCTCCTCTTCGAATTCCGTTACCATCATATTTCCAATGGCGGGAGCAAAGAACCCAATGAACCGCTCAATTCATGCAAATTCTTGATAGGAATAACCTTTTAGTCAGTTTTGGGGCATCTGGCAAATTGCTCCAACTGCCCACTGTGATGGGATGACAGTGGGCATGGCCCGGTTAGCAACCATGGGCCTGGATTGTTGTGCTGTTCCACGGATTCTGTCTCCCTTCTTCTCTCCTGCTGCCCCTCCCAAGCTCGCCGCTCAGATATTCAGGACTTCTTCTCTGTTTATCCTGTCCCCTACCGAACAGGCTCTGCCAACTCCTTAGTCGGGTTCCTTCTCGAGTCCTTGGCCAAGTGCCAAAGGCAGGCAGTAAAATGCCTCGTCCAGGCGGTATTGCCAATATCCCGGGCTATCCGGCTATCCAGCTATCCAGTCTGCTGATCTAGGCCAGGTGGTCGGAGCAGAGTGACGCGGGTATGGTGTCCATACCTGCTTGTCGGAATGGAGAGCAAGTCTGTTTCTTCCTCCCCACCAGAGTAGGGAAAAATGGAACATTACAGCATTGTAATGTTCGTGCAATGGTTCTGTAATGTTTCTGTGCTAGTGTAGGACAGAGTCATTTGATAAATCTTCACACTTTGCAGAGAAGGAGCTTTTATGAACGAACAGATATCGATTGAGAATTTTCCCCTTATTACCCCTCCGCCCTCTCCTGTTCAGCAGCGGGTAGATGGTTTTGTTTCGATTCAGGCCATCAGCGATTCTGTCGCTGCAAGCTCTGCCTGGGTGGGATTGCTCCGCCAGGAGATCGCTAAGACCATCGTCGGTCAGGAACATCTGGTGGAGCGATTACTGGTGGGCCTGCTTACTGGTGGCCATATCCTGTTGGAGGGGCTGCCCGGGCTGGCCAAAACCCTGGCCGTGAAAACCCTGGCCATGGCGGTGAGTACAGAATTTCGCCGTATTCAGTTCACCCCGGACATGTTGCCTGCCGATATTGTCGGCACTCAGATCTATAATCCAAAAGACACCACGTTTGAGGTCAAAAAGGGGCCGATCTTTTCGTCTTTGATCCTGGCCGATGAAATCAATCGTGCCCCGGCCAAGGTCCAGTCGGCATTGCTCGAGGCCATGCAGGAAAAACAGGTCACCATTGGAGATGAGACCTTTGTCTTGCCCGAGCTTTTTCTGGTCCTGGCAACCCAAAATCCCATTGAGCAGGAAGGGACCTATCCCTTGCCCGAGGCCCAGGTGGACCGTTTCATGCTCAAGGTGGTTGTGGGCTACCCCAGTATGACCGAGGAGCGGATGATCCTTGATGCCGTGGATCATACCGATTCCAAGGTGGTGGTCAATCCTATCATTGGTGCCAGGGAAATTCTGGCCTCACGCAGGGTGGTGGATAGCATCTATATGGATGACAAGATAAAGAATTATATCGTTTCTCTGGTCTGCGCCACCCGTGATCCTCGCAGTTTCCAGCTGGATCTCAATGACTATATCGAGACCGGTGCCTCTCCACGGGCTACCATTAACCTCAAGGCAGTCTCCCGGGCCCTGGCTTTCTTGGCCGGTCGCGGCTATGTCACCCCGGATGATGTGAAATCGGCGGCCATGGATGTGATGCGTCATCGTATCCGCATCAGCTACGAGGCCGAAGCCGAGGCAGTGACCAGCGAGGATATTATCCGAAAGATATTGGATACCGTTCCGGTCCCTTAAGGGGGGAGGCCTGGTTGTTTGAAAGTGCAGTGAAATATTTTTGCAATTCGCATTGTTGTGAGTCTTTTATGGAAGAACACATTACCAAGGAAATTTTGAAAAAGGTGCGCCAGGTCGAGGTGCGGACCAGTCGTCTGGTCAACGATACCCTGGCCGGGAGTTATCAGTCCGTGTTCAAGGGCCGGGGCATGAACTTTGATGAGGTTCGGGAGTATGTCCCTGGTGACGAGATCAGGACCATTGACTGGAATGTCACGGCCCGCACCGGTATCCCCCATATCAAGAAATTCACCGAAGAGCGGGAGCTCACCATCATGCTGATGATCGATATCAGTGGTTCGGGAGATTTCGGTTCGGCGGAGAGTTCCAAGCGGGAAATAATGGCCGAGATCGGCTCTGTCCTCGCCTTTTCTGCAGTGCGGAATAATGATAAGGTGGGGCTGATCCTCTTTTCCGATTTTGTCGAGCTCTATATTCCGCCGAAAAAGGGGCGTTCCCATATCCTGCGACTCATCCGAGAGATTCTTTTCTTTCAGCCGCAGGGGAGAAAAACAGACCTGATCGTTCCTCTGGATTTTGTCAACGGGGTGGCCAAACGCAAATGCGTGGCCTTTCTTATCTCCGATTTCTGTCTTCTCGGAGACTTTGAAGAGGGACTGGCGCGCCTGCAGCCGAAATTGCAGGTGAGTAACCGCCGCCACGATTTGATCTCCATGATCATTTCCGATCCACGGGAATATGAACTTCCGGATGTGGGCTGGCTGACCATTGAGGATGCGGAGAGCGGAGCCCAGGTCGAACTCGATACCTCGGACTCTGCCGTGCGTCGCGGCTATGGAGAACTTGCTGCCGAGAGGCGGAAGCGTTTGCACAAGGCCATCCTCTCGGCCGGGGTAGATCTTCTTGACCTCTCCACCGATCAGTCCTATGTCCCGCCCCTGTTGAATTTTTTCGGTAAGCGAAGAAGGAGGATCAGTCGATGAAGGTCGCACTACTCCTGATGCTTTTCATTTCCGTCCTCCTTGCGGCTGGCCAGCCCCTGTATGCAGAGGAGGCGGGGCAGCCTCCGCTGCAGCTGGCGCCGGGGACTGGTGTGCAGCAAGGGACGCCGCATCCCCTTGTCCAGCCAGGTCAGGGCCTGACGCCATCTTTGGGGGAACAGCCACAGCTGCATGATATTCACGGCCCTCTCCCTCTTCCTGAAGAGAGGAATTATGCACTGCTTGTTGTCGGCTTGTTTCTCCTCTTGCTTGTTCTGGCGGTTGCCTTCTGGTTTTTTCGTCTGCGTAAGAAGAAGATTATCCTTCCCTATGCCCACGACACAGCCCTGGCAGCTCTCCTGCAGGCCCGTAGCCTGATGAATCCTGACCAGGCCCTGCTCTATGCCGCTGAGCTCTCTGATATCCTCCGTCACTATATTGAAGCACGGTTCCGTATTCATAGTACCAGACAGACCACGCAAGAATTTCTGTCCTGCCTCTCTCAGAATCCCGGCCACAGAGCAGCGCTTCTTGAGGAGTACAGCGACAGTCTTCAAGAATGTCTGGGGCAGTGCGATATGGCAAAATTTGCCCGCTGTACACCGGATCGCAACTCTATGGAAAAAATGGAGAAGGCCGTGGAGAACTTTATTGAATCGACCCGTGAGATCGGGAAAGGAGGTCGGTGATGCGTTTTCTTCACCCTGAATTTCTTTGGCTGCTGACCCTCCTGCCTCTTCTTGCCTTTTTCCGGGGCCGCCGTGGTGCGGCGTCGGCGCTTGTCTTTTCTTCCACGTCCATCGCCGCCACCCTGGCAGAAGGCCGGAGGGTGGGGCCTGGGCGGTTGCTTGCGGCCCTGCGGCTTCTTGGCCTCTGTCTGCTCATTCTCGCCTTTGCCCGGCCACAGCTGGGCAACACCACCACCGAGATTGAGGCCTCTGGTATCGATATTCTCCTGGCAGTGGACGTTTCCGGTTCCATGCAAGCCTTGGATTTTACCCTTAAGGGAAAATCAGCCAATCGCCTGGATGTGGTCAAGTCGGTCATGCATACCTTTATCAAGGAGCGACCGAATGATCGTATCGGGCTTCTGGCCTTTGGTGGCCGTCCATATATGGTCAGTCCCTTGACTCTGGATCATGATTGGCTGTTACAGCGTCTGGATTCACTTTCCATCGGCATGGTGGAGGATGGAACCGCCATCGGTTCGGCCATCGGCAGCGGAGTGAATCGGTTGCGTGATCGGGAGGCAAAGTCACGGATCATGATTCTGTTGACAGACGGGATGAACAATGCAGGCACGGTGCCGCCGCTGGTGGCTGCCGAGGCGGCAGAGACCATGGATATTAAGGTTTATACCATCGGGGCCGGGACCAGAGGCGAGGCCCCCATGGAGGTGGCTGATAGATTTGGTCGCAAACGGCTGGTGCGCGTGAAGGTGGATATTGATGATGAGACATTGGCGCAGGTGGCGGAAATAACCGGTGGGCGTTACTTCCGGGCCACGGATACCAAGTCTCTGGAAAAGGTCTATGAAGAAATAAACACCATGGAGACCACCACCAGGACCATAAAGAAATTTGAAAATTACCGGGAGCTTTTTTCCTGGTTTGTTTTTGCTTCTCTCTTTCTCCTGGGAGCAGAGATTGTGGTAAACAGAAAGCGTCTCCCTTAGGGGGATGTCTTCACCTATTCCAGCAGGGTGTCAGGCTATTTCCGATGGCGACTACCCTGTGCTCGATTGGAGTCGAAGGATATATTATTATGATAACATTTGCTGAGCCCCTGTGGATAGGAGTGGGAGTTGTGTTCCTTGTTGGCCTGATCCTTTTGTATCGGGAGATGCAACATAGGCGAAAAAAGGAACTGGAGCGTTTTGCCGCCTCCCACCTCCTGACCAAGTTGTGTAAAAATGTTTCTTCAGAGCGACGGACTGTCAAAAAAGTTCTTGTCATTGCCGCCATAGGCTGCTGTTTTCTGGCCCTGGCCCGGCCCCAATATGGATTCAAGTGGGTAGAGGTCAAGCGCAAGGGGATTGATATCCTCTTTGCTGTGGACACCTCCAAGAGTATGCTGGCCGAAGATATCCGCCCCAATCGTTTGCGACGTGCCAAGTTTGCCATCATGGATTTTGTCTCCCAGCTTGAAGGGGACCGGGTTGGGCTTCTCCCCTTTGCCGGCTCCGCCTTTTGCATGTGTCCTTTGACCATAGACTACGATGCCTTTGAGTCCACTCTTGAGGCGCTTGATACCACTATTATTCCCAAAGGCGGCACAGACCTGGCCGCAGCCATCACTGAAGCCGTAGCTGTGCTCTCCAACGAGGCCAATCATAAGATCCTTGTTTTTATCACCGATGGTGAAAATCTGGAGGGTGATGCCCTGGGAGCGGCGCGGGCTGCTGCAGAAAAGGGAATGACAATCTATACCGTGGGCGTGGGAACCAGGGAAGGGGAGTTGATTCCCCTGACCAGGAACGGAAAAACCGGTTTTGTGAAGGAGGATGGAAAGTTTATCACCTCCCAGCTTGATGAGACGATGCTGACTCAAATTGCTGAGGCAACAGGTGGGCTATATAGGCCCTTGGGGGCAAATGGCGAGGGGCTGCAGGACATCTATAAGGAAAAATTGTCCCTTGTCCCTAAGGAGGAGCTGGCAGAAAAACGACACAAGGTCGCTCTGGAACGTTTTGTCTGGCCCCTGGGGGCTGCCATTGTTTTTCTCGGGCTGGAGTTTATTGTCAGTGGGCGGAAATCCAGGCGTGCTTTTGGGATTTCCTTTATTAAAACAGCAGGTCGGAGAAGGAAAAAGGCTGCCGCTCTCCTGCTTTTATTGTTCCTCTTCCCGACAGGACAGCGGGCAGAGGCATCAAAGGGTGAAGATGCCTACAGGGAAGGCGATTACCTCACTGCTTCCCAGTTCTACGATGAGCGACTTAAAGAATCGCCTGATGATGCCAGACTCCATTTTAACTACGGGACGGCGGCCTACAAAAATAATATGTTTGAAGAGGCTGTCCAGGCCTTTAATCAGGCCCTGAAAAGCGATGACCTTGCCCTGCAGCAAGAAGCCTATTATAACCGTGGTAATGCCCTGTTTCAGAGGGGAAACGAGACCAGGCAAACCGATCCTCAGCATACAATGGAGATGTGGCAGCAGGCCGTCGACTCCTTTGATGGCGCCTTGCAGCTTGACTCTGTGAACGATGATGCTCGCTATAACCTGGAACTGGTAAAGCGGCAACTGGAGGAGTTGAAAAAGCAGCAAGAGGAGGAGGACAAGAACAAGGAACAGAACCAGGAAAAAGATAAAGACGGAAAGCAGGAGAAGAAGGACGATCAAGATCAGGGAGAAAGTCAGGACCAGGACCAGGACCAGAACCAGGACCAGAACCAGAACCAGGGCCAGGACCAGGATCAGAATCAGGATCAGGAGGACAAGGAGCAAGCAGCATCCGGGCAGGATCAAGAAAATAAAGATGGGCAACAGAATCAGCAGGATCAGGCTGAACAGTCAAAAGAGAGTCCAGACCAGTCTCAAGCAAAGAAAGATTCTAGCGGAGATAAAGAGGGCGATCAGGCAGAGCAACCGGAAACAGGAGAGGAACCTGCTGTTTCAGAAGAAGAACAGGAGCAACAGGCCCAGGCGCGGGATCAGCAGCGCAGACTTCAGGGCAAGATGACCCGGGAAGAGGCCAGGCAGCTTTTGAATAGTTTTAAGGACAAAGAAGGCGAGTTGAATTTTATTCCCGCTTCAGTAACTGGCCAGGGCCAGGATCAGGAAACGAGGAAGGATTGGTAATGAAGAAGATGAGACGACATTTTAACATACAAAATGGTAGACGGATTGGAGTGGTGGCTTTGTGCTTCCTGGTTGTGCTCCTTGTTGCCGAGGTAATGCCTGTGCAGTCAGGCGTACAGGTTTCGGCCTCGCTCAATGCCACGAGCTTTCCCATAGACCGTGTCGCAGCCCTCACTATTACCGTCAAGGGGACCAGGTCATTCGAGCCCCAGATGCCTGAGGTCGACGGCCTCCAGTTTCAGCAGCGGGGACAGTCTACCCAGATAGAGATGATTAATGGTGATTTTTCTGCATCGGTGACAACTGTTTATCTGGTCCAGGGCCTTCGTGAGGGAAAATTTACCATTCCTGCCATCCCGATCAGTACCAAAGAAGGAAGGCAGCTGACTCAGCCCATCGATTTTGAGATTACCGCTAGCCAATCTGCAGCAGTCTCCTCGTCTGCCCAGTCTCCTTCTTCTTCTAAGCCCAGGCTTCGTTCAGGAGAGGCGGAACAGGTGGCCTTTATGCGGGTGACACTCAACAAAGAGAAGAGTTACAGTGGTGAAGTGGTGCCGGTCCAGATCAAGGCCTATTTTCGTGAGGGAATAAAGGCCAATCTCAATACCCTGCCGCAGGTGGCGGGAGAGGGTTTTGTCCTCCAGCAGCTGGCGCCTGAACCCGTACAGACAAGAGAGATTGTCAATAATGCCGCCTACACGGTTCTGGAATGGGACTCTACCCTTTCCGGGATCAAGGAGGGTCAGCACAGGATCAGTCTGGAGCTTGAGGCCACCCTTCTTCTCCCGGAACAAAGGCGGAGATCTCTTCATGATCGGTCCCTTTTTGACGATCCCTTCATGGGCGATAGTTTTTTTGATAATTTTTTTGGTCGTTATCTTGAAAAGGAGGTGAAGGTGGTCAGCCCGGAGTTGGACCTGGAGGTTCTTTCCCTGCCGGAGGAAGGGCGACCGCAAGAGTTTCATGGGGCCATTGGCGAGTTTCATCTGTCGGTGAGCGGTGATCCCCTTGAGGTGGAGCCTGGTGAGCCGATTACGTTGACCATGACAGTGAAGGGCAAGGGGAATTTTGATCGAGTGCAGGCCCCTGAGCTGGATGAGGATGAGGGGTGGAAGAGCTATTCCCCGTCATCCGAGTTTCTCGAGGATGGTGGCATGGGTCAGGGAAAAAAGGTTTTTGAACAGGCATTGGTGGCCAGAGATCCTCATCTTCAGGAGATACCGGCTGTCACCTTTGCTTATTTTGATCCCACTGCTGCGGCCTATACGGTTTTGAAAAGTCCCCCTATTCCCTTTAAAATAAAGGGTACAGCGGTTGAAGAAAGAAAATTGGAGCCCAAGGCAAAGGCGGAGCAGATGGAGAAGGTACAACCTGAAATGGCCGCACCTGTTGATCCTCCCATCAGCAACCTTGCTCCCCTTAAGCTTCAGTCCGATGCCATGGAGCAGACAATGGTGCCCCTGTTCTTTAAAAGATGGTTTCAGGTGCTCGTCGTCTTGTTTGTCGTTCTGGTGCTGGTTGCTGCAGTCCTGAAGCAGCGAGCAGCACGCAATGCAAACAATCCCAGACTGCAGCAGCATCAGGCAATGAAACATCTGCTTAACCTGCGTCAGAAGGAGATAGAGCAGGCCCTTGCCGCAAACGACAGCAGGGGCTTTCTGGGCATCTGTCGCCGGGCTATCCAGGAGCAACTGGGGCTTCTCTGGCACAGCGAGGCGGGGGCCATCACCCTGGCAGATTTGACGCAACGTCTTGGCAAGGATTCATTCCTTATCACCATCTTCAGCGCTGCAGAGGAGAGTGCATACGGTGGTCAGGAGCTGAACAGTCAACAGATGCAGGATTTTGCTGATCGTCTGCAAAAAGAACTGGAAGGCTTGCTATGAAAGGATATGGCCAGAAAAGCGTTTGTGCAGGCTGTTTTCTTCTGCTCCTCCTCAGTCAAACCCTTTGGGCTGGAGGGCAGGAGAGGGAGAGGCAGTTTCAGGAAGCGATCCAGGCCTATGGCAGGGGCGAGTATAAGGTGGCGAGCCAGCAGTTTCAGGCTTTGGCTCGGGACGGGGTGTCGGCGGACCTCCTTTTTAATCTGGCCAACAGCTATGCCCAGGCCGGAGAGAGTGGGCGGGCCATTCTCAACTATGAGCGGGCCCGCCGCCTGGCTCCGGCTGATTCTGATATCAAAGGAAATCTGGAGCTTATTCGCAAGGAAAAGGGTCTTTTTCAGGAGGAGCAGTCCATTGGTCAGCGGGTAATCACCTTCTTCGAGTTAAATCAATGGACCGGCTTGGCAGCGATCTCTTTTTTCCTTTTTGCCATAGTCTTGCTCCTCCCTCTTCCGCCTGGTTTAAAACGGATGCCGCGCTATGTGGCCGCTACGCTCAGTCTCTTTTTCACCGCGGTGGCGATCAGCGGCATTATCGGCCAATACCAGCACTGGAATGATGGTGTGGTGATCATTCAGGGGGCGAGATTGCGGGTGTCTCCCTTTGCTTCTGCAGCCTCTGTTGGGACTATTCAGGAAGGAAGGTTGGTGCGACCGGGAAAATCTCATGGGAGTTATTTTCTGGTTGAAGATGAGACGGGGCGGCGTGGTTGGCTGGAGGGTGATGCCTTCGAGTCCATTGTGGGTGTCGAAAAATAGATTATCCTGGGAGTCTGTCGGATTTAGAGAAATCGAGACCAGATTTTCATGGATTTGAGGCGAATAGCAGGCCTATTTAACGAAAATCCATGGAATTATGGGCCGATTTGTCAAATTTGCAGCAGATTTATGTCTAAGTCCGACAGGCTCCTAGCCGCTGGAACACTAATTGTCAGCAGTGTCAGCTAGTTTGCTGGTTATGCTCCATTTTGCAGCCAGCAATTTGTTCGTTGGCCGAATGGCACATCTTCAGGAATAATCCCCACTCCAGGGAGCAAATTGTCTTGTTCTTTCTTGGCTAAGAAGGTGCGCTGTGTCCGGCTGGAGGCCTCAGACTGAATTTTTTTCGTTCCACTCAATCAGTTTACCACTGATAAAATCAATTACCCTCTGCTGTTCCTCTCTCCCCTTGCCTTGGACCATAAAGGGTGCATCAAAGGCAAAATAGGCCCTCCGTTCCGGGAGAATACGGCCCAAATCTTTGATCCATTTACCGTTTGTCCAGGCGTCTGTCTTGAGCGCCAGGGGGAGAACAGGCACTGCCGCCTTGCTGGCGAGTTTGATCCCGATGGTGCTGAACTGTTCCGGCTCAAAATTGGTGCCTCTGGTGGTCTGCGGAAAGACTACAATAGATATTCCCTGTTTCAGTCGCTCCGTTCCTTGTTCAAGTACGGTTTTCAGATCTTGTCGTGGATTGTTCCTGCTTACAGCCACTGGATTTCGGGAGCGCATCACATGCTTGAAGACCGGGTAGGCAAGCAGGCTTTCTTTGATCACAAAGGTAACCCGTCGTATGGGGCTGATGATCACCGGCAGAACCGTTGTCTCCATCATACTTACGTGATTGCCGATAATCACACAGGGAGAATCCAGTCCCTGCAGGTGCTCTATTCCACTCACCGAGACAGTCACTCCTGCCCGTTCCAGGGCTCTAAGCACTTCGTAACTCGATTTGCACCAGTCTGCGTCTTTATAGTTTCCTCTTTTTGCCTTCCTGCTGGCAACATAAATATTGGTGAGAAAGCTTAGGTAGAAAGAGGATGAGGGAAAGAGCTTTCCGAAAAAAGAAGCGCTATCAGCCGGGGTTTGATAGGTGTGATCAGAATAGGATAATTGTCGCATGGGAGATTGAAAAAGGAAATAACGATTGTGATGAGGACTCTTTCTGCAGAGTACCTCGAATGAAGAATGAGAACAAGGAGAATGGTCAACAAAAAATAAAACTGATTTCTTGAGCCCGAATAAGGAAGCCCGGATCTGTTAGGTTCAGTATGCTACAGACACCGAAACATGTTTCTCGATGAAACAATTAGGAACATATCCTGGTGATTGTTTCGTTTGGTTTCGTTAGCCGCAGGGGATTTTTTTCTTGCATGGCATGGAATTATGTATAATTATCTGAAATGATGTATATATTGAAATATCATTAAGTATGGCACGTTTCGTGCTAATTGTAGGTCAAGATTGGCTTACAACCAAACAATCCATTTAATAAAGGAGCCTTGTATGTCCTCAATCGCATTATTTTACAGTATCTTCATCGAGGAAAAAGAGATTAGGGAAAAACTTGCAGCGGCATCTGGTTTTGATGTGATTCAGGATGCTGACATTATAAACGAACTATGTCAGAAGCATAACATCAGCCAGGATAAAGTAGAGCGAGCTCTTTATGGGTTGACATCGGTTTTTAATAAATTCACTCTGGAACGAGAACGAATTGTTGCTCTGCTCAAGGCATCTTTGGCAGGACATCTTAAAAACACAGGGGTTATTTATTCCGGCAACGTTTCTCTGCTGGTTCCCTCAGCTGTATCACATGTTTTACGGGTGGGCCTTTTCGATAAAACCAGCAGTCGTATCAAGCGGGCGATGGCTGAAGGGCTCACCGAAAAAAATGCGATTAAATTGATCAAGAAGAATGATGCCGGTGCAGCAGCCTGGGCAGAGTTTCTTTATAAAAAGGAAGCGAACGATCCATCATTATATGACATTGTTGTCCAGGCTGGTGCCGGTAATCCAGAATCTACAGTGCAGCTCATCATGGAGAATTATCATAAGCCTGCTATTCTGGAAAGTAAAACGTCTAAACAGGCCGTTGATGATATGGCCCTCGGTGCCAAGGTCGAGCTGGCACTTGTCGAAAAGGGATATGCTACAGAAGTGAAGTGCAGCAAAGGAAAAATCACTCTCCTGGTCAATAAGAGTGTCTACAACTTTTCAAAACTCGCTGACACCCTCACCGACATCAGCAAGGGGGTAAGTGGCGTGGAGACTGTTGAGGTCGCTACCGGCAAAGATTATCATGTATCTATCTATCGAAGTCAGGAATTCATTCTTCCGCCCAAGGTCTTACTGGTTGATGATGAGCAGGAGTTTGTGCAGACGCTTTCTGAAAGGCTCAATACCCGTAACTATGGTTCCTATCCTGTCTTTGATGGTGAGCAGGCCCTTGAGTTCCTTGACAGCGAAATTCCCGATGTCATGGTCCTGGATCTGAAAATGCCGGGTATGAGTGGTGTTGAAGTCCTTCGTAAAACAAAAGAAACCTACCCCGAGATTGAAATTATTATCCTTACCGGTCATGGGTCAGAGGAAGATAGAAAAGTATGTTTGGAGCTGGGTGCCTACGCCTATATACACAAACCTGTCGATATTGCTGAGCTGACAAAAATTATTGATGAAGCGAACAGTAAAGTAGCGGCAGCAAAGATCGCCCACATATAAAAATACAAGTTAGTAATCATTTAGCAATTATTTAGGGAGGAGAGCATGAATACGCAATTGGCAGCAAAGGTATTGCTGGTGGATGATGAAACAGAGTTCATTGAATTGATGTCCCAGAGGCTGGAAACCAGAGGCCTCACCGTTGTAGCGGTAACAAGTGGTGAGAAGGCTGTGAGTGAGATTCAGGACCATAGCTTTGACGTAGCTGTTGTTGATCTTGCCATGCCGGGAATTGATGGTATTGAAACGCTTAAACAGATCAAAGAGAAAAGAGATGATATCGAGGTCATAATGCTCACCGGACAGGCTACCGTGCAAAGCGGCATTGAGGCGATGAAGTACGGTGCCATTGATTTTCTCGAAAAACCAGTGGACCTTACTGTTCTTTTGGAGAAAATCAGGCAGGCCAAAAAAGAACGAATGCGTGTCCTGGAACAGAAGTCCGCTGAGGAGATGAAAAACATTCTCAAAAGCAAAAGCTGGTAAAAATCTGCATCTTCTAGCAGAAGAACTTCTTTGTAACTAACTGAAAATACATATACGGGATGGAAAACAGACCCGAACAGGTGTGGTGCGTCCAGAGTTGGAGGCCACGATTTATGGAATAAATTGGAAAGGAGGAGCATATTGTGAATAAAAAAACTTCGGTTATACGGGATTTGATTATCCCCCTTGACCGCTATCCGAATCTGAATGAAAATCAGACCCTGCAAGAGGCAATACAGGCTTTGATGGCTTTCCGTGCCGGACAGGAAGAACGTATCCAATACGGGAAAGTTCTTGTGGTCAATGATCAGAATCAACTGGTTGGCAAACTCTCCCTGGTTGATATTATGCATGGTCTGGCACCACAGTTGCTGGAGGCTACCAAGGTCGCCAAGTTTCAAGGCAAAGATATAGATTTTGAGAATCTTTCAATTTTGTATGAAGACAAGACCCTTGCAGACTGCGGAAAGAACCAGCATAAATCGGTGAAAGCGCTGCTGCATCCCATTACTTTTTCTCTCCCGGCTGAAACCAACATTCTGAAGGCCTTGGTTATGATGTCCCACCGGAATGATTTCACCGTCCCCGTGACAGAGAACGGGAGCATCATCGGCATATTACGCCTGGAGGAAATATTCCATGCGATGTGCACTACCTACTGCGATGTACAGTAAGAATATCAAAAGAGGATGAGAAAATGAGTGCTGTAAAGTCTTCAACAATGAGCCTCCCTGAGGAAAAAAAACCGTTTGATTGGAAACGGCTTTTATTTATGTTTACCGGCATTGGCCTGTTTTGTTTAGTCTATTACTGTCCCCCATGGCCAGATGCCATTGATCCAATGGGGGAACACTTTGTTCTGAACCAGCAGGCAAAGGGTGCCCTGGCCGTGTTTTTGCTGGCGGCCACCTGGTGGGTATTTGAAGTGGTCCCCATCGGTGTCACCAGTCTGACCATCGGTGTTCTTCAGGCCCTGTTTATGATTCGTGATCCCAAGGTGGCGTTCAAAGATTTTATGGATCCCTCGGTCCTTTTTATCTTTGGCTCCATTGTCATCGGTATGGTGTTCACCAAGACAGGCCTGACCAAGCGTATAGCCTATAAGATGCTCTCCATAGTCGGGGAGAAAACGAGTATGATCTATCTTGGTTGCTTTGTCATGACCGGTGCCCTGACCCATGTTATGGCCCATACTGCGGTCGCGGCCACCATGTTTCCCCTGCTCATGGCCATCCATTCCCTTTATTCTGATGAAGACACGCCTACCAAATTTGGCAGGGGCCTTTTTATCGGTATGGCCTATGTTGCCGGCGCCGGCAGTATTATCACTCTGCTCGGGGCGGCCCGTGGTGCCGTGGCTCTTGGTTTCTATAAAGACATCATGAATGTCGACATCAGCTTTTTTCAGCTGACCATGTATATGTTCCCTGTGGGCTGGCTCATGATTTTCCTCCTCTGGGGATTTTTCATGCTCGTCTGCAAGCCTGAAAAAGCAGTTATTCCCGGTCTCAAAGAAAAGGCCAAAAGGATGTATACGGAGTTGGGCGGTTGGAGTAGAAAGGAAATTTTAACGGCTTCCATTGTTGTTGGAACCATCCTGATTATTGCCCTGAAAAATTTCGTGCCGGCCCTCGCTGGCCTGCATAAAACCGGTATCCTCCTCTGTTCCACCATTCTCTTTTTCCTCCTGAATATACTTGATGTTGATGATCTCGAGGAAATTCCCTGGAATATTATCCTTCTCTTTGCCGGTGCCATGTCCATCGGTTTCTGCCTGTGGGAGACCGGGGCGGCCAAATGGATGGCAGTCAACTGGCTGGTTCTCTTCCAGACTTCTCCGCCCATCGTCTTTATTCTCGGTATGGCCTTCTTTGTCATGATCATGACTAACTTCATCATGAACGTGGCTGCCATTGCCATCTCCCTGCCGGTGGCCCTGGTCATTGCCCCTTATCTCGGAGTCAGCGGTGAGGTTATCCTCTTCTCGGCCCTGGTAGTTGCCGGTATGCCCTTCCTGCTCCTGGTTGGTGCGGCCCCGAATGCCATTGCCTACAACTCGAAGCAGTTCACAACCGCTCAATTTGTGATGTATGGGGTTCCGGCAAGTGCTCTCCTGATGCTGGTTACCTGGCTTGCAGTTTCCGTTATCTGGCCACTCATGGGGATGACGATTTACGTTCCGAGAGTGATGTAAGTTTTTGTTGTTCTCTGCCATGCAGGCTGGGGTATTGGCCTGCATGGCACTGGGGTGGATACATTTTTTTGGGCAGTGCACACTGTGGCGGAGCGAGTGTTCAGTGCTCAAAAAAATATGTTGGGATAACCGGATAGATCGGTTGTCGGCCGAGATTGTATTCTTTCATTTATAAAAGAGGAGGTAGAGTGGTGGTCAAGTTATCGTACAGGTTGTTATTTCTTGTCTTCATAGTGCTGGGCATACCAGGTGTCGCGATGGCGATGACAGGAGGCGGTGGAGAGCGTCTTGACCTCACTGCCAGCTGGGTCGGGTATGCTTCCCTTCTTCTTTTCGTTGTCGCTTACGGCTTTGTCATGGCCGAAGAGTATACTCATATGCGAAAATCGAAGCCCGTCCTCCTGGCAGCAGGAGTGATATGGGGTATTATCGGCTGGGTCTATGCCAGTCACGGGTTTACGCATATGGCTGAAGTGGCAGTGCGTCATAATATCCTTGAGTATGCTGAGCTCTTTCTCTTCCTCTTGGTGGCGATGACTTACATTAATGCCATGGAGGAACGACTGATTTTTGAGACCCTGCGGGTCAAGCTGGTCTGTGCCGGGTTTTCCTACCGGAAGATCTTCTGGATTACCGGTCTTCTTGCCTTTTTTATCTCACCGGTAGCCGACAATCTGACCACCGCTCTCCTCATGTGTGCCGTGGTCTTGGCCATTGGTAAAGACAATGTCAAATTTGTCGGTCTGGCCTGTATCAATATCGTGGTCGGTGCCAATGCCGGCGGTGCCTTCAGTCCCTTTGGCGATATCACCACCCTGATGGTCTGGCAGAAAGGAATTGTCGATTTCTGGACTTTTTTCCACCTCTTTATCCCCTCTGTCGTGAACTGGGTTGTGCCCGCTCTGATCATGAGTTTTGCCGTGCCAAATGTCCATCCTGCCACCTGTGAGGTGAATATCAAGATGAAACGCGGCGCTTTTGTGGTTATGGGGCTATTTCTTATGACTATTTGCACCGCCGTCAGTTTCCATAATTTTCTCCACCTGCCGCCGATGATGGGGATGATGACTGGTCTGGCTTATCTGAAAATATATGGTTTTTATCTGAAGAAAACCCACAAAAAGAAATATGGAATCGCAGGCTGGGATGCGCAAAAAGCAGAGGAAGTGATCGGTGATACGGTACCCTTTGATGTCTTTAAAAATATAGCCCGAGCCGAGTGGGATACCCTGATGTTTTTCTACGGTGTTATCCTCTGTGTCGGTGGCCTTGGTTTTATCGGCTACCTGGCCATGGTTTCCCAGGTCATGTATGTTGAATGGGGTCCGACAGCTGCCAATATCGCAGTCGGCATTCTTTCTGCCATCGTCGACAATATCCCGGTGATGTTTGCCGTTCTTTCCATGAATCCAGATATGTCTCCGGGGCATTGGTTGCTGGTGACACTCACTGCTGGTGTCGGCGGCAGTCTGCTCTCCATTGGTTCGGCCGCAGGCGTTGCGCTTATGGGGCAGGCCCGTGGAATGTACACCTTTGCCGGCCATCTGAAATGGACACCGGTGATCGCTCTGGGCTATGCTGCCAGCATCGCGGTCCATTTTGTGATTAATGCCAGTATGTTTTAAGCAAAGACTGATGTGAGGATGTAACCGGTTATAGGGGGGACCTTATGACCGGTTTTTTTATCAGAGGGGAGTGGAAAGGGGAAAAAGTTCGCCAAGGTCAGCAAGAATTGTACATGAAACAGAAAAAATAGTATTATAGTTTCATGATGAAACGAATGGCTTTTTTTAGGAGAAGCCCCAAGGGAGTCTCAACCACGTAATAAAAATGAAACCTGAATCACTATTGCATGTTTCACCTGTGTTTTCCGAGTTGTTAAATGCTATTCCCCATGGCATTGCTTTTCTGGACACCAATCTGTGTATTGTCGTGATGAACCGCTTTCTCGAGGTGATGACCGGGTATGGCAATGCTGAGGCAAGAGGGGTGTATAGTGAGTTCATATTGCGCTCAAATCTAGGCAACAAAAATCAGATGTGCAGAGAGGTGTTGGAAAGCGGCGAGTCTGTTTCAAAGGATGGCAATATTATTAATCGCCAACGCAAGAAGATTCCTGTTCATTTTACCCTTTCCTGCCTCCACGATGAACAGGGACAGGCAGCTGGATTTATCATTGTCCTTGAGGATATGTCTGTCCTTAAGTCTGTGGAATCTAAACACCAAGGACTGGCTCAAGAGACAGGCATCCTTGGCCACAGTCCACAGATGGCAAAGGTTTTTGAGTTGATGTCTGTTCTTGCCCGCACTGATGCCGCAGTTTTGATTACAGGAGAGACAGGTACCGGAAAAGATATGATTGCCGAAGCACTGCATGAATCGTCACAGCGTGCCCGGCAGCCTTTTATTAAAGTCAACTGTGGCGCTCTGCCTGAAGCCCTGCTCGAATCCGAACTCTTTGGTCATGTCAAAGGCGCCTTTACAGGTGCTGTAACGGAAACGGTGGGTATGTTTCGCCTTGCCCATAAGGGGACAATATTTCTCACGGAAATAGGTGATCTTTCCCTCCCGCTGCAAGTCAAACTTCTTTCCGTACTGGACGATCAGGAGTTCTTTCCGGTGGGGGGGAGTAAAAAGGTGAAAGTAGACGTGCGTATCATTGCTGCCACGCACTGCTCTCTCAGACAGGAGGTACAGCAGGGCCATTTCAGGGAAGATCTTTTTTATCGGCTCAATGTCCTTCATCTCCATATGCCACCTCTGCGGGAACGTGAAGGCGATATCCGGCTGTTGCTGGATCATTTTTTGCGCCAGTTCAGCGGCAAATTAGGGCGAGGGATCACCTCCTTTACGAGAAAGGCGATGGATGTCTTGAGCCACTATCACTATCCTGGAAATGTGAGGGAATTAAGAAACATTGCCGAGTATTCTGCTAATATATGTCAGGGGAAAAAAGTGGGGACAAAAGATTTACCACAGTATTTGTTCCAGTCCTCGGAAGTTTCTCCCAGGCCTGCAGCCATCAGTGCTCCTCCCCTGGTGTCGGCAAGGGAAGAGGTACAGCCCATGACCAAGATGGCTGGCGGCTGGACTGCGATAGAAAAAGAAATGATGGTGGATGCACTGCGCAAGACAGGAGGCAATCGTTCTAAGGCCGCTGACTTACTTGGATGGGGACGGACTACCCTGTGGAGAAAATTAAAAAAATACGAGATGGCTTGAGGAGGGAAAAAACTTGAAAGTTATGATTACCATCCGCGGCGAATTTGTCTCTCCTCGATTTGATCTTAGTCCTGAGGTCCTGATTGCCACATATTATGATCAGGAATTGCTTGAAGAACCACGTTCTATCATTGTCTCGGATGTATCTGCCGAAATAATATGTGATCTTGCCCTTAAGGAAAATGTTGCCATTGTTGTTTGCGGAGCCATTGAAGAGCAACACTACCAATTTCTGACCTGGAAGAAAATAACGGTCATTGACGCCGTTATCGGGCCCTATGTTGATGTCCTGCAGTCGGTCATGGACAATACCCTTCAATCAGGGGCCATCCTGGCGGGAGCAGGGGCAAAGGAAGGGACGACATGAAAGAGCATTCCAGCTGGTTGACAAAGATTTTGCCTGCACCTTCGGACAATATCATCAGTGGGGCTGATCTTGATAGAGGGTATAAGAATTTTTCAAGAGGTCTCTTTGTCATATTGACCGTACTTGTTCTTGTGCCGTTAACCATTATTACCCTCCTTTCCCATCAACAGTATAAACAACTCCTGCAGCAAAAAGAGCTGGATCAGTTGTTCTTGAATCTGGAACAGGCTCAGAGCACTATTGAGGAATTTGTCGCAGAACTGCAGTCAGTCATAAAATTTGTGGCTCGCGATGACCACTACCTGGAGTTACTCAATCCCAAAGAGTTGCAGGATCTTTTTGTTCGCCTGCAGAGTGAATATCCTGGTTTTGTTGATATTGAGGTTATCGACTCGGAGGGTATGCAGAAAGCCTATTTTGGCCCGTATCAACTGGAAGGGCACAAGTATACTGACCAGACCTGGTACAGGGAAGTCATGCTGCGTGGGGTGTATATCAGCAATGTTTTTTCCGGATTTCGAAATGTTCCTCACTTTGTCATTGCTGTGAGCAGAAAACATCCTCAGCAAAAGGCCAGTTGGGTGCTGCGTGTTACGATTGACGGACAGACCCTGCAAAATTATGTTGATACTGTCAGTACCACCTATGCCGATGATATATTTCTTGTCGATCAAAGCTTTACTGCCCAGACTCGACCACAGAAATATGGAAAAATTGGGGAAAAATCCGTTTTGTATGACGTAAGAGATACAGAAAAGAAAAATTTCAGAAAAAGAGTGGTGGAGCGTTACATGATGGTGCAAAAGGCATCAGACATGATGATAGTCAAAAAATCTTTTCAAGGAAGACAAATTCTCCAGGGAGTGAGTGATTTGACCAATGCACCATGGAAACTGGTGATGGTGAAAGAGCAATATTTATATGCTGATGCCTGGTTTGCCTTCAAAATGAGGTTAACCACTATTTTTCTGTCTTGTACAATTGTCAGTCTCTTTGTGATCGTAGAGATAGGTAAAGCGATTACCAACCACCTGCGTGAATCTGATATGAAGCGAGAGCAATTCCTTGTCGAGGCAGAGCAGCCCAACAAGCTGGCCTCCATCGGCAGGTTGGCAGCGGGTGTGGCCCATGAAATCAACAATCCCCTGGCCATAATAAATCAAAAGACCGGTCTCGTTCAGGATTTTTTGGAGATGTCTGATGATTTTGCATATAAAGGAGCAATGGGAGAAGCACTGAACGGTATCCAGAACAGCGTCGAACGCTGCAAGAAGATTACGCATCGCTTACTTGGATTTGCCCGTCATGCAGATGTGGTTAATGAGGAAGTTGATATTAATGTAATTGTCAGGGAAGTGGTTGATTTTCTGGCAAAAGAAGCATCCTATAACCAGATAAAGATAACTTTTGCTCTGGATCCAGACATCAGTAAGATTTATAGTGATCGTGGGCAATTACTGCAGATATTTCTCAATATAACCAATAATGCCATAGATGCGATCGGGCGTAATGGCGAGATTGTTCTGAGCAGCAGGCAACTTGATGAGAAGAATGTTCAGGTGAGTATTGCTGATAATGGACCGGGGATGTCCGCCCAGGTTCAACAGCACATCTTTGATCCTTTCTTTACGACTAAAGAGACAGGGAAGGGGACAGGACTGGGTCTGTCTATCACCTATGGCCTGGTGAAAAAATTTGGCGGAAAAATTATTGTTATATCTGAGGTGGGTAAGGGAACTACCTTTGAAATTACCTTGCCGATTACTAAAAGCTCACAGGAATAGAGACATATGACAAGTATAAAGCTGTTAATAATTGATGATGAAGTTGAGTTTGCCGCAACATTGTGTCAACGTCTGCAACTTCGTGGTATTGATGCTACTGATATGCATAGTGGTGGAGAAGGTCTTGCAATTTTAAAGGAAATAGCACCGGAAATAGTGATTCTTGACCTCAAAATGCCAGACATGAGTGGGCTTGATGTCTTGGCAGAAATAAAAAAACATGATCCGGATATTGAAGTTATTATGCTTACCGGGCATGGTTCTGCGGGGGCCGGTATAGAGGCCATGGAAAAGGGCGCTTTTGATTACATTATGAAACCAGTTGATCTGCAAGAACTCCTGGCAAAAATTAATTTAGCTGTTGATAAACGCAGCAAGGCATAGGCTTCTTATGGATGCAATGACGGAAAACAGAATTCGGCAGGAACAGATCGATTCCTATGGGCGGCTGATGGCTGGATTTGCTCACGATATGAAAAATCATCTTGGCATCATACGAGAATCCAATGGCCTGATGGCTGACCTCGTTGAGATGGGTGGTCTGGCTGAAGATGAAAAAGTACAGGAACGGTTAAAAAAATCGATCGCTGCCATTGAACGCAGGGTGGTTCTTGCCGCTGATATGTTTCATTCTCTCAGCTGTTTCTCTCACCGTTCAGATACGCCTTATTCCTCTTTTCAATTGAACGATCTGATAAGGGAAGAATGTGTCTTTCTCGAGCGTTTTTCCAGATTAAAACAGATCGAGGTTGTACTGGAACTTGGGGATGGACTGCATGCCTTATACAATGACCCATCATTGTTGCATCATGTCCTGTACCGTATGTATAACAAGTGTCTTACGCAAATGGAGAGTGGCCACAAACTCCTCATAATCACCGAACAGGAGGGGGCAAAGAGTAGTATCCTCTTTCGCCTCCAGGCGACTCCTCAAATAGACGTCCAGCAATTATTCGATGCACCTTTTCTGGCAACCATTCAAAAGCTGGATGGAACTCTGGAAGGAGGTGCGTCTACAAAAGAGTATACTGAAATCAGATTGCTTCTCTCCTCGTTATCTCTAGAGGGAAAATGAAGCCTGGAGCCTGGTTGAGAATACCTTTTTTCCCTGACTCTTCGCTATGTTAACAAAATAATACTGGCAATAGTAACTGGATGGCTGCGCCGTATTTTACGGGAATGCCTCAATTCTGGACAAAATGGCCATTCTTGGGTACGCTCCTGGCCTTTCGTCCTCTGCTGACAGAGAAGGAGTATGGCTGTTCATTTTTACAGGGACAGGAGTTGTAAAGGAGTGTAAGCAGTATTTCAGAGGGCAAGGAATATTTTTGGTGGCCGATACGATTTTCAATCGAACAATACGTTGAGAGACAAATTCTCAGAATAGACGAGTAAGAAGCTCAAGAGTTACCAATGATTATCTCCCTCATCTTCAAAAAACTTGTACAGGCCCTAAAGGATCTGTCACCCATTATTCTGGTTATCGCCTTTTTTCAGATTGTTGTCCTGAAACAGCCTTTACCGCAGATGGGAGAAGTACTTTTTGGGGCTCTGCTTGTGGTTGCCGGTCTCACCCTTTTTGTTCAGGGATTGGAAATGGGCCTGTTTCCTATTGGCGAGGCAATGGCGCACGCCCTGGCCCGGAAGGGGAGTCTTTTTTGGCTCCTCTGTTTTGCCTTTGCCCTGGGATTTTCTACCACCGTGGCCGAGCCTGCCCTCATCGCAGTGGCGGCGGAGGCAGCAGACATTGCCAGTCAGGGAGGACTTATTGAATCCAGCCAGGAGTCGCAACAACAATATGCCTTTGGGTTGCGGATGTCTGTGGCCTTTTCCGTAGGACTTGCCATTCTCATCGGTGTCATGCGCATCATCCGCGGTTGGCCTATTCACTATCTGATCATAGGTGGCTATGCTGTTGTCATGCTCATGACCATCATTGCTCCGAAAGAGATCATTGGCATAGCCTATGATGCCGGCGGCGTTACCACCTCAACCATTACTGTCCCTCTGGTTGCCGCTTTGGGTGTCGGATTGGCCTCTACCATCAGAGGCAGAAGTCCTCTCGTGGATGGTTTTGGTCTTATCGCCTTTGCCTCTCTCCTCCCCATGATCTTTGTCATGGGGTATGGACTTATTGTTTTTGGATGAAAGGGGCCTTTC
This sequence comes from Pseudomonadota bacterium, assembly GCA_018817385.1. Taxonomy (GTDB): domain Bacteria; phylum Desulfobacterota; class Desulfobulbia; order Desulfobulbales; family Desulfocapsaceae; genus Desulfocapsa. The sequence goes on from JAHIUA010000023.1 coordinate 150,373, forward strand.
TGTATGGAATTTTTATATGATTTTGGTTACGTATTGCTTGGTACCTGCAGAGATGTGTTGCCGATTATCCTGCTGATCACCATTTTTCAGCTCTTTGTCCTGCGCCAGCCAATTCCTTATCTGCGTCGTGTTATTGTCGGTGCCGTCTATGTCATCGTAGGGCTGGCCCTGTTTCTGGCCGGTCTTGAAAAGGCATTGTTCCCCTTGGGGAAAATTATGGCCAGCCAGCTCTCTGATCCTGCTTTTATTTATGGGGCTGGGGAAATGGTGACCCAAGCCGACTGGAAGGCCTATGGCTGGGTATATCTCTTTGCGGCCATGATCGGCTTTGCAACCACCATCGCCGAGCCATCTTTAATTGCCGTTGCCTTTAAGGCCAACGAGGTGTCAGCCGGAACGATCAGTAGCTGGGGATTGAGGATCACTGTAGCCTTCGGAGTCGCATTTGGCATAAGCCTTGGAACATTTCGTATTGTCACCGGTACTCCACTTTATTTATATATCCTTGTCGGTTATATGGTTGTTATTGCTCAAACCTTATTCGCTCCCAAAAGCATTATCGCTCTGGCGTATGATTCGGGTGGGGTCACGACTTCAACGGTAACAGTACCCTTGGTGGCAGCACTTGGTCTTGGACTGGCCACTACTGTGCCTGGACGTAATCCCGCCCTGGATGGATTCGGGCTTATTGCCTTTGCCAGCCTTTTTCCCATTATTACCGTTATGGGGTATGCTCAGATAATGCACTGGCGAACAAAACGAAAACGGTAACTGTTCAAGCAGCACCACATATTCGTCGGTTTTGGCCTTCTCTCTAGAGGGGCGAGAGTTCAAAGGCCAAAACGAACAAATATGCTGCACTGCAGAGAGCAGGTACATACTGTGGGGGAAACACCATTTTTTGTTTCCCTGTAACTGCTCAGACAAAACAACGCAGCACAAAAAATATGGAGAAAAGGAATGCGCTTTAAACTTATTTTATCCTCGGTAAAGCCTGATATTACTGACCATATTGTTGATTCTGCCAAAGGGGCAGGGGCGACAGGAGCAACAATCATCCCTGCCAGGGGAACGGGTATTAATGAGGCGAAAACCTTTTTCGGACTGACCCTGGAGGCCCAGACCGACATTATCATGCTCCTTGTCGAAGAGCATCGTGTTACTCAAATTCTTGAGACGATAAAGGTCGCAGGACAATTTAATAAACCGGGAACAGGCATAGCCTTTGTGGTACCGGTTGAACAAGTTGTGGGCCTGGAAAGCCAGATGGAAAAATTTAAAGAAGAAGTTCGGGAAAGTTATTTTTGATGGTGTTGTAAGAACGCTTCATAGATGAGGCGGGCGAAGGTGGTAATTATTTCTATAGATGGAGAAAAGAGTATGGTATCTGACAGCACTGCCATTATACGGGCAAGGGATGTGATGCATAAGGGGATGTTGGTCATAGATGGCATGGCCACGGCGAAGGAGGCTGCCGCTCAAATGCGATCTCAAAAAACCAGATGTCTTCTTGTCCAAAAACGCCACGTCGATGATGCCTGGGGAATAGTGGTGGTTCAAGATCTCATAAAAGGAGTGATCATCGCCGGTCGTTCTCCTTCTGAAGTGCATGTCTATGAAATCATGTCGAAACCTGTCATCACTGTACCAGCTGATATGGATATCCGCTATGTTGCCCGCCTGATCTATCGGGCTGGCATACGCAGGGCACCGGTGGAGGATGGAGGAGAGATTATCGGTATGATTTCTCTTTCCTCACTGATACTTGAAAATGAATTTTTTTAATATAGAGAGGGAAGAGTACTTTAACTAATGGCAACTTTCACCCAAGTTCGAGGCATGGGGACAGGAGAAAGAGCAGCAGAGGGACAGGCAGGCTTTTTCTTTTGCAGGTGACGAAGGAGTTTGCCGAAAAGGCCCTTTGCAAGGGAACTTTTTGCCAGTAAGGGGCTGCACAGGATTTTTATGGTCTCTTGTTTTTTTTACTTGTCCGACGATTCTGCTGGCAGGCGGATTGAGAAGGTTGTTCCCTTGCTGGAAGTTGAGGTACAAGCCAAGGTACCCTGATGTTTGTCGTGGATGATGGTACGGGCAATGGCGAGACCCTGTCCGGACCCCTTCCCTACCTCTTTGGTGGTAAAAAATGGATCAAAAATCCGGTTTTTAACAGAATCTGGGATTCCTGTACCTGTATCTGTGATTGTAATGACAATTTCATTGCCCTGTTGACAGGTTTCAATGCGAATACATCCCTTTTCCTCGCTTTCAGCTGTCGCATCACCTATGGCATGGGCGGCATTGACTATCAGGTTGAGAATGACTTGACCGATGTCTCCCGGATAGACCATGATCATCGGTATGGTGTTGAAGTGAGTTTCAATATCAGCCACATATTTATACTCATTTCGGCTGACTACTAATGTGTTTTCGATGATGGTATTGATATCCATCGCCTGTTTGGCATGATTACTGTCAGAATGGGCGAATCCTTTTAACCCCTGAACCAGTTTGATGACCCTGTCCACGCCTTCCTGGGTTTGGCTAAAGGCTGTGGGCACCTCCTCCTTGAGGTAGTCCACATCAATTTCTTCCTCAAACTCGAGGAGTTCCTCACAGGCGGCTGTAAATTTTTCCTCCTGGGCAACGGATTGGCGAAATGTCTTATAGCGATTGAACAGGGTAAGAAGATCATCAAAACCTTCTTGGAGAAAAGCAAGGTTTCCGCCGACGAATTGCATGGGGGTGTTTATTTCGTGGGCGATGCCGGCGGAAAGTTCGCCAATGGATTCTAACTTCATTCCATGAATGCGATTGGCCTCCTGCAGGCGCATCTCGGTCAGGTTGCGGAAAGTAAGTACGGCTCCATTGACCTCATTCTGTTCATTTCGGGTAGAACAGGCAATATAGTCAACGGAAAAACTTGTTCCTTCCTTATTCCAGAAAATATCGCCGCTGACATGATGGGAAGAACCGTCTTCCAGAGCGGCAAATACGGGGCAAAACTCCCAGGGGTATTCTCCACCGTCCTCAAGGGTATGGTGTATGGTTTCGTGACATTTCTGGCCGATAAGTTCTTCTTCTTTCCAGCCCAAGGCCTGTAAGGCCACGTCATTGGCCTGAATAATCACCCCTTGTCTGTCAACAAGAAGAACAGCTCCTTCAACCCAGCGGAGCATCATCTCATTTTGATAACGAACCTGATTGAGGGCTTCCTTCGCACTGTTGAGTTCCTGGAAAAGTGATTCTATGTCGTGTTGTTCCATCAGCGCATTTTTTTAATTATGAACAGTTACCTCGGTCAGGATCTATTGTCTTCCCAGGAGAAGGCCCAGCGAAAGGCCTTTTCTCTGTTTAATATATGGTAAACCACCACAAAAGAAAAGAAGTTACCGGTAAAAGTTGCTGGTTGCGTCTTTTTTTGCGCCAACACTTTTTGCCCTGCTTCGTGTCAAAGGTATTGGCTGGCTGAGAGATGCTGTCAGAGAGTGAAACAAATGGTGATCAGCAGTCTCTGGGTGACAAAAAAGGGCCGGGCGTCTATTATAAAGGGTTCGACAGAGTAAGGTCGCTTTGGTGGCTGTGGCTGCCTTTGTTGAGAAGGTTGTAAAAACAAGGGTGATAGGTGTTATTGATGTCATGGAGGATCGTCATGAAAAGATTGAAAGTTGTCTCCGTCTTCTGCGCGGCGGCTTTGGTAATCGTCAGTGCGGCAGGTGTATTGGCCCAGACGTATAAGGTGGCGGTCTCTCAGATCGTCGAGCATCCGGCCCTGGATGCCACTCGTCAGGGACTCCTCGATGGCCTCAAGGCCAAAGGCTATGAGCAAGGGAAAAATCTCGAGTTTGTTTACCAGACTGCCCAAGGGAATCCGGCGATAGCCGTACAGATTGCCAAACAGTTCGTAGGCGAAAAACCTGATGTTCTCGTTGGCATTGCCACTCCCACGGCCCAGGCCCTTGCTGCTTCTACTCGTACTATTCCGGTGATCTTCACTGCAGTGACTGATCCTCTGGGAGCAAAGCTGATCACGGATCTTGAGCATCCTGGTGGCAATGTCACCGGTCTCTCTGATCTGACCCCTGTGGCCCAGCATGTCGACCTGATGCAGGAACTCGTTCCCGATCTCAAGACAATTGGTGTGGTCTATAATCCGGGGGAGGCCAATGCCGTAGCCCTGGTCGATCTGCTCAAATCTGCAGCCAAGAACAAAAAAATTCAGGTGGTTGAGGGTACGGCCCTCAAGAGTGCTGATGTCCAGGGGGCTGCCCGGATTATTGCTTCAGAGGTCCAGGTGATCTACGCCCCTACCGATAACACGGTGGCCAGTGCCATTGATGCCCTGATCGGTGTTGCCAACCAGGCAAAGATTCCTGTATTCGGGGGGACAACGTCCTTTGTCGAGAACGGGGCGGTGGCCTCCCTGGGTTTTGATTATTATCAGGTGGGTGTGCAGACTGCCGAGTATGTGGAGGCCGTGCTAACGGGGCAGAAGGTGGGTGATATCCCGGTCACCTTTGCCAAAGGCTCTGATCTGTTTCTCAATCAGGAGGCTGCCGATAACCTGGGCATCACCTTTTCCGAGGCCATGCTTGAGCGGGCTTCGAGTATCAAAAAGTAGCAGAAGGAAGAGGGGCACATGTCACTTTTTGCTTTTCTCGGGACTCTGGAGATAGGTCTGGTCTATGGCCTGGTAGCCCTTGGCGTTTATCTGACTTTTCGGGTCCTGGATTTTCCCGATCTCACCGTGGATGGGAGTTTTCCCATGGGTGGGGCCGTGGCAGCTACGGCCATTGTGGCGGGAGTTAATCCCTGGCTTGCCACAGGCCTTGCGGTGCTGGTTGGGGGCATGTGCGGCCTGGTGACTGCATTTCTGGCGGTGCGTTGCGGGATTCTCCATCTCCTGGCATCTATTCTGACCATGATTGCTGCCTTCTCCATCAATATCAGGATCATGGGCCGTCCCAATATGGCCTTGCTGGGTGAGCCCACCATCTTCACAGCCTTTGACAATATGGGCTTGGATCCGCTTTATAGCCACCTCGGGGTCATCTTTTTGCTGGTTCTTTTTGCTGCTTTTTTTGTCACCCGTCTCCTCGCCAGTGACTTTGGTCTGGCCCTCAGGGCAACCGGTGTCAATGGACGAATGGTCTCGGCCCAGGGAGGCAGTATCGGCTTTTACACCTACTTGGGCCTGGCCCTGTCCAATGGTCTGGTCGGTTTTTCCGGGGCCCTCTTTGCCCAGAGCAACTCCTTTGCCGATGTGACCTCCGGGGTGGGTACCATTGTCGTAGGGCTTGCGGCAGTGATCCTCGGCCAGACGCTTATTCCCGGGCGTCGGATCTGGGTGGCCGTGGTGGCGGTTATTGTCGGTTCTATCCTCTATCGCCTGGCCGTGGGTTTTGCCTTGAGCAGCGGTATGTTCGGCATGCAGGCATCGGATCTGAATCTGGTCACTGCAGTTCTGGTTGCCATTGCCCTGATTGCTCCGAAGATGAAGGGAAAAATGCGACTGAAGGCGGTCCAAGCGAGGAGGGCGAAATGATCCATTTGGAGGATATCGGCGTTACCTTTAACGCCAATACCATTCTTGAAAATCAGGCCCTGCGTGGAATCTCATTGACTGTGGCAGAACGTCAGTTTGTGACTGTTATCGGTTCCAATGGTGCCGGGAAGTCGACTCTCCTTGGGGCGGTGAGTGGTGAGACGCCCATATCCCGAGGGCGAGTTGAGATTGATGAAGTCGAGGTGACCAAATGGCCAGTGCATCGACGTGCCCGTTATGCGGCCCGGGTCTTTCAGAACCCGCTGGCCGGGACCTGTGCAACCCTGACCATTGAGGAAAATATGGCCCTGGCCTATGGTCGCGGCAAACGGCGGGGCTGGCGTCTGGCACTGTCTGCCAAGCGGCGCAGGCTCTTTCAGGATCGCATTGCTATCTTGGGCCTGGGTCTGGAAGATCGTCTGGGCGATTCCATCGGTCTCCTCTCCGGTGGCCAGCGTCAGGCAGTGAGCCTGGTGATGGCCACCCTGTCTGACAGCCGTCTCTTGCTCCTTGATGAACACACGGCAGCCCTTGATCCTCGCATGGCCGCCTTTATCCTTAAGCTTACCAATACCGTGGTCGAGGAGTTTGCGCTGACGGTGATGATGGTCACCCACTCCATGAAAGATGCCCTGGCCTGCGGGGACCGTACGGTGATGTTGCACCAGGGAAAGATTGTCCTGGATGTGGCAGGAGAGGAGCGGGACCAGCTGGATGTGCCGCAACTTCTGGAGATGTTCAGCAAGGTGCGGGGAGAAGAACTGGCCGATGACAGTCTCCTCCTTGGCTGAGCCCAGATGGCTCCATGGCGATAGTGGGGGAGGAAGTCCTCGATTTTATTTCTTCTCGGCCTCCTTGGCACACGTGATACAGGTCAAGAGACTGGGGTCGAACTGTAAGCGTTTTTCCGCAATCTCCTCGTCGCAGAGGATACAGTACCCATACTCACCGGATTGGATACGACTGAGGGCCGTTTGGATACGCTGGCGCTCGATGTCGATGAGTCGGGCGGCCGCCTGAACCATCGCCTGCTGTTGCATGGCATCCATTCGGGTGAGACGGCCCACTCGTGCCTGGTCAAGCTCGACGACTGCATTTTCTTTTTTCTGCGCTTCTTTCCCTGCCAAAATGGTTTTCTGTCGTTCCTCAAGTCGTTTTCTCAAAGAGTCTACATTGATGTCTTCGCGCATTGTCCCTGGTCTCCCTTCTCCATTATCCATAGCATTCTGAAATACAAAAAGATCTGTTGTCACTCCTCCGTCCCAAGATAGTTAGCACTGTTTCGCAAGGACTGAAAGGGGTTTCCGTTCATCGCGGTGTTGCCTGTTTCGCAGCTGTTCTTTTGTAACTTGCTGAAAACACGCAGATGTCTGCTGGGTGTCATCCCGATATCACCCCGATTTCAGGCGATGTCGGCTTTTTTTCCCCGCCGTAGCGGCCTACAGTGAAAGCAGAAGGGGAGGATGTCGCTGGGGAGAGCAACCAGCACTCTCTGCAGAAAAGAAACCTGGTAAACAACAGCTGAGGAGGAAAAATGAAAACGACAATGACACTTATTCTGCTCATGACCGCTACGGCCCTTGCAGTGAGCACGGGAATGACGGCAGCCTTGAAATGTCAAGTCACTGAGGTGGAGGGGACAGAGGTCGTCTTCGATTGTGGGAAAACGGCTGACAAGCTCAAGAGTGGTATGTTGGTGAAAGTAAAGACAGAGAAGAGCAAACAGGCCGTCGAAGGCTGTTGATTGTGTAGGACATGGGCAATGCTGCCTGTACCTGCCCCTTGGCAAGCTGCTCAAGGGTAGCGGGTGCGTGTTTCTGAGCAAAAGGAGAATCCAATGAAGATCATGCAATATTTTCCGGGAATAATGATAATTGTGTCGGCCCTGATCCTCTCTGGTCAGTCTCTGGCAAGGGGGAATCACCAAGGGGGGGAGGTGGTGGTTGATATAGTCTCTGATCAACGAGGTCTCCTGCCCCGGTTTGATGCCCCCTTCGCAGAGGTGGCTGAGGAGCGCAGTTATGTCATTGCCCGTGATGCAGAACGCTATAGTATTCGAGTCACTAACAGGAGCGGTAGGCGGGTTGGGGTTGTCCTTGCCGTTGATGGCCGGAACATCATTTCCGGGGAAAAATCATATTTGCAATCCCATGAGCCCATGTACATACTCGGTCCGCATCAGACCCAGGAGGTTGCGGGCTGGCGTAGCGGCAGAAATCAGATCAACAGGTTCTATTTCACCGGCATGAGCGACTCGTATGCTGCGGCCTGGGGAGATCACACGGCAATGGGCGTGGTGGCGGCAGCTGTTTTCAGGGAGCACCAGCCGCAGACCTATGGGAATGAAAAGAGGTATAAAAAATCCGGGAAATCTCAAGCAATGAGAGAGGCACCGGGGACTGGATATGGGGAACATGAGTGGTCCCCCGGCCGAGAGGTGCACTTTGTCGCCCAAAAAAGAGCGTTTGAGAAAAAATTTATCAAATATGAATGGCGTTCGACCCTCTGCCGCATGGGGATTGTCCAGTGTGGACCGGATCGGGACCAGAACCGTTTCTGGCCGCAGGGGAGGAGAAACCATGGCTATGCTCCGCCTCCTCCCTCCTGGTCGTTCCAGTTGAGATTTTGAGAGTCGGGAAAGAATCGCCGAGGCTAAGGCTATCTGCTGTTTTTCTTTTAGTCTGGAAGAATGAGGACCTTTGCACCCCTGATTCGCTGCTCCTTGATTTCCAGGAGGGCCCGGTTGGCCTCTTCCAGCGGATATTCCACCACCTCGGCCAGGATTGGAATCTCTGCTGCCAGAGCCAGGAACTCTCTGACATCACTGCTGGCCACGTTGGCCACTGACTTGATCTCCTTTTCCATCCACAGGTGGGTCTCGTAATTGAGGCGGAGCAATTCTTCTTTGTCTCCGTCCTCTTTGCGGATGGCATTGATCACCAGTCTCCCGCCTGGCTCAAGGGCCTGCAGGGCCTCTACAACAGGTTTCCAGGCCGGGGTGGTGTCAATGATGGCGTGCAGCTTTTGCAGCGCATCCGCACCGATGGCTCCAGCCCAGGCCGCACCCAGTTCCAGGGCAAACTGTTGTTCGGCCGTCTTCCTGGCAAAGACTGAGACCTCGCTGTCTGGATACCGGTGGCGGACCATCTGCAGGACCAGGTGGGCAGAGCTGCCAAAGCCGGTGAGGCCCAGTCGTTGGCCATTTTTCAGGCCGCTGAGTTTGAGGGAACGATAGCCGATGGCTCCTGCGCAGAGAAGGGGGGCGGCCTGGCTGTCGCTGAAACACTCCGGAATGGGATGGACAAAGGCTTCTTGCACCGTCAGGTACTGGGCATAGCCCCCGTTCACGTCCCTGCCTGTGGCCTGAAAGTCTGGACAGAGGTTGTCATTGCCGGCCAGACAGTGCTGACAGCAGCCGCAGGCAGAGGCAATCCAGGCCACACCCACTCGAACTCCTCTCTGGAGGCTACTACGCACAGCCTCTCCTCTTTCGATCACTCTTCCCACCACCTGATGACCAGGGATCATGGGAAAGTGTTGCGGTGGCGTTCTCCCCTCTATCTCGTCCAGTTCGGTGTGGCAAACACCACAGGCCCGGACTTTGATCAGAATTTCGTTGGCAGTGGGCACCGGTATGGGCAGCTCTTCAAGGGTGAGAGGGGTACGGTTTTGGCAAAGATCTGCCAGCCGGTGCAGGACCATGGCCTTCATCATCGTCTGTGTTTTCATTGTTCCGCCAGTGGTTGAGGGTTTTGGGTCTGCCGGGGCAGGGTGACGGTGAAGCAGACGCCCTGTAGCCCGTTGCTGAGATTTTCGGCCCGGATAGTGCCGCGATGGTGTTCAATAATGGTTCGAACCACATAGAGGCCGAGACCGAGGTGGGGTGTGATCTCTTTCTGGGTGCGCAGCGAGACCATGGAGTTGAAGATATGTCCCAGCATGTCAGGGGCAATGGTGGCCCCCTCATTACTGACCTGCAGCTCCAGGCTGTTTTGCCGGCCTGAGAGGCGGAGGGTGACAGGGGTCCCGGCCCTATGGAAGGAGATGGCGTTGTCGATGAGTTTTTCGAGCATCTGCCGCAGCCGATCCGGATCACCGTGGATCAGGATGGCTTCAGGCGGGGCCTGATAGATAAACTCGACCTGGGGATAGCTCGGCCCCCAGCCATGTTCCAGCCAGAGGGCGAGGGCGGAGGAGAGATCAAAGGTCTCCGGGAAGTCATACCCCAGGGCTTCTTGGAGGCTTGTGGCATCACGGATGGCGGTGAGCAGCGATTCCATGCGTTGCACATCGCGCAGGGCCCAGGCGATGAAGTTTTTTGCCTCTGGGTCAGGATTGGGGAGCTCTTTTTCCAGATTCTTGAGGGAGGCAGAAATCCCGGCCAGAGGGGTACGCATCTCATGCTCCAGGTTGTCTGCCATTTTTTCCCGGTATTCGTTCTGTTCCTTGAGCTGAATGAGCATGGAGGCAAGGGTGCGGGAGAGGTCGCCTATTTCGTCCCTGGCCCGCACCGGGGTAATGGTCGTGACGATTCGCCCGTCCTTGCTGATGGCACTTGCCGCCTGATTGCGCAGGCGACGGATACGGCTGGAGATGCGTGAGGCAAAGAGGAGGAGGCCCAGTCCCACCACCACAAAGGCCATCACTGTGAGGCCGATTGACTCTTCTATCATCTTATTTTTTAGAGCCAAGATGGAATTGGTGGTCTGTTCCACCACCACTGCCCCCACCACATTTCCCTCATCCTGTAACGGGGTGATAGCTGCCATCACCTCCACCCGGGCATCGGCCAGGCGATAGTGGGTGATGCTGGATTTACCCTGCAGGCCTTCTTCAATGCCCTGGATATCCAGGCGCCTTGGCTGGGAGGCCGGCGGAGTAAAATTGGTTGTAAAGGGTTCGGTGAACAGGCGGTATACAGGGGCCAGCTGCTGGTGCAGCCAGGAGAGCATGGAGTCCAGTCCCTGTTCGGATTCTTTTTGCTGCGGGGGGTCGGTTTTCAGGCTGCCGAACAGGGCCCGAACCCGTCTGTTATTGTCAATAACCCGGATACGCGAATGGGGCCGGTCCAGGCGGTTCAGCAGGGCCTCAATGGCTGTGGAGGGGGCAAGAAGCCACCCCAGTTCACCGATCTGGCCGGGGTTGGCTGTGCCGATAATGGTTTCCACTCCTCGTCCCTGTTCATCGTCCACATCGGCCACCGCAAAGGCCAGACGTTTTCCGATCATCTCTAAAGGGATCCGCAGTTCAACGGTATAACCATTTCCGGTCTCTGCCCACACGCCCTGGATACGGGGTTCATTGGCTTGCGGCAGTTGCTCTTTTGGATCGGGGTCCATGGAAAAACCGTTGAGCCACCCGGGTTTTTCAGCGGCCAGCAGGTACCGATGGAGTTCTCCCGTCCGGTCTTCGATGCCGATCTGGATGTGATCCGCTTTTCCAGGATAGAAGGAATGGGGATCGCGATACACCAGTCGGTCATCGTGGACCAGAAACAGGGCGTAGAGATATTTCCCTCGCTGTCCCAGCAGGTGCCTGAATTTGAGGGATTCCGGCCTGTACGGTGCTAGAGAGGAGAGGACATGTTCAGCTCCGAATTCCTCGCTCTGCTGGAGCTCCGGCTGCCAGTCATCTGTCTTGCCGTTCAGTCGAATGGAGTTGGAGAGATGGAAGAGGTAGAGGTCGCGGTTCTGATCCAGGGAGTGAAAGAGCTCACGGTCAAAGATGTCTGGTCGATTGGCGAGGGCTGTGGCCACGGCTCTGGCCGTGAACATCAGGGCCTCCTCCCGGCTGGCGAGGAGACTGGACTGGAGTATGGCGCTGAAGCGGAAGCCGATCAGAGGGATAAGCAGGAGCAAGAGGGAGATGAGGGTGAGCTTCAGACGAAGAGAGATGCGCATGGCTGTTTACATTTGTCGACGGAGCGGGCCACTGACAAGCCTTCGCCAGGTACCCTTAAAAAAAATAGCGGATCCGGAGTTCCACCTTGTTGCTGTTGCCCTTTTCTCCATACTCTGTAGCTTTGCCGCCATTGATCAGCGAAAAACGGAGGCGGAATTCCCAATTGGTCAGTCCGTTATAGACGCCTTCTGGGCTGATGGAATAGCTCTGGTCTTCGAGGTTGACAAGGGCCGTGATACCGGGAGTGAAATAAAGGATGTCAAAAGGCTCTTTCATGGTCCATTTGCTGTACAGGTATTGGCGTCCCGGCTGTGGTCGGCCATATCCTTTCAGGCTCATCTCCCGTGCCTTGTCGAGGAGAGTGGTGTCGAGTACCGGATCCTGGGCCAGGCCTGCCGCAGCCAGCTGATAAAAACGCGACATCTCCTCTTGGCTGTAGCCACCACCGTTATAATAATATTCGACGATGGTGGTGATGTCATTTGCAGAGAGGTAGCGAATGCCGAGGAGGGTAGAGAATGCAGGGTCCTCGACCCTTGAAGAGGAGTTGTCCTCTTCAAGGATGATTTTTTCCAGTTCCGGTATGTAGGCTGCTTCTCCATGGATCTCAAAGTGTGGGGCCAGGTTGGTGGAAAAATCGAGGCCGAAGCGGTCTGAGCGGCTGTCTCCGCCCAGAAAAATCAGGTCGATATCCGTATCCAGATAGAGCAGGTAGAGCTTGGCTGCCAGGTTGACATTGTCGCTTACTCCAAAATCTTCATTAATGTCTTCCCATACCGGCAAGACGGCCAGGGTAAGGGCTGCGGTCTGCAGAGGACCTTGATAGCTTTTGATGAAATCTGTTTCGGCCGTAATATAGCCTTCCAGGGCCTCTTCGGGGTTGTTGGGGTCCTTGCTGCGATTGATAAATCCAACCGGGTTCCAGGCGTAGCCTTTCCCCCATTTATATGATTTTTTGCCGAGTGCCAGGCTAAGAGAGGGATCTGCCTTGAGTGAGAAATAGGCAGAATAGACATCGGCCATATCGCTCCACCCTGAGGTGTCCTCTTGAGCGGCGGCCTTGAGCTGCCAGTTGAGGCTGCTGATCCCACGGGCATAGCTCCCGTCCAGCTGCATTGCGGCCGTGAGCAGATCCACGATGGCCTCATCGGGATCTGCAAGGTTTAAGGTGGAGAAGACAGATCCCTGGTTGAGATCCATGTGCTCTCCTCTGATCTCAAGGTAGCCTCCCATTTGCAGATCTTTCTTCTCGATCTCTTCCAGGTCGAAGGAAAACTCTTCTGCCGCGCAGAGGTGAGGAAAAAAAAGAGCCAGGCAGGAGAGGAACAGGGCAATACAGGGTCCTGATTGTATCCTCCTCCAAGGAGAAGATTTATTTGCGTAAGTCATTGACCTTGGACAAGTAGTTCAGAGTAAAGACCTCGTCGGCAAATTCTTTTTTTTGTACCTTGGCAAAGAGCATGAGCGAACGGTAGTCCTTGTGCAGGGGACTTTCAGTTTCCAGGACCGAGGGCCTGACCAGGCCGTCACCAAAATCTTCTATCTTGGAGTAGTGCAGGGTCTTGATGAGCATACCGCTGACGGCATAACATTCGATGCTGGTTGGCAGCATACTTTTTTTATCAACGATCATCTGCAGGTGATCATAGGCAACGGAGGACGTTCTCGCCTTGAGTTTGAGCTGGTAGCTTTCTTCCTTCTCGCTGATGGATTCGGCCTCATATTCAACATGGTAATCGAGGCGGAGGATATCGGAGTTGTTAAAGATTCCTCCGGTCACCGATTGGAGACTGGTGATGCGCAGGGGTTTCCCCACATTGGGTATATAGAGCCACATATTGTCTCCCAGGCGGAGAGTGGCCCTCCCTTCTTCACTGGCAGGGGAGATGAAGAGGGCGACCATCTTGTCCTGACCTGTCTTGACGGTATAGAGGACAAATTCCTTTTTTGTACCATCGGGCTCAATATTGATGAGTTTTCTGTACATCTCATAGGACCCGGGCTGCATGTTGTTATCCACCTGGCGGAGAATTTCGTTGCCATCCAGGGCCAGAGCAGGCCCGGCAATAGAGAGGAGAAGCAGGGCAACGGCTATGTGAAGATGACTGAGTCTATTTTTGGGCATGGTTTTGCTCCTTGACCGCGTCGATCACGCGGCCTTGGCGTTCGATGGTTTGGATCTGAGAGGCGTTGAGTGCAGCCTCCATTTTGCGGCCGAATTCCCCGGCAATGACCAGGGTCACTTTTTTTTCGGCAAGCAAGGCGGCGGCCCTGGGCCCGGCTCCACCGCGGACATCGGTAGAGGGGTTTTCTACCGTTTGCAATAGCTTGTTTTCTTGGTCGAAGATCAGGAAGTAGGGGGCGCGGGCGGCAATCTGACTGATCTGGGAGGTCATTTCTGTGCCTTCCGCGGCGACGGCTATTTGCAGTTGAGCCTCCGCGGCTGCAGCTGTTCCTGCCAGTAGGAGCAGGAAGAAAAATGAGCTTGTGATGGTCTGGAGTAGTCGTGGCATAGTCTTTCTCCTGTGGTGAAGGGGTGTTGTTTTACGCGCCTGCCTCAGACATGGCGCAGGGCCGTAATCGGATCCATCCTGGCTGCCTTCCAGGCAGGCTGCAGGCTGGCAAGTACCGCAATAGCAATGACAATGAGCGAAACAGTGAGCACTTCAGCGACCCCGATGCTGGGGGAGAGGAGCAGGCCCTCCTGCCGGCCAAAATCAAAACTGATCTGGGAGATATTCATGGCTCCAATGGCGAGCAGGCTGATGAGAACACCACTCAGGGTGCCCAACAGGCCGAGGAGAAAGCCCTCCATGATGAACAGGGCCAGGATTTTATTGGGGGAGGTACCCATGGCAGCAATGGTACCGATTTCATTGATACGCTCATACACTGCCATGATCATCACATTCATGATACTCACCAGGACGATTGCCACCAGCATGACCTTGATAAACAGGGTCATGAGGTCAATCATGCGGGCGATATTGAAAAATGGCGACAGTTTTTCCCAGGTATGTACCTCAAAGACCGGTTTATCCATTTGGTTTTTCAGGGAGCCCAGGGTGGTATCCAGGTTGGCAAAGACATCCTTCATGCTTTGAATTTTCTTCAGGCGGATGGCGATCTCACTGACCTCTTTATCCTCCATGCGGAGGAGGGCTCTGGCGTCGTCTATATGGATGATGCCATCACGGCCTCCAGGGCCGGAAATGCCTTCCAGGATACCACGAACCACAAAGGGCTGTCCATTGACAGAGCCATCCTTATTGGTTGCCACCAGGACAATGGAATCGTTGAGTTTTACATCCATTCCCTTGGCAATCAGCTCAGGGACCAGTATCTCACCTTTTGCCACAAGCCCTTCCTTCTTTCCTTCGATCATTCGCTCGGCCAGCATGGGAACGGTCTTCAACTCTTGTTCGGGGTTGACTGCATTGAGGCGGATGTTGGTGGTCTCCGTGTAATTACTGAACATGGCCCCGAGCTTGATGCGCATGGAGTAAGCTGCCACATTCTTGTCTTTTTCCAGGGCCTCTTCCACCACCTTGATCTGCTTGCCTTTCAGGTTCCTGTCCAGGGGCAGATTGTCTATGGAGGCCAGGTAGCCCTTCCTGTGTACCTGCAGATGTCCAAGCATGGAATCGGTGATCTGTCCGACCATCATACTTTTGAAGGAACCGGAGATGGAAACGAAGAGCAATACTGCCACGATCCCGAGAGTGATAAGACTGGAGGTGAGCAGGGTACGTCTCATGTAGCGGCGGAGATTGCGGAGGGCGAGCTTGAAAATATTAAACATGATTTCCTCCTTTGCCCTGCAGCAGTTTTCCGTCTTCCAGGGTAAAGATCGTTTCTGCATTATTGACGACTCTGGGATCGTGGGTGGAAAAAATAAAGGTGGTCCCAAATTCATCACGCATCTTTTTCATCAGTTCAATGACATGGTTGGCGGTCGTACTGTCCAGGTTGGCTGTGGGTTCATCGGCGAGGACCAGACTGGCATTGGTGACCAGGGCCCTGGCCACGGCGACCCGCTGTTTCTGGCCGCCGGAAATCTGGCTGGGGAATTTATGCCCCTGATCCCCCATGCCTACGGCCTCCAGCAGTTCCTGAACCCGCTTTCTCCTCTTTTCTCTGGGCCAGTTCTGGACCATCTGCAACGGATATTCTACATTTTCAAAGACAGTCAGTACCGGGATGAGATTGAAATCCTGAAAGACAAAGCCGATGTGTTCGCCTCTGAATTTTGCTGCCTGCTGGCGATTGAGGTTGCTGATGTCTTTTCCAACTACCTGCAGGCTGCCTGCCGTTGGCGGATCGAGACAACCGATCATGTTCAACAGGGTCGACTTGCCGCTTCCGGATGGGCCGACAAAGGAGACAAAGGAGGCTGGTTGGATGGTGAAGTCCACTCCCTGTATTGCCTGGACGTCGATGTCCCCGCTTCTATAGGTTTTTTTGAGTTGTTTTGCGACAACCATTGCCATGAAGTTTCTCCTTGTCTGTATTCTCTTGTTAAACAGCAGCCATTGTCTGTTCTGACCATGGGGAAGCATAAGCATGGATCTTGCCAAAATGAAACGCTTTCTTCCTCCTACTCTGACAAAAAAGAAGGGTTGCTGTGCTCAGGCATGGCCTGTCACCCCCTTTTTCTCCTGCAAGACACGCATGCACATCCCCTGGCCAAGGGCGCCAACCAGGATAGAAAAGGAGAAGACGAGGGTAAAGATCAGGCCGAAGGAGTCGATCATCATCGGCAGCAGGGGAATTTTAATGGCCCGGGAAGCAAAAAAGACCGCAAGCAGTTCATCCTTCATGCCGTGGCTGCGCAGATCTTCCAGGAGAGGGTACCAGGCATACATTGGTCCGTGACTGATGACCCCAGCTGCCAGGGCCCAGAGCCACCCCTTGCTGCCACAATCCTTGCCAAGATGTTTGGCAATCTGTTTGGGCTTGAGGAAGTAGTTGAGCAGGGCCGTAAAGAGGATGACAACAGCAAAAATAGGCAGAATTTTCAAAAGGACAGACCCGCTTTTCCCCAGGGCCAAGAGGGCCGAGTGACTGTTTGTCAGAAAGAGGACAGCGTACAAGATGAGGACTGTCAGGAGGAGGTATCTGCCGCGAAAGGTAAAGGGCTTTTCTTCTGTTTTCATGACAGGACCTGCATGCTGAAACCGGTCAGTATGGCAATGAGTATGGTGAAGAGGAAGGCCAGGATATTTCGATAGAGGGTAAAACGGCTGCCAAAGACCTCTACCTCTGCAGGCAGGTGAATGAAGCCAAGGGTGACCCAGGAGAGGAGAAAGGCAGTCACTGCATACAGGGAAATACCCTGTTCCAGCAGTTCAGAACCGATCAGGTAGCTGATAATTGGGTTGCCTACGGCTATCGCCCCACTCAAGGTACCGATGAGAGAGTCTAGCAGGGGATTGCCCCGGAATAAGGAGGTGAGCATTTGCGGGGTCACCACAATCTGCAAGAGACCGACCAGGCCAATGACCCCCAAGAGCAGGGGCATCATCGCCAAAAAGGAGAGACTGCTTTTTTGCAGTACCTTGAGGAAGGAAGGTCGTGCTGGTGATGGGTTTTCTTTCATGGCGTCTTCTCCAGCCAGCGATACCCCATGCCGTATTCGGCACGGATGGCATCAAATTCCTGGTCGGTTTCGCGAAATTTCTCTCTGATCCTCCTGACATGGGCGGCGATGGCGTTATTGGTGACCACCACATTGGCCGCATCCATGAGCTGATCATGGGATTTGACATGGCCTGGCCGTCGCACCAGGGCACTGAGGATCCAGAATTCGGTGAGCGTCAGACTCACCACCACACCTTTCCAGCTGACCTGCTTGCGTTCTTCCTCGATACGTATGGAACCGTGTTTGAGGATGGTTTCATCGCTGCTTTTTTCTGTGCCGCGAATGGCCTCCAGCATCTTGAAGAGGGCCGAGATCCGCACTGGGAGAAAGTCGAGAGTGGTGGTGTCTTTGGTCAGATAATCCCAGGCCCCGAGTCGGAGGCCGGAGACCCGGTCCAGGTCGGAATTGCGGGCAGTGAGAAAGATGATGGGCAGTATGGGAGAGAGGTTGCGCAGTTCCCGGCAGAGCTCAAAACCACCTTCCATCTCCTCCTGCAGCATCACGTCGAGGATGGCCAGGTCTGGCAGTTCACGGGAAAAGGCGGAGCTGGCCTCGGCTCTGGAGCTAAAGCTTGTCACCTGGTAGCCGTCTCGTATCAGGGCCTGGGCATAGTTGTTGCGAAGGGTCTCATCATCTTCAACCAGGGCAATGGTGTAGGAGGGCATCGGTATCCTCAGAAAAAATAAATCTGAAAAGCATTTTTTTATAACTAGCACAGAATAGTCGATTTGGCTATGGGTTGCTGTTCATTATCATCATGTGTCATTTTTGAGAGCCGGACTGTCATTTTTGCCCCTACGCCTTGTCATTGTCATGGGCTTTAATCAGGAAACGAAAGGCAGGGGAATGCAATCTGAAAAAATGGAATCGAGGCAGGAACATGGACAATGAAAAAGACGAGAAAAAAAGGGCCCTGTTAGATCCGGGAAATATGCTGTTTGTCCTCTATGTGGGATTTGTCCTGGGGCTCATTTTGCTGGCAATGGTGGTGGATGGCCAGGCCGCAGTGGATCGGGGGGACCGAGGTGGGTACAGTCTGTCCGAGGTGCGGCAGGGTGAGCTGCTTTTTCCTGGAACAAAGGCTGGTGAATACCTTCCGGCCCCAAGACTTTCCCAGGATGTGGAGATCTATGTCAGTGCCATGGTGGCGAGAACGGTGCTGCGCCAACGGTTTTTGAATGGCAGCAGGACATGGCAGGAGGCCATTTATGTCTTTCCTCTCCCTGATGAGAGCGGTGTGGATCAGCTGCGCATACGGGTGGGAGAGAGACTCATTGAGGGAGAGATCAGGGAGAAGATCGAGGCCCGGAAGATATATGAGCAGGCCAGAAAGGAAGGGAAGAAGGCCTCTCTGCTGGCCCAGGAACGTCCCAATATCTTTACCGTCTCTGTGGCCAATATCGGGCCGGGTGAGGAGGTGGAGGTGGAGATTGAGTATCAGCAGGTGGTGGAACTGAGAGATGGAACATTTTCCCTGCGTTTCCCCATGGTGGTTGGTCCTCGCTACATCCCGGGTACTCCGCTTGCCGAGGAGGGAGACGAGAGAGAGCTGCACTTTGCCGGCAGCGGCTGGTCCTTGGCTACCGATCAGGTTCCTGATGCCCCACGGATTACCCCGCCAGTGGCGACTGCCAGGGAAAACCCGCTCAATCCGTTGCGTCTGATGGTGGAGTTGGCCGCTGGCTTTCCCGTGGCCCGGGTGGAAAGTCTCTATCATGGCATCAGGGTGGCAGATGAAGGGGAGGGAATACAGGTGATCCGCTTCAGTGGAGAGGTGGTGGCCGACCGTGATTTCGTCCTCGAGTGGGAGGCGGAAAAGCTGGACAGCCCCCATGCGGCCCTCTTTAGCGAAAACAGAGGGCAAAGCGACTATTTGTTGCTGATGCTCATGCCGCCCCAGGGGGAAAACAGAGGTCCAGCAGTAGCCCGGGAACTGATCTTTGTTCTCGACACCTCAGGTTCCATGGCCGGTCCTTCCATCATCCAGGCCCGAGAGGCCCTGGTCCTGGCCCTCTCCCGTCTCCATGACTCTGATCGCTTCAACGTGATCGAATTCAACTCCACTGCCCGCAAGCTTTTTTCCCGGGCAGAAGCGGCCGATAACGAACATCGGAAGCGGGCCATTCGCTTTGTCCAGTCCCTGCAGGCCGACGGCGGCACAGAGATAGCCTCGGCCCTTGAGCTGGCCCTGGATGGAAGGCAGGACCATGAACGGATTCGTCAGGTCATCTTTCTCACTGACGGCAGTGTCGGCAATGAAGAAAATCTGCTGGCCATGATAGACTCCCGCCTGGGAGATTCCCGCCTCTTCACCGTCGGCATCGGCTCTGCTCCCAATTCCTATTTCATGTCGCGGGCGGCTGCCATGGGCAGGGGAAGTTTTACCTCTATCGGCAAGGTAGAGGAGGTGCAGGAGAAGATGATGGCCCTCTTTGAGAAACTGGAGCACCCGGCGGTCACCGCTCTCAGGGTGGAGGACAGTAAGGGACAGGCCCTGGAATATTACCCCCATCCTCTCCCAGACCTCTATCAGGGAGAGCCGCTGCTCATCTCGCTGAAACGGTCTGGCCAGAGTGATGGCCTGCGGATCACGGGGCGTCTGGGTGATCACCCGTGGCAGCAACAGGTGGCCCCCCGGACAGTGGCCAGGCGACCGGGGATTGCAAGGCTTTGGGCCAGGAAGAAGATTCGAACCCTTATGGACTCGCTTGCCTTGGGAGGAGGGGAGAAGGAGATCAGGGGAGAGGTCCTGGCAACGGCCCTGGAACACCATCTGGTCAGTCGTTACACCAGCCTGGTGGCCGTTGAAAAACAGGTCTCGCGACCTCCGGTACAAGGGCTGGAGCAGACAACGCTCCCCACCAATCTGCCCCAGGGCTGGCAGGCAAATAAGATATTTGGCGGCACGTCCCAGACCGCCACCCCTGCCGCGCGCCATCTCCTTCTCGGTGGATTTCTCTTGCTGATCGCTCTTCTCCTGGTGGACAGGAAGAGGAGGGCAGGGCTATGAAAGAATGGCTGTTGCGCATGACCGCCTTTGTCCTCCTGGTAAGTGGCAGTTTACTCCTTGCTGACGGCTGCTGGATCAGGACAAAGGCGGTTCTTGCCCAATACCTTCTCCAGCGGGCCTGGGAGCAGACCCTGAAAAGCGGTGAACCGACAAAACCCTGGCCCTGGGCAGATACCTGGCCGGTGGCCCGGTTGCGGATGGAAGGCCTGGATGTGGATTTGATAGTCCTGGAGGGAGAAAGTGGTGAGGTCCTGGCCTTTGGCCCCGGGCATCTCCCGCGCAGCAGTGCCCCCAGTGGCGACGGGAACTGTGTCCTCGCCGGTCATCGGGATACCAGTTTTCGTTTTCTGCAGAAGCTGCAGACCGATGACACCTTCACTCTCCAGACCCTGGACGGTGATCTATACACCTATCGGGTCAGAGGTACTGCCATTGGCGAGGCCGACGGCCTGTATCTGGAAGAAGGTGATTTTCCCTGCCTGACCCTGCTGACCTGTTATCCCTTTGCGACTCTGGGGGCTACTCGAACCACTCTCAGATATCTGGTTTTTGCCGACAGGATAGCGGGTTGAAGAGGGAGTTTTTTTATTGATTGGTTTCTAGCAGAGTTACCGCTGAACGTATTGGCTTTGCCTGGCTTCGTGTGCTCATCGCACACTGATCCCTTCATCAAGATACTTGATCATCGGATAGATAAAGAACTCGATGATCTGCCGTTTGCCTGTCTTGATCTCCACCGTCACTCCCATACCTGAGGTAATAGGGCTTTTCTGTCCCTCCACCATGAGATGAGTCTGTAGAAGGGTGACGTACAGTTCATAGATCAGGCCCAATTGTTCATCCTCCAGGCTGTCCCTGGCCACCTGCTCCACCCGTTCTTCCACAATCCCGTATTTCTGTGAAAGCTGAAGGCATCCACTTTGATACTGACTGCCATCTCTGCCGCCATAAAACCAATATCCTTGCTCTCAACCAGGGCCTTGATAACAAGGGGCGATTCACTGGGCACCACACCACCCACCGTATGGGTAAGCAAGTTGTTGAGAGGACCGGATAGACCCGTTTTTTTTGACAGGTTGGTGTTGATATATATTTCCTTAACAATCAACATGTTAATTGATTAAAGATGCAGTTTTTATTTGTTGTCTATCATGGATTAAGGTTTAACTGTTACCGGTTTGTTACCCTTAAAGGTGTAAACTTAAGCCAACCATAAAACCAACTAAAGGAAAAGGAGAGTCCATAGGAAAATAATGGATTGTACCTTATCTCCCATTCTGGGAGACATCAAATAGATCGAGCAGGCGCAAACAACTCGTTCCTAATCCAGCTTGTTAGACTTCTATACGATATATGGTCGCTGTATTTGAAATTTAATAAATAGACAAAACAAACTTCAATAAATCATGAATACATGACAATGCGAAACGATTTAACTAGTGCTATTTTGGTCTGTCCCCCAATTGAATAAAAAAAAATAGGTAATAATATGAAAAAATACATATTTGTAATTATTGCTATATTCGTTTTCACAGGGTGTGCCACCATAGAACCACCAGTAATAAATACAGAAGGAAATACTTACTATTCATCAAAAACGCCATCAATCCATATAGAATTACCGTTAGAATTTGAATATTTGGGAACTATAGAAAAAGATTTTCGGGCACAACAATTAAATTACTCAGAGCATAGCACTAAAGCGAAGAACACTATAAATATTTATGGATCTATTACCAATAATAATTATATGAAAAAATTAATTGTAATATCTGTATTAAAATTAAGTAGTGGTAAACGATGGAGCCCAGAAACTCTTATTAACCATAGAAAGTTATTAAAAAGTAATATTGTAAAACTGGGTGATAGAAATTTTCAATATGATATTAAAGCTAGAAAAACTACTGGCATATTAGTTGCTCAGTATTTACTGGACAAAGGAATAACTACTCCAAAATGCAATATGCGGATGGTATTCGGGAGAGTATTTAGAGACAATATAAAAATGTATATTTCATATTATGAAGATGTTTCAAATTATAACGACTTTAGCGTTTATTCTTGCGAAGGTTGGTTTGAAAAAGAAATGCTTAATGACAAACAAAAGGAATACCTTAAAGAATTTGAAATAAGAGCACATGACAGTATAAAAGTACAATGAAAGTTTCATTGTATTGGGCTTCCTATTGAACAGTTCTTGTACTAACTCAAATAGTTATTACCGAGACACCAAGTGTCACCCCTTTACAAGGTTAAGTCTAAGTTGACTGTCACTCCGAAAAATATGTAAAATAAAAGAATAGCATTCACAAAAATCAGTTCGAAATCCGAAGCACAAACTACTCAACAAAATTAAAAAAACAGCAACATTGATCACCAAACAGGAGGAAGAAATGCACCGTCAAATTATTTTTTTTATCCTCGTCGCAATTTCTAGTATATCAACTACTAGTCCGAATTGTGCTGCCGCTGACAAAGTCGTTGTTGTTCCCCTGGGAAGCAGTCTGTTTAAAGGGGACTTGTACCATACCATTTCAAGTGCCGCATTTACACTTAATTCCAACACAACAACATACGAAAGACCTCATTTTTATAATTCATATGGATACCTTAGACTTACGACCACGCTCTCTGCAGCATTTGCATCTGTAAGTCTTCCAGATGGTGCAATTGTTTCTGAGTTTTCAACATACATTAAAGATGCCGCATATGGCGGCAGATGTGATATGAGATTCGCAAAACGTTTATTAAATGATAACACTCTAACCCAAATTGGACTGACAGAATCTCCTGCTGTAGATTCAGATTTATACACTTCAGTACAGGAACAGTTGGCATCTCAAGAAGTTATTGATAATCAGAATTATAGCTATTCTTTGACGTGGGAATGTGGTGGATTTGGAACTTATGACAATCTTTATGCTGTAAGATTCAAATATCGCCTGCAGTAATGTGAAAGCTGAGAAAAAAAGTAAGACCTGGTACCTCTTCCGGGTAGGCAAAGGGGCTAATGAAAACATAAGGTCAGACCAAGCTATTGCATCGTACTAAAGAGAGAATAATCCGGGACCGACCACTGTTTATTTAGAATGTTTGGAAAAATGTTGGCTTCCCCTCTGTGAATCGTAGGTGTTCAGGAAGAAGCCCAACAGGTAATAGATGACTTTCGGTTTACATTGCCAAAGGCCATCTCACGACATCTGTATTGAAGAATGACCAAGAGGTGTGGGTCTGCATTTCTCTCTCCTTTGACTAGCCTTCATCGTTTCACCAAATATTACTTATTTTCTGCCGAAGGATAGATAAACCATTACATACCTCAAGACATTAGTACAATTGCCGTTGTAATCTCCCAATCAACCGTGATATCATTTCTTTAAACTTTATCATTGCTCTCCTGTTGTTTTTGTCTACAAACACTAGCAGAAATTGCTTAGAAGCCCTATTTTTTAATACGTTACCATTCTTTCAATTGCTCAGAGCATTCTTATAATTTGAGTCTGATTTTTGCGAAAGCCCTCTATCAATTGAAAATTGAATTCATCTTAAAAAGCAAACAGATCATGACGCAGAAACCTTCATACAAAGAACTGGAATGTCGCGTCCGCGAGCTGGAGGATATTGTTTCAGGTAAACATCCATCGCTGGATACCCTACTGCTGGAAAATCGATATCTTCTCTCAGATCTTATTGAAAATAGCGGAACCCTTATCGTGATAAAAGATCGTGACGGCAAATACCTTTTGGTTAACCGTAAATGGGAGCAAGTCACGGGGTTGCAATGCGAAACTGTATTGGGCAAAACCGATGCGATGCTATTTTCTCCTGAGATGGCCCGCCAGTTTCGTGGAAACGATTTACGTGTCATTGAGTCCGGCTCAATGATCGAGACAGAGGAGTGCCTGGAGACGCCTACCGAAACGCGGTATTTTATTTCCAGCAAGTTCCCTTTACATGACCACAATGGGAAGGTAGCAGGTCTATATGGTGTAATCACGGAAATCACAGACCTCAAACGCGTAGAAAAAGCGTTGCAGCAGAGCCAAGCAAAGTATCACTCCCTGTTTGACAGTGCACAGGTTGCGCTCTTCAGGACAAGTATGAAAGGCAGATTATTGGAAATCAATAATCGGTATGCTTCAATGGCTGGCTATTCAAGCGTTGAGCAATGTATGGCAGAGTTCAATCCCGGCCAAGCATGGGCTGATTCGCGCGATCGGGCCGAACTGATTAGAATCTTGCGGAAAAATAAATCAATAAGTGATTATGAGGCAAGAATCATCCGAAAGGATGGAGAAATTATCTGGATATTATTTTCCGCTACAATCTATCCGGAACAAGGATATATCGAAGGGTCTATCATTGAAATCACCGGCCGAAAACAGACAGAACTTGCTTTAAACCAAAGCGAAGCCTTTCAACGGAGAATGGTCGCCAATATAGGCGACGTCATTGTCATCATAGACCGAGATTGCATCATCAGATATAAGAGCTCGAATATCGAGAAAATGTTTGGCTGGAGCCCCGATGAGGTCGTGGGCACAAGTATGTTGGACAACGTGCATCCTGAAGATTTGGCGCCTGTCCGGAGCTACCTCGATTTGCTGATGCGTGAGCCCCATGACATCAGAAAAATCGAGTTCCGGTACAAGTGCAAGGATGGCACCTATAAATGGATCGAGTTCACGGGTAGCAATCTCTTGGATGATCCGGATATCCATGGACTTTTAGGTAACTACCATGACATCATGGAGCGAAAACTGGCCGAACAGGAATTGCTCGACAGTGAGGCACGGTTCAAGGTCCTTCACAATGCTTCTTTTGGCGGTATTGCGATTCACGACAATGGAATAATTTTAGAATGCAATCAGGGATTGTCTAAAATTACCGGGTATTCTATGGCTGAATTGATGGGGATGAACGGCTTGCTACTCATCGCTGAAAATTCAAGAAAAACCGTAATGGAAAAGATCGTATCCGGGTACGAGAAACCATACGAAGCCATTGGATTGCGCAAAGACGGAACAGAAGTCCCCATTCGCTTGGAAGCACGAAACATTCCTTACAAAGGAAAGCTCGTAAGAACGGTTGAATTCAGGGATATATCCGAAAGCAAGCGCTCCGAGGATGAAAAGATGAAACTCCAGGAGCAGTTGATCCAGGCACAGAAAATGGAATCCGTGGGACGCTTGGCAGGAGGAGTGGCCCACGATTTCAACAATATGCTCAGCGTGATCTTAGGTCATGCAGAACTGGCAATGGAACAGTTGGACCCAGCTCAGCCTATCTTTGCCGACTTGCAGCAAATCCGACAAGCAGCCGATCGCTCAGCTGACATTACCAAGCAACTATTGGCCTTTGCCCGAAAACAGGTTGTTGCTCCCAAGGTCATCGACCTAAACAAGACCGTCGCTGGGATGCTGAAGATGTTGTTGCGACTCATCGGTGAGGATATCGATCTCGCATGGCTGCCCGGAAAAGGGCTATGGCCGATAAAAATAGATCCGTCACAGATCGATCAGATTTTAGCCAACCTTTGTGTTAATTCCAGGGATGCTATCTCAGGCGTAGGCAAGATCACCGTCGAAACTGAAAACTGTACGTTCGACGAAGAATACTGTTCGGTTCACTCTGGATTTGTCTCTGGGCAATACTTGAAAATAGGCGTGAGCGACAATGGAAGTGGTATGGACAAGGAGACTGTTTCCCATATTTTTGAGCCGTTTTTTACTACCAAAGATGTTAACAAAGGAACCGGCCTCGGTTTGGCCACTGTGTATGGTATCGTCAAACAGAACAACGGTTTCATCAATGTTTACAGTGAACAGGGGCAAGGGACAACCATTAAGATTTACCTCCCTCGACATGTTGGTACGAAAAAATTGGAACATGCTGAATTCAAAGCGAAACCAGATGAACGTGGCAAAGAAACTATCCTGTTGGTCGAGGACGAGCCGACGATTCTGCAACTGACTACGACAGTGCTTCAACGCCTTGGCTATACTGTGCTGGTAGCGGGTACTCCAATCGAAGCCATTCGTCTCTCTGGTGAGTACTCCGAAGAAATTCATCTGCTCCTAACTGATGTAATCATGCCTGGGATGAATGGTCAAGTTCTGACGGAAAAACTCATAGTAAGTAGACCAGAATTGAAATGTCTATTTATGTCCGGCTACTCCGCCAACGTGATTACCCAGCATGGGGTATTGGATGATGGAGTGTATTTCATCCAGAAGCCATTCGCCAAAAGAGAACTAGCTGCAAAAATCCGTCAAGCATTGGGTGACGGGTGACAATATTTTACTGCGGGTCATTCTTGTGTTTGAAAATGGCCTCGATTTTTTTAAATGCACACCATGACTTGCCAGTGGTAAACACTATCACCGGCAAGTCAGGCCAACCGAAGGTGTCTACTGTGCATCGCCGATTTTGATTCCTCAAGTCGGCGATCGCCTGCCCCCGTCCTGTTCCCTGAAGAGCATCAGGGAGCATGTTAAGTTTTAACTTTCTTGAAATGATTAACCTTGCCATTGCCAGTAGTTGATTTCCATATCTCTTTCGCATTGATATAAGGGGATGAAATTCGACAAAGGTCAAAGGCTGGCTTGACCCCTTTCGTTCTCATGGTTCAATATCTTTCTCAATGCAATCAAGTCCAAATTCCTGAAGTTCGCCGTTATCAGAATTCAAGCAGTTTATCGTTGCAACGCCAAAATATAATCCACCGATGATGGATGACTGCGAAATAAAAATGTAATCGTGAAGAGCATCCGTATAAAGCCCGTAAGTGATGCCCTTGAAAACACAGTGACGAAATTTTGCTATGCCCAAGTAAGAACCATCCATGTTAAAAGGGCTTAAATAACCAATATTAGTATTTGATCCTCCTGACGCATTAGCAATTACGTAAGTCATCATAGGAAGGGAGTCTCTGCTTTTCACGCCGATGGCATCTGTTCCCCCTAACGCCTCGGCATTCACGTTAATCATAATTGGAGAGGACCTGATGTTGGATATACCTATATTCGAGTCCGTTCCCATTATTGTTACATTCACATTATTCATGGTGGGTGAAGAGTAGTCGTTCAAAATGCCAACGTGATTACCTACCCCCCCCGATGTAGTCACAGCCAAATTTTTTATGGTTGGCGCGGAGGCGTTTTGATTTGTTACACCGCAAGTAGAAGCCGTTCCTCCTGTAACAGTGACGGTTACGTTGTCTATGACAGGTGAAGATGAGTCGTTAAGCACGCCCGTTGTAGTTGATGTTCCGGATACAGTAACGCTCACGTTGGTCATGGTCGGCGAGGAGGATGAGGTATTGAACACACCGATAGCAGACCCTCCACCGGATGTGATGGTGCTCACATTGATAATTTTTGGTGAGCAGTTATTATTGTAAATAGCAATCGATGATAAATTGCCGACGACGATATTTTCTACGGTCAGGTCACTAAGAGTGGTGTTATTAGCTCCGGAGACAAGGGATGAGCCAGCATCATTTGTATTTGTACTGACCGCGCCATTTAGCCTTGTGGTCTGCTCCCCTGAACCCATGATGGAAAAGAAAAAGGGGTCAAAGCTCCTTTTGACCTTTGCTGGGAATGTGTGGCAGAGAAAAAGAGTTCCAGACCACCACACATAGAATATCCAGGAGCCTGGTGTCACATTATGAACCGGGGCAGGCGAAGGGAGAAGATATTCTTCTCGTCCAATGACTATCCACTTTTCCTTATCGTTCTTCAGGAAGCCGCTGAGATATATACTCTCAAAGTTTCCGGTTACTGTCTCATGTCTACCCCTGACCATCTGCTGCTCCATACTCTGGACGGCAACATCTCCTCCTGCGTGTGGTAAGCAATGGCGTATA
>JAHIUA010000004.1 GCA_018817385.1 Pseudomonadota bacterium
ACCTGTGATAGTGATCCCGGTAATGATTGTATAGCCGATTGTAAGGGTGATTTTGGTGGCAGTGCAGTTGTAGATAACTGCGGTACCTGCGATTCCAACCCGAACAATGATTGTGTTCAGGACTGTGCTGGAGCTTGGGGCGGTGATGCAATAGCGGATAACTGCGGTACTTGTGACAGTGATCCCGGTAACGATTGTATAGCTGATTGTAAGGGTGATTTTGGTGGAATTGCAGTAGTCGATAACTGTGGCACCTGTGACTCCGATTCAAGTAATGACTGTGTTGAGGACTGCTCCGGAACCTGGGGTGGCAATGCGGTAGCCGATAACTGCGGTACCTGTGACTCCGATTCAAGCAATGATTGTGTTGAAGACTGCGCCGGAGCCTGGGGTGGAATTGCAGTAGCGGATAACTGTGGCACCTGCGATTCCAACCCGAACAATGATTGTGTTCAGGACTGTGCCGGAACTTGGGGTGGCAATGCGGTAGCCGATAACTGTGGTACCTGCGATTCCAACCCGAGCAATGACTGTGTTCAAGACTGTGCCGGAACCTGGGGCGGCAATGCGGTAGCCGATAACTGTGGTACCTGCGATTCCAACCCGAGCAATGACTGTGTTCAAGACTGTGCCGGAACCTGGGGCGGAAATGCAGTAGCCGATAACTGCGGTACCTGTGACTCCAACCCGAGCAATGACTGTGTTCAGGATTGTGCTGGAGCTTGGGGCGGTGATGCGGTAGCCGATAACTGCGGTACCTGTGATTCCAACCCGAACAATGATTGTGTTCAGGACTGTGCTGGAGCTTGGGGCGGAAATGCGGTAGCGGATAACTGCGGCACCTGTGACAGTGATCCTACTAATGATTGTACGGTTGATGAGAACGACAAGTGTTTCGATTTGAGTTGGAGGTCTTGTAAAAAAACAGCTGGATGTTCATGGGATAGAAGTCTTCATGAATGTGTATCCGATGTGCCTGTTCAAGACTGTAATGGTGATTTGGGTGGAAGCGCATACTCTGATAACTGTGGAAACTGCGTTGGTGGTAATACCGGTCTGACTGCATGTGTTCAGGATTGTGCAGGAACCTGGGGCGGTGATGCCGTAGTCGATAAGTGTGGCGTCTGTGATGCTAACCCTGCCAATGACTGCAGTAATCCACCTGTTGATCCTCCCTACATCCGGAGACTTGATGATAACGACGGAAAACCTGGTTATGTTGAAAAAATTAAAGGTTATCGTTTTGGACGTCACCAGGATGATTCCTACGTTCTATTCGGTTCTGTCAAGGTCCGCATTAAAGAGTGGAACGATGATGTGATCAAGTATTACATTCCGAATCTTCGAAAAGGGGATTATCCCGTCTCTGTCTGGGTCAATGGAGCGCAGAGTAATGTTAAATGGTTTGAATTAAAAGATTGAAAAGGCAAGTATTGCTATTCCTTGGACAGGAAGCAAGTAGCTTGGAAAAATAACTGGGAGTTGAAATAAATTTTTTCAATAACCAAAACATGATTTTGACGGAAAAGCATAAGACCTGTGAAAAACTGGAAAAGTTGCTTGACTGAATGATGTTCAAAGAGACCGTCGCATAGGAGACTTTGGAAGATTTTTCCTCCGTTTCATTATGCGGCGGTTGTTTGATGTCTGGCTATCCAGCTAATATAACAGTTTTATTTCAGGTGTATTGGCAAACACGCTTTCTGTTTATCTTTTTCCTTTTGTCTGAGAAGGTTCCTTATGGCTTTGCAAAAAAGAATACTAAGTAAGCTGGTTTTGATTCTCAGCTTTTTTGTTTATGTTACCTGTTGTTGTATCCTACAGGCACAGGCAATGGATCGTTCTGTAATAATCGGCTTTCATAAGAAAACCGGCTCGGCAGAAGAAGACCTTATTCATAAACACGGCGGTGGGATGAAACGTAAATTTCGCCACATTGCAGCATATGCAGCTGATTTGCCCGACTATGAGCTTGAAAAACTGCGGAAAAACCCTAACGTCAAATATATTGTAGAAGATATGGTTTATTCAGTCGTTGAGCCCGTTGCGTCAGTAGCTGCAGATCCCCTTGAATACGCTAATTCATGGGGAGTTGAGCGTATCGGCAGTATGACAGCCCATGTCAATGCTATTACAGGCAAAGGGGTACGAATTGCCGTTTTAGACAGTGGTATTGACTATACTCATCAAGAATTTAGCACCAGTTATTCAGGCGGATGGGACTTTGTTTTTAATGATGACGATCCCTTTGATGATAGCTGGAACAGTCATGGAACCCATGTGGCAGGTATTATTGCAGCTGCAGCTGATGGTTCTGGAGTTGTCGGTGTGGCCCCTGGTGCAGAGCTATATGCCATTAAAGTGTTGGATGGAGGTGGTTTTGGCTTGTTAAGCTGGATCATCAGCGGTATTGAATGGGCCATTGATAATGATATGGATGTGGTCAATATAAGTATTGGTGGTCCACACATTGAAGCGCTTCAAGATGCTTGTGATGCGGCCTATAATGCAGGGGTACTGCTCGTTGCTGCTGCAGGAAACGGAACTACTGTCGGCTATCCTGCAGCCTATGATTCTGTTATTGCGGTAACAGGAACTGACAATCTGGACCAGCCAGGGTGGTTCGCCCCCACAGGGTCATTAGTTGAACTTGCTGCTCCTGGTGTTGCTGTGTACTCAAGCACGGCTGATAACAGCTATACATTGTTAAGTGGTACATCACAAGCAGCACCACACGTCTCAGGTGCTGCCGCCCTTCTTCTTTCTGTTGGAATGGATGATGTGAATGGTGATGGGTTGGTGAATAATATGGATGTTCGCGGCCGATTGCAAATGAGCGCTCAGGACCTTGGAGATCCAGGCCAGGATGATGTGTATGGTCATGGCCTTATAGATGTTGTTGCAGCCTTGTCAGTAGATAGCGATATCGGTTTTTCTTTTGATCTGGTCAGGGAGAAAAAAAGGCGTCAGAACAGAGAAGTACTGGCCATTGAGGGTGGAACCTATCTATTTTCCATTGCGAATCATTCGTTACGGGGTCTGAAGGTTGTTGCTTATGAGGACGGGTATAGACGCTTTGATCTTGACCAACATTTTGTTTTCCGGCCTAAAACTCAGGAGGAGGCTTCTTTTTCCCTTGATACTGATGGAACGGCATTGGATGTCATGTTTTTACCCATAGGCAGAGCGGAAAGTTCTGCAACCGTAACCGTTAATAATATAAATTAGATTTCGTTCTTTTTGTTGGAATGACTGGATACTATTTTGATTCAACTTAGCAAAGATACAATATCTTATATACCGACCATACTGATCTTCATTGTGGTCCTGTGTCACCCTTCCGCAGGTGTTTGTCAGGAAGAAACTGGAGTGGATAAGAGGGACGGGGGGATCGTGGCAAAAGTGAACGGTCAACCAATTGAAGAAAGCCTGCTGACAGCAGAGTATAATAAGGAGCTGAGAAAATATAACAAGTTCAACAAACAACAATCAAGACCTGAACTTCTGGGAATATTAAGGCGACAGGCGCTTGACAGGGTTATTGAGAGTAAGCTTCTCAACGAGGCTGTGGCTGGTCATGTGGTTGCTGATATTGACAAAAAAGTAGGGAGAGAAGTGGAGGCGCTGAAGGCACAATATCAGACCTCGAATGAATTCTTCAACTATTTGAAGTTGCAGAGATTAAACGAAGATACATTGTTGTCTGCCTTGAGGTCCAAAATCCAGATTGAGGGGTACTGGGAGAGCCAGGGCTTGTTGCACTATGAACCTTCGGAAGAAATGATTCTGGCTTATTATGAGAAGTCAAAAGAAATGTTTAAAGTAGGAGAACGGGTCCACGTTCGTCATATTCTGGTGCAGGCAGATGCTAAGGGGGAGCAGGCGCAAAAAGATGCAGCCCGAATGAAAGCGGAAAACATTCTCAAAAATGTCCGAGGGGATAGCGATTTTGCCAAACTGGCCGCAGAGCAATCAGATTGTCTGCGATCAAAGCAAAATGGTGGTGACCTTGGTTTTATTGAGCGCGGTTTTATGCCCGAAGAATTTGACAAGATGGCCTTTGCTCTCGAAAAAAACAAGATAAGCGAAGTTGTTGCAACGCAGTTTGGCTATCATATTGTAGAGGTGCTTGATAAAAAACCAGCAGGGTATATTCCCCTTGATACCGTAAGAGATTTTATAAAAAAATATCTTGAAGAGAAACATTTGAATAAAGCCCGGGCTCATCACGTAACAGAACTTAGAGAACAGGCAAATGTTGAAATATTTCTTCAATAACTTGCAGTGGTCCGGCAAGTGGGAGTATCGGAGGTCTTTTGAGCATTGCTTTGCTTGGGCAAGAATCAAAAACCGGGGCAGATTTATCTATTACTGATTTTGGCCATTTTCTACAAAATAGCGGAGCAGCTTTTCCCCATCTGCTGGTGGGGCGGAAATCCAGTATGCCAGCTCTTCCTGGCAAAAAATATAGTGGATCTGTCCCATCCCTAGAAACTTATAAACTTTGATATTATTACTGATCAAGGTCTCTGGAGCATGGAAGGGTGAACGAGGATTGCGCACCATTTTATCTGCCATGACTTCCGCCTGCTCTCGGGTCAGGTCAGGGGTTTTACTCCGTGATATCCAAACCATGGCCGGGCTTTTTTCCGCAGCCTGGTAGGTACCTATGGCCCCGGTTTCTACGAGAATATTTTTGCCGTGCAGGCTGTTGATTTGTTCAAGGGCTTCGGCTCCGCTGACCAGTTGAACCTGCTGCCATTCGCCGATCCTTTCCGGCAACAACGAATCGATATCCTGTTGTTTTTCAGTTTGTTGGCTGCAGGCACACAACAGGGCAACCAGCAGTAGTGACAAGCCAATTGCGATTTTCCGTTTCATAATAAAAAAATCTCCATTTTTGCTTTCTCTGCAACTTGGCCGTGGATGAAGGTAATCCTTGATCCACGGGCATATCATGCTATGGATAATAGGATATTTGGATGGAGTCAAGGCTCCTTTTGGGTGGTCTTTTAAAAATTGGAAAAAAACGGCAGAGTTGATTTCTGTACTCTCTTGACTGTCTTTTGGTTGGCTGAGTCCTGACAAGAAAAACCGTTACTTGGTTTATGAATTTTCTTGACAAAATAGAGACTGTTATGTCAAAAAGTCAAGGTGACTTACTGAGTGAACGCTCATTCAGGTTTTGATAATTTTTCCTGTTGGCCTTTTTGTTTTCATAGGTACTCACTGTAACTTTTTGTTGAGTGAGACCAGGCGAATGGCTGTTGAGGAAAGGTTGAAAAGATGAATAACGAATCAGTCTTAAAGGAGAAAAGGGAATGAAGAAAAAGATGAAATTAATTGCAACAGCAATCTCTCTGCTTGCTCTTACAGCCACACCTGTTTTTGCCAGTGGTCATGGAGAGAAGGCCCAAAAACCCAGTCCTGACGCTGCCATTCAAATGCTGAAAGATGGTAATCAGCGCTTTGTCTCAGGGCAATCCAAACAGCCCCATACTGATGTGGCACGTCTGATTCAGGCAGGAAGTGAGAACCAGGGTGATCATGCCTATGCCACAGTGATTACCTGTTCGGATTCCCGTGTCCCTGTAGAAATACTTTTTGACGCAGGAGTGATGGATATCTTTGTTATCAGGGTGGCAGGGAATGTGGTTGATGTCGATGAGGCTGGATCAATTGAATATGGCTTAGCCCATGTAAACACACCTGTTCTCGTTGTCCTGGGGCATACCCAGTGTGGTGCAGTAACAGCAGTCACTGGCGTTGTTCAAGGACATGGGCATGCCTTGGAACGCAATATCCCACCCCTGGTTGACAATATCATTCCCGCAGTGAAAACTGCTATTGCCAACCATCCAGAAGCCCTTGGAGACGACGTTATTCCTTTTGGTATTGAGGAAAATATCTGGCAGGGTATAGAAGACCTTTTTATGAGCAGTCCTGTATCAAGAGATATGGTAGCAACTGGAAAGGCCAAAGTGGTTGGTGCAATTTATGACGTGGGCACTGGTAAAATTGAGTGGCTCCCAGAATCCAAGACAATGGATATCCTGAATAAAGTAGAAAAAAATCCGGCCCGTGCGATGAATGCCATGGCTGAAACTCACTGAGAGTTAAATTTTCTCGTCTTAACCTTGTCTTAACCAAAAAAGGCTGAGCCATCCGGCTCAGCCTTTTTTTTTACAAAGTGAAAAATCTGGTCTTTCAGGCCAGGTCAGACCCACCCGGAACTGCCATTTTTATTGTCTACCGCGGCGTTTTTTCACTGAAGGTCAGGTCCCGTCAGGGAGCAAAGAAAACGAAGCAAAGGAAAGTACTTCCGTATCGCTGGCTCCTTTGGGACTTCTTTGTGCTCCTCGAAAGTTGCCGGGAGTTTGAAAATTCGCTTCGCTCAAGCCGTTCAAACGCACATTTTGGGCATCTTCCGTTGTACTCAGGTCCAATTTCAGAGATGTGATTGAAGAGCCTGGAGTACATATGGATATACGGTTTCGGCAATGATCGTATGCCCCTTCTCATTGGGGTGAATCGTATCATCCTGATTCAGAGCCGGTTCACCTGCCACTTCCTGGAGGAAAAAAGGAATGAGAATACAGTCCTGTGCATGGGCTATAGAGGGGTAAATAGCAGCAAACTCCCTGGTGTAGTCTGCACCGAGGTTTTGCACTATCTGCATGCCGGCGAGGACCACTAGCACATTATTTTCCTGCAGTATTTGTACGGTTTTGTCGATGTTGTTGCGGACAACATGAGGAGGAATGCCTCGTAGGCCGTCATTGGCGCCTGTTTCAAGAATAACTATTTCCGGGTTCCGGGCCAGTATCCATTTAATTCTTGAGAGGAGACCACTACTTGTCTCACCGTTTATTCCTGCATTGATTACCTGCCAATGGTATCCGTTGTGCTGAAGTTTTTTTTCCAGGATTGCAGGCCAGGCATCATCTTCCAGCACTCCCAATCCCGCGGTCAGAGAATCGCCGACAGCAATAATGGAACCGCTGTATGTCGGAGTGACAAGGAGTTCCTCCGTTTTTGGTTGTGTCTCCTGTTGTTGATCACAGCTGAGCAGGAAAAAAGCGGATAACAGCCATGAGATAATGGAGAGCGGGTGGCGGGCCAGGTTCTTTTGGGAAAGTCTCTGCATTGGTTAATCCTGTCTTTCGTTTCGAAGGTAAGCGATTGGTTTTTGTCGTAAAATAGAAACAGAGGCTCCGAGGCCCACAGTTATAACCAAGACAATCACTCCTGCAGTCATAATCGCTGTGCTGCCAAGTAAGGGCTGGTAGGTAATATTGAAAAGTTGGCGACAGACAAGCCAACTGCCAATATGAGAAATGAGATTTGCAAGCAAGGCACTGGACAAGGCAATAATCAGGTTTTCATAGGTAAAAACCTTTACCACAAAAGAAGATTGAGCGCCAAGGATCTTGAAATAGACGGCTTCGCGGATTCTGGTCATGCGGGTTGCGAAGATAGAGCTGATAATAATCAACAGACCGGCAATGATTGAAAACGAGGTGAAAAACTGAATAATAGAGGACATCTTGTGCATCATTCCGGCAAGAATTTCAACTGTAGAACCTATATCAATGACGCTGATATTCGGTAACCTGGCGGCAAGTGTGTTCTGGATTATGGCCAGTTGTTCCCCATCTATCCTGACAGAACTGAAAATGGTCTGTGGGGCATCTTTGAGCGATTTCTCCTGAAAGACAAAATAGAAAAAGGGGCGAACCTTTGATTCCGTCCGGGTCCGTATGCTTGTGACCCTGGCTGTAAGAGGTAGACCCAGAACCTTGAAAATCAGGAGATCACCAACCTTGATATCACCATTTTCCGCCACTGTGTCCAGTACTGAAACAGGCACCTCGCCCCTGCTGTACAACGCATTGATCCTGTTGCCGAAGAGATTCTCTCCTTCTAGCATCTGCTCGTCTTTAAGGAGAAAATCCCGATAGGTGAGATTGAATTCACGGGCCATGTTATCTCCTCTTTTTTCTCTCTCCTGGGTCCTGTTTATAGGCTTATTGTTAATCGAGGCCAGCCGGGCTCTGACAATAGGGTAAAATTCCGCCTCTCTGCCGAGTATAGTGCTAAATTCTGTTTTCTGCTCAGGCTGGATGTCGAGGAAATAGGCATTGGGCAGATTGGCAGGATAGGCCTCTATAAAGGTGGCCCGTAGATTATGATCAATGAGATATATGGAAAAAATAACTGCCAGTGAAGCACTGAGGGTGATGATAATAGCTCGGGTGGCATTGCCTGGCCGGAATAACCCCCGAAAGGACTGACGCAGTACCAGAGAACGGGCTGTGTTTTTTTTCATAAAGAGCATCAGTCCCTCTGTAATCAAGGCTGTCAGGCCAATAAGGGTACACAGTCCCAGTATGAAATAAAGACCGATTTTAACATCTTCGAGCTGCCAGATAACCAGTCCGATAAAAAATAAAATAATTATCGAAATGGCACTGTAGTGGAGGATTCCTCCCCCTGATTTTTCAATTTCTTTGCGAAAAATGAAGGCCGGCTTGAAGTTTTTAATGCGGAGTAGAGGAAGAAAAGAAAAAAGAGCGACGACAATTGTTCCCAGGACGAGTCCTTCAAAGACCACGTTCCAGGATATGGTGAGAGTGACATTGGCCGGCAGAATGGAGGCAAAAAGAGTCGGGAAATACAACTGTAAGAGGGAGCTGAGGATGAGTCCCAGGAGTGTTCCGCATGTACCGAGTACCATGACCATGGCCATAAAATGGAGGGTAATGAAGCGGTTTGTGGCCCCGACTGATTTCATGATAGCGATTGTATAATCACTTTCCCGGAGCATAGCATATAGAGACGTCTGGATGCCGATACCGGCCAACACAAGGGTGAACATACCGATAAGGCTGAGGAAAAAAAGGAAGTTCTCAAAAAAGCGTTTTATACGGGAGTCAGCATTTTTGAATGTTTTAACATTTTCCTGGGGGGGCACGGTCATGGCTGAAAATTCTTCGCCGAGCCGATCAACAAGGGCAGGGTCGTGCACTTTGAGCAGGTATTTGAACTGTATTCTGCTTCCTTTTTTGATAAGATCAAGCCGTTCCAGGTCTTCCGCTGCTATAAAAATTCTCGGGCCAAAAGAAAAAAAGGAAACCGGTCGATCCGGTTCCAGGGTGACAACATCGACAATGGTCAGGAGGGTGGAACCGATTTGCAAGGTGTTGCCGATGTGAGCCTGCAGACGATCCAGGAGTACCTGGTCGACTATGATGGACCCTTTGCTGAGAACTTTCGAGAACTCCCGCCCTGAGAGGAGTCTTACCTTGCCATAAAATGGATATCCCTTTGCAACTACTTTCAAGTCACTGAGAATGGATTTTTCTGACTGAGGATTCCTGGCCATACTGTAAAATTCGTTAACCAGGGCACCTTGAACAATTCCTTGTTGCTCATAGTCATGAATGGCTTTGAGCAAGGGTTCGGAAAAGGGATAATGGGAGTGGATAGTAATGTCAGCTCCGTGTAGCTGTCTGGCGTCCTGGAGCATCGAGCGGCGAACGCTGCCACTGAAGCCACCAAGTGCAGTAAGGATGAGCAGAGACAAGGCAACACAGAACACAAAAATAATCGCCTGGTTGCGGGAACCGGCTATCTGCCTGAGGATGAAACGAAGGTGCAGCATTTACAGGTTTACCTTTTCTGAAGAGGTTGCAATCCTGCCATCGACCAATCGGGCGATAGCGTCCGCTTTGCTGCTTATCTCTCTGCTGTGGGTGGCCAGTACCAGTGTCGTCATCAGTTCCTGGCGTAGCTCCAGGAGCAGTTGCATAATAATTTCTCCATTGGCAGAGTCCAGGTTCCCTGTCGGTTCGTCAGCAAAGATGATTTGCGGACTGTTGATCAGAGCCCGGCAGATGGCAATCCGCTGTTTTTCTCCACCAGACAGCTGATGCGGGAAATTATTCATCCTTTTGCTCAGGTCGACTCGATGCAGTAACTCCTTTGCCTTGACTGCAGCCTGCGGGTCTCGGTTTAATTCAGCCGGGAAAGCGATATTCTCAAAAGCAGTCAGGGAGGGAACAAGATGAAAGGATTGAAAAACATAGCCGATTGTCCGGTTGCGAAACGGTGCCAGTTCATCCTCACTCAAGTCGGTTATATCGGTGCCGCAAAGTCTGATTTTTCCAGAATCTGGTTTGTCCAAGCCTGACAGAAGACTCAACAGAGTTGATTTACCACTGCCGCTTTTTCCTTCAATAACGACAAAACTGCCAATCGGAACCGTTAAGCTGACACGATCAAGCACGGTAATCTGCCTAGAATCTACATTGTATGATTTACTTAACTGAATAGCTTCCAGTGCATTGGGAGACATATATTTTATCCTGTCTTTGATTTTTGGGAAGTCAGACGGTCTTGTCCTCTTCTTGGCTCATCATGTCTAAGGTATTACTGAAGATGGAATTAATCGAGGATCTTTCCCTATTCATGATCAAATATATAGCCCAGGGAACGTCTGCTTTTGAAATAGCGGGGATTTTTGGCATCTTCTTCAAAATAACGCCGAAGGCGAACAATGTAGTTATCCACTGTGCGGGTCGATGTTCCCTTACTATAGCCCCAGCCGATCTCCAGCAACCTGCTTCGTGACAACGGTTTGCCTTTGTTGACAATGAAGAGTTTGAGCAATTTGATCTCTTGCTCGGTGAGCTGAATGGTGCCGCTCCGACATTGGGCCAGGCCGGTGGTGAAATCAATCGTATTTGTTCCAAAGCGGTAGGGGGGGGGCTCAGTCGAATGACTTGTCAGAGAGGCTTCCTCCTCCTGCTCGTGCTGCCACTGCTCACGAGTCAGAAGACGTTTGATGCGCAGGAGAAATTCTTCCAGATTGAAGGGCTTGGTCATATAATCATCCACCCCATCGACAAACCCGGCGATCTTATCGGAAGAATCACCTTTGGCCGATAAAATAAGGATGGGGAGTCGTTCGTCCTCAAGACGGATATTTTTAAGAACCTCCATGCCATTTATGTCAGGCAGCATCAGGTCGAGGACAATCAAATGGGGACACCACTGTTTCCATTCCTGCAGGCCATGGATTCCGTTTCCTGAGACCTTCACCTCATACTCTTCCAAGGTAAGATTCAAGGCTATTCCTTCGGCAATATGGGGGTCATCTTCAATGATTAAAATTCGTTTCATGCTTTCTTGCATCCACGTGTTTCCTTTTTTTTTGTCGCAAGTGTGTTGAAAGAGTAAATTGTTGCAATATTAATGGCTTTGCCAGACACGAGCAGGAGACGCTGTCAGACAGTTAGTTCAGGATTTTTTCGGGGCAGGGTAACAATAAATTGTGCCCCTTTGCCCAGACCGTCGCTCTGGGCCACAACCTTTCCCTTATGTTGTCTGATCACCTGGTCAACCATATATAATCCCAGGCCGGTTCCACCAGCATGGGTAAGACTTTCTCCCATGATCTGAAAAAACTTATTAAAGACCTTTCGGGCCTGCGACTTTTCAAAACCAACTCCGTTGTCAGCAATACAGAGTTGTACCGTCTTCTCCGTCTGACTGAAACTTATACTGATCTGTGGACAATCACTTTTATTATATCTGACGGCGTTGGAGAGCAGATTCATCAAGACCATTTGAAAAAGTGAATGATTGATAGAACAATAATAACACTGGTCAGGGGATTTGTTGATCAGGATCTCGCTGCCACGGAATAATTGCTCATTCTTCCGGTAAAACTCAACTACTACCTCCACCAGATCAACAACGACAAATTCCACCCCCTCCACCTTGGCCTCCAGACGAGCCAGGTTGAGTATGCCATTAATGTTATCGGTCAGCCTGGCCACGTCTGCCAGCATGTAGTGGAGATACTTGAGCTGTTTATCTCTTGGTAATTCATGTCGGACCAAGGTCTCCAGATAGAGTTGTAGAGAGGTTGTCGGAGTCTTTAGTTCATGGGTAAAGCTGTTGATAAACCTACGCTGTGATTGATAGAGGGCCAGGGTCTTTCGCTGATAGACAAAAACCACAATAATTCCCAGGAGGATAATGCCGACGAGAATCGACAGAACCATGATCACCACCCAGGTCTGCCAGGCTATAAACTGCTTCGGATCGAGATTGGTCTTCTCGATTACAGCCTTCAGTCCAGTGCTGACCTCTACATACCAGTATATGTAGAGAAACAGGGACAGCCCGAGGGCAATAATAGAAAAAACAAAGATTGCAACCGGATGAAGAAACCAGAACGGACGTTTCATTGTTTTTCGCTGTTTTGTAAAAGAATTGTCATTTGCTTTCCTCCCCTATCCCTTGTCAGATTAATAGCTTACAATGGCCTTAATCCATTTTTGAGTTCTTTCCTATAAGGAGGTATAGATATGAAAAATAATCATCCGGTGCATCATCTCGGCAGCAAGGCGAAGGTCCTTTTATCCAGTGTCTTTGGCCCCTATGCTCAAGACGATGAGTACGGCAGCAGCACAATCAACCCTATGGAACTATACCATAATCAAGTTACCCGCGTACAGGGAGCTTTCTCTCTTCGTATGTTTCATCGTTCCTTTGGCCTCCTTATGATTCAGGAAAATATCGATGCCCCCTGTACCCTTCTCGACTTCCCGGATTTAGACTGTTTCATAGAGACCATCAGCACCAATCAGTACGATATTATCGGTATCAGTTCCATCATTCCCAATGTGGGCAAGGTCAAAAAGATGTGCGAATTGATCCGTACCTATCAGCCCCAGGCAACGATTGTGGTTGGTGGTCATATCAGTAACATGGATGATATCGACGAGATACTGAACGCAGAGTATATCGTTCGCGGCGACGGGATCGAATGGTTCCGCCGCTATCTCAATCAGGATATGAGCAAGGCGGTCAAGCATCCCGCCGTCTCCTCAGCCACTAAAACCCGAATTCTGGGCCACACCCTCGCCAACAAAGCGGGAGATACTGCCGCTATTGTTGTACCCTCAGTTGGGTGCCCCATGGGCTGTAACTTTTGCTCAACCTCGGCCCTCTTTGGCGGGAAGGGGAAATTTAAGAACTTTTTTGAAACCGGGAAAGAGCTCTATGAGGTAATGGCCGACCTGGAAAGAAAACTGAAGACAAAATCTTTTTTTATCCTCGATGAAAATTTTCTCCTCCATCGGGAAAGGGCTCTGAGTCTTTTGGAACAAATGAAAAAACATAATAAAAGCTGGGCCCTCTACGTCTTCAGCTCGGCCAGGGTCCTGCGTTCATATACCATAGAACAACTGGTGGAGCTCGGCATATCCTGGGTCTGGATGGGACTGGAGGGCAAACAAAGCCAATATGCAAAGCTTGCAGGGATAGAGACCAGAGAGCTGGTCACAGATCTTCAGGAGCATGGCATTCGAGTACTCGGGTCTTCTATTATCGGCCTGGAAGAACATACTCCGGAAAACATAGCCCAAGTCATTGACTATGCTGTTTCCCATTCCGTGGATTTTCACCAGTTCATGCTCTACACCGCCAATCATGGCACCCCCCTCCACGCCCAGCTGAAAAAGAAGGGCACCTTATTGCCTCTGGAAGAGTTCAATATCTCTGACAGCCATGGCCAGTTCCGTTTCAACCACCGCCATCCGCATATTCCGGCAGGTGCTGAGGAGAAATTACTGCTCAAGGCCTTTGAACAGGACTTTGCCAGCAATGGCCCCAGCCTCTTTCGCCTGATTCGCACAACCCTTAAAGGCTGGAAGCGATATAAAACATGTCCTGATAAGCGAGTGCGCA
The DNA here is from genome assembly GCA_018817385.1 of Pseudomonadota bacterium. Classification (GTDB taxonomy): domain Bacteria; phylum Desulfobacterota; class Desulfobulbia; order Desulfobulbales; family Desulfocapsaceae; genus Desulfocapsa. The sequence continues at coordinate 13,762 of JAHIUA010000004.1, forward strand.
GTCGCTACCAGGAAGAAGTCAAACCACTGTACAACATGTATGCCGCCGCAGTATGGGCCATGAAAAAATGGTCCCGGCAGAACAGGGAACTTCATCAGCAACTTGATGATCTCCTTGAGGATATCTACAGGACCCTTGGCCTGCAGCCCCGCCTGTTAGCCCCGCTGATCGGTCGCTATGTCTATTGGACTCTGAAAAAGGAAGAAAAACGAATGGCCTTGGGTTGGACTATTGAGCCGGAAACCTACCTGGAAAAAAATGAGGCCGCTCTCAGAGAAGGAAGCGCCCTAAAAGCTGTCAGTGCTCCTTCCAGGGAGTCAATACGTATTCAGGATCTGGCAGGTCTCAAGCAACCAAGCACTCTCAATGGGAGATCTTGACAGGGATTGGCAGTCCTCCGGCAGACCATCAATCACCAGAGAGTGACATGAAACGCACTGCTACCGAAATACTCTTATCTTCTCAGTTCATGGGAATGGACAGGAGTAGAAGCTGATGCCCTATTCTGCATCAGCATAAAATCCGGGGACATAAAACCATTCTGATATCATCTTCCCGGATTGGTAAGGAGAAGGCATTTTTAGATTTCAATATCCATCTGATACGTTATCCTTTTCCTCTCTTTGTACCTGTTCAGGGCATGCTCAATAATTGGCAAATAACCACTCTGTAACTGGTTAGCAGTGTTTTCTTTTCGTCCAGTGAGGACTTCGAAGCATACCAGTGCTATGCGAGAAAACCTGGATGGACGAAGATGGGGTGCTGCTGAATAGATACCTGTCTTTTATTCTTCCGTTACATTAAGGCAGTAGGGATGCAACAGATGTTTTGCATAATCGCCATATTTTTCTTGAGCTGCCAAGCAGCATTCAGGTTTGCAGGGACAGATAAAGTCGGGATTAACATTTTTTATCCGTAAGGTTACTTTTTCTTCAATAATCGGGTCGTGGTAACTATTACAGTTATTCCCTTCGTCCCAGGCGCCATCTATGTAATCTGATAAATCAAACCGGCTGTTGTATTCCCAGGCCTTCACTATTTTCTTGTTTTTGATAGAGGCAATGATTTGATTCTCACAGCTGATGTATGACTTGTTAAAGAAATTAGCAATAATTCCTTTTAAAGGATCCTTTTCACTCAGGAGGACTTTATTCCAAAATCGCCAGCCATTAAAGTTGGCGACAAGATCGGAAAAGGAAAAAATACCAGTAGTTGTATAACCAAATTTTCCTGTTTCTTGTTCCCTTCCCCACTCGAGAGCTTGGTCAAGAGTGTGTTTCTTATAATGGCTTAACTCAAAATATTGCCAGCCCTGATCAAAAAAATGACCCATTTTGTCGAGCCCAATAAGATGACCATTAATATTGACCACATCACTCAGCTCCTTAATGTTTAAGGAAAAACCTTCTAAGTAATCTATATCACGGTAGATAGAGTCGTTTAACGATAACGAGTAACTTTGCCTGGCCAGTAAACTGCGTAATTGTTTGTCCAGATCGTACCCCTTCAGTCCCCAGGATGCGGTAAAGGATTGAAAAATAGCTTTTCTCAGTTCTGTGTAAAGGACTTCTTCATCGCAAAATCCATCTTGCTTTGCGTTGGCTTTCTGGATTCCCTCCTGTATCCGTTCCTTAAAAATTGTGTTGAGAAGAGCGAGGCTATTCTCAAGTTTTAGGTTCCTTGGGGTTACGCTGTCAATTTCAGCCGAAAAACTCGCCTGTAAACAAGAAATACTTATTAATATAAAAAGGATAGCTGTGTTTTTCATGGTGCTAAAAAGAGGTTTTTAAATGTGTAGCTGTTGAGATATGCAATGGCATTTTTCACTCTCTACCGCGTCAGTTGCAATAGCGCGATCATTCAGGAATCTCCTGTCTGTTCTCTCGGTAAGAGGATATCTGTATGAGGTCAGCTATGTTAGGTGAGTTGCTCATGAATAAAATTTGAGCTCAAAATCGACAATTTTTAAATAATTAGCTTCCTGCTCAAGGCTGGCGAGTTGCAGGGGATGTTTTATCAGTTCATCCTTTGCAAAGTGAAGGGTCAGGCTGTTTTCATTGGCGACAATATTTTCAATAATTGCTGTTTCATCTTTTCGGGAACGATGCAGCAGTGTGGCGAGACGAAGCAGAATTGCAAGTCTTAAGGCTGTCTGTCGATTCTTATCCGGTAGCTCTTTGAAGAGTTTTTTTGATATTTTTCTGCGATGGCAACGCACCAGAACGCTCATCCAGTCCTGCTCTTCAAAAGAAAATCCGGGAAGATCGGCATTGTCCAATAAGTAGGCACCATGTTTATGATATCCATTCAAGGAAACCGCAAGGCCAATCTCATGCAGACTGCTTGCCCAATGCAGTAATTCAGCATCTTCCAGTCGCAGCTTCCAGTTTTTTTCACAGGCAGTCAAGAGGCGATGGGCTGTTTTACTTACTCGTCTTGCATGGTTCTGGCTGATCTGAAATCGCTGCTGTACACTGGTAACGGTTTTTAAGCGGGTGTCTTCACTCTGGATGCGGCCCAGGCGCTCATAGAGCAAGCCTTCTCGCAAGGCACCCTCGGAAACCTGCATCCTTTTAATCTTCAGTGCCTCAAAGGTGGCAATAAGAATGGCCAGGCCTCCTGCAAAAACAGGTTGGCGATCACTTTTTAACCCCGGCAGGTCAAGATTCTTCAGTTCTCCAGCCTTAATCATTCTATCCCGTACCTGGTACAAACTGTCAAGGGTGATGGTATAGGCCTCAAGTCCAAGTGCATTCACAATATTTGCTACGGCCTTGATGGTACCGGATGCCCCTGTGGCGGAACTCCAGCCGACTTCTTTGAAATAGCCTCTCACCGGACGTAGTTCCAGGTGGGCGGCAATGCCGGCTTTTTCCCAAGATTTTTTGTCTAGTTTCCCATGTTGAAAAAACTCACGACTCATACTGACACAACCCATATCCAGGCTACGCAGATGCAGCGGTTCGAAATTCTCACCGATAATTAATTCAGTACTGCCACCACCAATATCCATGACAAACCGTTTGCCATCTTCAGCAACCAGGGAATGGGAAACTCCCAGATACACCAGACGAGCCTCTTCCTTTCCTCCAATAACAGCAATTGGGTGGCCTAGGACTTCACTGGCATGTTGTAAAAACAGTCGGGAATCTTTAGCCTGACGCAGGGTATTCGTACCAACAGCCGCCACACTTCCCTGGGGTAAATTACGTACCCGTTCACCAAAACGATCAAGACAGGAGAGGGCACGTGTGCGGGCTTCTTGAGATAATCTGCCATTGTTATCAAGGCCATCACCAAGACGTACCATTTCCTTTAATTTATCAAGGATGTGGATATGACCGTCTTCAATGCGGGCAACAACCATGTGAAAACTGTTGGAACCCAAGTCGATGGCGGCTAAATGCTGTTGCGGCTGCTGTTGATTCTTCATCGGTCACCCGAGACTGTATGGAGAAGTATTTTTTAAAAAGCTATTTGCTCCTGTTATGCCCGGCATTTTCCTTGGCAAAGCATCGCATGGTTCTTGAGGAGAGCAAGAGAAAGATGGGTTGTCTTGCTCTCCTCAATTTCGTATTTGGGAACTACCTTTTTTCATCCAACAAAGCTCTAATTATTCTTGCAAGATTGTTACTGTCTACAGGTTTGGTGAGATATCTTTTGATCCCTATACCCAGTGCGCTCTCCTCAGAAATAGTTGTGCTATAGCCGGTGCAAAGAATAATTGGCATATCAGGCCGGAGAGTCAATACCTCTTCAGCAAGTTTGGCCCCTGTCAGATCGGGCATCGTCTGATCGGTTATGAGCAGATCAAAACTCTGGGGATCAGCCTGTAATGCTGCCAGGGCCTCTTTGCTGCTGGTTTTTACCGTAACTCTGTAACCAAGGTTGGAAAGTGCAGCCTCATGGAGAGCAACAATTATCGTTTCATCGTCAACGGTCAAAATTCTCTCAATACCGGTTGATAACGAGGTTACTTCTTCTATGGCAACTGGCGTTTTGATCTCTTCAGTAATCATCTGTAAGTAGACATGAAAGGTCGCTCCTTTGCCAAGGGCACTCTCAACTGTAACTATTCCTCCGTAGGCCTGAACGAGACCAAGAACAACGGAAAGGCCTAAGCCTGTACCTTTTCCTGTTTCTTTGGTGGTAAAGTAGGGTTCAAATATTCGTTGTTGTGTTTGTTGATCCATACCGCAGCCGGTATCACTCACAGTAAGTTCAATAAACGGACCGGGTAACACTTTTGGGTGGCCTGATACATCGTCAGCATTGAGTTCTTTACGTGCCAATGTGACCTTTAAGGTGCCGGTCTCGTCTTTCATAGCATGAAGAGCATTGGTGCAGAGATTGACAATAATTTGCTGAATCTCTGTCTGATCAGCCAGAACAAATCCGCTTTCTGGATCAATATCCTCTGTTATCTCTATGGTAGCTGGAAAAGATGCTCTTATGAGATCAAGAGACTCCCTGACTATCAGATACGGATCGAGGACCTCGTGTTTGTAAGTTCCTTTGTGACTGAAAGTCAGGATCCGCTTGACAAGTTCTGTTGCCCTTTGAGATGCTTGTAACACCTGTGCAAGCTTAGCAGCAATGCTGCTATTGTGGCTCTTGTCATCTTCCAAATCCGCTTTTGCAAGTTCAGTAAAGCCGATGATTGCTGAGAGAATATTGTTGAAATCATGGGCGATACCACCGGCAAGGGTACCGATGGCTTCCATCTTATGTGCCTGAAAAAGCTCTTCCTCAAGTCGTTTCTGTTCTGTGATGTCTATGGCAAACTGGATCTTGACCAGGGAGTTATCTACCCAGCGTAGAAGGTGATCATGCCTTGAATACCAACGGTTGTTTAAGGTGTTGAAGTGTTCCCAGACGTATGTTTTGTCGGCAAGGGCCTCATTGTGGACAAGTTGGGCATTAGGGCAGAAATCACATGGGCCATTCATTCCCTTTTGGAGAACCTGCCAGCAAGGTGAACCGGTGACATCACCATAAAGTTTTTTACCGAATTTGTTGATATATAAAATCTCATAGTTCTCAATATCGACAACATAGATTATTGTGTCCGTGCTATCGAGGATGGTCAGCATTCTGTTGTGGGCGTCTTCCTGTCTGGATAGGGTGTCCTTGAGATCATTTTCCTGTTTTTTGAGTTTCCTGTTGGCATTCTTCAGTGAAAGATGGGAGAGACAATTAGAAAAGGCACCGGAAATTAAGCCTGTGATAATTTCCAGTATCGTCAGATCTGCATCCACATTGAAATTGTCAGGGGGGTGGGTGACGAGGATGATTCCTGACCTTTTTTCCCCAGGCTCCGAAACGCCAATTATTGGGACCGCCAGTAAGATGTTTTCCCGGGCCAGCATCGTTGTGTCAGTATTCACATGTTGATCAAGAGTTGATCTGTCAAGGTGCTGTGGGCTGTGAATTTGCTTCCAAAGGTGGGTGATCAGAGTATTTTCCGAGTTTAAGTACACATTTTCAGTCGAAATATCGTTCTTAGAAGCCAGCAACTCAGGTTGGCCTTTGTCATTTTCCCAAAATATGGCAACTGTTTTGTATTCCAGGATTGAAGATGTTAATCTTACTGCCGTCTTACCGACATCAGTGAGGGTAGAGAGGGGAATTCGTGCAAAGGTATTGCTGTAGTAATTGAGCATCTGGACCAAATGATCAATACGGTCTTTACGCGATGATAATCTGGATGTTGTCGGTTGGATTGTATCAGCCATTATTTGCAAGAGATTGTAAAAGCTTCTTGGCCTCCCGCCTGGTTTGCTGAACACCATACACTGTGACCCCAGGGGCAGCGATAAGACATGGGACACCGCAGGCGTGGACCGCTGCTGTTAATCTTGTCCCTTCGTCGCTCTCAATCGAAACAATCCGGAGATCCATAGCGATTTCTTCTGTAATTTCGCCCCAGAAACTTGAGGCGGTCAGTGAAAAGGGTCACCATTCGGCGGTCAACAGGGTTGGATAATGGATGGTATCTCTCATGGGCATATCGGCAAAACCTTGTGGTTTATTGCGCAACAGTGCAATCAGTTCCTTATCAAGGGGATAGGGGCGGATTCCATCCGCCGTCAGGTAAGCCCTTCAGTAAAAACCTGGATGAGAAACAGCTTGTTTTTGATATTCCTTCCCGTCAATCAGAATGGTTGGTGAGCCATAAAGACCCATCTCTATTGCTTTTTCAAGTGAAGGCACGATAATGGTCGTAATTTCTGCATCAATATTTTCTGCAGCAATCAGATTTGCCATATGGCGACTTAACTCAATTGCAGTCTGACAACCCTTAAAAGTAAGCAACTCTATTTTTTTCATAGTCTTGTTCCTTTGTTAACGAAAATCACTCAATATCCTGCTCGGCATGGCACTATGAGTGTTTAAGGATATTCTTAATCTATGAATATCATATCTCAGTTTGAAATTTCAAAAGGATTCTCTCTTAACGAAAAGGATGTGATGTTCTCTCCTCATCTTGCTTCGATCTTCTCCAGACGAACGTTAATGCCTTCTCCAATTTTTTCTCGTGAACTTATCATGTAAGCAAGATTTTGATTTAAGATTATTTCTGATGACAAAACAACAATTGTTGATGAAGGATTCCGCTTTCAGAATCTGAATATACTCAGCACTGGCTCACCCATTGGCTGCCAATGGCTAAAAAAGGGATTTTCCAAACCAAATGTTCAAAAAAATAAAATGTTGACTTGGCTATCTTCTGTTTGAGCTACTGTGAGAAAGACTCGGTGCGCTCAAAGAGCGTTCCCTGACGGGCCTGAGAAGAGGATTGATCGAAGACAGTTGGGGACAACCACTTTGCATGAGCAGTTTTGTCTGTTCCTGCCAGTATGGGTGCTAAGGTCTTCCTCTTATTTTAAGGTAGCTCCTAAATTTTTACGGGATCAGCTGCTTCCAGATCAGTAACAGCGGCTCGCAGGGCACCAAAACCGAATTTTGGCAGATTGTTCTCTGATATTTCCATAATAACCGCATCCTTATCAAGCATTTCTTTCTGAAAATCAAGTTGTGACATGTCGATAGGACTATTGGTGGATGCTGGCCAGGAGAAACGACGTTTCGAGTAATAGAGGAGCTCGCAGTTTTCGAAAAGGTGCTGCTCTTCTAGTATAGTTATCAAGGTATGGGCAAAACTGTCTCCTATCATCATGAGACGGGGAAGGTTCCCCCTCTCATGACGGACAAATTTGGGATGTATCTGTTCCTGATTGGTTCCACCCGAAAACCAGCGATTCAAGACCATTTCCAAATCATTATCGGTTCCGTGAGGTTCAGAATCCGTGGTATACGAAGTGACCTCAACGTTATCAAAATCCTTTCCTCTCTGCTTTGCTATATTGTCCAAGGCCAAATGAATTATTTTTCCAGCTCCATAATAATTCCAATGGGTACCGCCCCGGGCAAAAAGCCATGGGGCGCCTTCTTCTTTCCATTTCCTGAATAGCTCATGGCCGTCAAGGTAATTAATCTGGTACTTATCAAGAAGAGGGCGGATTTGCTGGTAGGCACTCACTTTCTCCTCTCTTCCTTCACTGTCAGAATGTTGAGGAAGATATTCAGGGTAGATTTCCGCCTTGCTTGGGGCAATAATCAGCAGGAACGGAACACCATGCAATTCAAGAAGTTGCTGGAGTCGGAAAACTCCCCAGGTATAGCTGCGCAGATACTCTTCGTTATAAAAGCGTGGGTTAGTGTACTCAGTTACATACACTTCTTCAAAAAGGACATCTTTCTGACCAATACAGACCCTTGTCCCCTTACTCTGGTTAATCCTGCCGAACAGTGAGAGATTAATCTGGTTGGCTGTCCGTATCATCCAGGGCCGCATACCAATGTGCAAATCATTCCAGGTCTCAAATTCCTGCTGCCATTTTCTGTCGAACCATTCATCGAATCGAAAAATCGGTCTTTTTACCTCTTCTTCCTCCCCCCCAAGTGCTTTGATTGCCAACAGTCCAGTCACCTGCTGAAGAAGCGGTAAAAAAAGGAATGCAAAAAAGAGGGCGATGACCAGTAGGCGCCATTGTTTTTTCATCAATCTAAAACCTGAAGTAAATAAAGGGGTTGTAGTTTGCAATGGAAAGCTCGGAAACGGCAATGACGAACACAATAAGGCTTGCCACTCCAATACCAAGGGGGGCAATACCCGACTGGATCTCTGTTTCTCCGGTTGTCAGTCCCTTGAGAAACGAGGGGATTGGGACAACGCTGATACCTATGCCAACCAACAGCATCACCACTTGGCTGCTATCAATGATCATCTCCATGGGAACAGGCAATACGCCCGTTAACGGCTCTGTCAGCAGGAACATTCGCTGAACAAAAAACCAGGCGTCCCTTAAATTTTCAGATCTGAACAATACCCAACTCACCATCAGCAAAACAAATGTTGTAAACTGGGCCAGGAAAGGAGGAAGCCTCATTGTATTCCAGTGACTCTTGAGCTTATCAAAACTGAGGAAGAATCCGTGGAACGCGCCCCAAACAATAAAATTCCACGAGGCTCCGTGCCAAAATCCAGACAGAAGAAAAACTATCCATAAATTGAGATACAAGCGAAAGGTCCCTTTACGATTTCCCCCTAAAGGAATATAAAGATACTCCCGCATCCAGTTAGAAAGCGAAATATGCCAGCGTCTCCAGAATTGGGTAAAATTCCTGGCACGATATGGTTGGTTGAAATTTTCAAGGTAGTCAAATCCGAACATCCTTCCCAAACCAATTGCCATGTCAGAATATCCTGAGAAATCAAAATATATCTGAATGGTATAGCACAAAGCCCCTAACCAGGCGACTTGGGGAGAGAGCTCTGCTCCTGGAATTGCAAAAACAGCATCCGCCACCTTGCCGACACCATTGGCAATAAGCACCTTTTTGGCCAACCCAAAAGAAAAACGACATATGCCGCTATGGAGCCTCTCAATGGAATAATTCCGACTCACTAACTGTTTGGCGACATCATGATAACGAATTATAGGGCCTGCAATTAATTGTGGGAAAAGAGATACATACATGGCATAGGAAAGGAATGACGTTGCAGGGCGAGCAGTATTTCGGTAGACATCGATCAGATAGGAAATTTTCTGAAAAGTAAAAAATGAAATACCTATGGGTAAGGCAATATCCAGCCATCCTGGGGATCCTTTTCCTGCCAGTGCTAACAGGCCATTGACTTGTTCGACAAAAAAATTGGCATATTTAAAATAGAACAGCAACCCTATATTGAATACAAGGCCAACCGCGAGAAGTATTTTTCTCTCCTTTCTTTGGTCGGTACCTGCCATTCTCTGAGCCAGGAAATAATCTGCTCCACTGGAGGCTAAGAGGACAAAGAGGAACTTAGGCGCTCCCCAACTGTAGAAGAAACAACTGGCAATTAAAAGGACACTGTTTCGCCAGGATTTTGGAACTACTCCATAGAGAACCAGAGTTCCTGGCAAAAACAAAAAAATAAAGGTGAGGGAACTGAATACCATAGGATAAGCAATTATTGCTTTTCGAGTCAGCGATTGAACGAAGTGATAGGGAAATAAGGTGATAGGAAAGCGCTTTATTAGATACAGCGCCAGGGGTAACTATTCAGCAGATGCCCAATAATTGGCCAAACAATCGCTCTGGAGCTATTCTCCACGGCAATCAGTATCAACCAGATCTCTCTTGTTCCTTCTGCTGGATGAAATCAACACCGCCTCACAATGGCTGTCATCATTCATATCAGCACCCCATCTGAGCCGAATCGATGAATTACTTTACAAGACAACGAGTTAAAAGACAACGTTGAAAGAACCTTGCCTCGGAGCCACCCATAAGTATCATAATAGGGTGAGGCACCATGAATCAATGAAGTAGAAAATAGGCTTGTGTAAACAAAAACAAGTAAGATATATGTTTTCATTGTGTCCCCTCAAGCACTTAGTTAAAAATAAGAAATTTGGGCTATCCCTCTCGAACGCTACCAGACTAACCATCAAAACAAAAAAAGCCGAACCTTATGTTAAGGCAGCCCGGCTGTCATTGTTGACCCGTGGCTATCCGCACCTACCTTTAGGGTAGGTAAGGCTTTAACGTATTCAATATTCATTGGTGGTGCAGTGATACGTTAGGGTTCTGCCTCCAGTCAATGACACATCGTGACACATTGCTACGTTACTATAGGATTGAAAACTTATCAGACAACTATCAAGTCCCGACTGTTGATGATGCTCCCTGCTTTCTTGGTACGTTTTAAAAACGTTATCAGTGAGTCGCTTTTTCTTGCTGGAATATTGTTGTTTTTATTTGTTTGATAGGGGGATTTTCAGTTCATGAGAAGTTCTCATGTGTGAGGGAAAAGGTTTTTTCTCTGCGTTCCTTGACATAATCGTGTTCAAAACTGTTTAATAAAACAGTTGGCTTGATCGAAAAGGAGACTGACTGTTTTTTACAAACAGAATTCAGTTCCAAGAAGGAGTAAGTTTTACAGCTGTCCACAGCCAATACGGCACTTTGGAGCATTGACGAAAAAAACTCATTTTTTCTGTTGTGTCTTTCATTTCAGTTTTCGGTGTGTCTTGCTCCTGGTGTCAGCCAACGTAGCTTTGTGAATAAAAGATAAACTCCAGCGGGGCTATGGAGGATACAGACCATTCCCTTCAGTTATATTGGTGCAACTCTGTTGCTGATGGTCACCGGGCTTCAGCAGGAAACGCGCTCTTTCTTCCTTCCTTTCCCGAACTGCTCAGAGTCAGGGGATCCATATCTGAAAAACTTGCGAGGTGGCCGGTAAAACCACTTGAACAACCTTGTATGGCTATTTCCGAAAGAATTATGGGGCGAAATTGGAGAACTCCCAATTTGAAAAGTTGCTTCTTTTGAGTAACTTCGCAGCTAAATGCTCAAAGGAGGGTTCCGAGAGCTTAAAAAAAATGACAATCAGTTCGTGGTCGATAGGAAATCAATCCATTTTCAAAGCTGAAAAAAAGTGTGCCGGGAAAAAATATGAAAAGCAGTACACAACAAAAAGTTCGTTTCAGGAAAAGTATTCTGGCTAAGATCAGTATCATCATTATGTTACTGTCCTTGGTTATGCTGACGGGCTTTGGTTTTTATAACTATTATACAACCCGATCAATGCTGCAAATCGAGATGGAGCATCTTCTTGATATCACGGTCGATCGGTTAGCACAAAACCTCGAATTTCCCCTCTGGAATTTAGATAAGGTAAAGGTTGCAGCTGCTTTTAATGCTGAGATGGTCGAAAAAAGGATATATGCAGCAATAGCGCGTGACGGCGACAGTACTGCTGTTTTTCAGGGGGAGAAAAGAGATGCTGATTGGCAACTCGTTGAAACAGAAGAGGAAATTGATGGGGAGTTTCTTGTCAGGCGCAAGGATGTTGTTAAAGACTCCCAAAAATTAGGTGTAGTGGAGGTGTATTTCACCTCCAAATTCATGCAGGAAGAACTCAAGAACAGGATGGCGAATCTGGCGACTACTGTGGCCATTTTAAGTATCGCTCTGCTGGCTGCTTTTTTCATCAGTATAAAAAAAATTCTCATTCAACCCATCAATCGGGTAATTGACGGATTGAGTGATATTGCCGAAGGTGAGGGCGATCTCACCAAGCGCCTTGAAGACAATCGTGAAGATGAAGTCGGCGAATTGGCCAGATGTTTCAACCTGTTTATCGGTAAACTCCAGGCGATGATCAAAGAAATTGCTCATAATGCTCATACGCTTGATGACGCCTCATCGAAGTTATCTGCAATATCTGGAGAAATGACGTTAGGTGCGGACCAAACCTCGGCGAAATCAAATACTGTAGCAGCTGCGGTTGCAGAGATGAGTACCCATATCGAGACCATGTCCGAACAAATGGAGGAGTCCTTCAATACTATCCGTTTTGTGGCATCTTCTTCAGAAAAAATGAGCAGCACCATTAATGCCATTGGCCAAACCTCAGAAAAGACCAAATCTATCATCGATCAGGCAGTGACGGAATTCAGTAAAGTCAAAAGTGTGTTGGACGAACTGGGCACAGCCGCTACCGACATTGATACAGTGACGGACGGTATCCGCGAAATATCCGAGCAGGTGAACCTCCTGTCTTTGAATGCAACCATCGAGGCGGCTAGAGCAGGTGAGGCAGGCAAGGGCTTTGCTGTGGTGGCACAGGAAATCAAGGAACTGGCAAAACAGACAGCGAAAGCCACAAACGAGGCAGATGACAGGCTGAAGTGGATTCAAAACAAGACGGCTGAAACTGCTGCCGAGATCGCTCAAATATCCCAGGTGATAAACGATGCCAGTCAGCACGTCACGGATATCGCTACAGCGGTTGAAAGGCAATCATTAACAACCACTGAAATCACCGATAAAGTGGCAGCGGCATTGCAAGGTGCTGCACAGGTGAATACAGCAGTGAAACACTGTGTCGGATCGATTGAGGCGATCGATGGTGAAATTGGTGTTGTCAATAAATCTGCTGGTGAAATGTCCGGGCGGAGCTCCCAGGTAGAACTAAGTTCCGA
>JAHIUA010000024.1 GCA_018817385.1 Pseudomonadota bacterium
CATAACATCACTTTTTCCCGCATCTTTTCAATACAATCGATGCGGACGGAAAGGCACTGGCGCTTTAAGACATTGAGTTCAATCTCTGCTATATTGAGCCAACTCCCATGTTTTGGTGTGTAATGGATTTCCAGACGATTTTTCTCTCTTGTGGAAATCGAAATTGTCCCAAATGCCAGAACCATGTGGCTAGCCAGTGGATAAATAAACAGCAGGTTAAGTTATTGCCTGTTCCGTATTTTATGGTCACTTGCACATTGCCATACGAACTGAGATCATTTGCCAGGTCTAATCAAAAACTGGCATATTCGCTTTTGTTTGAAAGTCTTTCAAGCACCTTGAAAGACTTTGGTAAACGCCAAAAAACCTCGGTGCTGAGATTGGTATGACGATAGTACTGCATACCAACAACAGACGATTAGATTTCCATCCACATATTCATGCTGTGGTTCCTGGCGGTGGTATGGACAAACAAAGTCATCAATGGAAAAGAGTTAAGGGCGACTATTTGTTTCCTCACAAGGCCTTGGCCAAGGTTTTTCGAGCCCGCTTCTTGACGGCACTTAAGGAAGCTGGATTTCTTATTCCAAAAAAGCTTCCTGCAAAATGGGTTATTGATTGCTCCTATGTGGGCAAAGGAATTTCTGCCCTGAAATATCTGTCCCGGTATTTATACCGAGGGGTGATCAGTGAGAAAAATATTGTTTCAAACAAGAATGGTCGTATCACTTTCAGATACATTGAAAGTGATACAAAAAAGATAAAATATCGCACGCTTAAAGGGGAGGATTTTTTACAGTTAATAATCCAACATGTGCTACCACAAGGTTTTAGAAGAGTCAGAGACTATGGCTTTCTTCATGGTAATGCCAAAAGGCTCCGTTCCTTGATCTAACTGATATTACGGGTGATAATCCCACAAATCACAGCCACGCCAAGACCAGCTTTCAAGTGTGCTTGCTGTCAGGCTGCTATGGTTGTCATGGCGTTCAGACGAAATGAAGGGAAACCGGGGTAGTTTTTTTCTCTGGCCAAGGCTCATCTTTCATTAGAACAGGAGCCAAGCTCACTCTATGATATAGCGCCATTTTTTTAGCCTGACCCAGGCAAAGGCACAGGTGCGTACTGATACCTGAGCACTTTTTCACAAGTCACCTTTACAGCCACTTCCTCAAAAAGATAATTCCTTATAGTAGCCACGGGCTTGTCCAACCCAGGATAGATTGTGGTTCGCTCCGCTCTCACAATCTATCCTTATTCGTTATGTACCATTTTTCAACCTTGAATCCTGTTAGGCATTGTTATACAATTAGTTAAGATTCTACGAAAATGAGCTAACACTGGTGATGAAAGGTAAGCTGGCACTCAGTACAGTACTCCCTTGAGGGTGAAGGTACTAAAGTCAAATCAGTTGTCAGGTGGGGATGGAAAGCCACGGGGATTTCAACAATAGATAACCGCTCAACTCTTCCAAGTAATACAGGTAAGAGCTAGGCGACTACCCCCATAATTTGAAATAAGGGGTCTTATTTTTTATTCATGGCAAGGGTTGATACAACGCATTGTTGAGTGCTTGTTTTTCAGCAGACGATTCGATTATCAAGCTGTGCTCTGTGATTTCAGTGGCAGGATTGCTTCTTCACTGCATCTGCCAGACTTGGTAAATGTTCTTGTCTCTGAATTGCCGAGACAATTGCAGATCACAGGTGTTGGACTGATGATCATGGAAGAGAAACGCAGCCGTCTGTATCCGGAAAACTTACGGTTTGGCTCTCAGCTTTGGTCGAAGAGCCGACTCAACAGTCTATTGAAGGATGGACAACATTTTTTTCTCTGCAAACCTATTGCCGATGATGCGGAACTGTCCAGGGAGTTGATGGAAATAGAGATGGCTGGTTTTTCACTGGTCTATGGATTGCAAAGAGGTTCTCAGTTTGGTGGTATGCTGCTGATTGGGTCGAGAAAAAATGGCAGATTGTACAGCAGTCGCGATATCCAGGTGTTCAGCACGTTAGCAAATCAAGTTACTATAGCGCTTGAAAATGCACTGAACTATGAAACCCTTTCCGAGAGTAAGAATCAGCTGCAGCTTGTCTATAATAAGCTGGTTCAGGCAGAAAAAATGGCGGCTCTTGGTGAGATGACTGCCATACTTGCTCATGAGCTGAAAAATCCTATGGCCATTATTCGCAGTTCCGCACAGTTTCTGGTGAGTGGCGATCGTACCCCGGAGGTGCAGCAGGAGTTGTTGCGTTATATTGTAGATGAGGTGGATACCCTGAACCTGGTTATTAATAATTTACTGGGACTGGCGCGTCACAAAGCTCCACGTTTTCGTAAAGTTGATATTAAAAAAGAGATAACGAGTTTTGTCGTCAGGTGGCAACAGTGTGACGATCATTGTAAAACGGTGCAGATTAATGTCTCTTTTCCTGAACATCTCCCCGTTTGGTATGCTGATTTTAAACAGATTCGGCAGGTGCTGCTCAACTGTGTTTCCAACAGTGAGGAGATTATGGGAGATGGTGGTGGTCAGATCATTATATCCGTGCGTGAACTTGAACATGAACGGATTGAAATTCTAGTAACTGATACCGGACCTGGCCTTACAAAGGAGGATCTTAAATTGGTGTTTAAAAAGTTTTTTACTACCAAGAAAAAGGGTGTTGGTCTGGGGTTACCTGTCTGCCGACAGATTATTCGTGCGCATAACGGCAGTATTACTTTGGTCAATAACAAAAATGGCGGCGCATCTGTTGTTATTCACTTGCCGCTCCGGCCATTGGCAACCATTGGAGAGGAGCAAAGAGCGACGATGATACCTGTATCAACACAATCGGGAAAATAATATGGAAAGACGGATACTGATCATCGAAGATGAGGAGCGAATGCGTCGCCTGATGGAATTGGTGTTGGTCGAGCAAGGCTATATAGTAAAGACAGTAAATGATGGTTTGGAGGGTATGGTGCTGTGGCAGACTATGAAGCCTGATGTGGTGCTGACGGATCTTAAAATGCCCAGAGCTGATGGTTTTGAGGTACTTGATTTCCGGAATCGTCTGTTCCAGCAGGTGCCGCTTATCATACTGACAGCGTATGGCACGGTGCAGAGTGCGGTAACCGCCATGAAGCAGGGGGCATATGATTATCTGGCCAAACCGATTGATAATGAACAGTTGATTGAAGTCGTGGCCAAGGCTATAGCTGAGACTAGAAATCAAGGAGGGGCGTCGCGGGTCTGTGGGTTACAGTGGAGCAAGATGGTTGGTTCATCGCCTGTTATGAAAAAGGTGTACAAAGATATTGCTCTGATTGGCTGCATAAGAATGTCTGTGTTAATCACCGGTGAGTCTGGAACAGGTAAAGAACTGGTTGCCAGGGCGATTCATACTCATTCGGAACGACCTGACAGTCCTTTTGTCCGGGTTAACTGTGCTGCTATACCTCGAGACCTGTTGGAAAGTGAATTGTTCGGTCATTGTCGCGGCGCGTTTACCGGTGCGGTCAATGATCGCAAGGGCGCCTTTATCCTTGCAGACGGCGGTACCTTATTCCTTGATGAAATCGGCGATCTTCCCCTTGATCTGCAACCAAAACTACTCCATGCTGTGGAGGAAAAATCAGTCACCCCGGTGGGAGCGACCAAAGCACAAACAGTGGACGTAAAGATTATTGCCGCCACCAATCATAATCTGGATGAGATGATACAAAGCGGATTGTTTCGTAGTGATCTTTACTACCGACTTAATTCTTTTCACATCCCTCTGCCGCCCCTGAGAAAGCGTGGAAAAGATTTGATTGAGCTCGTCGAGTATTTTCTTGATCGGTTTTGTCGTGAGCAGGGACATAAATCGTTGACCATTGATGCAGAGGCGCTGAAATTACTGCATAACTACCCCTGGCCTGGGAATATTCGTGAGCTTCGTAATGTGCTTGAACGGATTGTGTTGACCTGTAAAAATGGTGTGATAACATCAGAAATGTTGCCGGAAAAGATCAAGTGGTACTGTACAGCGACGAAAAAAAAGGACAAGGAATCGTTCGATCTGCCGGCTCAAGAAAAACAGCTTATCGCTGCTGCACTCGAAAATTGTGGTTGGAATCAGTCTGAATCGGCAAGGAAACTTGGAGTCAGTCGTAATAGTCTGCGCTACCGCATGAAGAAATACAATATTAGCCGCATGAGATAATACCTGTCCATAACTGGCTATGTTACCCAGCGTCTCTGCTGACATCGTTGTTCACAAAAAAAGTAATTCGGCATAATTTTCTGCCAACTCATCAATAGAGGGCCACCTGTCGGCCGGGTTATTGTGCTGTATGCAGTGCCATCGATGCGAACATTTGCTCCCAGCCAGTTCCACACCGTTGATATCCTTTTCCAGATTTCTTTTTCTGTGAGGGGATCTACCCTTTGTCCCCTCCCTTTTCACTTGGCAGAAACATGCTGAAGACATGAATCCTTTGAAGGGCGCTTTC
The DNA here is from genome assembly GCA_018817385.1 of Pseudomonadota bacterium. Lineage (GTDB taxonomy): Bacteria > Desulfobacterota > Desulfobulbia > Desulfobulbales > Desulfocapsaceae > Desulfocapsa. The sequence continues at coordinate 4,480 of JAHIUA010000024.1, forward strand.
TATATCGAAGTTTTTATGGAGTTTGTGTTAGGAATTGTTTTGTGACAGGATAAGGACGGAATAAGGTCCTATACCCACGTTGGCTCGAAATGGCATGTTGTCCATAGAGCCATCACAGGCTGTAGTATCGTAGCCCACGTGGTTACCAAAATTTTTACTATATCCCTGCCAGTCGCTGTTGAAACGTACGCACCATTGGCCTGCACGGGGCATACCCAGAGTGTAACTGGAATAGATACGGTTGGCAAAATTCGCGACGACTACGATATCGTCGCCTGGTCCACCATTTTCCCACCGGTGGAAGGCGATGACTTTGTCACTATTGTTGACGTGATGGACGTTAACGTGTTGTCCTCGCAGACCGCGTGTCTGATTGAACCAGTTCCGGCGAAGCCGAATCAGATCGCGGTAAAGCAGATTTATACCGTTAAAATCTTGTAGCCTCGACCAGTTGAGAGGAACCGTATCTTGAAAGTATCCGTCTTCGAGGAACTCCTGTCCCTGGAAAATCATCGGTATGCCGGGCGCGGTGAAAACCATCGCCGCGCCAAGGGTGGATCGTTTTTGGGAGAACCAACTGTTTGCATTACCGGGCCAGATTTCTTCCGGTACTCGGCTTTTGCCATTCGCCACTTCATCGTGGGACTCGGTATAGATAACCCGCTGCATTGCGTTGTTATTGTAGTCATGGGAAAGGGCGTCTCGTATAGCTAGCATGTCACGACTATCGTCATACCTGGAGATAATTGCACTCCGGACCGGATGTACAAAACCCGCATCCCATTGGGTGCAGAAGCCAGCACCGCCTACGCCCGTGTCCTTGGTGATCCATTCGTTATTTTGTAAATCTTCACCAATAGTAATTTTCCACGATTGCTTCGTGCGGATTTCATTGTTTATCCACTGCAGGAGGCCCCAACCGTCAGGTAAGTCTCCAGTAGGATCATTATTATTACCGTTTCGGTTGCGAATGTTGACCACTGAGTCAAAACGCAGGCCATCCAGTCGATATTTGTTCAGCCAGAAGAGCGCATTGTCACGGAAAAACTGGCGTACCTCCTCCCGACTGTAATCAGGGCGAGTTGCACCCCAAGGGGTATGAACGCGTTCATTGTCATAGAAGTAGATTCCGCCTGCATGATTGCCATCAGACCACCCGTCGAAGCACCACAGGTCGTTATCGCCAGGGCCGCAGTGGTTGTAAACAACGTCTAAAATCACAGCAATGCCGTATTCATGCGCAGCTTTGATAAATTTGTGTAGTCCCTGCGGTCCGCCGAGCGCGCTCTCCACAGAAAACGGCTGAGACGGATTGTACCCCCACGAACAATCTGTCGGGAATTCGGCAACCGGCATTATCTCGATAGCGTTAATACCCAAATCCTGCAAGTAGGCCAATTTGGGCATAATTTTGTTGAATGTACCAGGGCCGTTACCTGGCGCATCGTTGAAGGTGCCCACATGCATTTCGTAGATAACAAGTTCATTCCATGGTGGCATTGTGAAGTTGTCTCCCTTCCAGTCAAAGTTGGGATCGTGAATGATGGCATTGCCCGACGAATTGACTAATTCACTTGCGTAGGGATTCTTGCGCCAGATCAGAGGATTCTCACCGCTACGGATAACAAATTGATATTCGTCGCCAATTTTAGCTCCAGGAATTTCCGTCGACCAGTAGCCGTTGCCCTCACTGGCGAAAGGATTGGCAGTGGTGCTCCATTGGTTGAAAGTCCCTGCTGCAAAGACTTCTGAGGCAAAGGGAGCCCAGACACGAAACGCGACGCCTCCTTCAAAAAGTATGGTTCCCATCCCCCGACGGGCAGTTGGTGAAACGGTTGTGGGAGAGTCTAAGGACTTTACAGGCATAGGGACTCCTTTCGGTATGACGCGGATCTTCGTTTCAGGTCGTTAAAGTTTTATTTTATTGAAAAAGAATAGCAGTGAGGGCCGGAAGACCTACGTGATAATTGCCAGTTCGTCCCGTGCCAAGAGCATTTTTCATTTTTGCTCAGAGATGCTAAATCGTTCTTGAAGCAGGGAGCATAGATGTGGTTGCCCGATCCGGCTGGACTCAGGGGATGACAGGCTCAACCGGAACGGGACGATAAAGTGAAAATTATAAGATGTAGCCAACCGCAGTGATCTGGTAAGCGACACGGTTGATATATCCGTCGCTGTCGCGGATCGCCAACGGCACTCGCAGAAGAATACGGCTGTTGTACGTGCCCCAGCGTACCCCATCAACGGCCCAGCCAGCATTAACAGCATGATTAGAATTGCTGATGCTCGCAAGAGAGACTACTGGAGTGACGTCGATGAGGTTGCGCCAAGTTGGACCAACCACCACATACAATTCATCGCGCTTCCAAGATCCACCGGATCCCCTGAAGCTAAAAACCGGATATCCAGATAAAAATACCAAGTCGCGATTGTAATGATCTTTAGTGCGAAGTTCATGTGGTGTAGCGATTCCATTAGGCCAAAATGCCATAATTATCCCTCCTTTTGTTTGAGTTCTCGACTTTTACTTTCCATCCAACTCAACCTAAGAACCAGATGCTGATCAAATCTCGGGGATTTCTTCCCCGTCAAACGGCCACGGCGGTGGTGCCGATGACCTCAACAGAACATCAAATGGATCAATGTTTTCTGTTGCTAGAGATTCGCCTGTTCCGCGATCGACAAAATGCAGATCCGATATATGTCCGTTCACTGCAACTGATTTGGTGGCTATTAGGACAGTTCCGTCGGCTAAGGTTTCATTAAGATCCGTCCCTTCAACCTTTAAAAATTCTTCTTCTGGTAGCACAACTTCTCCAAACTCAGCCTTATCAGATTCCGTCTCGACAGCTTCAACTCTACACAAATCCATTTCATCATTCAGTTTGACCATATCATCGGATGATAGCTCTGGAGCTGCCGCCGCTTTGGCTGCGACTGAGAGGTCCAGATCGGTAGTATCGTTGGTGGACAGTGGGCCTTCTTCAGGGGCCTGAGTGCTTATTCCCTCCGATTCCGGTGGCTGAGTGTCAAGAATCTCTTCTTTTTTGTTTTTTTTCAGTACCATGACAATCTCCTATTTGAATGTTTTGTGCCACTCGTTTGATATTTGATGTTTTATAAATTCGTTCTGTCAAAAGAATATATGACTACGAGATGTTCTCTGTTATAATTACTTTGAGACATTACATAAGTGATTCTTCCAATAGTCAAAGCAATTATTCAGAAGAAATATATCTTCGTTCATTTATGTATTCTCGAATAGCACTAATATACTTAAAAGTCGTAACTGAACGAATACAAAGCACTTGTAAACAGTTACAGAGTAGTTATATGCCAATTATTTGGCATTACCTGAATAGTTATGAGTCAACATACATTCTTTTGCATATTTTATGCCACATGAAGAAGAATGCTCTTAGTTGTAACCAGTTGTTTGAAATTGGAATGTACAACTCTAAACCAAAGAAGCTTGTAAGCTGAGAGTGGTGCATATGAAGCAATTTTGGTGGTGCATTTCAACCAGGAATCAGTTGATCCTTTAAAATTTGAAAATTGGACTATATCCGAGTTTCTCAAATGGGTTTTATGCATAAACGCTCTGCAACTATAGGCTGAGTTAACAAAAGGCACGTGCAAAACTCCGAAGAGTTATACGTCTCCAAAACTGCAGTGCTTTTCCTCCTCAACCTCTGCTCAATAGCTAGTAGGAGCTCTAGCCCGTAATTTCGATACCTCAATAGGCTTTTGAGAAACCCGGATAGATCCTGCCCCCCCCCTAACTATAATTGAAAGTTATGAGGTAGGTCTCTCTTGAGGGCCTCTAAAACAGAATAGTCTGACCGTCAGTCTTTATTTGCCCTTTCGAATAGGTGACGGTATGGATTGTCAGACCATTTGTATTGACAACACGTATTTGACCGCCATTATTGGATAATTGAGCTCCCTGTGGATCAAGTCGAATCCGCACGCTATCACCAGCGCCGATCACCATACTATCCAATGATTGGAACCTTCCATTCTTGTCCTCCAGGCGCCATCCGTTCAGCGTTTCAATCGTATCACCGGTGTTAATGAGGGTGACCGTTTCATATCCAGGATCATGGCCTTTGGGGTTGATTAATGCCGCAATTATCCTGATCATTCCAGCCGATACTTGAGTGGTGTCACCATTGCCCCCATTGTCTGAGTCAGCCGGTCCTATGAATGAAGGGTAAAATGTACGTATATGTCGATTATTGTCGCTACGAAACAACTTGAGATCATACTTTGCCCCATTAATTACTCCCTGTTTTGGAGCCCGTGCACCAAGATGTGCGCGCACGGAACCTAGCGCCAATAAACCTTCAACACTACAGCCGACAAAAAAACCTCCGATGGGTTTAGTGAGCGGTCGTAAAGATTCTCGGTCGTAATCCGGTGCATGCCAACGATACGATATTGTGATGGATTCGGGAAACTGTGCCTGGGAATCCCCTTGCTTTGCGCCTAAATACACTATTCGATCATCTACTAATCCTGGAAAATGTGCCTGAGCATCGTCCACTAAACGGGCAAAACCATCATCAAGATAATACTTGTACCAAAAGTGATATCCCTTGGCCTTTGCACCTTCCTGTTCGCCAACCACAACATGCTCAAATCCGCTCAAATGAGGATCCCCTCCCTGCGAAAACTTGCGAAACCACATCTCCATAAGCGTGTTGTACCAACGTTCGCGAGTTATGCTGGTCCCTGTAGCCTGTGCCACATAGTCACGAGCTACCTGCATCGGTGCCGTATCAACCATAGCATGAACGAGATCATGCACTTCTTCGCGTTCCTCAGGTGTATCATTCTCCTCATCACGCTCAGGCAACGCAAAATTATCAAAAAGTTCCCGGCATAAATCATAGGTACGACGTTTTGAATCCGGTATGATTGCTTCTGGAAGTGCTCGAAGGGATTGGTCTTCGGTATTCAAATTACTGTTCACTTTTACATAACCAATAGTCGAGTCTCCCGATTCGGTATCAAGCATCGGTACAACACCTGATTCGGACTGATCAGCGTCCCATATCTTTTGATAGATATCCATATGTTAACCACCGTAAAAGTTGAATGTGCGAAAAAACAAGCCGTTTCAAAGAGGTCAGAGAGTCGAACCTGATATCCTCATGAACATGATAAGAACGTTTGTTTCGTTTCCTCTACAGCTTTGGTGAAGAGCGATTCAATCCATTTCTTCCTGGTCTCACAAGAAGATGGGTATAGAACCGTACCTGTTGTCTCAAAGGCATTTCCCATGCAGCCGGCACCACAGTATTTTTGCCATCGACAGACACTGCAACTATCGATCGTGGCAGGGCGGCGGATGCTGAGAGCTTTGATTGCTTTTATTTTTTCACCTTCTATCATTGATTTGAGGCTCTGTGTCTTGACGTTACCCAACTGAAAGTCTGCCCCAGAATGAAAACACTGGCAGGGATACACATCTCCTGTCGGGTCAACTCGGAACTGGGTGCCAATGGAGCATTGAAAAGGAGAACCGGCTTGATGGATGTTGATTGAAAAACAGTCGGCTAGCAAATCCATTTCACCTTGAAGTTCTGCGGAACGTTTATTCACAGTCTCCCAGAATTCCAACATCTGATCACTGCTCAATTGCAGTTTGTCCCATCTTTCTTTAGCTCTGCCCGAACGAGTTAACGGAGGATACTGTAGCACCGGTATTTTTCGGCGGCGGGCAAATTCAATTATAGCCAAAACCTCACGCCGGTTGGATTGCATGGGGGTAAAGGCAATGACCAGATCCTTTGCCTTGTTCTTTTCCACCAGTGCGTCTATTCCCTGCACAGCGGCTCTGAAGCTTCCTTTTCCCCTGATAGCATCATGAACCTGTTCTGTTGCTCCATCAAGGCTGATCTGTATTTTAATTGGTAGATTGGCCAATGTTGCCGCAAGTTTTTTGTCAATTAGCGTTGCATTGGTTCCCATGGATACCAGCAGGTTACACGATAGGGCGTAGTCAAGGATATCAAGGCAGTCGGAACGCAACAACGGCTCGCCGCCACCTATGGCCAGTGAGCCGCCACCTGCATCTCCGATGGCAGCAATGAGCTTTTTGATTTCGTCAGTGTTCAGTTCATCAATAGCCTGTTTGCCAGCGGCAAGATAACAATGACGACAACGCAGGTTGCATTCTTTTGTAATTTCGAGTGCTAAACCATGAAACTGGTTGTCCCTCCTGTTTTGGTGGAGGCTGTTATTAATGAGGAGTTTATCTTCCATCTGCCGGAGAAATGAGTGTACCGATTGCAGAGCGTCAGAAAAATCAATGTTCGAGCGTTGGCTGATACGTTGGGCAATAGTATCCGGTGACCGCTTGCCATTGCAGAGTTCCAAGAGTTCCACTCCATCCTTATTGATAATCACCCAACTGGGTACAGATGGGTCCAGGACAAGATACATTTGTTTTTCTGTTTCTCCAGAAATGGCCTGGATGTAAAGATTGTCTCCTGTTTTTGGAAATGTTGTATCATTCATGAGGACAGGCTGTGGCTGAAATTAATGTATTCATCTGTTCGGAAAATTCTCCCTGTAATGTGTCATGAAAAAAGAGGCATCGCTTTCTTCAAGCTGTGATGCCCCTTGGATATATCAGCTACCACTGTTCATCGATATTGTCGCACCAAGTCAAGGGCACGTAACAGTTCCGGTGCCGGGATGCCGATCCACCACCAGCGGTTAATGACAACGCCGGGGATAAATCCCTTATCACGAATTTCAATAATACCTGGAAATGGTTTCATTGCGCCAAAACTTGGTTCTGGGGTGGGGTCAGCTGAGGCATAGAGTTGTGGACCGAATCCTTGCATTTCAGAAATGTCCCCAACAAGCCCCACCTTCTGGGCAAATACAGGTGTTTGAAAAACGATTGGGGTAAAGACACACCCTTCTCGTTGATTAAATTTGATATCTACCTCTTGCAGCACTGCAAAGAGTGATTCGCTGAGAGCCTGCATAAGTTTTTTGTTACCAACTATGCGGCGCATGAGGTTTTCGCTGGAGATTATCGGAACAAGGTCATCATCCACGACTTTACTGATCCTGAGCTTTTCCAGCACGTTCAAGCTGACAGGATCCATGGGGCCACACTGGGGCAGACAGGCAGTATATTTCGACATATCAATGGCTTCATCCATCTTGTTCCCGGCATGCTCTACAGCTAGATCTTCTATGATAGCTGAGAGCATGGCTGCCCGCGATTTGTGGAGAACCTCCGGTGCCTCTTGAGAATCCATGGAAAAGACTCTTGGCTCAAAAACGTAGCTCATACCGGGCATCTTGATTTTGTACTCTTTAAAAAGAGCTTCAATGCGTTCAGTCAGTTGCTTCATTACTTTAGGATTATCAGCAATTTTCTCTTTCAGTTTCATACTGCTTTTTATATTCCAGTTCATTTTTGTCTCCCTTTACTGTTATGGATGATTTGATCACGGTCTTGTCAGAGGAGTACTCTCTCTTGGCAACACCATGCTTTTCAAGTCAACTCCCGTTTCAAGCCAAGCAGGGGAACCTAAACTGTAAAACGAAAATATGACCAGGGTGACCATCGGCAATAAGTAGTGTCGACTTTGGCACGAACCCGCCAACGCCCACGCTGTTTACCAACAAAATTAAAATCCAGGGTATGCTCAGTGATATTATAATAGTTATAACAGGCTCTTCCTGTTTCCTCGGCCCAGTTCCCAGTATAATAATCCACCTGCACATGATACGTTACATTGGGAATATTGACTGGATCCCATCGGAACTGCATTTTTCTGGGATAATGATCGAATACATCTTCATGGTCGGGTTGTTCAAGACTGGGCACGTTTCCTTTCCACCATGTCAAGGTCGGATCGCCAAGCAACACTAGCCCATAATGCCATCTGCGTTCGTTTAAGTCGTGGCTTGGGCCTCGTGCTTGCCACCAGCGTTGATAGGCAGTTCCTATATCGCTGCCTCTGCCTAATTCACGATAAAAGTCTTCGAAGAACAGCATCGAACCGGATTTGGCACTCGCGACTGCGGTGAGACCATGATTGGTGCCGCCACCGGCTTTGTCGAAGATATACCAGCCAGCAAGATAATCGCTGGAGGTGTAACGCCCCGGGCCACAACAAAAGAGATTGTAGAAATGAGCATTAGGTGGATTTGTGTCTCGGAAGTAGGAAGAGCCGATGTGTTCATTCTTGTTTTCTGAAGGAACACGCAGTGAATGACTTTGTGTCGACGAATGTGCACAGAGTTGAACCCATGAACGTAAGCTATTGACTTCTGCCTTGTAGAGATCGGCGTCCGTGGTGTCCGGGTTCGTATAGGTGGTGATAAAAGAGGTTGGAAATTGCTCATCCAATCCACAGTCGTTGAATCCGGTCCAGTCATCATCGACGTAGGCAAGCGCCGAACGGGCGTGCCCGAGTTGTCCCAGGCGAAATTTGTGGTTGCGTTTAAAATAATCGTTAATCATGGCACTGTCGTTGCCATTGGCTGTCGGCGTCCACAGACGACCCACCCATATTTCCGGATTTACGTCGCCACTCACTGCGTTGAATTTTCCATTGCCGTCTGGATCAGTCCAGTTCGCATTGGTATCCATGTAATAGAGGTCACAGGGAAAACTGGTGCTGGCTCCATGAAAATCATTGCTCAGCTCAAACCAGGGCGCCGGAATGGCTCCTACAAGAAGTACGCCGACACAAGGATGTTGTTGGATGTAACCACGAATGTTTGTTGGGCCTCCACCGCTGATGGTATGAATCGTTGCCCAATAGCCTTCTTTGCCAATGTCGAGGACATATTGGTTTATGCTTTTAGACACCGTGCTGAAAATAGCTTTGTCTACGACGACAAGCACTTCTCCTTTTCGATAGTGCCGTTTAGTCCGGGTGTTGAGATAGCCCTCGTCAGGAGAAAATTTGGGGCGTGTATGCTCTACCGCTTCAAATCTCCGCCTCAATACTTCGGCACGAGGTGCGAAGTATTCGTCAAAGTTCTCAACGGCCAGACTTCCTTCACCTCGATACTCAAGAATCCGCACACTGGAATAGGCCTGGGCGAGCTTGTAATCGTTTGACAGTGTTGCGGTATTAAAAAAAGTTCTGTTTTCTGCATCACTGGTTCGATATTCTTGATCCGCTTCAACGGTTTTGTCTTTTTCAAGAATTAAGCTTTCTTGCCATTTTTTGGGATTGGTCATTATAATTCTCCTTACCTGCTAGGGTCGTTGAGAATAGTTGTTTTTGTATGCCGAATTTGTGTGATTTGTTTATTGATTAAGTTTTTGTAGGCTAAGCGACTGGTTCGTTTCTTATGGTCGCTTCACATTCCAACTGCGGTGTTTGGGTATAGTCACCCTCAACCAGGTTTTCCCGCACCTTGTCTATAATCTCTTTACGAGACAGCTGATTATTGCATGCAAGCATCTCTTTGCAGAAGTAATACGTAAATGCGCCGTGCCAGGAATCCCCGATCAAGGCGTCGGCGCTGGTCTGGTCGGCACGACAACCCGCCCACAGGATATGGTGAAAACGTGGCTGCTGTATGAATTTTCTTGCCAGTCCGCGTGAAGATCTGCCTTCAACCTGCTTGAATGCCTGAAGTGATGGCGGAGGTAGATATCTAGGTCTTCGGGTTAAGAGAAAATCTATAGCTTTGAGTCCGCTACCGCTATGACAGGTGTCAAGGAACACCTCCAGAAGCACATTTTCAGGCAGGGTGATGAAAAGGTCGTGCAGTTCATCGTCTGAAATAATAAAATTCGGATCCCATGCATCGCCTGCCTGATTCAGGTCATAGGGGCAGAATGCTTCGTCGGCCGCATCTTCTTCATCGCCACTGAGGTCGGGAACCTGGGTTCCATGGCTGGAAAAACTGAAGACAAGATAATTATGTTTCCCTGCTTTAGCCTCATCTACTATGGCATGTAGATTGTTCATGATGTTTGCTTTTGTGGCAGCCGCATCGGTTAAAATTGTGATATCTTCACGTGCAAAGCCGATGAGCTCCTGAAGTATTGATGACATATCCTGCGCATCGTTGACACACCCTTTCAGTGCGGCACCGGGATAATTCTTAAACTCGTTGATACCAACGCACAATGCTTTTTTCCCCATATCGTTTCCTCCTGATTTGTTTAGTGGTGAAGTGCTATTCGTTGTTTCGAAATCGCTAGAAAGTATCCCTTTTCAAGGGATGCCTCTCTCTGAAACCTTCCTCCACGCTGCTTGTCATGAGTATCTTTATTGAATGAGCCAAAATCCAATACAGTTTTTAGTCAGGGTGGCTTCTGATTACTTAAAGGCGGCTAATGTGTCCAACGCTATACAGGCAGTCGAAAGCAGGTTTGGGTAGTATTCACCATTAACAAGAGTCATTAGCGTAAAAGCAGTTTTTGTTAGCTATCAGGATGACATGCACCAACAGAAGTGGCGCATGTCATCCTGATAGGCTTCGATGTTCGATGTCTGGTTACCTCCTGATCGTTCTTGCCTGTTTGTATTTTAAGAGAAAATCAGGCCATTTTGTTGCTTTACAGAAATCCAAGTCCCGATAATACATGGAGTCGTCACCAGAAAACGGAAAATGGATGGACAGGCCATGGGTGTTTCGCATGTTGTATCCTTCATGGATTGCACCTATTACGGGTGTTTTGTTTGGATTATCAAGAATACCTTTTACCTTTAGAGCATCCTCAGTAATTTCCGTGCTGAGATTCTGTCCGGCGAGTAGGTCGACAAGGTCGTACAGGTCAACATACATTCCGGTACCGGGCATACTCTGGCCATAAAATTCCGTTACCGCCTGCCGCACTTCGCCAATTTTAAGTTTGGTGTGCACGTCAGCATTCAAACCGACAATCAGTGAACCTGCTAGATCGTCTATAGCCGTTGTCAGGTCATCCAGCTTTGAGAGATCAATTGATGACTGGGTAATATCTTCGTCGGAGTAGGATAGGGCATAACTTTCAAGGATATGCAATGAAAGTATCTCAGGTGTCGTCTCTGGCTCATCGCGCAGTTTTGTTAAGACAAGATCATATGGCCACCCATTGGCCGGTTCTGATTCCTCCGAACCGACTAGAATGGAGGTGTGATTGCGCATCTGGTAGGCTACTTCCACCATGTTCATCAGACAAGCGTCCATACCGATCAGATCAATTTTTTCCTTTTTCATAACCGCTGCACATTGCTGGAGCACCTTGGCGAGTTCCTTATTGTCAAGACAGTCGGCCGAAGTGTCGTCGTAGCATATTCCTCGGACTTGTGGATCAGTGGTTGAAAAGATTTTGTCCACTGTGGTTGAGAATATGGCCCTTCGTATTCGTGCCCTGGTGATATGACGTCTCTCAGCCCGATTCGATATTGTCGAATTTCTTGTCATGGATGTTGAGCGCATCGTTTCCGGGACATACCAACCCGATCCATGGTTCCAGAGAATAAGTAGATAGTGCTCTGCAGGTGCCCGTTGAACACCCCATTCGACAAATTCAAGAAGTGTGTCAGGATCACCGGCATTTTTTTCCGGCAGAAATTCAACTATGTCATCCATAACGTCTCCATCAGGAACGCCAATATCGAAACGCCACGTACCTGTCTGCTGCCAGCAGTCTCGGTGCGCCAGGATTTTGATATTGTCGGTGGAACCGATTTTTTTCATCTCCTTAATATCTTGCAATCCATATGAGTCCAGGGAAAATCCTGAGCTGTTTGGCTTGTCATCACCGATAATGTAGGCAAGAACAGTCCAGTTGCTGACATCCTGTAACTTTCTCACTTTGATCTTGACGGACCAGCTTTTCAGAGTGCCAGTATCACGGTACGCCTTGTCGGTGATGCTGATAGTCCATGTTCCATGTGTATTTTCTCCGCTAAATTTCTGCAGAACAGTGGCGCTTTCGGAGTTGTATGTCTGAATCAGATTGTCTTGGGAACCGCCTGTTCTGTTGTGGAGATACACTGTTTTTCCAGAGGGTGCTGAAAGGCTGACGACCAGATCATTGATGTATGGATGTTCGATGGATACATCCACTTCTATTGTCTCAAGTTGTGCCTGTTCTTCGATTTTTATGTCATCCTGGACGCCTTGCCAGTAGTGGTCTGGAATGAAAATATTAGGGAACGAAGCCTTTTCTATTAAAGCAGTATCACCTGAACTCATCTCATCCTCCTTTTATGTTGGCGTTATATTTTTCGGGTCACATCGCTTCTATTAGAAGTGGCGTACTCTGTCTGGTGGAATCAGGAGTACTCTGTAGAAAAGGAAGCAACATCTACACCAGTTTTATTATTACCTGTTAGTTGTCAATGAGATGGCTCGGAAACAGAAGTTGTAAGCGACTTGAATCCGAAGTTGCATGCCCATTTTTTTCATCAATTGCTTGATATGAACCAAAAGTGGTGGTGCATATCAACCGGACCAATGGGGTAACTCCAATTCATCGTCCATAGTTGCTCCTGTTTCAAAATATAAATGAGGGCAAATTGAAAGAATGAATGGGATAAAAAAACGCATATAGAGTGACTTCTGTTGTTTTTTTAAAATATTCGTATCGGAAGATTCAGCATTGGTACGTCTATTGCTAATTTATCAATGTCGTTATTTAAAATCACGATAGACCGCTGGTTGCTTTTGGATCGGTTGAAAAGTTGTCCTATCTTCCGTCACTGCTGCCTTTGGGGCGGAACTTCTCCTTTTCCATCACGGGACAGAGCGCCGCAGTATCAACAGTCTTCTCCTCGGTATCGTGAACCACAACCTCCTTCGAAATTGGAGCAATTCAGAAGGGATATTGAAGGATTTTCGTGCCCGGATCTTAAGGCGCTTCATAGTCGAATACGAAGTCAGTACGATGCTGCGAAAACAGCGGCTGATAGACATTATTACAGGCGTTTCCTCAATGAATTGAACCGTGAACTGGATGGACGATCAAAGTTGTAAGGAATAGCCATGCTGAAGGGGGGCTGTTATGGGTAAGAACCTCTTTGTGATGATGCTTCTCAGCTTGGCCGTATTCTGCTCCAGTCGTGTCTTTGTGGAAACGATATGTGCTGAACAATTATCTGCCGATAGTGCGTACTGGGAAGATGAAATTAAGCAGGGTAGTCCAGCCAGATTAGAAGAAAATAATCTTCCGAGCCAGGAAGATCTGGAACACGAGATGTTATTAAGAAAGGATGTGGAATATAGAATGCTTCAGGAAAAGCATAGACTACGGCTTTTGGTCGCTATTGTTGTTTCCACACCCATCCTTTTGGTCATAATTCTATTCTGTTTGAAAAATGCACCAAACTGTTCTGGAGAAAGTCTGGTGAATGCCGTCGGGCTTGTGTTGGTAATTGAAGGGACTATGTTTATTGCCGTTTCTGCGGTAACAACCGAACAACTAACTGCGCTGATTGGTATTCTCGGAGCCATTGCCGGTTATCTGTTTGGCTCGGTTAAACGCAGAACTACGGAGTCATCGTGAACCATTTGTATCTTCAGTAAAAAAAAGTTTTCGCTGAGATGAAACAGAGGAAAGTTATGGGCAGGTTATTTATTGGGATCGTCAAAAACGGCTTGTTTGAACTTTTGTTTCCTAAACCTGAATATATAACATTGGTCAGGTTGACCACTACTGGTGTGCAGGATTCTGTTCCTCCGGAAAACGGTGAGCTCAATCTGGTTGAATACGAAAAAGCTGTTGTAGCAGTCAAAGGTCACGCAAATGGTGGTTGGATCTACTCGGCAAGTGTTGTTGACACTGGTGAGCCAATCGTAACGGCGTTGGTTGAAAACGTATTTGGTAGATAATTAAAATAAATCAGTCTGTTATGGAGAGTGACTTCGGAAGAGGCTGTTAGACTTCCATATCAGGATGTTGGGAATAACTCCATTATATCTAGAGATAAAGGGAGGGGCGCCATGCTGTATTCATTGAGGAAAATTATTCTTATTTCAATTGTAAGTGTACTACTGATCATGGTTACAGCTTTTCATGCTGTTGTAGAGGGGGCATCTGATCAAGAAGTGATTTCATTGTCGGATGTAGAAAAACAACGTGTTTTAACTCTTCGGGATCGTAAATTAACCATGATACCGAAAGTTGTGGGAGGTGCAGCGGCCGAACCTGATCGTTGGCCATGGGCCGCTGCCATCGCATTTAAGAAAGACGACGATTCATTATTCCAATACTGCGGAGGTACATTGATAGACAGTCGCTGGGTACTGACCGCTGCTCATTGTGACGTACAAAAAGGGGATAAAGTAATCCTTGGTCGCTCGAATCTAAAACAAGAAGGCGGCGAGGTGATTGATGTTACACGTGTGTTATACACACGAGACTCAGGCCTGAAAGCATTTGATCCCAATACGATGGACCATGATATTGCCCTTGTCGAATTGGCCACTGCGTCGAGTCAACAACCAGTATCCCGGGTTGGCGCGACAGGGGCAGCAGTTTCAGTCGGGAAGCAGGCGACAGTTATAGGCTGGGGATTGCTTGAGGAGGGAGGAGAAGCATCAGATACCCTTCAGCAGGTCGCTGTACCTATTTTTTCCAACGATTCATGCGACGCCTTGTATAGTTTGTCAAATATTTCCATTACCGACAACATGATGTGTGCTGGACTGCATGGAAAAGACTCTTGTCAGGGCGATAGCGGTGGAGGAGTGTTTGTACAGAATTCCCTAGACCAGGACGTAATGGTCGGAGTAGTTAGCTTTGGTATAGGATGCGCACGGCCTAACTTTCCAGGAGTTTACACGCGGGTATCCAACTACGCTGCCTGGATTGTTTCGGTTACCGGTATGGATGTGGCGCGTCTAGTAGATGATACAGCTGATCAGGAAGATGAGGTCGGAGGCAAGTATGTTTTTGCTACTGGCAAAGAAGTTGCTCAAGAGCAGGTTTTGATAGCAGCAGCTGCAGAGATTCAAGTAGACCCTCAAAAGTGGGAATTTGTTGGTAAAAGGTCTATGCCGGATCTGCGCAAACCTCGAGCAAATTTTGATCAGGATTATGAGATTAAGGGTGATGTCTCAGTTTTTGACAAAGAAGAATTGAGTGAACAAATTGCTCCCTCTATGGATATTGCGATCATGGGGTTGGCGGACGGGCGAATGTTTTCTCAGAAATCTCAAACAGGCAGGCTTGTCAATGTTTTTCCTTTCAATAGATCTCGTTCCGATGGCGCAACCGAGAGGCTACAGTCAGAAAGCTCTGCTTCCGATATATTATCTGCGGGAGTGACTGACAATGAGGAAGGTGAGTTGGAACAAGTTGAACGGCAGATTATCGGTACCGATAATCGTTTACGGTCGACTACCTCATCGAAACCGGGTGTGATGGTGCGAATTCAGTCTACTTCCAGCGGTAATTGGGGGTTTTGTTCCGGTTCAATGATTTCCCCCCGTGTGGTTCTAACAGCGGCGCACTGCATTACCGATTCAAATGGAGATTTCGATTATGGTCCCACTTATGTGGTTCCAGCCGCACGCGGTGCCTCTTACTCTGGTGAAAAAAAACCACAGGGAGCGCGGTGGGTCACACATTTTGTTAAACCCAGTGACTGGAGCGGTAGTGGTGCAAAATATGATTACGCAATGCTGGTTTTGTCTGATTTGGAAAGGGATACTACCGGTCCGGTGCAGTGGGATCCAAAACCGGTATATTATGGTTATAAATCAAACAGCTGGTTGGAAAGTAAAAACTTCAATCTTCGAGGATATCCGGGAGGATCACGTGCATGTGCGGCTGCGGCAACAGGAGATGGAGGTCAGTGTAATGGGTATGCGTATTATCATGATCCAGCAAGAAAGCTCCACAATGCACACGCCACCTGGTTGACCCATAAACACGACACACAGCCTGGACAAAGTGGTGCTCCAATTTATTACTATAGTGGAGGGGAGCGAACTGTCTACGCCGTTCATAAGGGAGCATACTCATCTCGCAACAGGGCCCACCGTATTCGTTCCGGAAGTTTTGGATTGATGTGTGATGTTGTTGAGGATTACCCAAGTTCTCATTTTGTTAATATGTATTGTGAGTGAACCATATTTTTATCCAGTTAATAACTCAGGGAGTAACTATTCCGGTAGTGCTCAATATTTGGCAACCTACCGCTCTATAACTATTTAGCAGTGCTGTATATTCGTTCAGTTAGGACTTCGAAGCATATTCGTGCTATTCGGGAATACCTAACTGGACGAAGGTGAAGTACTGCTGAATAGTTACCTTAGGACAAGCAGAGGTGATGTTATGAAGAAATTACTGTTTTTTCTCTCTTGCTTGCTGGTGATCTGTAGCTCACTGGTAAGGGGATCTGAATTTAAAGTGGAGAGTTTCTACAGCCCGATGTACAAGGAAAGCCGTCTGGACTGGTGTTTGAAGTGGGGGCAGGAGTGTGGTGAACCCGCTGCGAATGCTTGGTGCAGAATGAAGGGTTATGATAGAGCTGTGAAATGGAAAATACAACCAGACATCGGTTCTTTCTCCCCGACAAAAGTGATGATCGGAGATAAAACTTGTACTAGTCCAACTTGTGACGGTTTTGCCTGGATCGCCTGTGAACGTTTCAGCGATAAGCTGATCTTGGTGAAAGCATGCATGAATATTGGCAATAAGGAGGGTGCCGGGAATCCGGTTTGCGAAGGTGAACAGGGCCACAATTATGGTAAGGCAGGTCGTTCTTTCCAAAAAGGGGAAAACGTGTGGATTTTGCTTAGACTGCGAAGCATTCCCAACGGTAAACATGTGCTCACAACAGCAGTTAATAGAAGTTTTGGTGGAAAAACGACTGGATCTACTGCTTGGAACCAGAGGATGGAGTTCGCAAATACGACCGACCGCTGGTGGTACTGGTTCAAATCACAGGCTCGAGATTCTGGAGAGTGGGTGGAGCATATTCATATTGACGATAAGCACCTGGGTTACGTTGAGTATTGTGTTGACTGTATAAGCTGGGACTGAGGGAAGGGGAGAAAACTTGACTTGACAAAGATAAAGTGCTGCTGAATAGTTGCGAATTTTTTTTTAGAATGAGTGTGGAAGCAGGCGGATATGTTTTTTGAAAAAGACTATTAATTGTAAATAAATGAATAACGAGTTCTTTGTGTGAAGGCGAGAGGATTTAGTGATAATGTTTGTTCTGTGTAATTAAGTAAATAATGAAGATTAGAAGGGAGAAGGTTAAAATTCCAGTTCAATGATAATTTGAGAGGATTGTTTATTTTTATTAATAACTGTGGGCCCAATTTCTACTGAAAACGTAGAATAGTGTTCCAATGGATGGAGCCATCCCGCAAAAGACATTGGCACAAAAAAAAAGACCTCACTAAAAGTGAGGTCTTTTTTTTGTCAAATAACTGAAGGCTTACTGCTTGACAACGTTCTCTGCAGCGGGTCCTTTCTGGCCATCGACTATGTCGAAGGTCACTCGTGCACCTTCATCGAGTGATTTGAAACCATCACCTTGAATTGCTGAATGATGAACAAAGACATCTTTGCCGCCATCTACTTCAAGAAAACCAAAACCTTTTGCATCATTAAACCATTTAACTGTTCCATTTGCCATGGTGTACTACTCCTTGTACTGGGTTCTCATTAGAACCTTTTTGTTATAAAGCCGGATCGCCAAAATACGAGCCGGTAACTGTTTTGTTGCCAAAACATAATTTAGACTATTGTTGTGCTATGGCTGGAGTGCAGGGGCATTTTTTTCGACCTCCACTCCAACTCATTTTATTTACCGATCCTGGAGGATGGTAGTTGTTCTTTGCTTTCCCCTGAAAGCCTGGGGGACACCTTGCAGGCTGGACTCTTTTTTATACACAAGTTTTTTACCAAGAGAACGCTCAAGGGCTTTGGTCATCTTGTAGTCGTCTGCTGTCGCAAAGGTGAAGGCAGCGCCGGTGCAGCTGGCCCTTCCGGTACGCCCGGTACGATGGGTGTAGGTTTCTGCCGTTGCAGGCATGTCAAAGTTAATGACATGAGAAATGCCTGAAACGTCAATGCCTCGAGCTGCAATGTCGGTGGCCACTAAAACATTGTAGGTGCCGCTTTTGAAACCTTCCAGGGCCAACTGCCGTTTCTGTTGTGACAGATTGCCTTGAAGAGAAGTTGCTTTGCATCCTGTTTTTTGGAGGAGAAGGGCAAGGTTTTTGGCCTTGTGCTTCGTTCTCGTAAAAACAATGGCCGTTGTGATCTCTTTTCCCTGGAGAATCTTTTTCAACAGAGTGGCCTTGTTTTTTTGTTCCACCTGATAAAATGAGTGGGAGATAGCTGCAGTTGGCTTGGTATGGTCGATCTGCACGGTGGCTGGGTTCACGAGGACATCCTCAGCCAGAGAACGGATCTCCTTGGGCATGGTTGCAGAAAAGACCAGGGTCTGGCGTTTTCTGGGCAGCTTGCTCAAAATCCGACGAATGTCAGGCAAAAAACCATGATCAAACATGTGGTCGGCTTCATCTAAAATCAGCATCTCCACTGTGGAAAGATCGATAGCCTTCTCGTTTGTCAGGTCAAGTAGACGACCCGGGCAGGCTACAACAATATCTGCACCCTTGCGGATGTTTTTAATTTGAGTCTGTTTGCTCACTCCACCATAGATGACGATACTGCGCAAGTGGGTGTGCTCGGCCATTTTTCCTATATAGGTATGAGTCTGTTCGGCAAGTTCCCTGGTAGGGGCAATGATCAGAGCTCGGATATTTCCCTGTGGACCGCTATGAAGGCGCTGGAGGATTGGAAGAACAAAGGCTGCGGTTTTGCCTGTGCCGGTCTGGGCAAGGCCAAGAAGATCGCGCCCGGCAAGAACCGGGGGGATGGACTGCTGTTGGATAGGGGTCGGTGATGTATAGCCGCTATGCGTAATTGCTGTTTGGATCTGGGGGTGAAACTGAAATGCTGTGAAACTCATTAAAACTCCTTGTGTATTGCAAGCACTGGCCTATGAATGTAGTTTTTTATGGCCTGGCTCTGTAATGCAGCACTGCGGCTGCTCGTGTGTAATTAGTTAGTTAGGGTCTGTTTATTATTCCTGACAAACTTTCAAAAGAATAGAGTGGTCAGGACTTATTTTTCGATTCAACTCTTACCTGTTGCCTTGTATTTCCGAAATCTAACGCATTTTTTAGCAAGGCATTTCGAGGCAGCAAGACCACCTGTGTTTTCGTGTAAGAGGATCAATTATGTTTGAGAAATTTTTTACAAGTGAATGACTGGAAACGCATTTGTTCGAATTCTGAGCTGATCATGGTGTTGGGGACTGCTGTCGATTAAAAGTCTTATACTGTATTTTTTTTTCAATTAGCAAATAACTTCTACGATAGCGAAGGATGTACGAAGAGAACAACTTAGGCGGGAATACGTGAAAGAATATGCTTCTACTCAAGGTAGGTTTATATTTATTTGGGAACAATACTCTATTCCAATTTTTTTTGCAAGCATAAAAATAGAGTCAGGCAAATATATGTCGGCGATATCCTCATCCCATCAGGCATCGAACAGCGAGGGGGAGTGGAAAACTGGACTCTTTTTCAAGGTCGAATATATCTGTTGAGTGTCTCTCGTGCATGGTAACTCCCTAATTTATGCTATGAAATATATTCTCCTACAGGAGTCTATCGGATCGAGAGAATCGTTGCGAAAATCAGAGAAATCGAGACGAGATTTTCATGGATTTGAGGCGAATAGCAGGACTGTTAAACGAAAATCCATGGAAATAAGGGCCGATTTGTCAAATTTGCAGCAGCGTTATGTCTCAGTCCGACAGGCTTCTGGCCAAGGCCACTTTCAAACACTCGCTTGGTCTGTGGGGAGCCAAACGAAAGGCTGTGGCAGTCTCTTTGAATTTTCACGATACCTGTCTGATCGCCAGGGCCAGGTAGCGGTCCCCTTCCTTAAAGAACAATTTCTTGTTTGTGAGGTCTTGGAGGAATTTGAGCAAGGTGATTTTACCTACTGTGGTAAAGGTTTTCAGGATTTCTTCCTGGCTGCGTATCTCGCAACAGAAGAGGTAGATTTTCCTGGATATTTCCTGGAGGCGATGGCGCAGGATCGGACCATTTATCTGTTCCTGGCGGATGAGGAGGAAGGTCCCGCCATCTCGATAGGAGAGTGGTGCAAGGCGTGAATTCCGCTGCTCATGAAAGAGTTGCCAGCGGCGAATCTTTTCTTGTACGGGTTGCCAGCGCCTGCGTTGAAGAACCCGATCTCCTCGATAGTCTTTGATCAGCATATCGAGATCCTGAAGCAGTTCAGGGGGAAAAAGTTTTCTGTTTTTTGGGTGCTGGGTTATTGCCTTGATCCCGTAGGCGGAGGGATTTTTGGCCACTGGAGAGCCGTGACCAAGGAAAAAAGAGGCGTTGCTGAGTGGTGCAAAGGGGAGAACAAAATCGAGATTTTTCAGTGTTTCTTCCATCTCCTCCTCACTGCTCCCCGGAAATTCAGTAATGAGATTTCCATCCAGGCGCATTCCAGCTTCAGCGCTTTGGCGCATTGCAGCAATGTTTTCAATGGCACTGGTCCCCTTGTTCATCTTTTTGAGCAGGCTGGATGAAAGTGATTCAATACCCACTTGCACAGTGGAGAGTCCGCCACGACGATAGAGCGCAGGGGTGTCTGAATCAGTAATGACCCGGACTTCGGCGAAAAAATCGTAATCTTTTTGCTCCTTGGCGAGGAGTTGGAAAAAATTGTTGGTTTCTTTAGGGGGCAGGGCATTGTCGGTAAAACAGAAATCCAGGCACTGATGACGCCTGGATTGCTTGATGACCTCTTCTCGTAATGTTTTAGCTTTTTTCCAGCGGTAACCCTTCCACTGCAGGTTCAGGTTACAGAAGGTACATTTGTTCCACCAGCAGCCCCTGGAAAATTCCAGAGGGAGGACAGGGATAAAGGATTGTCTGGGAAAACAGTGGTGCATTTCTTGGAAGTAGGGACTGTAGTCTGGTGCCGGCAGGGTGTTGAGATCTGTTATGGCACCACAGGTGTCAGGTATTTCTGCAGTGGTTTCTCTATTCAGAATCTGAGCTGGCAGTGCTGTTGCCGGATCGGGATTTGCCAGGAATTGGCAGAGATTTTTCAGGGCCTCTTCTCCTTCTCCATTGATGACATAATCGATCTGGGGAAAATGCCGGAGAAATGAGACTCCTATTTTGTCTACACAGCCGGATCCACCAATAACTATGGGGAGATTTGGGAACTGTTTTTTGATGCGTGCTGCCGCTGTAAGGGAAGAGAGCAGTTGGTTGAAACAGATGGAAAAACCAAAAAGATCAAAAGTCTCAAATTTTACAGAAGAGATCCATTGATCCAGGTTCTGACTGAGAATCTTACTGGTGACTTGAAAATTGAGCTGCTTGAGAACAGCTCCTTCGCGGCAGCTCTCATAAAAGAGTTGTTCGGCCTGCGGCGATTGCTCGGGAAAGAGGAGGGGACTGTAGAGGGCCTCTCCAGCCCAGCTGTTCTTGGCCAGATAGTGATAAGTCTCAGTGCCAACGGCCGCCGCTGCTGCGAGATAGGGGTGGTAGAGGGTTGTTGCAACAGAGCTGTTTTGATCAAGGTAGGCCTTGAGTGCTGCCAGTTGGATGGAAGGACGATTGAAGATCGACCACGGCATGGACACCAGACCGAGTCGAAACGGATGTTTGTTATTCGTTTTCATTGCCGTAGATGATAACAGTTCATCACGTTATTAGCAATTAGCTTGATCGTCAGTGTGTTACATCCTACTACTGTTGGCGTTTTGGAGTTGAGTTGTGCTGTCGGTGAAGAGGAGTCATGTTCGGACGAAAAGTTTTCCAGCCTGGCTTGGCAAAGGAGAAAGGCAGATTATGATGCGAAGAAGAAGGCAGGGAGAGGAGTAATAGGCAGGAGTCAGGCCTGGGCGGCCAGGTGGCTTGATTGTCGAAGTGTCTGTTGATCTCCTGGAAAGAATTGAAGAACAGATGGGGGAGTTTTTGCTCGCTCCTCCATCTGTTCTTGTGATTTCTAGTGACGCTTGTCTCAAAGTTGAAGGCGAGGACGGGTTGCCTGTTGTTGCCGTCTCTGCGCACGTTGTTTTGCTTCATCGATAGTGGGTTGCAGTTGACCTATGTTTTTACTTGTTTCCTGGGGTTCTCCCAGGAGATCGGATGGCTGAAAGAAACAGTACCAATCCTCTCTTTTTTCTTGCTGATTGCCTCTGTGATTTCTTCCTTTTCCAAAAAAGTTAACGGTTGTGTCTAACAGGTGAAATGCTCCGATAAATCCTACGCTCATTGCAAACATTGTTAATGGCTCCATGATAGTAACTCCTTTGTATAAGAAAATTAGAGACGTGAACAGCGAAGATCAAAGACTGGAACATGGGCACGTTCCTGGTTTTTCCTCACTGCTTCTTCATCAGGTTTGCTTAATACGTAGCGAATACCTGCATCTGCAGCGCTTACACGGGTAATGATTTCTTCGGAGTCTCCGATATCCATGATATGTTCGACTTTGATGCCGCGAGCCATGGCCAGGCTGGAAAACTTTTGAGCATTTGCCCTGGCCATTTCAATGAAGCGGTCACTTTCTCTTGTCCGTCTGTCACCAGAAAACTGCAGTGGTTTATTTGTTATGTCGAGGGCTATGATCTCACAGTCAAGTCGCTGGGCCATTTTCATTGCGTAATCAGTAACTTGTGACAGGTATTCTCCGTCCTGGATCATGAGCACTTTTGTTGGCGCATTATTCTGATCTATCATTTTGGCAAGGGCGTCAGCGGCCTTAGACGGACTTCCTGCTGCCATTGCACCTATGGCAACAGATTGTTTTTTGATTTTTTTTATGTTTACGTCTTTGTTCCTTTTTGTTCCTCGTTTGAACCAGTCTGTGAATCCCATGTTGTTTTCCCCTTTCTTGAAGGTGGTTGTTAGAATGTAGTGTTTGTGTCTCTGTATCCTTGTAAAGCATATGCTGTGCCAAGGTAAAATAAATTAAATAATCTATAGTAAACAGTATGTTAGGGTGTTTTTGGGTGCGATGGTGCAGGGAGCGTTTTAGTGTTAGGCAGTGAGTCATTGCAGCTTGCAACAGCTACCAATTTGAATGCAGTGGAAAAAGCACCTTAATTGACAATGCACAGGAGAGTAATCGTATGTAATGGTTTGAAAATACATACTTAATATGAGATTAAGAGATGTGGGGCAGAGAGAATCGTTGCATGCTGAAACTGTGTAACAGAATGCAACAAAAAAACGTAACTATTCAGTAGCGCCTCATCTTCGTTCCTTGAAGTCTTCTCGAATAGCACGAGTATAACTGAACGAATAGAAGGCACCGCTAAACAGGCACAGAAAGGTTTTTCGTCAATTATTGGCCACTACCTGAAAGTTGCAAAAGGTATGATGAGGTGGGCGCAAAGAGGAAAAGAGACAAGGCTCAAGGCACAGAGGAGTGTGCCTTGGCTATAAGGAAACACGAGGACAACGGTTTGATTTTTACAATTTAAAACCTGCTTATGCCAGCAGGTGTGGGATTGCCTCATTGAGCATGTCGACATACACCAAGTCAAGATGTCCGGTAACATCGTCATTCAACGAGGCCACATCTTCCTGATTTTTTGCAGGCAGGATAACCTTCACGCAACCGGTTCGAACAGCGGCCAGGAGTTTTTCCCGAATTCCGCCGACTGGGAGAACTTGACCGGTAAGGGTCATCTCTCCGGTAATGGAGACGTTACGATGTACCGGACGGCCCGTGAGCAGGGAAATCAGGGCAATGGCTATGGCGACACCAGCAGAGGGGCCGTCTTTTGAAACGGCACCGGCAGGCAGATGGATATGGATATCGGAATGGTCATAAAAGTCAGGAGCGATACCGAGTTGTTCCGCATTGCTTCTGATGTAGCTCAAGGCGGTCTGGGCTGATTCACGCAGTACTTCACCCAATGAACCGGTAAGGATGAGATTGGTGTTTCCCCGCATGGTCAGGGCCTCGATAAACATAATTTCACCACCAAATTGGGTCCAGACCAGGCTGGTTACTACGCCTATCTTGTTTGCGCCTTCGGCAGCTTCCTGTCGATATTTTCGTGGCCCAAGCAGGGGAGTGATGGAATCTTTGTCTATAATCGGCAAGGATTCTTGGTCATCATTTTGCAGGACTTGCAGGGCAAGTTTGCGACAGATGGTCCCGATTGTCCGATTGAGGCCGCGTACACCGGATTCTCTAGTGTATTCGACGATGAGTTTGCCTATTGCATCATCGGTGATCTGGGGATTGATTTCAGTCAAGCCATTGGCTGTTAACTGTTTGGGCAGGAGATATTTTCTGGCAATAACCTGCTTTTCCTGGAAGGAATAACTGCAAAAGTCGATCACCTCCATTCGATCCAGCAGGGGGGCGGGAAGTTTTGTGATGTCATTTGCCGTAGCGATGAACAGGACCCCGGAGAGATCAAAGGGGATATCAAGATAATGATCGATAAATTTGCCGTTCTGTTCGGGATCAAGAACCTCAAGGAGGAGTGAAGCGGGGTCTCCATGGAAATCCTGGCCGATCTTGTCAATTTCATCAAGCATAAAGCAGGGATTTGTGACTCCGACCCGTTTGATTTCGCTCATGATGCGGCCAGGCATGGCACCGACATAGGTTCTTCGATGACCTCGGATTTCAGCCTCATCACGGAGACCCGCCATGGATAGACGAATAAACTCCCGACCAAGGGAGGTGGCCACAGACTGTCCTATGGAGGTTTTTCCAGTACCCGGTGGGCCGGACAAGCAGAGGACGGGGCCCTGACTGATCTGTAGCTTTTTCTGCCTGTGCAGAATTTCATCCACGGTCTCTTTCAGCTCGTCCAGGTGAATCGGTTTTGACAAATAATGGGTTGCCCCCTTGCGCATGGCATCCACAGCATTGGCCACTGTTGCGTAGCCGGTAACCATGATCACATCGGTCTCCGGAGACACTTTGGCGATCTTTTCGATAAGGGTGAGGCCATCCATCTTATCCATTTTCAGATCGGTGATCATTATATCAAAATGATCACTCTGTTCGATCTGTTGCAGGGCGTCAACTCCGTTAGTCGCTACCTGCACTCTATGGCCAAAATTTTTGAAGTAGAGTTGAAGATTATTGCGGGCAATCTCCTCGTCATCAACGATCAGTATTCTTGATTTTTGCTTATGCTTCAGGGTCTTGGCGGCAAGGTATTCCAGTATTCGCGTCTTTACTGCTTCAAGTCCGTAATGGTGTGAGGCCATGATGGATTCGGCTCGCTTGAGATCAAGATTGTCTCTGGTTTCCTTAAACCAGGGCAGCGAGAGCAGTAATTCAATATAGTTTACACCTATTGAGAATTCAGCTGTAATGGGGTCGGTTTTGTCAAGACGGTCCAACTCGATGCCTATCTGGTGCGCAACATAGGGTGGGAGGTCAGTCACAGCCGTCCTGCTTTTGAGATCATCAATCTGCCGTGAGTTGGCTGGTTCCTCAGATCCGGGTGTCTTTGTTTCTGGTGTCTTTTTGGAGAAAAAATGCATGGTTGTCTATCAGTTGAGGGTAAAAGTTGTACCTGTCGGGGAGTGATTTAAAAAAAGATCACTCCCCGACAGGTACAAAAAAAATAACGGAGTTGCCCAGGTATTTCTCTTTCGTATCTTCTCTGCTATTCCTTTAAAACAGACGACTGTTAATAAATAAATGACAGTAGATACTGGCTCCATATCCCAGAGCTACAATGGGGGTCCATTTTAAATGGGCCCCAAAGGTATAGTTTCCGCGCGCGGTTCCCATGAGTGCCACACCGGCAGCAGAGCCAATGGAAAGCAGACTGCCGCCAACGCCCGCAGTCAGGGTGACCAGCAGCCACTGGCCGACAGGCATTGCAGGATCCATGGTCAATACAGCAAACATGACCGGAATATTGTCAACAATTGCTGACAGGACTCCAACCAGGATATTGGCATAGGTGGCACCCAGGCCATCATACATCTGGTGAGAAACCAGGGCAAGGTAGCCAAACTGGGAAAGGCCGCCGACACAGAGAATAACTCCGTAGAAAAAGAGGAGTGTATCCCACTCGGCCCGGGCCACTTTTTTGAAAATATCAAAGGGGTCATCTTGAATACTGCAGACTATTCCCAAGGGTTTATCATATTCAAGGGCGCGTTTCTCTCTTATTTTGATGTAATAGGAGAAAAAGCCCAGATAGGAAAGACCCAGCATCATACCTGCCGCCGGAGGCAGGTCAAGAAAGTTGTGAAAGGAAACTGCAGTAACAATGGTCATGAAAAAAAGAAACATGATTCGCATGGCGCCGAATTTCATCATCACCTTTTCATCCAGGGCCTCAGGTACCTCTTTTGAGACAAAGATGCTCATGATGGCTGCTGGAATAACCCAGTTGAGTAAGGAGGGAAAAAAGAGGTAGAAAAACTGGCCAAAGGAAGCCTGTCCTTTCTGCCAGACCATGAGGGTGGTAATATCGCCAAAAGGTGAGAAGGCCCCGCCTGCATTGGCACCGATGACAATATTGATACAGGCCAGGGCGATAAACTTTTTATTATCCTTAGCCACTGCCATAACGACAGCACCCATGAGCAGTGCCGTGGTCAGGTTGTCGGCAACCGGAGAAATGATAAAGGCAAGAAATCCGGTTAGCCAGAAGATGATGCGCAGAGAAAATCCCCTGGAAACCAGCGAAGAGCGCAGGGCCTGGAAGACATTACGCTCTTCCATGGAGTTGATATAAGTCATAGCTACGAGAAGGAAGAGTAACAACTCAGCATACTCGGTAAGGTTATGAATAATAGCATTATGTGCCTCTTCAGGTGGAATACCGGCCGTACGGTAGGTAAGGGCAAGGAGTATCCAGATAATTCCTGCGGCCAGAATCACCGGCTTGCTCTTGCGCAGGTGGGTTTTCTCCTCAAAGATAACAAGGAGATAGGCGAGAACAAAAATAGCCAGAGACGCATATCCGAGCGAAGTGGCGGTCAGGCTCACAGCTGTTTCCCCCCCACCATGTGCAGCAGCGGCAGCCTGGCCTGCACCGCCAAGTAGGGCGATGCAGAGCAATAGAAAGATTTTCATTGCAGATATCCTTATAGGTAAAATTAGAGAATGAAGCAAAAGAGATTACGGGCAAGGCAAAAAAAAGAGCTGTTCCAAGATTGTCAGCCAAACAGCTCTTCATGATCAGCCAGTAACACCGTAAAATAACACTATGGAGGCCATCATCACCACGAGATAGAGGATGGTCATTCCTGCACCGGCCTTGAAGTAATCTTTTGTCTTGTATCCGCCTGGCCGCATAATCAGGGCATTAACCTGATGGGTGGGCAGGATAAAGGTATTGGAGCAGGCAACCGCTACCACCAAGGCAGCTATACGGGGATCTGCTCCGGCGCTAGCAGCCATATTCATGGCCAGGGGAACCATCAGTACCGTCGCTCCGACATTGGAGGCCACCAGGGTGAAAAACGAGGTCAGAATACCGATTACGGTGAGGAGAATGAGCGGCGAAACATCGCCCATCATGCCCATGATCGTTTCCGCAATGAGTTTGGCCGCCCCAGTTTTTTCAAAGGCGATGCCCAGGGGAATAAGGCCACCCAGAAGAAAAACGGTCATCCAGTCAACAGAGTCATAGGCCTCATCAATGGAGAGGACCTTGGTCAGGATCATGGCCAGAGCTCCTGTGAGCAGGGCAATGGAAAGCTGGACGTGAAAGCCAATGGTCATCACCAGAGCAAGTATCAGACTGCCCACGGCAAATTTGACCTTGTCCGTGCGGAGAATTTCTCCCTGCACTTCTTCGGTAAAAACAAGATCAGTCCTTTCTTTGAGATAATGAAATCGTTCCCATGGACCCTGGAGCAGCATGGCATCACCAGCCTGCAGGACCATTGTTGAGATGTCGCCGACAAAAGTCTTGTTGTCTCGGAACACCGCCAGTGGCATTACGCCATTTTTTTTCCTGAAGGAAAAGGAGCGCAGGGTATGGCCTACCAGTTCAGAACGGGGTGTGATAATGGTCTCCATGATACCGGCATTGTTCGGCGAGAGACTTTCGGCAAACACCTCCAGATCCTCTTTGATCTGCCAGCCAAAGGATTGGGCCATTTTGGCAACCAGGTCAGGTGGTCCTTCTACAGCAATTGTATCTCCTCCCTCAATGGTATCGGAATAGTCAGGGGAAGTTACAGGTATTCCCCCCTTGCTGGCTATAGCGAGAATTGTGGTGAAGAAGATAGGTCTGATCTCCAATTCTTCGAGAGTTTTTGGTCCCTTGAATGACTCAGGTACTTGGATTTCAAAAAGATTTCCTATGTCGTGGTATGTTCTTGCAAGTTCCTGCGACATCGGTCCGCTGCCCGTTGTCTCACCCTGTCCGGCAGGAAGAATAAAACGGCCCAAGAGAACGAAATAGATGAGGGCGGCAATAATCAGCGACATCCCCACTGGAGTGACAGAAAACAGGCCAAATGGCTCGATTTCCGGGGCAGAAATTTTCATCACATCATTGAGCAGAATAAGCGGGCTTGATCCGATCAGGGTGATACAGCCACCGATAATAGCACAGAAGCCCATGGGCATGAGAATTCGGGAAACCGGGATATTGGTCTGGCGACAGATCCGCTTGGTAACAGGCAAGAACAGGGCGGCAGCACCGATATTTTGCATAAAACTTGAGATAAAGGCCACTGTACCGGAGATGAGAACCATGATCCTGTTTTCACTCTTGCCGGCAAACTTGAGTATGATTCTGGCCAGGTGATTCATGGCTCCGGTCTTATCCAGGCCTGCACCGATAATGATAACAGCAATAATTGAGACAACAGCATTACTTGAAAGCCCGCTGATGGCCTCTTTGGGAGTAACCAGTCCCAGCAGGGGGAGAATGATCATCATAATGATGCCGACGACATCGACACGCACCCATTCAAAAATAAAGAGTAGAACTGCCAGGCCGAGAACGGCCATGACTAAAACTATTGGTAACGTCATTTTTTCCTTATTATCCTTTTCTATTCTGAGTTGTGGTGACCATAGGGCGTCACCTTATATGTAAGGGCAACACTGTTCAGTTTTTTATGAGAGGGGTGGTGGACCGGTAGCGTTCTGAAAACCCGGTATGGGGGTGGGGTGGATATCCCCGCCCATTTTCTTTTTTCTTCTTTCCTCTTCCATTTTTTCCTCCTTAAAAAAAATATCCAAATATTGTGTAATTCTAGACTCGTAATGTAGGTTGTGTTTTTGCTAAGCTGTTTGATTGCGAGTGAATTTTATTCTAAATTGCAACCTGTATGCCGTTTTTTCATAAAGCAGATGAAAGCTGAGAAATGGGTTTGGTGGTCTTGTTTGCTGGACGAGAAAAATGCGAGAAGTTTGAGAGACAACACCGGTTGTTGCAGGGTGTAACACTTTGGTGGAAGAAGAAGAGAGATTGTTTTAGGGGGGGGGATTGATCGAGAAATGAATAAAATAAAAGGACCATAATCATTTCCCCAGGGCATACTGTTGCATATTAACAACGTTGCGTATTGTAACAGCGTTGTTAATATGCAACAGTATGCCCTGAGGGGGTAGAGAGGGGTTTTGAGAAACAAAGCTCTTCCCTCTCTTGCAGAGACGGAAGGATAAAGTCGATCCTGTTTTATTTTTCAGTTGGCCTCAAATTTGCTTCTTATGGAGAATAGACGCTCAATTATTTCTTTCCTGCTTTGGTGACCGATGAATCGATATTTTTGTACGAGAAGAGAAGACAACACTCATATGTTCTTATCAGAATCCATTGTTGGGGCCGATCAGGATGGGAGAGAGACCTTATGTTTTCCTTAAATCTACGCCAGAAGATGACCGGCTGTTTTTGTCTGCATCTGTTTTTTTATATTGCTGTTGGAGTGATTTATTTACGAGATTTTGAGATGTTTAACGATGAGGTTATCTTGTTGATGCATGCTGGCAGCCTCAGCAATATCAGTCTTGAGATACGACGTTATGAAAAAAACTTTATCATTCGCCATGCTGATGAGGATTTTGATAAAGTTCTTGAATATATTAATGATGCGCAGGAAACTGTTCCTCAGGTAATTGGCGAGTTGAAGATTATGTCCCATCCGACCCACCTGGAGAACTTTCTATTCAAACTGGCGGTTTATGAGGTTGCTTTTCGGGATTATAAACAACATTGTATTCCTGAAAATGAGGTCGCTGTCTGCCCATCACGGGAAAAAGTACGTCGTCTGGGGCAGGACATTGTCAGTATCTCCCACGACCTGGTTCTCTTTGAACAGGATAAAATGACCAAATTTATAGCTGTATTGAAAAATCAGCTTGTAAAAACATTCCTCTTTCTTGTTCTCCTCTCAGTCTTCACCATCACCCTTCTTTATAACTCGATTATCAAGCCCCTGAAAAGGGTCGAGAGCGCCGCGAGAGACGTTGCCAATGGAACCTTTACCCGGTTGCTGGTAGACGAACAAAGAGGTGAGGTTCGCAGTGTACTTCGGGCGTTTAATAAAATGGTTACTGATCTGGAAGAACAACAGGAACAGCTCTTTCAGGTAAAGAAACTGTCATCGATTGGCACCCTGGCCTCGGGAACAGCCCACCAGATTAATAATCCCCTTAACAACATTTCAACATCCTGCCAGTTGGCCCTTGCCGAAATAGATGCCGAGCAGAACCCCTTAGTCGCTAGGATGCTGGAAACCATTAAGCAGGAAACACATCGTGCCGGAGAAATTGTTCGTGGCCTGCTGGAATTCTCCAGGGCCCAGACCTTTTCTCTCCAACCCTATCCGCTGCTGAAAGTTGTTGATAGGGTCCAACAGCTTGTTGCCAGCGAAGTCCCGTCTGGTATTATTATGGATACCGATATTCCTGAGGATATAATCCTCTTCATCGATGTCCAGAAAATGATCGAAGCCTTGTTGAATTTGACGATTAATGCAATTCAGGCTATTCCCGAACCGCCCGGTGCGGTCGTTATCGGTGCAGAAATGGATGCAAAGAAAAAAAATGCTATCATTATTGTCGCTGATACGGGCACGGGAATTGACAAAGAGTCCCTGCCGAAAATCTTTGATCCCTTTTTTACCACCAAAACTGCTGAAAATGGCACTGGTCTGGGGCTGGCAGTTGTCTATGGTATTATAAAAAAACAAAATGGGTCAATCCGAGTAGAGTCTGAAAAAGGGAAGGGAACCCGGGTTATCATCACTCTGCCACTTTATTCAAAGCCCGAAGAAGAGGATTTCTTGGATAAGAGTGAAACAGGGGGGTACCATAATGACTGACATCAGTAATATTGCAATTCTGCTGGTTGATGACGAGGTGATAAATGTCCAGAATGTTGGCCTCTTCCTAGAACGGCAGGGGTTTCAGGTAACAACTGCGCTAAGTGGTAATGAGGCAATGGACTTGCTGAGTCAATCCCATTTTGATCTGGTAATAACGGATTTGAAAATGGGTGATGTTGGTGGCGTTCAGGTGATGAAGGCTGCCAAAGAGCTCCATCCCGAGATTGAGGTGATTATTGTCACCGGCTATGCAACGGTAAACTCTGCTGTAGATGCCATGGCCCAGGGGGCATTCTATTATCTCCCCAAACCAATCAAGCTCAAGGAACTTCACACCCTGGTCCTGAGGGCAACTGAAAAAACAATGTTGCTGCGGGAGATCCGTAGGCTTAAACAGCGTATTAAAGCACAGCAGGGGACGACCCAGTTCATTGGTCAGAACCCGGCAATACTCGAACTCAAGGATTCCATCGCCCATTTCGCTCAGTTGGAATGTAATATCCTCATCAGCGGTGAAACTGGAACGGGTAAGGAATTGGTGGCCAGGACAATGTATGAACTGAGTCCCAGGGCCGACAAACGTTTCCTCCCTATCAACTGCGGGGCCATGACAGAAGACTTGATGGCCAACGAATTGTTTGGCCATGAAAAGGATGCCTACACTGATGCCGGCGGATTGCGTAATGGGCTCCTTGAATCGGCAAATGGCGGTGTCGTCCTTTTGGACGAAATAGGCGAAATGCCCCTCACCATGCAGGTCAAGCTGTTACGGGTTTTGCAGGAGAAAAAAATTATCAGAGTAGGAGGAACCAAAGAGATACCGATAGATGTTCGTTTGCTGGCCGCAACGAACAGGGATCTCAAAGAAGAAGTGCAAAAAGGGACATTTCGCCAGGATCTCTATTACCGACTCAATGTCGTCAACCTGCATATCCCGCCACTGCGGGACAGAAAAGACGATATCCCATTACTGGTGAACTACTTTCTGGCAAAATATTCTCTGCCGAATGGACGAAGCAAAAGTATTTCTCACGAGGCAATCCAACGGTTACAGGATTATGATTACCCAGGTAATGCACGGGAGCTTGAAAACATCATTGAACGCTCCCTGGCCCTTTGTGACAGCACAGAAATACAAACGCAGCACCTTCCGTCGGATCTCAGTCATAGCCGGCATTATCACCCCCAAGGTCTCCAGCCAGTCAATCCAAGCAAGAGCCTGGAAGAAAACGAGTGTGAATATATCCTCTCAGTCCTTAAAAGCGTTGACGGCAACAGGACTAAGGCTGCCAAGATCATAGGTATCGACAGAGTTTCTCTCTGGCGAAAAATAAAAAAATACGAAAAGAACGGAATTGAGGTGGAGTGATTTCCTCTTTGTCTTTCTGATTTTTGGTTAGCTATTGATGAATTATTTCCGTTCCTTCAGGCGGGGTGAAGGAGAAAAGATGTTGCATCAGGGCGGTATCGTCAGGAGAAAGGGTGTTGACCTTGATATTGCTGAAGTTGAGGACGGTCAGGGTGTCGAAATGATCAAGGATTTCTATGCGCCGAATCAGGGAGTCGTCTGTGATCCAGAGCTGGATGGAGGCCACTTGAGACTGGCTTGATTTGGGGGTCAGTTTGACAATTGCTGACTGCTCTTGGGCCTCTTGGACATCATTTAAATCCTCTTCTGATGCCAGGATGTTGAAGTCCTGAAGCAGGTTCCCTGATCCTGTGAAAAAAGAGTAGGTAAGATCCTGTTTTAGAGATTCAGCGGAACTGACAATCATCTGCTTCAGGGTTGCAAAATACATGGAAAAGGTTTCTCCGTCGCTGACCAGGACCTGCAGGTCAGGATCTGAGTAGTTCCAGCGCATCCTGCCCGCCTGCTTTGCCTTGGTATCATGCTTGCTGCTCTTGACGAAAAATGCCTGGCCGCGTCCTTTCTTGGGCCGACCACTGAGCTGTCCCCTGGTATCCTGGATAAAATCAAAGCTGAGAGAATGGATTCCATCGTAGCGCATTTGCAGCCTGTTGGCCGTGTCCTGTGGCGACTCGAATGCTCGTGCAACAAACGGAGTAGTGCTGAGAAGGAGGAACAGGAAAAAAAAGAAGCAGTTGCGGTGTGTTGTTGTCTGAATTGTTTTCATGCCAGTGTCAGCTCCATAGGGCGGGAAAAGATCCGTTGAGCCACCTTCATGGCCGTTTCGGTACAGTCGGAAACATAATAGCTGTGCTTCACCTCCTCTTGTCCCTGTCTGGAAATAAGAGTTGGGTTGTGCAAGAGGAATTCTTTGACGTATTGGGCTGTTTCAATGGAGGAATCAATGAGGGTGACTTGCTTTCCAATACGGTGTTGGATCAATTCTTTAAGCAGGGGGTAATGGGTACAGCCAAGAACCAGGGTGTCTATCTGTTTGTCTTTTAACGGATGGAGGTAGCGGCGTAGAATCATTTTTGTTTCCCGTTTGTTCAGCCAGTTCTCTTCCACCAGGGGGACTAATAGGGGACAGGGTTCTGAGTAAACCTTGAAGCCAGGACGTTCTGCCGTGATGGTCCTCTGATAGATACCGCTTTTCACTGTGGCCTTGGTGCCGATGACACCGATCCTCCCGTTCTTGCTGCTCGAAATGGCTCGGCTGGCTGCAGGGGTAACCACTTCAATGATGGGAACCTGAAAGCGTTCTCGCAGGGCCAGGGTGGCAACTGAGGAGGCGGTATTGCAGGCAATGATGATCAGCTCGGCTCCTTTTCCCAGGAGAAATTCCGTGTTGCGGATGGAATAGTCGGTAATGGTCTTGGGGCTTTTGGGACCATAGGGAGTCCTGGCAATGTCACCGTAGTAGACAAGTGAGTATTCAGGCAGGAGCTGTTCTATGGCGCGGGCCACTGTCATGCCGCCGATACCTGAATCAAAAATTCCAATCATGAGAGGGGGGTTATTAAAAGGGACAGAGGGGCAAGGTCCTGATGTCTTCTTGTCAGAAAAAAGAGGTCGCGTCCGCTGTTGAAGGATGGTAAAGGGTCGATGCAGCTTTCCCAGTTATCTGGACGAGTGAACAGATAACTGGGAATAGAGATGGTTATTTTTTCACCGCTCTTTTTCTCGGTGTTTTCTTGGGGGCAGCATTGGCTTTTTTGCGGGCCTCAATAGATTTTTTCAGGGCATCGGGAATACCGCGTGCTTTTCCTGATTCTTTTCTTTTTTCTGAAAGTGCTTTTGCGCAAAGAGGCTGGCGTAGAGAAAAACCATATTTGATTCTGTATTCTCGTCCTGTAAGTTCATGGGAACGGAGATGTTTTGGTGAGAGCATTTTAAATTCTTCACCACATTCCAGGCAGATGATCTTGTTCTTTAAAATTGACTTGTCAGGCGAAATGAAAGGCTTCTTGTTTTCTTCTTCACTGCTTGATTCACCTGATTCCATTTTTTGCAGGTTTTGCAGGGTAGAAAAAGTTTCCTGTAATGCTGCCTGCATTTCTTCTATTGTTAAGCTTGTTGAATTTCCCTGGGCTTGAACGATTTCTGCCGCCATTTCAACCAGTGATTTTGTCATTATATTCTCCTGAGGATTTATATTTTTTTCAAATGATCAATAGGGGTATAAAGAGGATAGTATACAGACAGGAATAAAAGTCAAGTGATGACTGCCGATTTCTTGTGAAGTAAATCTGTCTTTACCCGGTTTGTCAGGAGTGAAGAGGGAGTTGACAGACCGAATCTTGAGCATTACATTAAGGGTGTTTCTGATGCCAGTGTGTTACCCCAGACAGGGCGTTTCTGTCTGTTGACTGGAATCGGTAGATGGTTTTAAGGTAACGAGTCAGGTAATGACCAGTAGTTGGCAAAAAAAAAACGGCTCTGTAACTGGTTAGCAGTGGTGTATATCCGTTCAGTCAGGACTTCGAAGCATGCGAGTGCTGTTCGAAAAGAACTCAATGGACGAATATGGAATGCTGCTGAAGAGTTATATTTAATTAAGACGTATCTGTAAATGTGATGGAGTGAAAAATGCCTGTTTACGAGTATGAGTGTCTAGAATGTGAAACTGTGTTTGAGGTGCAGCAACGAATGGCTGATGACCCCTTGTCCAAGTGTCCTGAATGTGAGGGCGCTGTTAAAAAAATAATGTCCAGGAGTTCTTTTCAGCTCAAGGGTGGTGGTTGGTATGCAGACGGCTATTCTTCGAGCAAAGTGGCAGCAGGTAATGCGGCCAGTACGTCTCCTCCTCCCTGCAAATCTGCAGACAGCTGTTCTTCCTGTCCAGCTGCTACCACAACTTGATCGTATAGCTATCGCTCATCCGGGAAGGACCTTTTTGTCCAGGTCATTTGGTATGTGAGAGATTTTATCATCAGAGTCTCTCGTAGATACCTGTGGTGAAATCTTTCACATACCTTGATTTTAAAGGCAACATCTCATTTCTGGAGAGATATTGGTTGTTCTCTGAATTGATTCCCATCAATGGTATGCCGGTGCATTATTTTCTGCAGGGCGGCCCTGCTGAGGTGTGACAACCGTGCTGCCAGTGAGACATTGCCATTGCTCTTTCTGAGTAGTGTAGAGATATACTGGCGAGTAAAGGAATCAAGACAATTGTTTTTTGCTTCCTTATAGGGGAGAATCTCCGCATCTGTCTCCTGTCTTAAACCGATACCAGGATTCGGTACTGATGATTCTATCATGAGGTGCTGGCTATCAATGACAGGATCAGGGCAGAACAGAACGGCACGGCGGATAACATTCTGCAGTTCTCTGATGTTGCCTGGCCAAGTGTGCTTGCAAAGTGTCTCAAGTGCCCTCTTAGAGAATCCTTTTTTGCTGCTGTTTAATTCCTTGCGGGCCTTTTTAAGAAAGTGGTTGGCCAGCAGAGGAATATCTTCTCTGATCTCGAAAAGAGAGGGCATACGCAGGGTGAGGACCTCTAAGCGATAAAAAAGATCTTCCCTGAATTTGCCTTCATTAATTTTACTCTCCAGATCAGCATTGGTTGAGGCAATAATGCGGACATCAATTTTACTTGAGGTGTCTGCCCCAAGTTGTTTTATCTCCTGCTCCTGCAGCACCCTGAGCAACTTTGTCTGTACGTTGACTGGGATATCCCCGATTTCATCTAAACAGATGGTGCCGCCATTCGCCTGGAAGAACAGTCCGGCATGGTCCCTGACTGCTCCGGTAAAGGCCCCTTTACGGTAGCCAAACAGCTCTGACTCCAACAGGTGTTCCGGAATCGCCGGGCAGTTGACCATGGTAAAGGGTTTTCGTGATCGTTTGCTCAAGGCATGGACAGCCTTGGCGCAGAGTTCTTTGCCTGTTCCGGAAGCTCCACGGATTAAAACAGTATACTCGCTGTTTGCTGATGTCTGGATGGTCCTGTAAAGTCGCTGCATGGCTGGACTCTGACCGACAAAGTCAGTGACGGGTTCTCCTGAACCTATCCTACTGCGTAATTTTTTATTTTCATTGAGCAGGTGGCTGCGTTCCAGACCTTTTGTCAGTGTTCTGGTCAGGCTATCGAGTTCCAGGGGTTTGGTCACAAAATCCCATGCCCCACGGCGAATGGCATCCACAGCCAGCTCTATTGTTCCATAGCCGGTCATTATGATAACGGTCAGTTCCGGGTTTATGTTGTGGATGCGGTCTAGGACCTCCAGTCCATTCATTTCCCCCATCATAATATCCATTAACACCAGGGAAATATCCTCTTTTGTCACTATATCCAGTGCTTCTCGACCGCTGGCAGATGTCAATACTGTCAGGTGTGGAAGTCGTTTTGAAAAGCTTCTTTTCAGGCCGGTGAGGAGGTCCGGTTCGTCGTCAACAAGAAGAAGTTGGGGGAGAGGCAAATGGGTGTCAGTCATCGGGTACGTTCTCCTGTGCTTACAGGCAGGGTAACAGTAAATCGTACTCCATTTCCTGGAGTGGATTGAACCTTGATTGTTCCATCATGCTCACGAACAATGCCGTAGCTGACTGAGAGTCCTAGTCCTGTTCCCTGTCCCTGCTCTTTGGTACTGAAAAAGGGATCGAAAATTTTGTTGATTATCTCTTTCCCGATTCCCGGTCCGTCATCCTTGATCTCTATGATAATAGTGCTGTTCTCTGTTCTGGTGCTGATGAAGATATTTCCGCTGTGTTCAATTGCCTGTTCTGCATTCATGATCAGGTTGAGAAAGACCTGTTGCATGCGTCGGCTATCCATGAAACAAGTCGGGAGCGTCTTGTCCAAGTCGCAGACCAGGTTGATTTGTTTCTTCAGAAACTGTTGGCGAACCATGGTGAGGACATCTTCGATGGTATCATTGATCGATGCCTCCTGCTTGTCTATTCGGGAGTCTCTACTCCGGGAAAAATCAAGCAGGTCTGCGACAATACGGCGACAGTTTTCTGCATGGCGTTCAATGGTCGTGATGTCTGCAATGATCTCTTCATTGTCTCTGTTGTTTTCTTTGATAATGTCTGTGTAACAGAGAATGACGCCCAGGGGGTTGTTGATTTCATGGGCCACTCCGGCAGCCAACTGGCCGACGGCAACAAGTCTTTCGGTCTGTTGGATCCGACGCTCTGTTTCTTTTAGCGTGGTGACATCTTTAGCAAAACCGATAATGGCACGAACAGAATCGTCATTGTTGAGAATTGGATAGAAGTAGACATCAAAAATTGAACCGTTATCCAGTTGGATCTCTTCTGTGTGTGGCTTTTTTGCCGAGAGGTCAACTTCTCGTACCCGGCTGCTGAAAAGACATTGATGGGGCAGGGAAAGCATATCGACTGTTAGCCCCAGAGCCTCATCGATATGAAGATTATTGCGCAGCAGAAAGGCCTGATTGACCATTTTCAAGGTGCCGTCCGGAGCCAGGAGAATAAGGGGGTCACTGATGCCATCAAAAACGGACTGGAGAAGTTCGGTACTCTGCCGCAAATTTTGCATATTCTCCAGACTCTCAATGGTCATGCCGATTTGCTGACCGATTGAGAGAAGGAGATCCTGTAAGGCCTCGTTTACACCTTCAACGGGGAGTTCGGTCAGAACCATTATGCCCTGCAGCTGGTTGCGACAGCAAAGGGGGATGCGGATATTGAGGTTGGTATCATTTTCTGAGACGGAGAGCTTCAGGTGACTGCAACTGCTTTTATGTGCATTCGGAAGGGGGCCACAAAGCTTGGTTGTGCAGGTGAACTCAGGTTCAATAGCGTCGGAGAGCATAGGGGCTTGCTTTGAACATTGAAGAACAAAACCATCAATTTTGTCATTATAGAGATAAATTCCTCCTCCGTTTGCCGGAATAACCTGGAGAACTTCGTTGAGCACCTGGTGGAGGATGGTCTGCAGGGTGTCTGTTCGGGTGATAAGGCTAGTCAGCGTTGTGTGGAGTGTCAGTTCTCTGTTTCTTTTCTTCACCTGGGCCTGGAGCTGGTTTTCTGAGCGTTTCAGTGCTTCTGTCCGTTCAGCGACCATGACTTCCAGGTTGTCGGCATAGCCGACAAGTTGTGAGCGGTTATCTTGGAGTTTCCTTATCAGGGTTCTGGCACTGTGAAACAGCTCTTCGAGTTCTTCTCTGTGCCCTTTGAATTCTTTCGGTAATGGTGTTGCGCCGCTGTCATCCATACTGGTACGAAATAAGGTCACCAGGTCGCGTAGGTTAGTGATGATCAGTTGATGAAAAAAGAGCCAGATCGTGCCATAGAGGAGCAGGGCCAGGATCAGGACTATGCCGAACATTCGAAAAGAGGTCTGCCTGATTTGAGCAAGGCTTACTTCCAGGGGGATGGAGATGGAAAAAAGGCCTGCGATCTCATTTGCCTGTCGATAGAAACCTTGAGTCTGTCCATATGATTCACTGATGGTGGCTGGCGCTTCATCAGGACTTCCATGGCAGTGCAGGCAGGAGTCCGTGAAAGTCACTGGACGATACAGGGTGTAATAGGGGACAGAGGCAACCTGTGTCATGCCGTGCCATTCGTCTGAATGGGGATTTCTCCGAAAATAGTCTATCATTTTTTGTTCCTCCACGTTTGCCTCAAAACCTGGATTCCTGGCACCGAGGGCCACGCGTCGGTACTTGAAGGAGGGAACTTTTTCTTTGAAGCGATCCATGATGATTCGAGTGATATAAGAGGTTGACATCGCTTCGATAACAAAGTGGTCATCGCCAAATTCTTCATACATGCGTGGCCGTAGTACCTCTCGGATATACTCTCGGGTCGACTCCAGACCGGCCATGACCAGTTCGGTCTGTCTGAGGGCCTCTTCTTCCAATAGATTTTTTTGAAAATGATAGATAATGGTCGCTGTGAAGAGGCAGAAGCAGAAGAGGATGACCCCTAAACCAACCTGAAACCGTATTTTGAGGTTGTGTTGATCTTTGTTGGCAAGGTCCCGGATAATATCTTTCATAAAAGAAACTCCATAACATTGTTTCCCAATCAGTTGCAGTGCATTCACAAGTATACACTTTATGTATGCATGTGCAAACTCGCGGAGGCACTTTGTCGCGGCCATATCGATGGGTTTTCGGGGGTCAAAATTGGATAGTGTTTTCGTGTCAACAGGTTACTGGTACAGGGGGTTTTTGTTTCAGTCAGGAACGGTATTTGCTTGTTTATGGAAAATACCTACCACATATAAACCTTATTCCGGAGTCTGTAATGAAGCGAACGCTTATTGCCCCCATGGGAGTCTTGCTTGGCCTGATTGGAAGCGTTGCCCTGATGGCTTTTTCTGATGTCTTT
This sequence comes from Pseudomonadota bacterium, assembly GCA_018817385.1. Classification (GTDB taxonomy): domain Bacteria; phylum Desulfobacterota; class Desulfobulbia; order Desulfobulbales; family Desulfocapsaceae; genus Desulfocapsa. The sequence continues at coordinate 44,486 of JAHIUA010000024.1, forward strand.
ACTCCGCTCATTCAATTTATCCATAGTGGGGTCATTAGCCCACTGCAGGCTGGTGCCTGCATTGTTTTTAGTGTAGCAGGATTTGCGGCCTGCTACTTCCTTTTGAGTCTCCTCTGTAGCTATTTTGTGCCACGTATGATCACAAATTAAGGTGGCAGCGGAGCTCTTTCACAAACAACGAAAATGGAGGGGGATGACAGGCCAAGAGTGAAGTGAAAACAGTAAGATAAACTAGTTGGGGGGCTCTCTATGTCACGAGTAAAAGACCATGTACCTGTCCTGCTCATGGGCGGGCTTTTAATTGTTTATGGACTCATTGTTCAGACAGGAATCCTGTTGCCGATGATGAAATATCTACAGACCCATAAATCTATGGATCTACAGATGACCTTAACCTTAATTGTTGGAGGTATTGCCATTGCTGGTGCCCTGGTCAACTCGGTCAAGGAGCCTGGCAATTCTATTATTGATAGGTTTTTTCTGCAACCGCTTGGCGGAATCGTTTTGATCCTGGTTATGGCCATGGCAATCCGCTGGTATCTGGAACCACTGGTCGAAATCATGAGTGAAGCGCTGCAGCCGTTATTGGGATTTGGCATCTATAAGGTCCTTAATCTTAACTATGTTGTTCTGGGAATTCTGGCCGGCGTGCTGTTGACCAACACCTGGGGAATTCCAAAATTTGCTGAAGCCGGAGTCAAGTGTGCCCGTTTTGTCCTGAAGATGGGAGTTATCATGCTTGGTGCTCGTTACTCTTTTGCTGAACTGGCTAAGCTCGGTGTCTATTCCGTCTGGTTAGTTGGTTTTTTTGTTCTCGGCACTGTTTTCCTGGTGCTCTGGCTGGGAAATCTTTTTAAACAACCTAAGTCGATGACCGGAGTCCTTTCTGCAGGCATGGGAGTCTGTGGTGTTTCAGCTACTGTTGCAGTGGCACCCGTGGTAAAGGCCAAGAGTGCGGAAATGGCCTACACCATTGGGACAATCCTTTCCTTTGGTATCATCTGTATGTTTGTCTTTCCTACCATTGGTCATATGGCGGGTATGAATCCTGTCCAGTTCGGGGCCTGGGCCGGGACCGGTATCCTCAATTCCGCGCAAGTGGCGGCAGCCGCGCTTGCCTTTAATGCCGTAGATATCAAAACCCTGAAAGTTGCAGAAATTTTTAATATTACCCGTGTCCTCTTCCTGCCGATCATTGTCTTGGTTCTGGCAACCTGGTTCGGTAAGGAATCCGGGCATAAGCTCAGTTTTAAGTCTGTGGTCATTGATAAGTTCCCGATTTTTATCCTCGGCTTTTTGCTGCTTTTCGGCATGTCATCCGCTGGTATGTTTTCACCGCCCAGTCATTACAAGGGCAAGTATATCGATGTATCTTATAACGACCGTACCCAAGTCACCAATGAAGAGTGGGTAACTCTGAGTAAGGCCATGGCAGCTGGAGAATTCTCTGCCTTGACTCCTGAGCAACTGGCTGCTGTTAAAAATCTGATAGAGCAGCGCCAGATTGCCGGTAACTATGCTGAGCGAAATGACAAAAAGGCGTTTGATAAGGTCGGTCGTGCTCGTATGACTGAGCTGGAAGGCGTGTTGGCAGCTGCTAAAGCGAAAGAATTGACACTGTCCAGCGATGTCAAGGGAGCAATCAAGCATGCAATCAAGCAGGTGCATAAAAAATCAAAAACCATCGTTACTCTGACCGACTTCATGATTTGGTTTTTTGCCTTCGGCCTGATCGGACTGGGCATGCAGATAACCAAAAAGGCGATTACCCAGGCAGGCGGCTGGCCAATCGTCATGGGAGTTATTGCAGGAATCACCAAGGCAGCTCTTTCTTTCTTTGTTGTCCTCTGGTTGGTCAAAGATGTTGTCTTGAATTAGCTTTGCAAAATGAGAACTTTTTAATATCCGAGCAGGGAGTTCATTATGAGTGATGAGAAAGAAAAAAAAGTAATCATTGAAACCGGTGATGCCGGCAAAGGGACTTCGGAACTCGCCGAAGGTGCGAATACCGATGAACTTGAGGAACGTGCTTTGTCTGTTTTTTCCAGTGAACGCAATGAAGATATTACTGCACTTGTTTTTTGCCTGATCACCACCTTTTTTGTATTACTGTTCACCAAGTGGATGGTGTGATAAAGTAGGTATACGGTATGAGGTATGAGGTATGAGGTGTGAGGGAGGTAGGCACGTCCCATTTGTGTGCGTCTGATGGCAGTACTCCTGGCGGACACAGATGGGAGGCCCGGTAGAGGGATGCTTGTAGGGTCGGCCTCAGGACTATTTTTAGGCTATAGGGTACCTCCTTCATATTGCAGGCGATCAGCGACTATGTGCCATTCTGCCATGGCCGCCTTATGCATCGGCCATGGTGTTTTTGGCTCCGGCCAAAGTGCGTCTTTTGTGAGTATTTCTTATGTTTAAACATATTTTACTCTGCACCCATGGTACGGCAGGTGCCCAGAAAGCAGAGGCCTTTGTTTTTAGGCAGTCAGCTGCAGACTCCGCTCTTCAGGTCAGCGTGCTTACAGTACTTGATGAAGATTGGCGTTTGATGACCGGTGATGACTGGCTCAACTCCAGTAAGACCCATACTGCCTTTCTTGATCATGTTGAAGAGCAGGTGAGTGAAGAAATAGGAGAGGAGTGGCAGCGGATCAGAGACACCTATCCGGCAGCATCAGAGGCGGTTTTTCTCCAGCGAACCGGTTCCATTGCAGAGACAATTACAAGGGTTGCCAACAAGCTTCACTGCGACGTGATTGCCATCGGTCCTTATCAAAAGAGTAAAGGCATCTTTAGCCATGCGGAAAAAGGATTACGGGCGAGAATGAAAAATGAAATTCTTCATCCCCTGCTTCCCTGCCCGCTCCTCATCATCCCATGACGGTATTTACACCGACTATCCCACAAGAGGTTGATCTTGGCCTGCAATTGCCGACCAACCTTGACCTGCAACTCTTTTTCCCCCATGATCGTCTCCTCCGGCTCCATCCTAACTGGTTTATCTTCGACTTTCACCAGGATGGGACGGATTTTTCGGCGAACCTCAAAGATTATGTGACAGAAGAGGAGTTTTCAGCTTCAGGTCAGTTCGTTTATAATGGAGCAGAAGATGAACTTTTGTCTGTTCAATTATTCAAACCTGCTTATGTAACTATTGTTTTCGTTCGTTATAATAATAGGTTGCATGTGAGAGTCTCCTCGGCTGCTGGAATGATTGATGCCAGTGATCCACTCCTGCTTTGGATACGAGCCATCAAAGAGTATATTCGCCTCTATGTGAAACGGACGCCGCTCACTCTGTTTTTCCGGCTTTTGATGAACCGCATGATGCTGCAGATGGATCCGTCTCAGCGAAAAATATGCTTGATGATCGCTAAGATCACTGCCGTGGAGCTTCTGGTCATTGTCCTACTGGTGGTTGGCTATGTTTTCTTTGTCTTGTAGCGCCTTTCAACAGCCTGCTGTTGGCGATTCCATCGATATTTTTATTTTACGCTCCGAGCTCTACCAGGGGGCTATGGCCACTCTTTTTCTGGCTCAGGATCTACTTTCCAGGCAACAGGTTGTGCTTAAAATACCATGTGGGGATATTCTTAATCATCCTATAATCTTATATCACTATCAGAATGAAGAGAGAGTTGGCCGACTGCTTGAGCATCCTGCTGTCATACGCTTTATCCATCGAGAACGCAGCCGACAGTACATCATCATGGAGCATGTGCTCGGGCAGGACCTGCGTTCCAGGGTCGGTAAGGGACGCAGGCTTGAGCTGAATGCTGCCCTGTCCCTGATGGATCAACTGTGCAGGGGAGTGAGTTATCTGCATAAGCAATCCATTGTTCATCTGGACCTGAAACCTGAAAATATTCTCTGTCTCAAGGATGCCAGTATCAAGATCATTGATTTTGGTCTGGCCAGTTGTCTTCATCTGCCGGATCTCCTGGCCCGTGATCTGAAAAACCCCCAGGGAACTCCCTGGTATATTGCACCGGAACAACTGCTTGGCGAACGGGCAGACCCCCGTTGCGATATCTATAGCATGGGCATGCTGCTGTATGAGATGCTTACCGGCCAGTTACCTTGGCCGCGTTCCGGTAACATCCATATTGCCCGCCGTCGCCTGCATCATGATCCTACCCCGCCCCGCTATTATAATCCTGAGATACCACCCCAGATCCAGTCTGTCATCCTCCGAGCCATTGCTCGTCATGCGGATGATCGTTATGCAAGTGTAGAAGATTTCCATAACGATCTCGAATGCTGGCAACAGCTTCCGCTTACAGGTGCAGGCAGCAATGTCAGACCGCCTCCTTTGTGGCGGCACTTGTTTCCAAAAAAATCCGTACAGCTGAGAGGGAAACAAGAAAAGAGGACAACTCTCTCAGGTGCTCAACCCCAGATCATTGCTGCCTTGATTGATTCTTCACAGAGTGACAATGTGTTGGCAGAGGTCAAAAAACTGGCCCTGATTCGTTCTGCCGAGGTGACTCTTGTTCATGTTGTTGAAGAAGAGAGCGACTCTCATGTCAGGCGTTATGGTATCGCCGTTGAGGGGGAGCAGTTGATGGTCAGGTTGGAGCATGCCGTGCAGCTTTTTCGCCGCTGCAGTCTTGATCCCAGTATTTGCCTGATTCGAGGAGAGGTTGTTGAGGTCTTGAGGAAACTCTGTGCGGATCTGGATGCGGAGATCTTGGTGCTGGGAGCTTCCCGTAAAAAAGATGGCTTGCTGCGGAGTGCTTCGGTGCGGCGTCGTCTGGAAAAACAGAACCCATGCCCATTACTGGTCGCAGAAGAGCAGCCTTTTTCACCAGCCACCGCTCTGTCGGCTTTTCAGGCCGAGCAATTGACGGTCGGGCAGGTGCTTGCCTGTGATATTTTTCTGGTGGATCTCTGGTATGAATATCTCCATCATCATACAGATTTTATCTACCAGATGCTCCTCTATCCTGAGCGCGCTATTAATCTCAATGAGGATCATTCCCTGTTTGGCTGTTTCCTGACCAGCCTGGAAGCCTCAGGAGGATGGGATGCAATAATTTCGCTGCTCAAACCCATCCACCTGCAATTTCAACAGATTGCTCGTCGAATGGCAGCGCTTGGTCCAACTGATCATCCAGGGCTGCAGGAGCTCTATATCCAGGAATCACTGCCGCTTTCCTGCAGATTCAAAAAAGAGTTGGGCCAGGTTTCTCTCTTTCTGCGTGCTCACCTTGAAGGGCCACCGCCCCTGGTTCCCTTTCTGGTTGATCAGACCTGCCCTGTCAGCCAACCGAACCTGGCCTGCTTTGGTCCCCTGTTGCGCGCCTTTAATCTGGATCAGGATCTCTGCATCTTAATACAGCAAAGGCAGAATAAAGAACCACATCCTCAAACAACGATGGGAGAGTGAATGCGTTTGCTGGTCTTCTCAGATATCCACGGGAATCTGGAGGCGTTGCAATGTATATTGCGCGATGCAGCGGGCCGCAACGTCCACAGGAGCATCTGTCTGGGAGATATGGTGGGCTATGGACCGTATCCCAATGAATGTATCGAAGTGCTGCGCAGCTTGAAAAATTGTCGCTGTCTTGCCGGCAATCATGATGTGGCTGTCTCGTGGAAGACCTCACCCTACGGAATGTCATCTGCTGCCAAGGAGGCGATTCTCTGGACCATGGATCAGCTGAGTGATGAAAACAAGGACTATCTGGCCACCCTGCCGGACCGTCTTGATCTGGCGGATATGACCTTTGTCCATGCCAATCCCTATAATCCGAGAGGCTGGCGGTATGTGCTGGATCGGAAATACGCCTTGCGAAGTTTTGCGGCCACCCGTTGCCGTCGCCTCTTCATCGGTCACAGTCATCGCCCCCTGATAATCACCAGAAGGCACCTGCTGGCAATTGATTTGCAGGCAGTATCCGGTTCCATGCGTTACCGGGTTGATGATACCAGACGTCGTATCATCAACTGCGGCAGTGTCGGTCAACCAAGGGACAAAGACCCTCGCTCCTGCTACCTTATCTTTGATAGTCGTAAGCAGGAACTTGAATTTTACCGGGTTGCCTATGATATAGAAAAATCGGCTAAAGCTATTCGCTCTGCCGGTTTGCCGTTAGAACTTGGTAAACGACTGTACAGAGGCATTTGACGGAGAGGCTATGACTAACGAGAGACATGGACAGATATCAACTACCAATCTGAAACAGCGCTTTTTCCTGTGGTCTACCCTCATTCTCCTCGGAGGCGGTCTGCTGCTCTCTGCACTTTCTTTTTGGAACACTCGTCGACTTCTTATGGCAGAGGCTCTGGCCAAGTCCGAGGTTATTCTCCAGGAGGTGGAGGCCATCCGTGCGTATGTGAAAGAGGAATTACGGCCGAAGATGAACGAACTGCACGGTTCCGATACCTTTATCATCGAGGCCATGTCTACCACCTATATCAGCACCACGATCATGGAACATTTCTCCGGTTTCATGCCCAATTATATTTATCGCCGGGCCTCATTGAATCCCCATAATCCGCGTAATCTGGCTGACTCCTTTGAAGAGGAGATGTTTGATTGGTTTGAGGCGGATTCCGGAAGATCCTTCTGGCAGGGCGTGGTGAAAAAAAATGGAGAGGCCTATTTCATTTCCATGGTTCCCGATTATTTAGGCACGGACTGTCTTCCTTGTCACAGTAAAGTGGAAGATGCGCCGCAGTCCTTGCTAGACAGATATGGATCAAAGGGAGGGTTTCGCTATCAGACGGGTGATCTCGCAGGTATTGACTCGGTGGCAATTCCTGTCTCTGCTTCACTGCGTGAGGCATGGCGGGGCAGTCTTGTTATTTTTATGATTACCCTCGGGGGCAGCGTTGTCTTGCTGTGGCTTTTGAACCTGCTCTTTCAGCATCTGGTCATTGAGCGTCTGGGGGTAATGCTCTCGCTTGTGATTGAAAAGAAGAGAGGAACAGGTGCTCCCGGTCCTGGGGATGAGCTTGATGTCCTCCATGCCTCCCTGGGTTCTCTGCGTAGCTATGTCCGTTCGGCCCGTAAGGGGGCAGCCCTTCAGCCCAACTTTGTCGGAGACTATGTTGTCGATCGGCCAATAGTTGCCGGGGCCATGTCCTGGCTGTACAGTGGTTATTCCGTGATATCCAATGACAAGGTAGCCCTCAAGCTGGGCTTTGATGAGGTGCTGCAAAATCCCTTGTATCGAGCCTGTCTTGAAACAGAACTGCAGCTGTTTGAGACCCTCTCACACCCCTGTCTTCCTGGCGTCAGGGAGCGGATAGGGGATGTACTGGTTGTGGAGGAGGTTCAAGGCAGGAGTCTCAACTCACTGCTGAGCAGTGGACGCCTGGCTGATCAGTCGTTGCTCCCTGTTTTCGAGCAGCTCTGTGATCTGACGGCAACCTTCCATGCTGCAGGTATCGTCCATCACGATCTCCGTCCCCAAATCCTGATGCTTGATGAAAAGGAAAGCCTGAGGCTCATCGATATGGGGCTGGCAGCCAGTGATCAACTGCCCGATCCCATTGTTGCCGCCGGCCTTGGCCCCCAGGGAGACCTGCTCTATATGGCGCCGGAACTGATCCAGGCGAGACGTGGGGATCCACGCAGCGATATTTATGGACTGGGCGTGCTCCTCTTCCTGGCCACAACGGGTCACCTCCCGTTTAGCGAAGGGAGAAAATCAGCGCAGAAGTGGTTGCAGCATAAAGAAGAGATTACCTCCCCGCGAAAGTATCGAGCCAGCCTCTCTCTTGGCCTGGAACAGATTATTCTGAAGGCCCTGTCCTATGATAAGAAAAAAAGGTATCAATGGGTTGAGGATCTGTGGGAGGATCTGGAGCGGGAGGGGAGGCAGTTTTCGGAAAACGGGGAGCCGGGGTGAGCCTCCAGGGGTGATGCCATCGATCAGGGACAGATGGCCATGGCATCGCCGTAAGAGTAGAAACGGTAGCCCAGTTCGATGGCCTCCTGGTAACATTCCAGCAGGGTTTGCCGTCCGCAGAGGGCGGCCACGAGAAAGAGCAGGGAGGACTGGGGGAGATGGAAATTAGTGATGAGATTGTCGACCACCTTGAATTCATATCCGGGCACGATATAGAGCCTGCACCAGCCGTCTCCTCCCTGTACGTGGCCATTTCCATCGGCCATAAACTCAAGGGTGCGCACCGTGGTGGTTCCCACGGCCCAGATCTTTCCCCCCTTTGCCCGCACCCTGTTGATCTTGTCTCCATTTTCTTGGGAGACTGAGACATATTCCTCGTGAATCCTGTGTTCTCTGATCTCTTCGCAGCGGACCGGGGCAAAGGTACCGTGTCCCACATGAAGGGTGATATGGGCCGTGTCGATCCCTTTTTTGCGGATGGCCTGCAAAAGTTCCTCGGAAAAATGGAGACCTGCGGTGGGAGCAGCCACGGCTCCAGGGGTGTGGGCGTAAACGGTCTGGTAACGTTTACGATCTTCTTCGGTGCTGCCCTCTGTTCTGCTGATATAGGGCGGGAGCGGCACCTGGCCGTGATCGTCGAGGATGGTGGCCAGTGGTTTGTTGCCTGAATAGCGCAGTTCGATCTTGACTTTGCCGTCGTCCAGCAGTTCGAGGACGATGGCGGAAAGATCCGCTCCCAAAAGAAGACGGATGCCGGCCTTCGGGCGTTTGGAACTCTTGATCAGGGCCGTGGCCGAGGCCCTCTTTTCCTCTCCACTATCCTCTGCTTCATGGGGGTAGGAGAGGAGGAAGACTTCCACCTTGCCGCCGCTCTCCTTATGGCCCAAGAGCCGTGCCGGAAAGACCTTGGTGTTGTTGACTACCAGCAGATCTCCCGGGTTCAGCAGCTCAATGATCTGGTGAAATGTTCCATGTTCCCTTTTTCCACTTTCCCGATGCAGGATCAGGAGGCGGGATTTCTCCCTGGCATCTGCCGGGTGCTGGGCGATGTTTTCCGGGGGAAGCGTGTAGTCGTAGGCCTGGAGGGAGAAATCCTGTTGCATGGTTCTTCTATTATACGGTATACGTAAAACTGAAATCACTATCGGAGAAGGCAAGGGTTTGCTTGCCCCAATTATTCAAAATGGAATCGTTTACCTACCATGTTCCTTGCCGCTTGTGCAACCGAATTTGAGATGCAGCCCCTGCGTGATCTTCTCAGTCAGGCAGATCGAGGCTGGCTGAGCCTGGTCACCGGGGTCGGGATTGTGGAAACCACCCTTTCCCTGACCAGATACCTGGAACAACAGGATGGGCAGGTGAGTGGGGTGCTTCATTTTGGCGTGGGCGGGGCCTATGTCCGTTCCGATGCAGGGGGCGCAGATCTTCTGGATATTTGCCTTGCTGAGGAAGAAGTCTTTGGTGATTTTGGCATCTGTCACCGGGACCGGATTGAACCCTTAAATGAACAGATGCTGTACCGGCAAAGCTATCCCCTGGATGGTGCTCTCCTTGCTCAGGCAGGAAAAATCCTGGAGGAGGAGGGGCTCAGTTACAGACAGGGCAATTTTGTCACGGTCTGCGGAGTGAGCGGCACTGCCAGGCGCGGGGCCATGCTCGCTCAACAGTACAACGGAATATGTGAAAATATGGAAGGTGCGGCTATGGCCAGGGTCTGTGAATCGTATCATCTTCCCCTTCTCGAACTGCGGGCTATCTCCAATTTTGTCGAAGATAGAGACCTTGAACGCTGGCGACTGACCGAGGCCTGCGAGTCTGCCGGCAGGGCCGCTGCATTACTCCTCAGAAATTTGAAATAACCATGACAATTCCACTTTCCATAGGCTATTCGCCCTGTCCCAACGACACCTATATCTTTTACGGTCTGACCCACGGTAAGGTTTTGCTGCCGGATGTGAAACTGGCACCTCCTCTGCTGGAAGATGTGGAGACCCTGAATAGATGGGCAATGGAGAAAAAGCTCGATATTACAAAACTCTCTTTTCATGCTCTGGGTCATGTCCTGGATGAGTATTGTGTCCTTTCTGCCGGCAGCGCCCTCGGTCGGGGCTGTGGCCCCCTCCTTGTCGCTCGTCCCGGTTTTGATCCGGCCTTGCTCGCTGAGGCCCGGGTCGCCATTCCCGGTCGTCTGACCACGGCAGCCCTCCTTTTCCGCATGTATTCACCTGCTTCTCATCAGCTGCTTGCGATGCGTTTTGACGAAGTGATGACTGCGGTGACAGAGGGGAGCGTCGATGTCGGGGTCATCATCCATGAAAGCCGTTTTACCTTTGCCGAGTATGGTTTGGTTTGTCTTCAGGATCTCGGACAGTGGTGGGAGGAGACCTCCGGTCATCCTATCCCCCTTGGTTGTATCGCTGCCAGGCGTTCGCTGGGGAAGGAGCGGATTACCTCAATCGATCAGGCCATCTATAATTCCATCCTCTGGGCAGACAAACACCCCGAAGAGTGTCTGCCCTATATCTGTGAACATGCCCAGGAAATGGATCAGCAGGTGATGCAGAGTCATATCGGTCTCTATGTGAATGACTATTCCAAGGAACTGGGCAGGGAAGGGCTGGCAGCCATTGAAGCCTTTCTCCGTCTTGGCCGTGAGGCAGGGATTCTTCCTGCCCTGGCCACTGGAGTTACCCTGCAGGCATGAAGAGACATCATACTCCCCAGGCCCTTGCGGTTGACCTGAAAAAGCTGCCGATTCTTGGGATCTGTGGGCTCTCCGGTGCCGGAAAAACTACCCTGATCGAGGCCTTGTTGCCGGCGCTCATCGCAGACGGCCTGCGTGTGGCTGTGGTCAAACATGATTGCCGTGATCTGGTGCTGGACAGGCCTGGGAAGGACAGTGATCGTTTTTATCAGGCCGGGGGCGATGTCTTTCTCTTCGGCGGTGAGGTTTTTGCCAGACTGCACAGCGATGAGGACCGCTCTTTTGCGATCCAGCTGGCCCAACTTGTCGGACAGTATGATCTGATTCTGGTTGAGGGACATGGAAAGACCCCGGTTGCAAAACTCTGGCTCCTCAGTGAGGAGGCAACAGATACGCCATCAGGTATTGAGGGGCTCCTTCAGGTCCTGGCCCGTGATCAGAACAGGGAAAGAAGAGGACTGGAGTGGATCAGGGCCTGGCTTTGGGAAAAGCAGGTCGGGATTCCGCTCTGTGCCTGCTTGCTTATTGGGGGACGCAGTTCTAGGATGGGACGGCCCAAGCACCTGATTACAGGTGAAAACGGACGGACATGGATCGATAATACCGTCGAGCTCCTGGCCCCTTTTGCTGAGCAGGTGGTCCTTTCGGGGCCAGGCGAAGTTCCCGCTCATCTCAATCATCTGGTCCGTCTTCCGGATTTGCCGGATGTAGCCGGTCCTCTTACCGGTATCCTTGCCGCCATGCGCTGGCAACCGGCAGTTTCCTGGCTGCTGGTGGCCTGCGACATGCCGAATATCAACTTCCAGGCCCTGGAATGGCTGTTAGGCCAGAGGCGACCCGGTAGCTGGGGGACAGTGCCACGGCTCCGGGAAGACGGCTTTGTCGAACCTCTGCTCGCCGTCTATGAGCCGCAGAGTAAATATTACCTGGAAACACTCTTCCTTTCCGGCTGCCTGCGCATCTCCCAGGTGGCCAGAAGATCTAATATCTCAACCCCTGTGGTCCCCCCCACGCTCTGCCGGGCCTGGAGCAATATCAATACACCTCAGGAACTGCGCCAATCCCTCCTCTAACCTATAGTACCGTCTAATGGTGTTGACCGAATAGCCTCGTTTGAAAACTGCTGACGGTTGAAGTCTCTCCTGTCCTTATTTGAATAAATATCATCTAAGGCTACCTCTCTGTTTTTTTGTTAAATTTGCTCTCGGCGCTGCAATGGTCAATGCTCATGCATTTATGAGGTGTGGGGTTTAACAGTCTGCATTTGTGGTTTTTTCTAGAGGTTGTCTTCCTGCAGTTATTGGTGACTGTTCTCGTTCTTGAGGTACTCTGAAGAAATCTAATCGAAATAATGGGTTACGAGTATAGGTATTATCTATTTGTGTGAGGAGTGGTTCTGTGTCAATCTTTGCAATGCGATTTTTTATAGAGTGTTGAGGACAATTTGATGTTGATTGAAATAGAATAGGTACTGAGAATGTCCCTAAACCGACTCGGGTTGGTAAAAGATAGGGCGACGGTTCTGGCTCCCTCCTGATCTCTTGGCCTGAATCGCGGCAGCGTGTCCTTGGTATGCATCATGCTATCAAATGAGCAGAAAAGTGTCTGCTTTGTCGATCTTCGTTTTGCCTTTTGTTGTTGCCAGGTCTGGTGTCCGTCTCATGTAACAAGGAAAATCATGTGAACAGAAGGAGATAACCATGCTTGAAGTCACAGAATCTGCACTTGTTAATCTCAAGGATTTCCTGGCTGAGCAAAAAAAAGATTCAACTGTCCGTATTGCTATGAAGTCCGGCGGCTGCGCCGGACCTGCTCTGGAGCTGGCCATGGATAAGGTCAGAGAGAATGACAATATTTTTGATCATGACGGGGTCAGCTTTGTGGTTGACAAGAAGCTTATTGTCATCTGTGGCGCCATTACGGTCAATTTTATTGAGGAATATGATGATCGAGATGGTTACGGTGGTGGTGGCACTTTTGCTGTGACCAGTGAAAATTACATCTCGTCAAGGAATGGCAGTTGTTCTTGTGGCTTCAGATCATCCGGCGAATAAGTATAGCCGGGTTCAGGTCGGGGCTATTTTCTTCAAGCCCTAATGTGTCCACCTTGTATAACGCGGTATAAGAGGGGCCGGACAGAGCTGTTTCCTGAGTCGTGGTTTTCTTGCACCCATGAACTCATTTTTATATCGTTTCATCTTTCTGCTCTTATCACCAGCTCTAGCCTTTTGGAGTGACGGGTGTTTCCGTTGCTTCACCCTCACAGAACACCTCCTTAAAAATAATTATTTGCAGTATTTCTTTCAGGAGTTTTTCTTGAATTTTTTCATTTCATTTTTGTGGTAGAGATCAAAAAATATCACACTATTATCTGGTATGGTTTGACAATTGTCACATTCTTTTTCGAGGCGGCGATTCTCTTTACGACATAATTTGCACCAATAATAAATGACCCGGTAATCCCGTCTGCCAACATATTTTTTGAACCGGCCCCGGTACATCCCTTGCATTTTACCATCAGCGTCGTTTGGTTCAGCGAGCAAGCGTTCAACAACCTGTTGAATGCGCTTGTAACCTGGGGGGTCAGCCTGCTTTACTTTCTCAAGTTTCCGGGAAAAGTGCTCGGTGGGTAAATACAAATTGTTACCACTCATTGGCGTTTGCTCCTGCACTCATTGCGGATTGTTGGGACATGATAGCATTTTCAAGAGAACGGGCCGGGGAGATTGGAAGGAAGCTGATTAGTTGCTCTTTTCATGAGAAATTTTCAAAAAGAGGTTCGTTTAATTCTTATAACAAGAATACAAGTCCAACACCAGTGATGAAGGGTAAGTCGGCACTCATTACAATACCCCAAGGGGTGAAAGTACCTTCACGAAATTCTTATTCAAAAAATGGTGAAAAGAATTCTTAAGGTGCTAAACAGGCAACTCAAGGACTTACCGGCAAAATCAGAAAAAATGGACAATGCAGCATTCCATGAATTCTCTATTCTGCCAAGGAAAAAAACATATGGACCGGAATAGTAACTATTCAATAACACACCATCTTCGTCCATTGAAGTCTTTTCGAAAGAGCACAAATAGCTTCGAAGATCTCACTGAAGGAATATAAAGCATTGCGAAACAGTTGCAGAGCGGTTGTCAGCAGATTGGTGGCTATTGCCTGAATTAATACTAACCCAATCTATCTTCTGTAAATTTTGATTCGATCAGTAGTTTAGCAGGAATATTCCTTGGTCAGCCGCTCTGTGCTGGCACAGCGGAGGGATTCAAACTCCTTCCTGAATTCGTACACTGGTCTTCCGCCTGGTTTGAAAACGTTTCAGAGTGACCATAAGTAGCCACAGACTCACCTCGATTCCTGCACCGCCACTACTCTTGCTTCCATCTCCTTCTCTTCCCTCCGCAATGATGTTCGGCTGGTAGATCCAAGTTGAAATATCTATCTACCGGAATGTTTTCGGTCGGCAAAGAAACAGCTCACGACAGCCGAGAGGCGGGTTGTTTGGATAGGTATTATCTATTTGCAGTATAGCCGCTATTGTGTCAATGTTGCCGCACTTTTTTCATCTCTTTTCATGGAGTATTGCATGTTGAACAGCTGTTACAAAACTAGTTATTGAGAATGTCTCTATAACTGCCAACCCGGTCCGGGTTGGAAACAGATGTCAGCGGTGGTTTTTCCTCCCCTCCTGATCCTTCCGGCCTGAACCGGGCCACTGTATCTTTTGATGCACGGTATCAGACGGACGAAAAGCCGTCTGGATCGATTTGTAGAGAGTCACCTTGAGTGATGTTGTGATTGGCTCAGGCCGCCTTTGGATTTTGTCCTTGGTGGTGTCGTGGTCGCTAACTGCGAAAAGGTCTTGAATACCCCATGGGGGAGTTTAAGAATACATAAGAGAAGAAAAATTAACAGGAGGATACAATCATGCTTGAAGTAACAGAATCTGCGTTAGGCAACGTGCAAGATTATCTGAGTCAGCAAAAAATAGAATCGGCTGTTCGGATTACCATGATGTCTGGCGGTTGCTCCGGGTCCAGCCTGGGGCTTGCAATTGATGATGCCAAGGAGAACGACAATGTTTTTGATCATGACGGGGTCAGCTTTTTGGTCGACAAGGAGCTTTCCGACATCTGCGGGGCTATCAAGGTGGATTTTATTGAGGACAAGAGTGGGGGATGTGGTTGCGCTGGCGGTGGTTTTGCAGTGACCAGTGAAAATCCTCTGTCCGGCGGGAGCTGCAGTTGTTCCTGCGGCTCAGGGTCATGCGGTTAGCACGAATGGTTGGATTTGGGCTGGGGGCTGTTTGCCCCTGGCATTGAGTGTTCGTTTAAGTGAAATGGTATAAGGAGGAGGGCTGTGATTTTTACTCAGCCCATGGTGGCATTATGGTCAAAATCACTTCGTTTATTTTCGTTTATATCTTTCTTGTTTTATCACCGGTCCTGGCCTTTCAGGCTGATGGCTGTGGGGCAGGTGAATGCCGGGACTGCCACACCTTGGATACAAAAGAGGCGGCAATTCTTCTGCAGGACAAGGTGACCGAGGTTGTTGATGTCAAACTCAGCGAGGTGCCGGGTCTGTGGGAGGTTGAGGCGATCTATCAGGGCAAGAAAGTACCGCTCTATATTGATTTTTCCAAGCAATATCTGATAGGTGGGAATATTGTCAAACTGGCCAGCGGTGAAAATCTGACCCAACAGAGTTATATTGACATGAACAGAGTGGATGTTTCCAAAATTTCTCTGGATGATACAGTTATTATCGGCAATCCGGCAGCTCCACGGAAAGTCATTGTCTTTGATGATCCGCAGTGTAGTTATTGCCTTAAAATTCATCCGGAAATGGAAAAGGTTGTGGCGCAGCGTGCTGATATTGCCTTTTTTATCAAAATGTTTCCCTTGGAGATGCATCCTGCAGCCTATGATAAGGCCAGGACCATAGTTTGTGCCAAAATGAAGAAGTCAAACGACTATGCCCTTGCCTTCCTGAGTGACAGTCTGAGCGGTAAGGAGTTGCCTGGCCCCGATTGTGACAGCGATCAGGTGGATAAAAATATCGCCCTCGCCAAAGAGCTGCATATCAACTCCACTCCCACTCTCATTATGCCGGATGGCCGCGTGCTGCCGGGCTACAAAGGGGCAGATGCGATTGTTGAGGCCGTAGGCCCCGGACAGCCATGAACTCTGTTTCCAGAGAAAAGTCATCGGACCCGTCGTTTCAGCAAAGAGTTGCAGGCCATGTGTCAGAGCGGGAAAATCTCTGCGGATCTGGAGGAAAATTCTGTGCATGTCAGAGGCAGCATGTAAAGACTGCCTCTACGGGGAGCAACGCCTTACAGACTGTCGTAACTGTGATCCTCCCCTCTTGGTATTCGCCTCGTTGGTCTGAAGAAGGGCAGGCGGCTGATTTCCACCTGTGTCGGCAGTGCTATGAGGACTGTCAGCGCTTGATAGGAAACAACCGTGAATAACTAGGAGCATGTCGGACTTAGACATAAATCTGCTGCAAATTTGTCAAATAGGCCTATATTTCGATGGCTTTTCGTTAAATAGGCCTGCTATTCGCCTCAAATCCATGAAAATCTGGTCTCGATTTCTCTAATTTTCGCTACGATTCTCTAAATCCGACAGACTCCAGGGACGAAATAGAGTCGAATCCTGTTCCTGAGCAGGGGTCCTAAAATGGTCAGCGATGAGTTGCTCTACCCAGGAGAGAAGAAGCGGACATTGATGAGTATGAGAAACCGCTCATGGTCTGGGTTGGTGAA
The DNA here is from genome assembly GCA_018817385.1 of Pseudomonadota bacterium. Classification (GTDB taxonomy): domain Bacteria; phylum Desulfobacterota; class Desulfobulbia; order Desulfobulbales; family Desulfocapsaceae; genus Desulfocapsa. The sequence continues at coordinate 60,828 of JAHIUA010000024.1, forward strand.
CGGTTGTTGCGGGAGAGTATCGCCGGGTTCTGTACAACGAGCAGAGTGAATATTGGTGTAGGTACTTGAGCAAAGCTAAAGAGAAAAGAGCGGACTGGTGTGGCAAGGTCTGCCGCGGGTGAGCGGGACAGGAAAATTGTTTTGCCTAACGGAGTATCGCACCATATTTGTGAACGAATACCAATATTCTTTTTTTTTGAGGCGCTTCACCTTTTCGCTTGCCCACAGGGTTTTCCTGGAGCCAGACGAGCAAAGATCGTTATCCCCTTGTGTTCTCCTCCTTCTGTCATTCTTCATTAATATCAGTATGTCTGCTGAACGCCCCTGCTCTCTCCTGTCATTTTGACCATTTTTTCTGAGTGCTTCCTTGGCAACGTTTCGAGTGGCGCAGACCTGGGGGGGAGTGTGGCATACCATATGGCAGCAAATACAACTTTGTAATTAGAGTTAAGGCTGGAACATGTCAGAAATACAGCTTGTTTTGTGGTGGTTATCTTTTTGGAGGGGATATAATCTTAGATTTTTGGTAATCTGCTTTCAAAAGGTTGGAAATCTGGTATCTTTCACTTTTCAGTGTTCCTCTTAGCCAGGGTTGTGAGAAAAGTTCACATGGCAGAGGGAGTCGTTTCTGCTGGCGAGCCGGGAGAATTGTTCGTGCAAGCTGCCTTAAAGGGCTTGCCGAGTTGTTCTTATGGGGAACGGCCAAGGAACTTGCCTCTTAGGACGACGATCTAACAAACAATCACTTATCACCTCCAATATGCGTCGGTATAAATTTTCACCCGGAAGCGAGAAGAGTAAAGCGATTATAGTCGTTATGCTTGTGGTTGTATCGCTTGCCGCGCTTTTTTCCTATGAAGGCATCCTGCTTCATAACAGGACAATTGATCAGGTCATTCTTGAAAAGGAAAAATCGATATACAGAACGGTTAGAGACATAACCCTCTATTCCTTTGCGCCTTATGAACAGCGACTCGTTACCCTTCTCAGCACTCATGAAGGGATTTCCAGGGCATTCTCTGACCACGATCGAGAGACACTTTATCGTCTTACCCTTCCTCTCTACGAGGAACTGAAACGGGAAAATAACCATCTCCATGTCATGCATTTTCATCTTCCGGACGGGCATTCTTTTCTGCGTATGCATAAACCGGATAAATTTGGTGACGATCTGCGGAAAATCAGACCAGCGGTGCAATATGTTCATCAAAAAAGAACTCCTTTGACATGTTATGAGATCGGTGTTCTTGGTGTCTTTTACCGAATCATTCAGCCTGTTTTTTACCAAGGCTCGTATGTCGGCGTTGTCGAATTGGGATTCAAGGTGCATAGTGTTCTGGAATCTCTCAAAAAACAGATTTCTGATCCTTTAGCCACCTATTTTGTGGCGGATAGATGGCAAAAGATGGCCAAGTCTCTGGAGTATGAGTCTCTTCCTTTTGGCAAATACATCATAAACAGTCATAATGATCCTTTTTTCAAACAACTCCCTCCTGACCTTGATATTTTAGCGGAGAATGTGCGCTTAACCATTGCCGGCAATGCGTATCTGTTGCATGCCTACCCAGTTTTTACAGACTTTCAGGGAAAACCAATTGGTGGGTTTGTGGTGATGCAGGATCTCTCCCAGGCGCTCATAGCCAAAAAAACATTTATTATTCAATCTGTTGCTTTTTCCTGCTTGTTGCTGGCAATCTCATTGGTCGTTCTTTATCTCAGTTTTGGTAAAATAATTGACAAGCTTGAGCTTTCCCGGGCCAGTCTGAAAAAAACGGTTGTCAAGCTTGGTATGGAGGTTGATGAACGCAAACAGACGGAAATGCAACTCTCTAAAAGTAAAAAGGAGTGGGAAAGAACCTTCGATGGCATTGGTGATATCGTCACTATCATGAATGGTCAGCTCCAGATTCTCAAGGCCAACCAGGCAGCGTATAGATTGCTCAATGCTGAACCTGGCACCTTGATTGGCAAATTCTGTTATCAGGTGTTTAATAACCGATTGTCTGCCTGCATTGCTTGTCCCGGTATTGATACTATAAATAACTGCATGGTAAGCTCCTCTGAGATTGAACATCAGTATCTCGGGAAAAGCTTTTTGATAACCACTTCTCCTGTTCCTGATGAACATGGTGAATTTACGCATATTGTTCATATCGCTAAAGATATTACCGAGAAAAAAGAGCTTGAAACTAAATTGCGGCAAGCCCAGAAAATGGAAGCCATTGGTGCCTTGGCAGGTGGAATTGCCCATGATTTCAATAACATTCTGACAGCGATCTACGGCTATAGTCAATTGGCCATGCGGAAAGCAGGTGCTGACAGAAAGCTCGTTTATGACCTGAATCAGATTCACTCTGCCACTGAAAGGGCAAAAGATCTCGTGAGCCAGATCCTTACCTTCAGCCGTCAGACCGAGTATGCCAAAAGACCTCTGCAGATATCCCTTATTGTCAAAGAAGCTCTAAAGCTTCTCCGCTCGTCAATTCCCACTACAATTGAGCTTAAACAGAATATCGATGCCCAGGCTAACATCTTGGCCGACCCGACCCAAATTCATCAGGTTGTCATGAACCTTGCCACCAATGCCTACCATGCCATGATGGAATCAGGTGGCATTTTGGGAGTTTCATTGAAGGAAATCATCATTAATGGCAATGACATGATTACTGAAATTAAAATGAGGCCGGGAAAATATATTTGTCTCGAGGTGAGTGATACCGGCTGTGGTATGGACAAGGAGACAAAGGAGAAAATCTTCGAACCCTATTTCACCACTAAAGAGGTCGGCAAGGGGACAGGACTTGGCCTGGCAGTCGTTCATGGAATTGTCACTGATTGTAATGGCTATATAACTGTTTACAGCGAACCTGGCAAAGGTACTGCTTTTCTTTTGTATTTTCCAATTGTTGAAGGGGAAGCGGTTGATTGTTCGAACCAAGGAGTTGCAGAACCTGTCCGTGGTGGCAATGAACGAATTATGTTTGTTGATGATGAGGCGATTATTGCCAATCTTGCCTCTGAAGTTCTAAAAATATATGGCTATAAGATCACAATGTTCACCAACGCTGTGCTGGCGATGCAAGACTTTGCAACCCATCCAGACGAGTACGACCTCGTTATCACCGACATGTCCATGCCCATCATGACAGGCTTACAGCTTAGCCGGAAAATCAAGGAAATCCGCCCCGATTTGTCAATAATACTCTGTAGCGGCTACAGCGAAATAATCTACAAAGAAAAGGCTCTGGCACTTGGTATTAGCAGGTATGTCCCGAAACCCTTGATGATGGACCACCTGGCAAAGGTTGTCAGAGAAGTGCTTGATCTGGATAAGCCCTCAATAGATCAGTAAGATATGCTTTAATCTGATTCAGATTATCGTTTGCTCTCTTTACCCGGCACAGCCTGCTCTACGATCCATGCCTCGCTGAAGTGGCACCTCATCCAAGAGTCTTCTGCCGGAGACTCCTTATTTCCTCTCCTCTTGTGAATATTCTCCAACACATGGTGTTTAAGGTTACGGTCAAGGGATGTGATTTGATTGTGATAAAAAAACAGGGTGTTGTGACGAAACTCGATTCTAAATCAGTAGAGGGCAGGGAGAGGATTGGGAATATTTTTTGAGATGAGATCGCTTCTTCCTTTTCCTGAATAGATAAATATGGCAGATGCTGGTAAAGATAATGGGGAAATTTGATGCCTAGGAGTCTGTCAAATTTGCAGCAGATTTATGTCTAAGTCCGACAGGCTCCTAGGTCTCGTTATGAGGAGCAGTGGCATCTTTTGCTAACCTCACCATAGCAGACGAGAGAGATGAGAGAAAAAGAGGTAAAGGAACAGGATGTGCAGATTCAGGAGGAAGAATGGCTGAGGTAGAAAAAGCGGAAGAGTTTGATCTCAACAGGCAGGGGAGGATTGGGGACCGCCCCTTCTGGGTGATGATCTTCTCCATCGTGATCAGGGCTGTGCACCAGGTGGGTGCGGCAGTCTGTCTGGCTTCTTTTCTCCTGGACGTGATGGACTGTCCCCCTGCCTTGTATCTTGGCATTGTCACCATAAGCGGAGTGGCGCTTATGGTGACCGAGGGGATGAGGCACAGACAATTTTACCGGGAATTGTCGGGGTTGAGCACCGTTGTCAAGCTTATCCTGCTTGGTGCCGCCTATCATGGTTTTTTGCCGGCGACGGCGACGGTGCTGGCAATGTTCTTGATGGCATCAATCAGCTCTCATATGCCCAAGGTCTTTCGGCACAGGTTGTTCTATTAAAGGGCTGGATACCTGTTCAGCTGTATCGGAAACCTTGTTATGATCGTTTTAAACTCCCTTTTTCCTATCTTCGTCCTGGTTGTTCTGGGCAGTGTGCTCAAACGATTCGACCTGACCAGTGACGCCTACCTGAAGACCTCGGATAAGCTGGTTTACTATATCTTTTTCCCGGTTCTCCTCTTCTGGAAGATCGGTGGGGCGTCTTACAGTTCGGCAATAGACTGGAGATTTTGTTTTGCCGTTTTGCTGGCTCTGCTGATGATGTTTGTTATCAGCACCATCGTGATCAACCTGGGCTCAATTTCCCGCTTTAAGGCGGGCTCCTTTTCTCAATGCTGTTACCGGTTCAATACCTACATCGGTGTTGCTGTTATTCTCAACAGTCTCGGGGAGGAGGGTGTTGCCAGTTTTGGTGTGTTGATTGCCATTGTTATCCCGCTGATCAATGTTTTTGCCGTTTCAGTGCTTATCTGGTTTTCAGGTGAGGAAGTGGCCCTGAGCAAGAGAGTGCGTGCCGCCTTGCGGGCACTGGTGGCCAATCCCTTGATTATTGGCTGCTTGACCGGTCTGGTTTATGGCCGTCTTGTTGGTTATTTCCCTGTTTTTGTAGACAATTCCCTCCACCTTATGTCGATGGTTACCCTGCCGCTGGCCTTACTGTCAGTTGGCGGTTCATTGTCTTTCAAAGGACTGCAGAGGCATCTGCCTTTGTCGCTGTTGGCCGCTCTCCTCAAACTGGTCGTGTTGCCCATAAGCGGATTTGTGATTTTTAAGTCATTTGAGGTTACCGGAATTTCATTTAAGGTGGGCATGATCTTCTTCTGCCTTCCTGCTTCAACCTCGATCTATGTTTTGTCTTCCCAGTTGAACAGTGATACGGAGTTGGCCGCCTCGGCTATTGTGGTTTCAACGATCCTTTCCTTTATTTCCCTCTCCATCGCGCTGCTTCTCTGAGTTGTGGTCGATAGCTTGGACCACCTACAGCGCAGCAGGAATTGGTCTTCTCCTGCGGACCTCGGGCATTTGTTTATTCTTGAATTTTGTCCTCTTCTGCCCTCTTATGAATGGAGACAAGCATATTGACGTGTATAGCGACATGACTTACGATATTGACTATACATTTCAAGCATACGATCACAAGAGCCCCTTTTTTCAACACGACGTATATCAGAAGTGGCATGAAAATTGGTCGCCAAAGGAGACTGAGTAGGTGCGCTTGAGCTTTTTTACCCGAATCACGGTTCGGAAACACAGAAACTTTCCCCCGTTATCATATAGGAGAAAAGAATGGCAAGATTCCTGAAAAACAAGGAAGCCTCTATGGGGCAGGTCCCTGGCGAACTGGTTTTTATCGGCGATCAAAAGGTGCAAGAGACAACTATCCGGATTCTTGATTATGATGAGAAGCACCTGGACGAACAATATCTACAGGATATCAAAGACGGTATACCTTATAAAGATACGGCGACAGTTACCTGGCTTAATATCTATGGTCTGCACGATACAGAAGTTATCAAGTCAATTGGCAAGGCTTTCGGACTTCATGCCCTGATTCTTGAAGATATAAGCAATACCGGACAGCGCCCGAAGATGGAAGAGTTTGACAACTATATCTTCTTTGTGCTCAAGATGATGCGCTATGACGAGGTTGAAGGAAAAATCCACAGTGAACAATTAAGCATGGTCCTCGGTAAAAGCTTTCTTCTCACCTTTCACGAACGACCCGCTGATGTCTTTGAACCCGTACGTGATCGAATCCGAAAACAGAAAGGAAGAATTCGTAAGGTAGGCATTGATTATCTGGCCTATGCGCTCCTGGACACGATTGTCGATAATTATATTTTCATCATAGAGCGCCTTGGCGAACAGATTGAAGAAATCGAAGATGAAATCCTTGAGAGTCCGACACAGGACGTTCTCACTAAGATTAACAACTATAAGCGTGAAATGAACTACCTGCGTAAGTCTATCCGACCTGCTAAAGAGTTTGTTTTGCAGCTGAGCAGGCTTGATTCAGACCTTATCCAGGAACAGACCGCACCGTTTATCAAAGATCTCCTCGACCTTGTCAGTCAGGCTGTAGATGTCATAGACACCTACCGGGAAATGCTTTCCGACCATTTGAATATCTATAATACTGGGGTGAGCAACAGGCTGAATGAAATCATGAAAGTTCTCACCATTTTTTCGGCTATTTTTATTCCCCTTACCTTTATTGCCGGTATTTATGGCACAAATTTTGAGCATGTACCTGAACTGCATTATCGCTACAGCTACTTCATCTTCTGGGGGGTGATGCTGATGGTTGCCCTGGTAATGGTCAGGTTCTTCAAAGGTAAAAAATGGATATAGGCAGCAATAATACAAAAACAATACAAAGATACTCGTTAAAAGACAGCGCTAAAGAAAATACTTTTTCTATCGGTACCTTGTAACAGAAAGGGATTACTGGTCTGCTCAATCTTGGAAAGGAGATCCGAAATGATGTATTTCAAACTCATCCTGAGCCTTGTTCTGACCGGAACAGTCGTTCTTTTCGTTATCCAGAATATATCAGTGGTGGAGATCAGTTTTTTATTCTGGTCCTTTGCTATGTCTCGGGCCCTTCTGATTTTTTTCGTTCTGGCCATCGCTATTGTGATCGGCTGGTTGCTGCATGGATATTTTTCCCATCGCCGCAATTTGCCGGACAAACCATTGATCACGTCATGAAACAGTGTGGGGCGGGAGATATCTCAGCTTGTCATCGAAGACGAAACCAGTATTAAAATTTCTGATTTCTCCGTTCCCTCGAGAGACATGGCCGTCCAACAGTACCAGTTGCAGAGAATAGGAGTCTTCATGCTTTTATGGCGTAAACAACTTTTCAACAATCGGAGATAACATATTGATTGGTTTAATGGAAAGTCTGGTATCCCGTCTGAAGGAATATTTTGATCCCGAAAGGATAGGACCGATTCTGGCAGAACTTCTTGTGAAAATTATCATTGGTGCAATTGTACTGACGGTTTTTTATCTGATCTGGTGGATACTGAAGCGTGTCGCAATACCAGGCTTGAAACGCCGTCTTGACAAGACCACTGCCGCCTTTGTTGAGACATTGATAAAATTCAGTATCTTGAGTGTAGCCGTACTTGCCGCTCTCAGCGCAGCCGGTATCCAGACTGCAGCAGTCTTGACTTCTCTAGGCGTGGTTGGCCTCACGATAGGCTTTGCAGCGCGTGATACACTTTCCAATATCATCTCCGGCATTCTTATATTCCTGGACCGTCCCTTCACTATAGATGACCTGGTAGAAATAGACGGGAACTACGGTCGAGTAGAGCGAATAACCTTACGTTCCGTGCGCATCATAACAAACGATGGCAAGATGCTCGCAGTTCCCAATACCGAAATCATGAACAAAACTGTCAGTTCCTACACGAATTTTCCTCACCTGCGTGTGGATATAGGCATTACCGTAGCGGTCACAGAAGACCTTGACCGTGTGCGCTTAATTTTGATTTCTCTGGTACAAAATGATCCCGACTACATGACCACCCCCTCACCCACCGTGGTAGTGACACAGCTCAATGATTACAATATTGTCCTGGAACTTCGTGTGTGGCTGAATGATGAACGTCAACATGTACAAAAGCGGCATCACCTGCGTGAGCAGGCATTTAAGACCTTGACAGCGGCTGGAATAGATATGCCTTTTGAAACAATCCAGCTGGCTCCGCACCGGGTAACTGTCAAAGTCTCAGACAAACAAAAAAAATAACCGGAGAGACTGCTGGGTGAAATAACCTGCTTTTAGAACTTACAGCCATTGCCTCATCTGCCGCCTTATGCATGGCTGTTTCTTGCAGTCACTGGATGTGCAGCGCGGGGGGTAACTTAAATGAAAAACACTGGAGTCTTGTGATGGCATCACGGCTAATGGAGGCTATTCTTTCTGAAGAGTACAGCAACTAAGTAATCGCGCTTATATCCCGGTATGAGTTACCAGTTTACTGGCTGACCTGCGAATGTAAAAAAAATATATCTTCAAGACGTGTTCACCCAGGTCCCCAATAATATCTTTTTTCAAAAATTCCTGCGCCGAAAACAGGGCTCTCGGACTGAGGGACTTGGACAGCACCTCCTCAGAAAACAATTTTCCTTTTCCATGACCAGTCGCGATGCTATAAAATCCGACACAGACCGCTAATCTCTGCCAAGAATAAAAAACATTCAGGAGTATAACACACATGCAGGATATTTTTATCTGGCTGGGGATACTGTTCTGCGTATCACAGTCTGCAATTTTTTCAGGTCTCAATCTCGCTTTTTTCAGTATCAGCAGATTGCGCCTTGAGGTTGAGAGTGCCAATGGCAGCAGGGCTGCCTCCAGAATACTGGCCATGCGCAATGATGGAAATTTCCTTCTGGCCACAATTCTCTGGGGAAACGTGGGTATAAATGTCCTGCTCACTCTGCTTTCAAGCTCAGTGCTGGCCGGAGTCATGGCCTTTCTTTTCTCGACACTCTTTATCACCATTGCCGGTGAAATTTTGCCCCAAGCCTATTTTTCCAGAAACGCCCGTAAAATGGCCTCTGCCTTAAGTCCTGTCCTCAGGTTCTACCAGATACTCCTCTATCCTGTAGCCAAACCATCAGCTATGGTACTTGATACCTGGCTGGGTGGAGAGTCAATCCATTTTTTTAAAGAGCGTGACTTGGAAGAGATGTTTCACCTCCATATCAAATCAGAAGAGACTGACATAGGCACCATGGAGGGACAGGGCGTTCTCAACTTTCTCGCCCTGGATGATCTCTTTGTGTGTGAGGAAGGCGAAAATATTGACCCGGAGAGTATTGTCATGATCCCATTTGACGGTACCCATCCTGTTTTCCCGGAAATAAAAAGAAATGCAGACGATGCATTCCTCAAACTCATTCAAACATCAGGAAAAAAATGGGTAATCCTGACAGACGAAAAAGGAGAAGCCAGACTGGTTCTGAATGCAGATGCATTCCTGCGGGATGCATTTTTTGGGAATACTCCTTTTACCCCTCTCCACCACTGTCACCGTCCCATCATGGTTACAGATCCAAACACATCGCTTGAAGATGTTATTATGCGTCTCCAGGTTATTCCCCAGAGGGAAGGGGATGACGTAATAGATGCCGACATCATTCTCCTCTGGGGAAACCAGAAGCGGGTCATTACCGGGGCCGACATTCTGGGAAGACTGCTGCGAGGAATAGTGGCATAAGGTATTTCTCCCCTTACCTTAAAATAAATCTGATCCCTTTTGTTCTGACCTGTTAACAGTGAGTATGGACAGTGTCACTTGGGCCGCCAACAAACAACGTCCCTCAGACCCTAGACGTTGTCGGCGCCAAGTGAACCGCTTGGTGCGGCTATTTTTACGATTGGATTTATCGGCCAAGGAGTCATATGACTCCGGCCCTTTTTCTCAAGCTGCTGCTTGAATTTATGGGTGGAGTACACCCGTCGCCCTGAATAGTTCAACAATGCCTAGCTCGATCCAGAAGACATTAAGGACTGGGGAGATGCTCTGTCCTTCCTGATTATTGCCCACAACGAAAGTAAGATAGTATCAATCGTGTTGAATGCCCAAACATAAAGGAAAGGACTCTGAGGTCCAAACCAACTTACAAAAGAGAAACTGAAGATTCTCATCAGCACTCAAATTATCTCAATGGCACGAATATTCGAAAACACACAGGCAGTAAGCCTGACCAGTAAACTCCTTTTCATATTTATGATTCATGGATCACAAATGGACTCCCAACCATTCGGAATAAGTGGAGTTTGTCAATTGTATTGACAGGAAGAGATACCGTCTTTTTCCGCTTATTGTGAGAACAAAACAGGGAAGGTGAAAAACAAACCGTATCCCTGAGATCCATTACAAAAAAAAATCAAATAATCTAACCATAAATTAATGAATTTTCATATGGATATGTTTATCTCTTTTAAAAGAAGAGCAACAGGGAATAGGCCCGAATTAACTCTTTAATACATGTCAGATTTGTGCAATTTTGTTTAAGGTGGAAATGATCTTTTTTCCCCTTTTTGCCTCAACCGTGGACTTTGTTTTGTTCTGCCAGTTGAAAAGTGGATATAGCTTGAATGGAATTGGCCGTTTCGACTATTGATGTTATAACGGTTCTGTCTAATATGTTGCTCTCAATCGGCCACCTTCTTTACGTTGTGATTGTCAGCTTGCAGCACGTACAAGTGCTGCACCAATTGGTTCGGCATTTCTTAGAAGTCCCTTTTGGGCTTTGACAAGGGTCCTCTAAGGACTCAATCACTCTTTTTGAAAAGCATTTGCCATGGAATTGGTATGTTGACCTGGTCTGTCCCCGTATTTCCTGTTTTCCCAAACAACTGATTATTTCGTCTGGCCTGTTATAAGTGAGCAATAAAACGTTCACTATCCTCTCAAGGTAACCTTCAGCCCCAGGTCGAGATTGGCGTCGGCTGGGTTCGGGCTAGGTTGCCTGCCTGGGCCATTATAATTTATCTGCAAGTAAAAGGTGTTTTGAAATCCTGTGCTTCGTATATGAGGGCAAGGGTGTGAAGCAGGTTCTTTTAGGGCTGTGGGTGCTGGCTTGTCGGCTGTGTTTGCATGGTATGATCAACGAAGAGGATTCATCGCAATGCTCGCTTGGCAAACCACATTCCCGGTAACATTGGCAGCCATAAGGTGAAACCGCGCAGCAGTACAGTGGATGTGAGGGCAGCCTCGATCGGTATGCCAAGCAGGCCCAGCATACTGACACAGGTTACCTCGAAACTGCCGAGACCAAGCGGAATCGGACTGACCGTAGCGGCTATGGAGGCTAATACGAAACTTGGAAAGGCCACCCAGAATGACACCGGAACACCGACCATTTGCAGCATGACCCACAGTGTACCGGCATCCAACACGAAAACGGCCGTATGTAACAAGGTGGCGGAGATAACCAGGGACGGACTTCGCAACAGGTTACCAGGTGCATTCGCGAAGGCGCTCATGACATTGTTCAAGCCGGGAATCCGCAGCAGCAGGGCTGGCAGTTCCTTTTTTCCCAAACTCCGTACCCATAAGGCCCCGGCCGGAATGCCCACCGCGACAAAACAAAAGATGCCCACAACCACCATGATCCAAACATGAATGGCATGGTAGAACCACAGTACCAGGACAGACACCAGTGCGGCAAGGAGATAGGCCCCGTAGTATACCACCAGACTCAACAACAATGTGGCCATACACAGGTGAACAGGAACCCCGCGGTGGTTCAAGGCGGCGATAAAGAAAGTCGTGCCGCTCATACCACCGCTGGGCATGACCTGATCAGAAAAAAGTTTGGCGATACCCAATGGCACCAATGACAGGAACGAATGGTGCATTTCCTCTTGCTTGAGGGCCAGATACCACACGGCTGCCACACTGGCGTAGGTCATGGCTTGAAGCAATAATGCCAGGATTAACCAAGCAGGCTTGGCCTGGCGGAGGAGTTCGACGAAATGCTTCACCTCACCGAAGTGGGTGACCATCAGGATCAATCCCGACAGCAACAACAGGCCGACAAACCAGGCCTTGAGTTTATGCCATGCAGGTTTTGCGGTGGGTTGGTTTGTTAGTGACACGATAATAGCACCTGATTCTATCAGCCGAAGCGGCGAAAAAAAGCATGTTTGGTGAATTCGGACACACCTATATAGAGTGCCGTAATGACCAGAATGGCAGCTATAACAGGAGCTGGTAAAGGAACAAAGCCGAACACTGCACCGATAGGCAGGTATGGCAGCATCAGCGTGAGCAACACGAGGCCTACCGTGCTCCAGATCAGAAATCGTCCGGGAGTGCTATGATAAAAGGGTTGATAAGTGCGGAAAACAAACAGGATGAGTAATTCCGTTAGGAGGGATTCCACGAACCAGCCGGTGCGAAACACTTCGGCTGCCTCGCCTGCGAAAGACAACAATACACCAAAGGTCAGCAGATCAAACATCGTACTCAGCAAGCCGAAGGTGATCATGAAATTGCGGATCAATTTGATATCCCAGCGGTGCGGCGTGCTTTGCCAGTCGCGGTCGACGTTGTCACCGGAAATGCCCATGGCGGGGATGTCGGACATAAAATTGTTGAGCAGGATCTGTTTGGCCAGTAGCGGCAAGAAGGGTAAAAAGAGTGAGGCCACTGCCATGCTGATCATGTTGCCGAAGTTGGCGCTGGTGGTGATAAAAACATATTTCAGCGTGTTTGCGAAGGTATGCCGACCTTCATCGATATCCTGGCATAAGACTTCGAAATCATGCTCCAGCAACACGAAGTCCGCTGCCTCTTTGGCAACATCCACGGCCTGATCCACCGAGATTCCAACATCAGCAGCATGCAGCGCCGGTGCGTCGTTGATGCCATCGCCCAGGTAACCGACAACATGCCCAGATTTTTGTAATGCGCTGATAATGCGTTCCTTTTGGTTCGGATGTACCTCGGCGAACAAGTTGACGTGGGAGGCCAGATACCACAGGGCCTCATCCTTCATGGTGGCCAGTTCAGCGCCGGTGATGATACGCTTCACCTCGATGCCGACTGCTTCCGCCACATGGCGGGCGACGAACTGATTGTCACCGGTGATGATCTTGAGCTGCACACCAAGCTGGTGTAATTTATTCAGGGTTTGTCGCACGCCTTCCTCCGGCGGATCGAAGAACAAGAGAAAACCGGTAAATACCAGGCCCTGTTCATCGTGACGTGTATAAACGTCACTTGCTGGCACGGCCTTTTGGGCGACCCCCAATACCCGGTAACCCTGTTCGCTCCAGATGGCGAACTGCGACAGGATCGCCTGGAATCGTGCCTCGTCCAAGGGTTCGATTGCTGTACCGAGCTGCACGCGGTCGCAGGCATCCAGCACGTTCTGCAAGGCGCCCTTGGTGATCATCTGTGCTGAGGTTTTTCCTTTTTGACCAACCACAATACTCAGGCGTTTGCGCACAAAATCATAGGGAACTTCATCCAGCTTGTGATAAGCCGACACATCTATGCTCGCTTGCGCACCTGCCGCTACGATGGCTTCATCCAAAGGGTTGGCAAGTCCGGTCTGCAAGAGGGAATTAAGGTAAGCATAGTGCAGAACCGGATCGCATGGTTGGCCAGTGACATCTAAAGTCGTGTCCAATTGGACCACGCCTTTCGTCAAGGTACCGGTCTTGTCGGTGCACAGTACATCCATACTGCCGAGGTTTTCAATGGCATTCAGGCGTTTGACGATGACTCCGTGTTTGGCCATGTTTTTTGCGCCACGTACCAGGGTGATGGTGAGTATAGCCGGGAGTAATTCAGGAGACAGGCCCACCGCTAAGGCCATAGCAAACAACACTGTCTCGATGGTCGGGTGTTGTAGGGCAATATTGATGGCCAAAACGGCAAGCACGATGACCACCATGACGCGCACCAATAAGGCACCGAAGTGACGCAGCCCCCGCTCGAACTCAGTCTCTGGTGGACGCAATGCCAGCGTATTGGCAATCTGGCCGAAGTTTGAATTTTTTCCGGTATGGACGATCAAAGCCATCGCCATACCGCTGCGCACCGAAGTGCCCATGAAAACGCAGTGATGGCGTTCCACAAGGCTGGCGCTTTCCGCTGCAAGCCCTGGCCGCTTTTCAACGGGAAAGGTCTCGCCAGTCAACAGCGCTTGGGAAACGTAGAAGTCCTTTGCCGCAAGTAGAATACCGTCGGCGGGAATGAGACTGCCGGCTGTAAGCTCGACGATGTCACCGGGTACCACTTCCTCTGAATGGATTAACCGCCTCTCACCGTCCCGCCGAACTGTTGTCTTTACCGATACCCGTTGCCGCAGCTGTTCCACGGCATTGGTGGCACGATACTCCTGAACAAAACTGAGCACCGCGCTGATCAATACAATGGCCAGCACGATTAGTGCGTCCAGCCAGTCGTGCACAATGAGGGCAACGACTGCAGCAAATATCAGAATCAATACCAACGGGCTACGGAATCGGTCCAGGAACAACCTCAGGGCTCTGTGGCGTCCACGGTCAGTAACAAGCGTGTTACGGCCATATCGCTGCAAGCGCTCTGTTGCAGTCGCCGTGTCAAGTCCATCGCGATAGCTGCCTAGCCCCTCAATCACTTCATTGATCGGCCTGTTCCAGTAACCTTTTGTCGTTGCAGATTGACTCATAACTTACCCAACATCACGCCAGCGTGATGTTCTGTTGTTATCGGTCCATTCTTCAGGAGGTTGATCAGAAATTCTCTTGTATGACATCTGTGTGTGAGATGCCACAGTTGTCCCGGAGTATCATGCCTCTTTGCTCTGGCAAGAGGCTCCATTGTTTGCAGAATTGCAATATTCTCTTTATTGCCTTTGGAAAAGCCATGATAGACGGAAAAGGACTGTAAGTAAGTGCGGTTGTGCGGATCTCTCGGACAGGCTCCTGGGGCGTTAGCGTGGCTCGATTCCGTTTCGATTAATTGTAATACCTGCATGGTCGGCAAGAGTGCAACAAAGGCACTGATGCACCTACTGGCAGGCGTTGTCATTTCAACAATGATTACGTTGCCAGGGTCGGTGCCATGGGAATATTTTCCATCAACTGAGTCTATCGTGATTTTGATCGTATGAAACGGGATGGAAGACTTTATGGCTCCTTAAATCATGAAATTGCCGCCAGTTACAGGAATATATTGACCCGTCAAGTAGTCTGATAACGAAGAGGCTAGAAAAACAGCAACAGCAGCAACATCATCTGGTATACCAATGCGTCTGAGCGGAGTAAAGGCTGCTATCTGTTCGTGCATTTCTGCCGGTTGTCCGGCTGTAGCATCCGTTTTCACTAGACCCGGGCCGATCACGTTGACTGTAATTCCCTCAGGTCCAAGTTCCGTTGCCATTACTTTTGCCATGCTGTCCACCGCCGATTTAGCTGCAGCGTGAGCTGAAAAACCATACGCCGGTTGCCGGGAAAGACTGCTGCTGATAAATATCAATTTGCCGGTCTTTCGTTGAGTCATGTCACGCAGAACAGCTTGTGAGCAGTTGTAGAGGGCCTGTATCTCACCGGTTATTTTCGCATGGATTTCTTCCCAGGTGAGGGCAATAAATGGTTTGATTGGGAAATCAATGTTGGCATTGTTTACCAGGACATCAATTTTTCCAAAGGTTTTGATAGCAGTTTCAACCATGGTATTCACTGCAACAGCATCCCGAACATCAGCTTTGAAGATTATACCATCACCACCGTTTTCCTTTACCTGGGCTAACACAGCTTCGGCTTTTTCCCGGTTGTTGTGATAATTGATGATCACCGTTGCGCCATGCGAGCCAATGGTTTTCGCTATCGCTGCTCCTATTCCTCTGCTTGCGCCCGTAACAATAACTACTTTACCATTAATATCAGTTTTCATAACTGTCCTCTTCTCTTTGTCTTGTTTGCGGCTATGCGAGGCTATGTGAATAGCAGCATATTGCCTCGTCAGTTGCTGATGTGCTTCTCACCCTCATGATCGGTTATGATTTCTTGTCTCTCTCGTTTGTACCGATCGTATGAAGGAGCCTCCTTGTCCGGTTGTGGAAGTTCATCCGCGCGCTTCATTTCCTGGACCTGTTGGGAACTCTCATATATGCCTCGAAAAAAGTTGTTATGGGATTTTTCGTTTTCGGCACAAGAGCAAATGCTCCATATCAAAAATATCATAATTACTGAAAACCTTAATGTTAATTTCAAAATTTCCTCCTGAATAACCAACTTATTATTCGTCCAATTCGTCGACCAACAAATTCGGGGTATACTCAATTACTCAATTCGTTCAATTCGGGTCGGACCAAGGCAACTGCTTGGATTTCATGAGATATTGGATATAAAAAAGGTGTTATCTTGGCTTTAAAGGCCTTTTTTGCCGGTGAAAAGAGTGCTGTAAGGAGACCTGGGCTCTTTCAAGATCGTGGTGTCCTGATCATTGGAGGCTATTGAACGGCCGACCCCTTTCCCTCCAAGCCTCTTGTGTATATCTTGGATATACCGTTCATTGCCAACAGCAACAGACTTGCTCCAAGGGGGATTTTGTCGGCATGTCTTGTTTTTCAGTTCAGTTTCAACCCATTCCCAATGATCCCTGCGTAGACAATTCTCATCTTTCACAGCACAGAGTCTCCTGAGCGATACTCTATCAATGATCGAGTACCGCTTTGGTGGATTCTGAATGTCATTGTATCCACCTACACAATATTCAAATGGATGTTGAACCACTCGGCCCGAACCATGTTGAGGTCGCTAAAGACCAGACATTTTGCCAGGTATCCTTCTGTCTGGACAGCAGTGGCGTGGTGTCGGTCTTTCCAGAATGCACCTTTCCGCTTTTTGCGTGCATTGAACTCCTGAGCCGTTCGTCCTGCTTATCAACTTATCAACTGGAGGTTCTTGGAAATGATCTCCTCGCCTGTATCAACAACAAGTAAATGAATATGGTTGGAGGTACTTATTTAATTGAGAAGACAAAGACCATACTTCTTCCTGGCCTGATATAACCAGTGCCGCCAGCGCTTTTTGTCTTTGGCGAATTTCAAAAGAAATTCCTGCTGATGACGCTTATGAGTAATGTGCCAGACGCAGTCTGGGATATAATGTCTGTTTGCCCGTGGCATTTAGAAGAAATCTCTTAGAAGCCCCTTTTTTAGCTCAAAAATGGGCTTCTAAAGGCTGAAAGCACTTCTTTTTGAAGGGTATTAAACATGAAATTAGTATGTTGGCTTGGTCGACTTGGTCGACTTGGTCCGACCCCTTGTTTGCGTGTTTGGGGTAAGGGGGGTTCGACAAAAGACGATGCTTTCGACAAATATGTTATTGTCATGCAAGTATTCTGCCTTTTTCTTCATCTACCAGTAAAAGCAGGCATCCACCGCTGATAAAAAGAAAAATAATGGCCAGTAGTGATAAGCGGGGACTGCCGGTGAGAACACTGATCCCGCCCATGAGAAGAGGGCCGATGACTGCGGCAAATTTACCCAGCATATTATAAAAACCAAAAAATTCAGCGGCCCTGTCAGGAGGGATAATCCGGCTGTAAAGAGACCTGCTTAAAGATTGCACACCTCCCTGTACCAGGCCAATTGCCACAGCCATCATATAGAATTCGGCAATTGTATCCATGAACATTGCCCAGACTGTTACGAGTAGGTAGATGCCGATGCCCAGCAGGATTGCCTTTTTGGTTCCCATTTTTTCGCCCAATCTGCCAAAAAGAAGAGCTGCAGGGAAACCGACAAATTGGGTGATGAGGAGGGCAAGAATCAGGTTGTTTGAGTCAAATCCCAAGGCCATGCCATAATCAACCGCCATGCGGACAATGGTATCTAACCCGTCAATATAAAGCCAGTAGGCAATAAGAAACTGAAAAACTATCTTGTGTTTACGGATTTCCCTGAAGGTTTTTTTTAGTTGCCTCAGTCCGGCCCCAATTGAATCTTTTCCTTTTTCGATGGCTGATGAACAAGGTTCATTGACCCAGAAAAAAAGGGGCAGGGAAAAAACAAACCACCAGCAGGCAACGGTTAAAAAAGAAATTCTGACAGCCTGACCTGCATCAGCAAGACCAAAGAGCCATGGTTTCAAAGTTGTCAGTACATTAAAAGCAAAGAGGATTCCTCCTCCAAGGTATCCGAGGCTGAAACCGAGAGAGGAAATTATGTCTCTTTGATCCGGTGGCGCAACGGAAAGCATCAGGGAATCATAGAAAATATTTCCCCCGGAAAAACCGATAATGCCGAATACATAAAGCAAGGCGGCCAGGAACCAGTTCCCCTGGGAGACAAAAAAAAGAGACGCGCTTGCCGTGACGCCAAGAAGCGTGAAGGAAAAAAGAAATTTCTTCTTTGCGTAGGCCTGATCTGCAATAGCACCGAGCAGGGGGGCAAGCAAAATAACACTCAAACTGCCAATGGAATTTGCCATACCAAGACGCAGTGTGCTGGTGGAAACATCGACACCGGCACACCAGTATTGTTTGAAGAAAATCGGGAAAAACCCTGCCATTACAGTTGTGGCAAAGGCTGAATTGGCCCAGTCATAAAAGGCCCAGGAGATGGTTTTTTTATCAAAGCGCATGTTTTTTAATTGAAAGTTTGGAGTCTTCGATGTCTCACGAACTCGCTTGTCGGAGTGTGGAGTTTAGAGTTAAGGAAGGTTTCTATTAAAAACAGATAAGGACCATAACTCCGCACGCTACACTGCAAACTCCAAACTTTTTTTATTCTCTCTGAAGGAGGCGAGATTTATTCTGCAGTTTCTCTATCATTATCCCCGGAAAATCACTAACAATACCTTGCACATGCCCCTTGATGGCCTTGTCGAGTTCAGCTTCGTTGTTGACTGTGTAGACGCCTGTGAAAATATCATGTTTTTGTATGTCGGCTGCCATTTCTTCTGTGAGCTGATTGAGAGAAAGGACTACAACCTCGCAGTTTACTGCAGCTTTGATCTCAGAAACCAGGCGTTCATCTCCTGGAATTATCACTGCTGCAGTGTAAAATTTTTCCTTAAGTGACTGAAGATAACGCAGGGATTGATGGTGAAAAGAGGAAAAAAGTGTGAATGGTGCAAAGCCTGCTTCAAGTGTTGTTGATGCAATGAGGTCAATTCTCTTACGATAATTCTCATGGGGAGAAGGAGGTTTTATCTCGATATTGATGCAGGCTTTTCCTTTCAATATTGCAAAGACATCACTGAGAAGGGGAATTCGTTCTCCACTGAATTTTAGGGAAAACCAGGAACCAGCGTCGAGTTTATGAAGATCGGCGTATGAGAATCTGCCGGTTTCTCCTGTGCCATTTGTTGTTCTTTCCAGGGTGGGGTCATGAAAGACGATTATCTCCTGGTCTGCAGTGAGTTGTACGTCTATTTCAATCATTGATACGCCGGCCTCGAGAGCCTGGCTGATAGCAGTGAGAGTATTTTCCGGTGCAGTGCCTGATGATCCTCGGTGTGCAACGACTACCTGCTTTTCGCTTGATTGAACAAGATCATAAAGTGACTCCATTGTGTCTCCTGAGGAAAAAATTATAAATGAAGAAGAAAGTTTTCTAAACCTCTTATTTATCTGTTTCCTGTGATCAGAAAGTCGCTGTTGTGGTCACCGTTTATCTGCAGAAAAGTTTTTGGTTCCTATGCAGCTTCAAAAAGATTGAGGCCATGACTGAAAGGAATAATGTTGTCATCTGGGCTGTGGACAATGAGGAGTGGAGAGTTGATTTTCTGCAGGGCTGTATAGGAGTATCGTAATGGAAGCGGCACAGCATATGGGTCGGGAAAAAGGGTATAAGGCCTGAAGCCATATCTTTTGCAGAAGTGAATGTCGATTCAAGAATACATGCCTTTGGCTTATCATGGGCGGCAAGCCATACGGCAACTGCTCCGCCAAGGGAGCGGCCAAAGAGGATAATATCTGATGGAGGGATTTGCTTTATGTCCATGAGATAAGGTGATAAGGATTCGCTTTACAGGGAAAAAGTACAGCCGTCAAAAAGAGGCGTTTTCCCCTCCCAACCAGTACGGAATAAAGTCTGGATTGTTCCTTGAGGACTACCGTTAGCCACCTCCCACCGACAACAGTCTCGGCAGCAAGAACCAAAAAGTCACAACCCACTCCAATTCCAACTAAAATCAGTAAGAATAGGCTACAATACAACCACCAATACAGCAAGTTAAAAAGACGGCCCCTGCGGAGCCTTTGGTATCACACGACTTCTTACAGTTACACCCACTTGCTCTTTATCTGCAGTACTGGCCACAGACAACTCCTTTGGGCTGAAAATCGCTAGCAATCACCTTTGTAAGTTGGTTCTTCATCGCCTGGCCAGCAGTCATCAACTTGCTCATAGCAACTCTCCTGTTTCGCAAGCACAGATGCGGGGGGCGGGGTCGCAGGGGTTGTGGGGTCGGGGTGGGGGTCGGGGTGGGTCGGGGTCGGACCAAGGCAACAGCTTGGATTTCAAGAGATATTGGATATAAAAAAGGCATTATCTTGGCTTAAAAGGCCTTTTTTGCCGGTGAAAAGAGTGCTGTAAGGAGGCCTGGGCTCTTTCAAGGCGATGGTGTCCTTATTATCAGAGACCATTGAACGGCCGACCCCTCTCCCTCCAAGCCTCTTGTGTATATCTTGGATATAGCGTTCACTGCCAACAGCAACAGCCTCACTCCAAAGGGGATTTCGTCGGCATGCCTTGTTTTTCAGCTCAGTTTCAACCCATTCCCCATGTTCCTTGCGTAGACAATTCTCATCTTTCACAGCACAGAGTTTCCTGAGCGATATCCTGTCAATGATCGAGTACCGCTTTGGTGGATGCTGAATTTCATTATATCCAGCTACACAATATTCAGATGGATGTTGAACCATTCCGGCCCGAACCATGTTGAGGTCGATATAGACCAGACATTTTGCCAGGTGTCCTTCTATCTGGACAGCTGTGGCATGGTACCGGTCTTCCCAGAATGCACCTTTCCGCTTTTTGCGTGCATTGAACTCCTGTGCCGTTCGTCCTGCTATCAACTGGAGGCTTTTGGAAATGATCTCCTCGCCGGTATCAACAACAAGTAAATGAATATGGTTGGAGGTAACTGTGTAATTGAGGACACAAAGACCATACCTCTTCCTGGCCTGATATAACCAGTGCCGCCAGCGCTTTTTGTCTTTGTCGAATTTCAAAAGGAATTCTCGCTTATGACACCTATGAGTAATGTGCCAGACGCAGCCTGGGATATAATGTCTGTTTGCTCGTGGCATAGGTAAAATTTCTTAGAAGTCCCTTTTTCAGCTCAAAAAGGGGCTTCTAAGGGCTGAAAGCACTTCTTTTAGAAGAATAATTCCCATAAACTTAGTGTGTTGACTTGGTCCGACCCCGTGTTTGGCCGTGTTTGTACCCCGTGTTTGTGTACCGTGTTTTGGTGTACCGTGTTTTGGTGTTTTAGAAGAATAATTCCCATAAACTTAGTGTGTTGACTTGGTCCGACCTCGTGTTGCGTGTGGTTGAACGACCTGTGTTGAAGAATCATAGAGCTCAGGACGCCTCATTAAGAAAAAAACAGGTCAAAACGGGAATGGCTGTTTTAATCTATTCTTCTTCATTTTTAATTTTGTCTCTTAAAAGAGAGTGTTCTTCGAAAATCTGTTTCTCTAGACTGAAGGTCTTCTCGCCAATTTTTCTTCGAACCAATTTTTGAAAAAAAAGATTGTTGGGGATTTGTGTATCAATAACGTTACCTTCAGTAGAGGATCTGAGTGTGGTAAACATCAAATTTATATTTCGTACTACTCCACTAATTCCAGTTGTCATAGCAGGATCGACAATTTCTACTTCATCACCTACCTTGAATGGTTGAAATATTAATAACATAAATGTGCATAGAATATTACTTAGCACACTCCAAACGGCTACAAATCCTATAGCGACCATTGCAACCACTGCAGATATTACTGTCCAGATGCTGGCGATTGAAAGCCCAAGCTGCTGAAGAATTAGTAAGAATAAAAAAATAGTAATAAGCCATTTAGATATATTGTTGAGGAACTGAGCGATAGTAGGCGAAATGAATTGTTTTGATGCAAGAAAATTTGTAGCTTTATTGTTTATTTTTAACAAAAAGCCAGAAATAACAAGAATTATAATTATGATAATAATTTTATGACTGGCTGTTATCCAAAATTCAGGTCGTGACAGTAGTGTTATAAAATCAGGATTCAATTTTTCCATTTGTAGATAAATCCAAGTTTAATTGTAATATTAAGAGCGATTAACGTCCTTTTTCACCTGCTGACGGTTGAATGACATCTCAACCCAATGCGTAGCAAAATGTTTACATCACACTGAAGATCGCGCGTATGAGCCAGTTAGCGTGTAAATTTTTGTGTATGCCTGGCATGGGCGTGAACTTATGGGGTTAAAGTTCTCTGTAAGTGTTCCTGTTTTAGGATGTTAACCTAGCATAAATTACTAGCCGAATGCAAGGGCGTTACCGCGAGGTAGGGTCTGAAGGAAGCCGGAGCGCAAACTTGTGAGCTGACGAACAGAAACGTCATATAAGGCCGACCCCTCTTCCACCCAGCCTCTTGTGTATATCTTGGATAAGCATTCACTGCCAATAGCAACGCCCCACTTCAAAGGGGATTTTGTCGCATGTCTTATTTTTCAGTTCAGTTTCAACCCATTCCCAATAATCCCTGCGTAGATAATGCTCATCTTTCACAGCACAGAGTTTCCTGAGCGATACTCTGTCAATGATCGAGTACCGTTTCGGTGGATTCTGAATTTCATTATATCCACCTACACAATATTCAGATGGATGTTGAACCATTCCGGCTCGAACCATGTTGAGCTCGATATAGACCAGACATTTTGCCAGGTGTCTTTCTGTCTGGACAGCATTGGCGTGGTACCGGTCTTCCCAGAATGCACGTTTCCGCTTTTTACGTGCGTTGAACTCCTGAGCCGTTCGTCTTGCTATCAACTGGAGGTTTTTGGAAATGATCTCCTCGCCGGTATCAACAACAAGCAAATGAATATGGTTGGAGGTCACTATGTAATTGGGTTTACACGGCTTACCCCGATCTTCCCCCGGACCCCGCCGACTCGACCCCGGACCCCGATGTGTTAATACCATATTGGCCTGGTCTGAGTCCGTATTTCCTCTCTTTTTACTGACAAATATATTTTGCCAGCAGTAAAAAGGGAGGAAATGTATTTGCCAGGGAGATGCAAATGTGTTTAATATCATAAGCATAATCTCATAATAATAGGGAGGTAGGGATGAAAACAAAACTGATTTGTATCTGTTCGACTTTACTATGCTTTAGCTCTTTCTCGTATGCGCAAAATCAAGTGGTGGTTATCCCTCTTGGAGGGATAACTACACCTTCAACACCCGCCCCGGTAGCAAAAACAGGACAACAGATTTCTTATGTAGTTGGAGATGACGGCTCTCTTCAAAAAGGCATTGCTTTGCCTTCTCCTCGTTTTACTAATAACAATAATGGAACAGTAACAGATAACCTCACTGGCTTAATTTGGCTTACTAATGCAAATTGTATTCAAACAGATAACGCTGCTTTTGATAATGATATCATAGTGGGTGATGGAAGAGTTACTTGGGCACATGCCCTTGATTTTATAGCGGGGGTAAATGCCGGCACGTATAGTTGTGGTGATACAAGCAACGGTGGCGCAAATCAAATAGACTGGCGTTTACCCAACAGGTTTGAAATGGAAAGTCTTTTTCATTTAAATTTTTTCAACCCCATGCTTTCAAACGCTGCAGGTACAGCTCAGTGGTCAAATGGTGACGTGTTTACAGGGGTTGCTACTTCAAATTTTTACTGGTCGTCAACAACCACTCCAGGATCTACCAGTGACGCTTTTGCCTTAGATTTTTGGATTGGCGATGTTACATCAAGATCCAAAACAACTGGTTATTTCGTATGGCCTGTTAGAGGTGAGCAATAAACGCTTGCTATCATCCCAAGGTAAACTTGAGACCCCGATGCTGAGAAATAAAAACTGCAAAAAGGGACATCTGTGCTCAGTAAAAAAGGACATCTGGAGGAAAACGGTGATCTCCTGTCTGTTCTCACCACTTCCGCCGTTTCTCTAATTCGTAATTGCGGGTCGGATCAAGGCAACAGCTTGGATTTTAAGAGATATGGGATATAATTTAAGAGATATGGGATATAAAAAAGGCATTATTTTGGCTTAAAAGGCCTTTTTGACC
This sequence comes from Pseudomonadota bacterium, assembly GCA_018817385.1. Taxonomy (GTDB): domain Bacteria; phylum Desulfobacterota; class Desulfobulbia; order Desulfobulbales; family Desulfocapsaceae; genus Desulfocapsa. Next base: position 84,864 of record JAHIUA010000024.1, read on the forward strand.
GGTGAAAAGAGTGCTGTAAGGAGGCCTGGGCTCTTTCAAGGCCGTGGTGTCCTTATTATTAGAGACCCTTGAACGGCCGAGTCCTCTCCCTCCAAGCCTCTTGTGTATATCTTGGATATAGCGTTCACTGCCAATAGCAACATGGAAAACAAACCGCATCCCTGATACCCGTCCAAAAATGAATCACCATTCACTTAACCATAAATAGACTAGTTTTTATATGGGTATAATTACCCATTTCACAGGAATTCTAAGAGAAATCCAGTGGAAAAACCACGCAGTGAGAGGTGGAAAGAAATCAGAGTGTATTCCTCAACCCGTCCGTTTTTCCCCCAGCCTGTTCTGAAGAAGTCTCAGCTCAACTATAACCAGCTGCATTCATCCTATATCGCAACCCCATGAGTTTGTCCGAGAAGGCCCTTTTCCCCAAACTCTTCGCTATTTTTTCGAAATGCCTCAATGTTGGATAAAATGCCTATTCTCGGACAAGCTTCTCGACGAGGACCTTTGTCAGGAATTCTGGCCAAATGGAGTGTTTCCCTAGACAGTCTATGTGTGATATATTGATTGGGGAGGCTGATTGTGCTGGCACAAGAGGTCTTGGTGAGGATTGCTGTTACTTCAAGAAGAGGAAGGAGAAAACTCTGTATGCGTCTTGATTCCGGAAGAATGATCTCTGATTTCGATCCTCATTTTAAGATTTTTGATGAGCTCATGCCCTTTAAGGTGCGTGAGATCCTGCTGGTTTCCAGTCCCTATGATGCTTTTATTATGGAGGAGGACGGTTCCCTTGCCTCCCGGATTGTGCATGAATATCAGGGCTTGAATCTGAGTGGCGCTCCTCGTCTGACGCTCGTCTCCTCTGGCCGCGAAGCCCTGGAGGCCTTGCGACGGCGATCCTTCGATCTGGTGATAACCATGCCCAATGTTGGTGGTATGGATGCCTTTAGTCTGGGAGCGGCAATCAAGAATATAAATTCCAGCCAACAGGTGGTACTTATTGCCCACAGTCTCCAGGGTATCTACCCTCTCCCGGCGAGTGTCGACTGCCAGTTCATCGATAATATCTTTCTCTGGTGCTGTGAGGCAGATCTCCTCCTGGCGGTGATCAAGAATTTCGAAGACCATGTCAATGTGGATGCTGACACCGCCCGGGCCATGGTCAGGGTGATCATCTTGGTGGAAGATTCGCCGGTTTACAGGTCGTATTTTCTTCCTCTCATCTACCATGAGGTCGTGCGCCAGACCCAGGGCGTCCTCGGTGAGAGTCTTAATGAAAGGCATCGATTGCTGCGTATGCGGGCCCGGCCTAAGATTCTCAGTGCTATCAATTATGAAGAGGCAATGACCCTCTACCAGGCCTATAAACCCTATGTCTTCGGAATAATATCCGACGTACGCTATCCAAGACAGGGGAAAATGGATGCGGAGGCCGGGCTCCGGTTCCTGAAGCTCATCCGTGAAGACGTGCCGGATCTGCCCCTGTTGATGCTTTCTTCCGAACCTGAAAACAGAAAATGGGCCGAGTCCATTCCTGCGGTCTTTCTCGACAAGAACACACCCCATGTCAAAGAAGAGATCCACTCCTTTTTCTTCAATTACCTTGGGTTTGGAGATTTTGTCTTTCGCCTGCCGGACGGCACAGCCATCGGCCGGGCCTCAAATCTTTCCGAATTTGAAGCCCAGCTCCGTACTATTCCGGATGAGTCCCTTCGCTATCATGCCCAGCGCAACCATTTTTCCAACTGGGTCATGGCCCGTGCCGAAGTAGCTCTGGCAACCCGTCTCCATCGTGATCATATCGGCGGGATAAAGCGCTGTGCCGATATGCGTGAGGATATCGTTTTTAAAGTTCATTCCCTGCGGAAGTTGCGGCAACAGGGGGTTGTTGTCAGGTTTTCCCGGGACCACTATGACCCTGCGATAATGGATTTTGTCAAGATCGGAGATGGGTCCATGGGCGGGAAGGCACGCGGCCTCGCCTTCATGTGGATGCAGCTTCAGCAGGCGCGGGGGTCCCATCGGACCCTGGCTGAAAACAATGTCAGTCTGCCCAAGACCTGTGTCCTTACTGCAGACGGATTTGATGACTTTATCAGAACGAACAACTTTGTCTTCCAGGAAGAGGCTGACGAGGCCATTGGCAACCGTTTCCTGGCAGGGGAGTTGCCCGACTGGTTGAAGGCAGATCTGCGTGCCTTTCTTTCCCGAGTGACCTTCCCCCTGTCCGTCCGTTCCTCAAGCCTTCTTGAAGATGCCCAGTTCAAGCCCTATGCCGGCCTCTATTCCACCTATTTCTTGACTAATAATCATCCTGACCTCTCAGTGCGCTGTCAAAACCTGGAACGGGCGATAAAACTTGTCTATGCCTCCACTTGGTTTGAAGGCCCCCGTTCCTTTTCCAGGTTGGCCGAAAAAGGGGGGGACGATTCCATGGCCGTGATCATTCAGCAGGTAGTGGGACAGGAGTTTGGGGGCTACTGGTATCCTCATATCTCAGGGGTTGCCCAGTCTCACAATTTTTACCCGGTCATGAAGATGAAGGCCGAGGATGGAATCTGCCATATTGCCATGGGGGTGGGCAAGACCGTGGTCGAGGGCGAGAAATCGCTGCGTTTCTCGCCGGCCCATCCTGAACACCTGGTCCAGTTTTCCACCGTGGACGATATTCTGGAGAATTGTCAGCGCCAGTTCTATGCCCTTGATATGGGCCGTTCCGAATATCTGGACAGGGAAGGGTCAAATCTGGTACGGCGCGGAGTGCAGGATGCGGAACAGGAAGGGCCGGTGCAACTGCTTGCCTCCACCTATATTGCTGAGGAAAATCGCATTCGTGATAGTGTCTTTCCTGGTCTCAAGGTCCTCACCTTTGCCAAAATTCTCAAGCATCAGCTCTATCCCTTGCCCGAGATCCTCCGGGAACTTCTCGACCTTGGCCAGCGGGGGATGGGCTGTGAGGTGGAGATCGAATTTGCGGTGCGTCTGGATGAAAAGATACATAGGAGTGAATTCTTTTTTCTCCAGATGCGGCCCATGGTCACCGGTGGGGAACATGCTGATGTCGCTGTCTGTGCTGTGGATATTGATGCGGCATTCTGTTTTTCAACGGCCTGCCTTGGCCATGGGCGATTTGAAGATATGGCCGACATCGTGGTCGTCAGGCCCGATACCTTTAATCCGGCCCAGACTCGAAAAATTGGCGAAGAAATCAGCGTCCTGAACTCCAGGCTGCTGGCTGAGGAACGTCGCTATCTGCTCATTGGTCCTGGCCGCTGGGGTTCAGCCGACCCGTGGCTGGGAGTACCGGTGCAGTGGCGGGATATCTCCGGGGTGGGGGCCATTGTTGAACTGCAGAATGCAACGCTCCATGCCGATCCATCGCAGGGATCTCACTTTTTTCAAAATATTACCTCACTGGGAATTCCTTACCTCACGGTTAAGGAACAGGTGGATGGCAGTTCAGAAAAGTGCAGCAGCAAGGGGAGGAGTGACTGTTTGAACTGGCAGTGGCTTTTGGCCCAGGAGAGAAAAGAGGATGGACCTTTTGTCCGTCATATTCGCCTGCCGTCTCCCTTTGTCATGAAGTGCAACGGTAAGGAAGAGATCGCTGTTCTCCATGTAAAAGATAGAGGGGCCCGGCCTGGTGAAAGGTGCCCCATGAGTAATGATAGCTTATTGAAGCAATAAGCTATCATTAAGAAAAATGGAAATATTAAAGTGTTAAGGCTGGGAGCTTGTGGCCGTCAGTTTTATTTGCAATAAACCGGGGTTTGAACATTTTTTCGTTCAGGTGCTGGATGTGATTTTCTTTGGGAGAGTGATATGGATGAGATACTGAGCGTGATAAAAAACAAAGACCCGGAACAGCGCGAATTTCACCAGGCGGTGGATGAGGTCCTGGAGACGGTAAAACCGGTGCTCGATAAAAATCCTGAATATAGAAAGCAGGCGGTTCTGGCCCGTATCACCGAACCGGAGCGGGTGATCATGTTCCGGGTACCCTGGATGGATGACGACGGACAGGTTCATGTCAACCGTGGTTTTCGGGTGGAGATGAATTCAGCCATTGGTCCTTATAAGGGGGGGCTGCGTTTCCATCCTTCCGTCAATCTTGGCATTATCAAGTTTCTCGCCTTTGAACAGGTATTTAAAAATTCCCTGACCACCCTGGCGATGGGCGGGGGCAAGGGCGGGTCAGACTTTAATCCTAAGGGGAAATCGGACGCCGAGGTCATGCGGTTCTGCCAGGCATTCATGGCTGAGCTTTTTCGTCATATCGGGCCGAATACCGATGTCCCTGCCGGGGATATTGGGGTGGGGGCTCGTGAGATTGGATTTCTCTTCGGGATGTATAAGAAACTGAGCAACGAATTTACCGGTGTCCTTACCGGCAAGAGCCTGGACTGGGGCGGCAGTCTGATCCGTCCCGAGGCAACCGGCTACGGGACTGTCTATTTCGGCGCAGAGATGCTGGCTACCCGGGGAGAGACCTTTGCCGGGAAAACTTGTCTGGTTTCAGGGGCTGGGAATGTGGCCCAGTTTACCACCGAAAAATTAATCGAGTTGGGGGGGAGGGTGTTGACTCTGTCCGATTCTTCCGGTTATATCTACGATGAGCAGGGGATAGACTCGGAAAAACTGGCCTTTGTTCAGCAGTTGAAAAATGTCCGCCGAGGACGCATGGCTGAGTATGTGGAAACCTATCCTGACGCGGTTTATATCCCCGTAGATCCAACGCTTGATTATAATCCGCTCTGGGCCCATAAGGCGGATTGTGCCTTTCCCAGTGCCACCCAAAATGAGATTGGTGCCAAAGATGGTGAAAACCTGGTGAAAAACGGGATTATGCTGGTGAGTGAAGGGGCCAATATGCCATCGGTACCCGAGGCCGTGAACCTTTTCATCGAGCATAGTCTCCTCTATGCGCCGGGTAAGGCCGCGAATGCGGGCGGGGTCGCTGTTTCAGGTCTGGAAATGGCCCAGAATTCCATGCGCCTGGCCTGGCCACGGGAAGAGGTGGATGCACGATTGAAACAAATCATGAAGTCTATTCATAAAACCTGTCTCGATGCCGGTGAAAACTATGGGGTAAAGGGTAACTATGTTGCCGGTGCCAATATTGCAGGATTTGTCAAGGTGGTGCATGCTATGCTGGATCAGGGCCTTGTTTGAAAGGTGGGGAGCTCTCCAGTACCCAGGGGTATATGAAAGCTTTTTGGGATAAAGAGACTGGTTGATTTGTACGATTGAATCAGCACCAATATAAATGGGGAAACTTCTACAGTCTGAAGGGGTGCCCAAATCAGTCGTGTTTGAGATGAAGTGTTGTGAAGAGAAAAAAGATGGGTGTTGCTGTGTCGCTCTATGATGAACAGTGTGCGCGGGAGTATGCCCAGTTGGAATCCCAGCTGGAACATCACTTTGTGGAGGTGGCCGTGGAGTGTCCCTATCATCTTCCTCAAGTTGCAATCTTTTATCAGGCCCTCTTCGGCCCTCTGCCCGATCGAATGATGGAGGTTTTTTTGGCCTCAGGGTATCGACGTAATGGAAACTGCCTCTACACCATGCATTGCCCGGCCTGTCGGGCATGTGTTCCCATTCGTCTTCATCCTGAGACATTTACGCTGAATCGGAATCAGCGTCGAGTGATGAAAAAAAACCAGGATCTGGAGATAGAGTTTTCTTCCCTGGAACTCAATGAAGAAAATGTCGCACTCTGCCAGAAGTTTCTCAGTGGTCGTTATCCTCATAAAAACAATGATGCCCGGTCCTACTATGAGGGCTTTTTTCTCAATGGGATCGTTTCTGGAATGGAGATCCGATTTCGCCTGCAGGGGCGGTTGGTGGGGAACGCCATCGTAGATGTGGGACAAAACTGGATGAACGCAGTCTATTTCTATTTTGATCCAGGCGAGGCTCCCCGTAGTCTTGGGACCTTCAATATCCTGACCCTGATCAAGACCTGTCTTGACCTAAATATCAGTTACCTCTACCTGGGGTATTACATTGAGGAGGTGGCTGCCATGAATTACAAGGCCCGCTTCTCGCCCCGTTATCTCTTTCTTGATGGAAAATGGCAGCGACTGGGCAAGAATTGAATGGGAAGGGGGGCTCGAATGCGTATTGGGCGTCAGGTGCTCCATCGCTGCCAGTCTCCAAGGGTGATCCGGGGGGGAGTTGAAGGCGGCCACTATATGTCGTGGGTCTTTGTGTCGTTTTTGCGATATGTGGTATCAATTTCTTTGACAGGTTGAGGGGTTACATGGTATAAAGTCGAAAGTATTCTGTTGAGGTATTCAAAAGAGGGTAAGTTTTTTTCTGCGGCGTTATTCCTTTAATGAAGGATTTTCCCATGAAAAAATGGCACCTGGAGGGAGTGGTTCACCCCACCGCTCCCAAGAAATTTTTACTTCCCAACTCTGATCGGACAGCCCCTTTTCTTCATCCCGGTCCTGCAGGTATCCACAAGGAACATAAAGTAAAAATCTATTGTCGACGGGTTGCGGCTTTTCTCATTCGTTTTTTGTAAAACTGCATACCTGACCTTTTTTTATACCTGTTTTCTTGCCAATCCCAGGTAGGGATATTGTTATGCCCGAAACATCAATTGAGCGAGCCTTGGCAGGGTATCATTTGTTGGCATCCAATTCCATGGCAGGAAGGTAACGGATCAAGAACAATTGTCTGCCGATTTGTGCCTGTGTTACGGAAGGAGAAGTTTCTTCTACAGGTGTCTCGTTGCCCATCACTTCGTTACATTTTCTTTTTTCCAGTGCATAGTAGGGAGCTATTGATGATTTGTTCTTTGGCCCCTGCCTTGAATCAGGTGCATTCTTTGTTATTTTAGTGTACATGTGTTGGTCCTATAAGAAAAGAAAGATGTAATAGTTCACAAGAGGCTGCAACCCTCTGAAATAAAACAGGAAATTATGTCCATACAAACTCATTCAATCGTTGCTCTGGTCGGACGTCCCAACGTCGGGAAATCCACCCTGTTCAACCGAATTACCAGGTCAAGAAAGGCCCTGGTTGATCCTACACCCGGTGTGACCCGCGACCGCCATTATGAAAAGGTGGTATGGAATGACAACCTTTTCATGCTGGTTGATACCGGCGGTATTGAAGACAGCAGCGGTGATGTCATGGGAGGTCATATTCGGGATCAGGCCATGGCAGCCATTGAAGAAGCCGATATCATTCTTTTCCTTCTCGATGGTAAAGAGGGATTGACTCCTGCAGATAAGGAAGTGACCAATCTGCTCCGTCGCACCGAAAAGACCATCTTTTATGTGGTCAATAAGATCGATGGCCCGGAACAGGAAGAGGAGCAGTTGTACCAGTTCTACGAACTGGGTGTTGAGAAGTTCTGGCCCCTGTCGGCTGAACATAAGTACGGCTTTGCTGATCTTATGGCTGGACTGGAGGAAAGTCTGCAGGCAAACGATGAAGAAATCGATCTGCCAGAGGGAACCATCAAAGTTGCTTTTTTCGGTCGTCCCAATGTTGGCAAATCCTCTATGATTAACCAGATCCTGGGACAGGAACGTATGGTGGTCTCCGAGGTCTCGGGTACCACCAGAGATTCGGTAGATACCCTGCTCAGTTATGGCAAATACAACTATCTACTCATCGATACTGCCGGGATAAGGAGAAAGGGAAAGACCACGGAGAAGTTAGAAAAGTTCAGCATTTTAAAGGCATTGGCGGCACTTGAAAAATGTGATATTGCCGTGGTGCTTATCGATGCGAGCGAAGGAATCACCGAACAGGATACCAAAGTGATTGGCTATACCCAGGAACAGGGGAGGGGCCTGATTTTGCTGGTCAACAAATGGGACCTGGTTCAGGACGACAAGATACGCCAGGAGCAGATCATGGCTGAGATTGCCCTTGCTGCTCCCTTTGTCGGCTTCGCTCCCCTGCTGACCGCCTCGGCACTCACGGGGTATGGAATCAAGCGTCTCTTTCCTGTCATTGGTTCCGTCTATAAACAGTTTACTGCCAGCTTTCCCACTGCGGCCCTGAACAGATTGCTTCAGGATGCGGTGGAGGCCCATTCTCCGCCCATTTATAAGAATAAGCGGCTTAAATTTTATTACACCTCCCAAGTGGGGAGTCGTCCGCCGAAATTTGTGGTTATGAGCAACAGTTCCAAGGGTGTCCACTTCTCCTATGAACGGTATCTGGTCAACAGGTTTCGTGAGGGTCTCGGTCTGGACAAGGTTCCTCTGCAGCTCTTCATCCGTGATAAAAACAGGGATAAGAAAAAGAAGTAATAACATCCTGTTCTCCCTCTACTTGTTCATTCTGACATCCATCTGTAATGTTCTTGAGGAAATGAGATCTTATTGCAGGAGAAGCAGGTAGAGCAGGGGACAGAGAAAACCGATGATGGTCAGAACCAGGGCCCGGCGACGCCCCGTCCCTCCGATCATGAGAAATCCGGTGAGGGCCAGGAGGCAGATGGCCAAGGCATAGATATCGGCTATCCATGTCCAGGCCCCCTTTCCCTTGTTTAAATGCAGGTAGTTGATAGCAAAGAGAATTGGTCTGCGCTCCACCCTTTCTGTAACGGTTTCGCCGCTGGCGATGCTGACATCAATGGTATATCCCTCCGCAAAGATCCGCATCGTTTCCGGGGTCAGCATGGTAACGTTTTTAAATTGAGCAGTAACATTGAGTTCTTGCAGGCACTGCTGGATATAGTTCATGTCCGGGCTTTTTCCTGCGGCCAGGGGAGATACCTGGCTTTTTTGTGTCTCTATGGTATAGCTTGGATTGAAGGCGTGTGAGGTGTGGTTAACCACCAGGCCGCTTATTCCATAAAGTAGAGTAAGGCCGATGCAGAGATAGCCCATATCCCGATGGAGGATGAAATTCCATTTTTTCCAGGCCATTTTCAGTCGATCTCCGCTCCCAGTCCACGGATACGGTAGTAGGTAGAAGGACCTTTGATGGAGGTGAGATCAACCTGGCCGCCACTCTCTTTTGCCTGATGTTCAGCCAGGGAGCGAGCCTGATCTTCCGTCAGGTGCAGGGCTTCAACGATTCCCTCGACCCTGGCCATCTGGCCTTTGGCCTCCAGGGGGAAAACGATTTCACCATCCACCACCTTGACCTGGATCTTTTCAAAGGGAACATCGCTGGCGATATCCATCCAGCAGCCTCGGGCGGCGCAGACATTGATGATGAGGCCTTCAATGAGCACTCGTTTGCCAGTGTATTGGTCAGGGTGTTGATTGATTTCCGAGACCTTGGTTACTTCCTCCAGGGTAAGGGGTTCACCGAGCTGCATGGCGGCAAAACAGGTGGTGACGGATAGCAAGAAAAGGACGAGTAGAAAGAGGCTGTGTTTTTTCATCATTTCTCCAGAAGAGTGTAAGGAAAGGGCTTGCAATGCATCGCTACCCTGTAGCATCTATTGTAGGTGGTGATTGAGAAAAATGTCAATGGCTAACTCCAGAGCTATGAACACAAAGGCAGTCGCATGGATAGCTGAGAGCCGGGGAACAAACACTTGGAGCAAAAGAAGGTTGCCAGGTATGCGGGAGCTCCCCCTTCTTTCTGTATGAGAACTGTCCATGTGGGCAGGGTATTTCGCTAGAAAGAGAGGGATAAAAAAATAGAGACCGAATTGTGCCATTGCTGGAAATCAAAGAGGAATTGAGACATGACCATAGTATGCGATCCAATCGGGGTTATTCATACCCCTTTTCAGACGAGCGAAGGAATGCCCATTCAACCGACAGGGGCTGCCGGGGTACAGGGGACTGTGGAGATCTATGAGAAGTTTGCTGAGGGATTACAAGATATTGACGGTTTTTCCCATCTTATCCTCCTCTACCATTTTCATCAGAGTCATGGCTATAAACTGCAGGTTGTACCATTTATGGATACGTGTACTCGTGGTCTCTTTGCCACTCGGGCACCCAGACGTCCAAATCCCATAGGCCTGTCCATAGTCCGTCTCCTGAGGGTTGAAGGCAGACATCTGCAGGTGGAAAATATTGATGTCCTCGATAACACACCCTTGCTTGACATTAAGCCTTATGTGCCGGTTTTTGATGCCCAGGAGCAGGTGAGAAGCGGTTGGCTGGAGAATGAGAACAGGGATGTATCCCACCAGCGAGCAGATTGTCGCTTTTCCGACGAGGATAGTGGCAGCTGATTAAGAGATGAAAGGGATCAAAGGTCTTGCTTGGAAATTGTTGCAATATCAGATTGTTGCTTTCAATGTTTGACAAGGGTGACTGTTTCTAGCTATAGTAGCCGCTATAACAATGTCAGTATCATCAAAATGCAGCCCTTCCTGATGCCTGCCTTCCTGAGATTACCCTATCTCCGCTGGCAACAATTCGAGGGGGGCATAGCGCATCCAGTATTTTCTGATTTCGTCTCCTTTATGGAGGGTCTTTATGCCTGCACTCAGAAAAGCATCAGGTTCCGTTCGCTGGTAATCAGGAAATGAAATGTGAATTGGTTTTTTCCTGGCTCAGGAGAAAATCGCAGCCCCAGATTTCTTTCTTCTGTCTTTGATATCATGGATCCTCTTATCATTACCATCGTCATCCTGACCTCGACTTTTGTACTCCTGGTTTTCAGCAAACTCCCACCAGCAGCAATCTTTATCGGGGCTCTGACCTTGACCATTACCTTCAAGCTGGCTCCGCTGGAGGAGTCTTTGAAAGGATTTAATAATCCGGGCGTGCTCACCATCGGTGCCTTGTTTATGATTGCGGCAGGGATGTACTCCACCGGAGCCATCTCCATTCTCAGTGAAAAATTCATCGGCCGCCCCCGTTCAGTAATAAAGGCCCAGATCAAAATTCTCCCCCATATCGCTTTTGGATCTGCTTTTTTGAACAACACTCCCTTGGTTGCCATGATGATTCCGGTGATCAGAGACCTTTCTCGAAGCTGTGGGCTTGATGCGAAAAAGCTTTTTATTCCATTGAGCTATGCATCTATTCTTGGCGGAACCTGCACCCTGATCGGTACCGCCACCAATTTGGTGGTGTCCGGTCTGGTTAACGAGACCCTGAAACGGGGGGACTCGGATTTGCCCTATATGGTGGCGGTGAGGATGTTTGATCTCTCCTGGGTGGGGGTGCCGATTACGATTGCTGGCCTGGCTTTTCTCGTGGCGACTGGTAAATGGCTGCTCCCTTCTGCTCCTCCTGCTTCCCGACTTGAGGAGCAGGCCAGTCGGAGGATGTATCGGGTGGAATTGAGTGTGGAAGATACCAGCCCGTTGATAGGCAAATCTATTGATGATGTCGGCCTCAAGAAAAGTGATAACTTTGCCCTCATCTGTTTTCACCGTGGAGGTGAACGTCTGGAGGTGACCCCGAAAACCCTCCTGGAAGCTGGTGACACCATGGGTTTTTCAACTGATATCACTGGAGCTCAGACACTGTGGACCACCATCGGGCTCAAGCCCCTGTATTCGACCAAGGAACAGAAGGTGAATCGGCATCGGCACCATCTGGTAGAAGTGGTGGTTTCCCGGAGAAATACCATGATAGGTCAGCAGATAGAGAAGGTGGAGAGCAAGGAACGCAACTTCGAGGTGTGGTTGGTAGGTTTTGCCAGGGGGGTGGCTGCTATGCATTATCCTCTGCGGGACGCAGTGGTCCAGGCAGGTGATATCGTGTTGCTGGAGGTGAAGGATACTTTTTTTTATCGCAACCGGAATGAAACAGAGTTTTCCATGACCAAAAAGTTACAGGGGGCTACTATTCAGCGGACTGATAAGGCCTTGATTGCTACGGTTATAACGGTACTCATGGTTTTTTTGGTGGCTTTCGGCTTTATGACCATGCTCAACGCTGCCCTGCTTGCAGCTGGTGCCATGCTCCTCACCGGTTGTATGACTCTCAACGATGCTGGCCGTTCTGTCAGTTTTTCCACCCTCATGATCATTGCCTCGGCAATGGGATTGGAGTCGGCAGTCACTGCCTCCGGCCTGTCAGCCCATATTGGACAGTTTCTCAGCGCCTTAGGGGGAGATAATGCTTACCTGGCCCTGGCCGTAGTCTTTCTTGGCTGTATCCTCATGGATGCCATGGTCACCAATGTGGCCTCCGCTGTCTTCATGTTTCCCATTGCCATGGCTATTGCCTCAACCCTGGATGTCAGCTTCATGCCCTTTGTGATTACAGTGATGGTGGGAGCCTCCTGTAGTTTCATCTCGCCGGTGAGCTATCAGACTAACCTGATGGTCTATGGTCCGGGAAACTACACGTTTGTCGATTTTGTTAAGATTGGTATCCCGCTTTCTCTTCTTGTCGGGGCGATCACTATTTTTCTGACGCCTATCTTTTTTCCCTTTCAGGTATGAACAAGGGCTGAAACCTGAAAGGGAAATGGCCAAAATCAGGCCTGTTGTCCTGCAGGGGACGGGGCTGGCGATGGCTGCCCGGTTGTTTTCGGCGCTTTTTGGACCTCTTTGATGGTGGACATGGCAGCGGCTACCATGGATGTCACATCTGTAAGGTTGCTGGGTATAATCATGGTGTTATTTTCTCTGGCCAGATTGCCAAACTGGGCGATGTAGCTTTTTGCCACGTCCAGATTGGCGGCTTCACTGCCACCGGGTATAGTGAGGGCCTCAGCCACCTTGCGAATCCCCTGGGCCGTGGCCTCGGCCACCAACATAATTTCCTGGGCCCGCCCCTCGGCCTCGTTTATCCGCTTCATCTTTTCACCCTCCGAGAGGGAAATAGCTTCAGCCCGGTCGCCCTCGGCGCGGTTGATGGTGGACTGCTTTATTGCCTCGGAACGGGCGATCTCGGCTCGTTTTTCCCGTTCGGCCTTCATCTGTTTTTCCATGGCATCAAGCACGGTGCGCGGCGGCTTGATATCCTTGATCTCGTAACGGAGTACCTTGACCCCCCAATTCTCGGCCGCCTCGTCCAGGGCCAGAACTACCTGGCCATTGAGGGTTTCTCTGGCTTCAAAGGTCTTATCCAGTTCAATCTTGCCGATGGCGGAGCGCAGGCTGGTCATGGCCAGCTGGGCTGCGGCAAAGTGATAGTTGTCGATGCCGTAGGCGGATTTCTTGGCATCGATTACCTGGAGGTAGAGGACACCGTCGACCTCCAGGGTAACGTTGTCGGATGTGATACCGGTCTGAGCGGCAATGTCGATGGGTTCTTCTTTCATGCTCCGTTTATAGGCAACTCTATCGAAGAAGGGGATGAGGATATGCAATCCAGCCTGCAGTGTTTTTCGATATTTACCCAGTCGTTCAACCACATACTCCATGCGCTGGGGGACGACCACCGCGGTTTTTAAGAGAATGATAAAGATAAAGGCAATCAGGACGCCAAGGGCAATAAAAGTTTCCATGGTTTTCTCCTTAAAGGGGTGGGGGGACACAGACTACTAAATCTTTTTTACCTTGAGCAGTAGATTGTCCTGTCTGATGATGGTGACGGTTTCTCCTTCTCCAATGGCTTCGTCTGCTTCGGCCCGCCAGAAGGAGCCGGAAAACTTGACATGGCCCTCCGCAGGTGGATTGATGGCTGTGATGACTACGCATTTTTCACCGCCTCGGGCTATGACCGAATCGAGGCTGTCACCCCTGGCATCGCCGATAAAGACTTTTTTGACAATACCCCGCAATCCAAAGAGGGTAGCGAGGGAGGAACATAGAAAAAGAGCAAGCTGGTTGTTAATGCTCAAGGGAAAAAACCAGCAGGCCAAGGCGGTTATCCAGGCACCAAGGCCAAAAAAGAAAAGGACAAAGCTGGTGACAGCCATCTCCATAAGAAAGAGGATGACGCCGACAATTAGCCAGAGCAGGCCGGGGTAGATGATTTCCATAGGATTCCTTGTGTGGGTGAAAAAAAGATCTGAAGCGGAGTCGGTTCTGTGTTGCCTGTCTCCCCATTGTAGGGGAAAGAAAAAAAACAGTCAAATAAGAGAGGAGAAAATAACAGGGTGTGTTTTACAAGGAGAAGTCTGTAAGGGAAAAAAGGACGTTTCAGTGAGGTATGAGAAGGAGAGTCTGGGGAGCAGAGAAAGAAAAAAAGAAAAAGAAGAGAGGAGCCATGTCGGACAGCGGTCTCTTATGGTAGCCATTATCCTGGATAATCATAACTCTTTAACAGTACTCCCTCTTACTCCCTTCAGTTCTTCTCGACTCGGACGAGTGGGCTTCGAAGTCCTGACTGAACCGATAAAAGGCACTGCTGAACAGTTACAGAGCGGGTGCTTGCCAATTATGGGCCATTACCTGAACAGGTCGAATATTGCCTCTGCTTTCCCTGTCAAGCTCCTTGTTTTTGCTGGGAGTTGACAGGGAAAATAATTTCTCGTGGGAGGCAATGATCTTTATTCGTTTGCGATCATAGGGATGGCATCAAGCTCAAGTTCTTCCTTCAACTGGGAATTCTGGCTCCAGAAAGGCTTCGTCAGGGGCTGATATTCAAGTGGTGTGTCCACAAGAGCGGTGCCAAAAGCCTGCCTCCTGGCAAGGAAGCAAAAGGCTTCCAGATGCTCACTGACCTCGCCGGTAAGGGCAGACAGGAGTGCCGGCAGGGCGCAGGCAGGCATCTGCCTCTGTTTCCAACCGCCGGGAAGGGCAAATATAAAGCGCATGTCGGTACGTCGTATGCGGTTTCCAAAATAGACTTCTTGCGGCAGCGCCTTTTCAGGGATTGCCGGTCTGGAAAAGTCTATAATTACAGAATCCTTCGAGATGAATTCGTGAAGATTTGAATCGAGAAAATCCTCTCCTTTTGGCATCAGGTTAATCACAAAATTGACATCATGCAGATTTTCCATGTTTTCATCCGATTGCAAAGGGACGACTTTTCCCCGGCGAGTATAACGGACATCCACCGTATTGCACTGATAGCCTTGATGGTTGAGATACTCCTGGAGGGTGCCGCCCAGTTCTCCGCCGCCAACTACGGCAACTTTGCGGGCATGAAAAAAAGAACGCTTCTGACGGGTCACCCAGTTGATCGCTTCGTGAATACTGAAGATGTTGCCATTGATGCTGCTGAACAGGGGTGGATCCATGGGGATATTATGGCGCCGGGCAAATATCGGACCAAGCTGACCGGCCAGGCCAATGGTCCGTGCACCTGCCAACCGACGTATCCAATGCATACGTCTGACAATGGCCTCAGCAAGGGCACGGTTTTTTTTCCGAGCCAGATCTTGGGTCAGATCGGGGATAACAAAATATATCCCCATGGGCATCCAGCCGTTCATGATTAATCCCCCAGGAGTGGGTCTTCCTGAGAAAAAACGTCGTAATAAGGGAATTCTTGGACAAAACCCCCGGCATTCAACTTCATCGGTGGGATATACGAGAAAAACAGTCTTAAAAATACCAGAACGTCCGATCAGGGCAATAAACAGCCAGAGAGGCCAGCGCAGTACGGTACCGATCAGGATAAATATTATCTGACGAAAAATAGGCATATTTGGCTCCTTTTGTTTTGGTTAGCTGACTCATTTTTAGCGGAAAACTATTTGACATCAGCGATGTTTTTTTCTTTTTTGGGGGGGTGAGATCTAATAATATGAATCGCAATTGTTGTTTGATGGAATGAAAAAACTGAACTGGATATTTTTAAAAGCATTTTATTTTTGACGTGTTAAAATGATTTGATTGGAGAATTCGAAGGTGAAAATGTGCCTCTTTTAAGAGGCACGTTTTTATACGTATCGGTTCTCTTTTTTCAGGAGATAAGTGAAATTGTAAAATAGAGGAAAAAGAAAGGGAGTAATCTTTTTCTGTTGGCTGGGGCAGGAAAGAAGGGCATAAGAGAATCTTATGCAACGGTTTGTTGTTTCTCATGGAGAATTCCGTTGTCTTTGGTTCTTTTATTATATGATTATACAGTAACTTAAAACTGATGTTGAATAAAGCCAATAAAAATAAAGAGGAGAGAGGAATGAACAAAGAGAAAAAAAAATTCAGTCTTGCTCTTTGCAGTGTATTGGTTATGGCTCTGCAGAGTCCGGCTTTTGGGGCAGGCCTGTCTCAAGAGGATCTCCTGTTGCAGATGCAGAAACTTATTGAAGATCAGCAGGCTAGGCTGGATAGGCAGGATAGTGAAATTGCCCAGCTCAAGGAGCAGATGGCAGCTCTTGTCGGAACGACTGAAGGCAATACGGAGAAGATTGCCAAGGTTGAGGGTATGGAATTGGATAGGGTCGTCACCTCTAGTAATCGCAGAGTCACTGTGGATTTCTATGGTCAGGTCAACCGTGCCTTTCTCTGGGCTGATGATGGGAACAGCACCAGGGGATACTTTGTTGACAACAGCAATTCATCAACCCGCTGGGGACTTAAGGCCCGTGGTAAGTTGAACGAGGCGTTTTCCCTGGGAGCCTGGATTGAAGGAGAGATGATTACTAATAATTCTCAATCTGTCAATCAATGGGAGCGGAACCCAGACTCGACTGACTGGTACAAGTCCCGCCATCTGGAGCTTGATCTTGCTTCAAAATCTTACGGTACCCTGTGGCTGGGGAAGGGATTTACGGCCTCGGACAGTATTTCCGAGATCGATCTTTCCGGAACCACTGTGGCAGGGGGGTCCGATGTTGCTAAAATTGGAGGCGGCAATTATTTCTATGACAGTAAAACCGGCTTGAGCAGTGTTAGCATAGGTTCAGTCTTTAATAGTATGGACGGGCTCAGTCGACGGGACCGGATACGATACGATAGTCCGGATTTTGCTGGGATCACCCTCTCAACTTCAGCCATGTCCGATGCCTATGATGCGGCAATTCGCTATAATCGTAGCTTTTCAGGGTTCAAGGTCAATAGTGGTCTAGCCTGGGCAAAACCGGGCGATTTTATCAGCGCTGTCGATAACCAGTACAATGGTTCCCTGGCAATTCTTATGAATTGTGGGTTTAACTTAGCTGTTGCAGGTGGTATCCGTGAGCAGAAGGCAGAGTCTCAAGAGGACGCAACGTTCTGGTATACTAAGTTGGGCTATGCCCTGGACGTGTTTGACTTAGGGAGCACCTCTTTTTCAGTAGACTATGGCGAGTACTACGATATGGCCATGAATAACGATACGGCTACTTCTTTTTCTCTGGCTGCTGTTCAGGCTGTCAAGGATTTTGGCACGGAATTGTATCTTAGCTACCGTTTCTATAAACTGGAAAGGGATATGACAGACTTTGATGATATTAACGTTGTCCTCACCGGTGCCAGGATAAAATTTTGATAAATGAAGTCATTGAGGATGCAATGATGTGGAGAAGAGTATCCTTTCTGCTGGTTCTGCTTTCTGTTCTCCTGGTGAGTTGTGGTGGCAAGCCTTTGGATTCCTCCCCTGACAACGAAAACCAGGGGCCCGGTCTTTTTTCCGGTGAGTCAGGGGTCTTTCGGATCTTGGGGGACTCTGACCCTGTTGCTGCCGGTCAGGAAGGAGGGCAGGATTCGGATTCTCAATAAGTTACGGAGGGTTGCTGTTGCTGGAGCAGCAGTTTGGGGGAATGTTAGCGGCTGAAGCTCTTCCTTTTGGAGGGGAAAAACCTGCTGCCTTCTCTCTCTTTCGAGCTGGCGGTCAGTGAGTTCCCGCATCCCCTGCACAGAGGGGAGCTGCCATGGTGTTCGCCATATTTTGAGTCCCAGCTATAGCAAATAGATGCCGCCTGCGTATTTGACATCTGTGAAGAAGCTTCCCAAAATCGCAGTTATGGAAGAGAGCCCGTAGATGGCCAGGAGGAGGAAAATCAGATCCGCCGATCACAATTGCAAAGACAAGAACGGCAACATGGGAAAATCCGCTGGCCAAGGTGGCAAAGACACCGGAGCCTAGGAGACGTTGCCAGGAATAACATGGCAGCAGCAAAGGGAAGGAGAGTGAGAAGCGTCATGCCGTCCTCTCTAGAGAAGAATAGCGAATATCGCCCAGGGACGTTTGAACTGAAAAGAAGTAAAAGAAAACTTTTCAGCAGTCCTCAATCCCTGGTCGACATTCGATGGATGGTGTCATAACTTCCCGCAAACCGCAAACCGCAAACCGCAAACCGCAAACCGCAAACCTTGTCCTTCGTCCTTCGTCCCTCAGCCCTTGGCCGTGGCCATGGCATTTTTGAAGGCCTGGCTTGATGCGGCAATGATTGAGTCGTTGACACAGAAGGCCAGACGAAAATATCCGGGAGCCCCAAATCCCTGCCCGGGAACGGCGAGGATTTTTTCCTTCTGGAGAATGGAACAAAATTCGACATCATTTTCTAGAGGAGACTTGGGAAAGATGTAAAAGGCCCCCTTGGGTGGGATGAACTCGTAGCCGGCCTCGCTGAGAACCTTACAGAAGGTTTCACGTCTGCGGAAATAGATGGAGTTATCAACACACACGTCCTGGAGTTCAGCCACCACCCGTTGCATAAGGGCCGGGGCATTGACAAAGCCAAGGATGCGGTTGGCAAGGGTCATGGCATTGAGCAGTGCCCCTTTCTCTGTGATATCGGGGTGTACGGCCAGGTAGCCGATTCGTTCTCCGGGAAGGGAGAGGTCCTTGGAGTAGGAAGAGAGGACAATGGAGTTGTTAGTAGCCTGAAAGACGCTGCCCACCACGTTGTCATCAAAGATGATCTTGCGGTAGGGTTCGTCTGCGATCAGATAGATAACGGTCCCGAGGGCAGCGCCTTTTTCGTCCAGCAACTTACCCAGCGCATTCAGAGATTCCTGGGAGTAGATCTGTCCCGTGGGATTGTTGGGAGAGTTGACGATTACCGCCTTGGTCTGCTCGGTGATGGCTGCCTCAATGGCTGTAAGATCAATATTGAATTCAGAGTCGGTTGCTACCACCTTGCCCACGCCGCCGTGGTTGTCTACATAAAAGTGATACTCCACAAAGTAGGGGGCAAGGAGGATCACCTCTTCACCGGGGTTGAGCAGGGCTTTCATGACCACGTTCAGGGCTCCGGCTGCCCCGCAGGTCATGAGCATATCGCCGTGGAAGACATCTATGCCATGTTCTTCAGACATCTTGCCTGCCAATGCTTCGCGGACCCAAGGGTATCCTCCGTTGGGCATATAGGCATGAACACCGGGACTCTCGTCGCTGGCGATTTCCTGAATTACCTTGTAGAATTTTGGTGGCGGAGGAACATCTGGGTTCCCCAGACTGAAGTCAAAAACATTTTTAGCTCCGTACTGGGCCTTCATTTTGGCACCTTCTTCAAACATCTTCCGGATCCAGGATGATTTTTCGGAAAAGAGGCGCATTTTATTGGATATAGACATCAAGTTACTCCTTTTAACTCTGATTATATGATTACAGTTTTTTTAAATAATCGTAGGCCGCATTAATTTCTTTCATCTTTTCCTCGGCCACACCGCGGAATTCCTCGCCGAGATGGCTCACCTTATCTGGATGATATTTCATACTCAATTTTCGGTAGGCCTTTTTGATGGCCTCTTGATCGGCTCCTGGTTCCAGCCCTAGTATAGCATAGTATTGATCTGCCGAGCTGTGGGAACCGCCTGTTTGTCGCCCGCCACCGTATTTGTATTTGGCCTCAATGGTACGTTTGTCGTAATCAGTGATCTGCAGGTAATCGGCAATGTTTCTCGCCATCTGCAGTTCTGTATCGGGGACCTGTCCCCCCTCTGCATAGAGGATTTGATAGACCAGTTCGAGGAGGATGAGGCGTGGTTCGTAGGCAAAGGTGTCCCGGAATTCTCGCAGAGAATCGGCCATGGGTTGGCTGGAAGACACGGCTTCCTTGATCAGGTTTTTTACCCAGAACATCTGGGCCTGATTATAGCGCAGGTTGTATTGAAAAAAACGCTGGATGGTGGAGATCTCTTCTTTAGATACCCGGCCGTCTATCTTGGCGATGTCGACCAGGATCTGGACCAGCAGCCAGACAAAACGATTGTGACTTTCTGTCTGTGAAGATTCATAGCTGGAGACTTTTTTCTGCATCCAGTAGGTAAATCCCCAGAACAGGCCAAACAAGAGCAAGATTCCGAAAATTCCTGAGTAGATCAGGGTGCCGAGGAAAGAAAAAAGGGCGGGGAACCCCCCGGTGAGGAGGATAAAGAGAAGCAGGAGCAGGAAGCAGCCTCCGCATCCTGGTTGTTCGGGTCGTTTGTATTGCATGTTCTTTCTCTATTCTTCTAGCCTCCTTGAGGCTGAATCATTTGGTTTCCTCTGTGAAAAGGGCATTAATAAATTCGTCTGGATCAAAATCTCGCAGATCGTCAATTTGTTCGCCGATGCCAATAAAGCGGATGGGGATCTTTAATTCACGGCAGACATTGGTAACGATACCACCCTTGGCTGTTCCATCAAGCTTGGTCAGGGCCAGTCCGGTGATGGTCACTGTATCGTTAAAGAGTTTTGCCTGCGACACACCATTCTGGCCGGTGGTGGCATCGAGTACTAACAGGACCTCATGGGGGGCACCTTCCAGGCGTTTAGCCATGACCCGTTTGATTTTTTTCAGTTCTTCCATGAGGTTGACCTGGGTGTGGAGTCTTCCGGCGGTATCTACGATAAGGACGTCATAATTGTTGGCTACGGCCTTGTCTATGGCATCAAAGACCACTGCAGATGGATCAGCCCCTTCAGGATGGGAAACGACCTCTACCCCATTGCGGTCACCCCATATTTTGAGCTGGGCTACGGCTGCGGCGCGAAAGGTGTCAGCAGCTGCCAGGAGTACGGATTGCCCGGATTTTTTGAACTTGTTGGTGATCTTGCCGATGGTGGTGGTTTTGCCGACACCGTTGACACCGACCACCATGATGACAAAGGGACCGGATTCAGGCATGACCAGTTCAGCCGGTTGGTTAGACTCCATGATAAAGGAGCGCAGTTTTTCTTTAAGTACACCTCTGAGGAGGAGTGGATCCGAGAGCTCTTTGCGTTTGACCTGTTTCCTGGCATCGTCCAGGATTTCCATGACAATATTGATGCCAAGATCAGCGGTGATCAGGATTTCTTCCAGCTCCTCAAAGAGTTCGGCGTCGATTTCTTTTTTTCCGAGGAAAAGGGTGTCAATACGGTAGACCAAAGATTCTTTGGTCTTTGCGAGTTTCTTCGAGAGACGTTGAAACATGGAGGTTTTTTGCACTGCAGAGGGCGGTAGTGTTTCAGGGACCACCTCTGTTACAATTTCTGGCTCACTTGCGATCACAGCAACATCGTCTGTATCGATTTCTGCGTCCGAGGAAGAGTCAGGGGTTATCGGCTCAGGTGCTTCGGTGATTTCAGTTGGTACAGCAGTGGATTTTGGCTCAGATTGATTGCTGGTGCTAACAGCTTCTTGAGGCAACGACTGAGCAACAATGTCATCTTTGGCATCTGCTGTCTGCGGGGCGTGTTCCTCGGGTGAGAAAGAAGGGGTTTCTGTTTTTTTGCTAAACTTTTTTTTGAACCAACCTAACATGCAGAATTCCTTGTCATGATGAGATGAGTAAAATGATTTCCACTCAATGAAATGATATCTCGAACTTTTTATCGCTCTCAGAAAGTATTATCCGCAATATTACCAAATGCAGCCAAAGACCATGTGTGCCATTTTTCGAGGCGTTCCAGCGCTGCTGCTGCGGTTTACTTCATCGAGCGCCTCGGATTAGAGACAACTCTCTTATCTCTAGACGGACACTGTCGGACCATAGAGGACGACTTTTTGTCTATGCAAAACGGTTCATATTACGGCTAGATCCAGAAGAAAGCAATAAAAACAGTGAGAGTAACTATGCAGGGCTGGGCAAAGGGAGGGAGGAACTGAGTTCCTAGAGGATTTTGTTTGCATTTCCAGAGAACAGCATTAGTGTATGCAGGGTCCAGATTGGGCCGTATCACTTAGCAGCGGCTACTGTTAAAACGCTGCTTGTTAGAGACTAAGTAGTTAAAAACATTCACATATAGTTACGGGAGGTTATTATGTCAAGTTCGTGTAAATCAAGTTCCTGCTCCAGTGGTAGCTGCAGTACTCCGGAGTCGCAACAGGCTGCTATGGCGCAGCAGGATAATGCCATCACCCGATCTCTTGGGAAGATTAAAAATAAAATTTTAGTAATGAGTGGCAAGGGTGGGGTCGGTAAATCTACGGTTTCCGTTAATCTGGCACTTGGACTCGCTCAGCGTGGGCACAAGGTTGGCCTCATGGATGTGGATCTGCACGGGCCTGATGTTATCCGTATGCTCAATATGACCGGAAGCCTGGAGGCGCCTAAAAATCCTGACGATCTGGTGGCACCCCTCAAATACAATGATAATTTGAAGGTGGTCTCTTTGGAATACATGATGAAGGACCGGGATGAGGCCATTATCTGGCGCGGTCCTCTCAAAATTCAGGCCATTCGTCAGTTTGTTGCCGACATGGATTGGGGGGAACTGGACTATCTGGTTATCGATGCCCCTCCTGGTACCGGAGATGAGCCGCTTTCCGTTGCTCAGACTATCCCCCTTGTCAAGGCTCTGGTGGTCACCACTCCTCAGAAAGTTGCCCTGGCTGATGTCCGTAAGTCGTTGAACTTTTGTAAGACCGTTGGCGTGGAGGTTGTAGGTGTTGTGGAAAACATGTCGGGTTTTGTCTGTCCCGAATGTAATGCCACTGTTGATATTTTTAAGAAGGGTGGAGGGGAGGATATTGCCCGGGAGTTTGACCTTCCATTTCTCGGTGCGGTGCCCATGGATCCGAAGGTGGTTGTCGCAGGTGATGACGGTATCCCTTACCTTACCTCTGATTCTGATAGCCCGGCCATCGCCGCTTTTGCCAAGGTTATTGATGCCGTTGAACTGCGTCTGCCTCCTGTAGCTGCTCCCAAGCCCCTGGCCATGGCCTCCGGCGCCGGCAGTTGCGGCTGTGGTAGTGGTCCCTGTAATCCTACTAGCTGCGATTGTTAATGCCCAGGTGACGAGACTGAAGGCTGAAGAGAAAAGTGCATTGACTGCATGTTATCATTTCTTCAGTCTTCAGTTTCTTAATTTGATCAGGTGGACGGGCTGAAGGAAAAATGAGATAACACGAGTTGTCGTTTTTTTTCTGCAGGTTTTTTTGTCAGCCCTAAACCTCTAACCCTTCAGCCTATTGTAAATCCTATGTTTTTGAAACAATTAACCGTTGGCATGATGGGCGTCTGCTGCTACATTGTCGGCTGTTCCAAAACTTCTCGCTGTGCAGTGATTGATCCTGGTGGAGATGAAGAGAAAATTTTACAGGAAGTGAAAGATTCGGGGCTGACCATCGATTATATCATTGCCACCCATGGTCATCCCGATCATGTCTGCGGGAATCGTATCATCAAAGAAGCCAGCGGTGCTGAAATCATTATGCATGAGGCTGATGCTGAATTCTTTGCCAAACCGGAGGTGGAAAAATATTTTTCCATGCTCGGACTGGAGGCCTCCCCGCCAGTGGATCGCAAGGTGAAGCATGGCGATGTAATCTCCATCGGAGAAGAACAGCTGCAGGTGATTCACACCCCCGGTCATACTCCAGGGGGGATTTGTCTCTACTGTGCCCCTGACCTTATCACCGGAGATTCACTTTTTGTTGGTGGAATCGGCAGGACCGATTTTCCCGGCGGCTCCTATGAGGAACTGATCAGTGCCATCAAGGAAAGACTTCTGATCTTGCCTCCTGAGACCTCGGTCTGGCCAGGACATGGCTATGGTGGCAACCGTTCTACTCTTGGGGAGGAAGCTCGCAGTAACCCGTACCTGAGTTAAGGCCACCTCGAAAAATTGCCTTTTTGGCCAAGCTCTTCGTCACAGTCAAAAAAACAATGCTCACATATCAACTCTATGCTGGGCTTCTTTTTTCGACTGTCTCTCGATCTTGAATAAGAATGCGAATTTTTCAAGGCACCGTTGCTTTTCCATAGTTTTCTTTGTTTTTTAAAGCTGGTGGCGATTATTTATGCGTGAAATAGTTCTAGGCACAGCAGGCCATGTGGATCATGGCAAGACGAGTTTTGTTCGAGCCCTCACTGGCATTGAAACTGACCGTTTAAAAGAGGAAAAGAAACGCGGGATCACCATTGAACTGGGGTTCGCCTACCTGGATCTCCCCTGCGGTCACCGTCTTGGAATCGTGGATGTGCCAGGGCATGAGAAATTTGTTAAAAATATGGTGGCCGGTGTTACCGGTATGGACCTGGTAGCCTTTATCATTGCCGCAGATGAAGGTATTATGCCCCAGACCAAGGAACACTTTGAGATCTGCCGCCTCTTAGGAGTGCAGCAGGGGATCGTTGTTATCACCAAAAAAGATATGGTGGAGGAAGAATGGCTGGAGATGGTCACTGAAGAGGTTCGAGACTTCTGCCGTGGCAGTTTCCTGGAAGATGCACCCCTGGTCCATGTCTCTTCCCTCACTGGAGAAGGGATTGAGGAGGTTAAAGCCCTCCTGGACGACTTTGTCTCCCGGCAGCAGTTGCATGAAGCCTACGGGCCTTTTCGTCTTTCCGTGGATCGTATCTTTGCCATGAAGGGATTTGGGGCGGTAATCACCGGCACATCACTTTCCGGACGAGTCGCTCTGGGCGAAGATCTTCGTTTCTATCCCACAGACCTAACAGCCAAAGTGCGTGGCATTCAAATCCATTCCCAGGATGTGGCTGAGGTGGAGGCTGGACACCGAACTGCCATCAACCTTCAGGGCGTTGATACTGCTGTTGTTTCCCGGGGAATGGTTGCCGCAACCCCTGGCTGTCTGCTGCCCGGTTATATGCTGGACTGTGATTTTCTTTATCTTGCCTCCAACGCCAAGCCTTTAAAGCATCGAACCCGGGTCCGGGTTCATCTCGGAACAGCCGAGATCATGGGCAGGATTTCTCTGTTGGAAAGCGACACCTTGCAGCCTGGAACAGAGGCCAATGTCCAGCTCCTGCTGGAAGAGCCTGTGTCGGTCTGGCCAGGTGATCGCTATGTCATCCGCTCCTATTCCCCTGTGGCCACCATTGGTGGTGGAGCAGTATTAGGGAATATGCCACCTCGCAAGCGTAAACGGTTGACAGAGAAAGATCGGCAGAAAAACAGTGAAGCCTTTCGAATCCTCCTGGATGAAAACCTGGAAGAAAAAATTCTCCTCTTTCTCCGTGAAAGGGGAATCGCAGGTCTTACCTTTGATGAACTGGCCGTACGTCTGGGTATCTTCAGCAAACAACTGAAGAAGGTGCTGACAGCTCCGCTTTCTTCGCGAAGGATGGTGGTGGTGGACTCTACAACCCAGCGCTACCTGGCAAAGAGTGTGAGCGACGAGGTGGAACAGTCTCTACTTGAAGCCTTGGCCACCTATCATCTGGGAAATCCTCTTCAGATTGGACTGTCTAAAGAGGAGCTTCGTTCCGGGCAGGGGAGAAAAGTGGACCAAAAGATCTTTCATTTCTGCCTGAGCGAATTGCAGAAGAGGGGGCTGGTGGTACAGGAGGATTCGCTTGTCCGTCTGGCTTCCCACCAGGTGGCCCTCCAGGCTGATGAGAAAAAACTGCAGCGTGATCTTGGGGCCTGGTACCGAGAGAAGGGGCTCGCCACGGCAACGATGCGCGAAACCACAGATCATTTTGCTGAATACCCGGGAACTCTTGTCAAGGAGGTCTTTGGTCTCCTGGTGCGGGAGGAAAAACTGGTGAAGGTGAGTGAAACTCTGTTCTACGATACGGCCACTCTTGCAGAGCTACAGGACAAGGTCATTGCCTTTATTGAAAAGGAGGGGAAAATTGATGCCCCCAGTTTTAAGGACCTGACCGGCTTGACGCGAAAATTCTCCATTCCCCTGCTCGAATATTTCGATCGTATTAAGCTTACCATCCGCATAGGAGATCATCGGGTGCTGAGGAAGATGAGCACCTGAACGCAGGATTCAGGCGTTATGGGTTCTCCACTTCGCATCTTTTTCCCTGTAGCCTGGAGAGCTGCGCAGGCAGTCAATTGTGGTTGCGATTGCCCACTCTGTAACACTGTAAAAGTTCAGGGGCTGTCCCGTCCTCTTTGTACGTTTTTTTTGGCAAACCTTATTGGAGGAGTTCCTGCACCAGCATCTTGAAGTGAGAAAGATCAACTGGCAGGATTTCAACCTCCACCTGGGTCAGATCATAAAAGTCTATGATCTGTTCGTCACTCAGTGCTTCTACGCCTGTATCCAGAATGAGAATCTTATTGTACCAGCCCAGATTAAGACGAGCATCGGTGACTGACCAATGCCCTTCTTTGATGGATTGATTGATCATTCGAATCCAGGCCGGAGTCATGAGTGAAGTTCGATTCTTTTGTAGTTTCTTGGCCAACTCATCGCCTACCAGTATGTCGATGCAGTTTCTGGCCTGGGGAATTTTACCGCCGCAGTCTTCCACTACCTCTGTCATATCCCGTTTTCCCTTACAGTGTCTTCCCACGAGAAAACGGACATCTTCTCCTGTCGTCCTGACCTGTTCCAGGCTGGACTGCAACTCTTCTTCCATTCTCATCGGATTGTTGTGGATGCTGTAGTGCATATAGTTGATGCGAGGGGCAAGTCCAAGCTCTTCCAGCACCGCCTCCAGTTCATGGCGGAAGATGGGACAGGCTATGAGGGACCTGTCTTGAGCGGTTTCAGAGGCAGTGGATGAAATGGGATAATTGGTCTCTATTCGTTTTTCTATTTGCTTGTCCATAACCTGCTTTGTCGCTGAGAGAAGGGAGGCCTGCGGCCCTTTGCCATGAGCATGGGGAGTTCTTTTCTTTTTAACTCCTCTTAGTACCATCAAAAAAGCATCGACACAAATCAATTGTATCGATGTCTTTAGACAGTCCATTTGAAAAGAGAGGGCGATCGGGCCGGGAACTGATCAGAAAACAGAAGAATTTTTGTCGGCCATTGCTCTCCACAGGAGCTGAAATGCAGTCGTGCCTGTTGCCGAGGTTTGGAAGTGGTGGTCAAGGCGGAGCCCTGGAATAGCGATGATCCTTTCTTCAGAGAGAAGAAGGGGGTAGCAATCTCTCTTGTCGGCAGGGATTTTCTGGTCAGAGAAAAAGCGCGTAATTTTTTTTCTGCCAGGGGCGCCCAGGGGATGGAAGCGGTCACCGGGGAGAGGTGGACGCAGGAGCAGGGGGAAGTGAATTTTGGCTGGGTCAAGAAAGAGTTGCCCGGCAGTCCCTCTCTTTGGAGGTGAGAGGACTTCTTCGATCAGGAGTTCATGACCTAATTCAGGGACAGGATATCTTCCGGGACCTGGAATGGTAAGGGGGGAAAATTCCTTTTTGATAATGGACGGACCGCGATAGGCTTTTTTCCCGGCAGGGTGCTGGAAGGTGATGGTGCTCCCCTGTCTGTTCGCACGCAAGCCCTGGCAAAGATGGATTTCCCCGTTTTTTAGCGTTGTGGCCAGTAAAAGGAGATTCTCGATTTTTTGGAAAGAGGGTCTGGAGTCCATGTTCCAGCAGATTTTTTCAAGGACTCGGCGCTGGATGGCTCGATGTTCTATTATGAACAGAGAAAGATCGAGAGAGAGTATTCTTTCCCTGGGAGGCGTGCCAGGCTCCATCCTTTCCTCTCGAACCTGATCGAGATAGGCCTTATGGCTGAGGTCCTGCAGCAGTCTGTCCTCTTCGTGGAGGATAGCGGCGGTCTGTATCAAGGTTTGTGCCATGGCCTTGTTGTATTCGTTTTCAAGCTTCGGCAGTAGATCCAGACGGATTCTGTTTCGTAGAAATCGGGTGTCAAGGTTAGAACTGTCCTGGCAAAAGGGTATTTCCTGTTCCTCCAGGAAATTGATCAGGGTCTCTTTTCTTTCTCCCAGCAGGGGGCGGATAAGTGTTCCCCGTTGCAGGGCCATTCCGGAAAGGCCTGTGCAACCGCTTCCTCGAATGAGGCGGAGCAGAACCTCTTCTGCCTGGTCATTTGCTGTATGGCCAACGGCTATACAGCCTGCCTGATATTCCTCTTGTAAAGTTTTCAGGGCCTGGTAGCGAAGCATGCGGGCTGCCTCTTCAATGGAGGTATGTTTCTCGCTGCTGGCGGCTGCAACATTGACGGCAACAGAGCGAAAGATAGCAGAACAGGCTTTTGCCCTTTCCTGGACCAATTGTTTCTCAGCTGATATCTCAGCAGGACGCAGGCCATGATCAACATAGACAGCGATACGAAGAGTGGCAGGAAAAAGAGTAGAGAGGAGATGGAGAAGGCAGACGGAATCAGCTCCTCCAGAGACTCCTATGAGTATAGGGAATTCAGGGTCAATTAAGGAAAAAGAAGCAATGACTTTTCCTATCCGCTGCTCCAGACCTCTGACGGAACGGGAGAAGTGGTTAGTCGCTTTTCGGCCTGGTTCCAGTTTTTTGTTTGATTGTTCCATAGTTATTCGTATAGCATAAATAGAGAATAGAACAAAGTGACAACTGCTCTCTCTGCTGTTTGTGTTTCTTCTGTTCTAGCTTGCCAGGGTGTTCCCGAAGATGGGTACTCAGGTGCTGCCTGTTGATTCCTGCAGGCTGAAGAGTGCTTATCCCTGAGAACTCCCAAGAAACGCATGCCAGTTTTTCACCATGGAGCGTGAGCGGTTTGGCGATTAAGTCAATCTGTTTGCTCAAATTGAATAATCAGCTTGTCGCTCCTGGTGGTATCCATTGTCTGCAGGGAGAGGGGGAGCACTGGCTGGTTTTTTTTCCAGATGAGATTTCGGGGAAAACGTATGTCTATGTCACCCTTGCTTGAGCGGGTAAGATATCATATCTGTGATCATTTTCAGTTGCCAGAGGATAAGGTTGACGCCATGTTGCCGGCCTTTCTTACGACCTTGCAGAATCATATGAAAAATATTGAGGATGCCCTGGGAGCAAATGACCCGGCAACCATTGGTCGGATGGGTCATGCCTTGAAAGGGGCACTGCTTAATTTTGGCCTTGATGATATGGCAGATATTGCCAACATGATAGAGGATGAAGGCAAGTCGGGAAACAGTGGTGCTGATTTTAGCGGCATGGTGCAGCGCTTGAAAGAAAAACTGGCTGAAATTCTTTAGAAACCGTTCCAAAATAACCTGGCCATTTTCAGCCAGTTCGTTACAGATCCTTATACAGGTCCGAGTATTGCTCTGGCCATGTTGTCTTTTTGCCAATGGCTTCGTCCTGATTCCTCATCAAGAATTGTCTGGTGGAAAATGATCTTTGTTGAGGTCGTTGTCCGCGAGCCAGAATATCCTATGGAACAAAAAAGGTGGTTTGAGAGAGATCTCAAACCACCTTTTTGCTGTAATGTGGCAGGCGTTGCTATTCTTTGACAGCCGCCAGCAGTTTTTGGATGGATGCCTTGGCGTCACCAAAGAGCATCATTGTGTTGTCCTTGTAGAAGAGTTCGTTTTCGATTCCTGCAAAGCCCACATTCATGGAACGTTTAAGTACGACAACGGTCTGCGCTTTATCTACCTCGAGGATAGGCATGCCATAGATGGGACTGTTCGGGTTGGTTTTGGCTGCCGGGTTGACAACGTCGTTGGCCCCGATGACCAGGACAACATCGGTGGTGCTGAAGTCGTCATTGATGTCTTCCATGGCAAAGAGCTGGTCGTAGGAGACATCGGCCTCGGCAAGGAGAACATTCATATGACCAGGCATACGGCCGGCAACGGAATGGATGGCGTAACGTACCTCAACTCCTTGCTCGGACAGGTAATCACCGAGTTCGCGGGTAACATGCTGGGCCTGGGCTGCCGCCATACCGTATCCGGGAACGATGATCAGGGACTCGGCACTCTCAAGTACTGTGGCCACATCATCCACTTCAAAACCCTTCATGCTGCCTGTAGGACCGTCTCCGGCATCGACAACGGAATCATCGACCTTGCCAAAGGCGCCAAAGAGGACATTGGCCAATGAGCGATTCATGGCATCACACATGATCTTGGTGAGGAAAAGACCTGAGGCACCGACCAGGGAACCGACAATGATAAGGGCGTTGTTGTTCAGGGCAAAACCGGTCATGGAGACAGCCAAACCGGAATAGGAGTTGAGCAGGGAGACGATAACCGGCATGTCAGCACCACCAATGGGGATAACGGCCAGGACGCCAAGAGCCAGAGAGAGAAGGAGGATGGCAAAAAAGGCCAGTCCATTGCTTGGGTCCTGGAAAACTATCCAGGCCAGGAACAGGGTGCCAATCAGGATGGCAGCATTGACTATCTGCTGACCAACATAGGTGATGGGCCTGGTTGAGATGATGCCCTGGAGTTTAGTATAGGCAATGATAGATCCGGTGAAGGTCAGGGCTCCGATGATGATGGAGAGGAGCAAGGTGATCAGGGTAAAGGAGGCAAAGGCCCCTGTATGGCCTTGAAACTCGGCCATGGCAACCAGGGCCGAGGCTGCACCACCACAGCCATTGAAGAGGGCGACCATTTCCGGCATGGAGGTCATCTCCACCTTGATTGCTGCATAACCGCCGATGGCAGCCCCTATGGCAATGGCGATAATGATCATGGTGTATCCGAACATGTCCGGATTAGCCAGAGTGGCGATAATGGCCACCGCCATCCCGATCATGGACATTTTGTTACCGAGCTTGGCTGTAGCAGGAGAACTTAAATTTTTGATACCGAGCATGAATAGCACCGCTGATATCAGATAAATAAAATCGATAATATTGACAGTAGACATGGCTTGACTCTCTTATTGGTACATTTCTATGACCGCCCTGGGCACCAGATGCCAGGGCAGAGAAAATTTAGTGTCTGATTGGCACGCTGCTATTGTTTTTTTCTTTGCTTCTTTTTCTTGAACATCTGCAGCATTCGATCTGTGACCATGTAGCCGCCCACCACGTTGATCGTGGCAAAGACTACTGCGAGGAAACCAATAACAGATTCGGCGTTAATAGATTCGGGCCTTCCCGTGGCAAGTAATGCCCCAACGATGGCTATGCCTGAGATGGCATTTGATCCGGACATGAGCGGGGTGTGCAGGGTTTGGGGCACTTTTGAAATGAGTTCGGCCCCGGCAAAGCAGGCCAATACAAAAATGGTCAAACCGACAATAATTGTTCCTGTATCCATTTTTTTTCTCCTTAACTGGCCATGAGCGACTTGGTCAGTGCGTGCATGATTTCGCCGTCTTTGGTGACCAGTGATCCTCTGGTGATTTCATCTTCCATGTTCATGGTGAAGCCTTTCTCGTCACAGAGATGGAGGAGAAATTTCTCAACGTTTTTGGAAAACATCTGACTGGCATGAAACGACATGGTGGAAGGCAGGTTGGCGTGACCGATGATGGTGACTCCGTGCACTACCGTATTCTTTCCCACCGTGGTGACGGCACAGTTGCCGCCCATCTCTGCAGCCAGATCAACGATGACCGATCCAGGCTTCATGGATTTGACCTGTTCTTCTGTGATCAGAATGGGAGCCTTTTTCCCCGGGATAAGGGCCGTGGGGATAACCACATCAGACTTGGCAATATGTTTACTGATCAGCTCTGCCTGTTTCTGTTTGTACTCAGCGGACATCTCTTTGGCGTAGCCGCCACCGCCGGAGCCGTCTTCTTTCACCGGCACCTCAACGAATTTTGCCCCTACGGAATTGACCTGTTCCTTAACTTCGGGACGGACATCAAAGGCCTCTACCACACCGCCCAGACGTTTGGCCGTGGCGCAGGCCATGAGGCCAGCCACACCGGCACCCAGTACCAGGACCTTGGCCGGGGCCACGGTTCCTGCTGCGGTCATGAGCATGGGGAAGAATTTGTTGATGTTGTCTGCGGCAAGGAGTACGGCCTTATATCCGGAGATGGTGCTCATGGAGGAAAGGACATCCATGGATTGGGCCAGGGAGGTTCGGGGAATGATATCAAGACCGAAGGAGGTGATTTTTTTCTCCTGCAGTCTTTTGACCAGGTCGTGGCGCATGGTAGACTGGATAATGGAGATATAGAAGGAGCCGTCCTTCAGCATCTCAACTTCTTCCATAGATAGTGGCCGAACTTTGACTACACAGTCTGCCTGGGCAATAGCCTCTTGGGCAGAGGCCACAATGGTGGCTCCTTTATCCGTATAATCCTGGTCACTGAATCCCGAGGCCAGGCCTGCACCTGTTTCGATCAAGACTTCAAAGTCTTTTTTTGTCATTCGTTTGATCGAATCTGGAATAATAGCAACCCTGTTTTCGCCCTCTTCAGTCTCTTTCAGGACAGCGAGTTTCATAGTGGGTCCTCATTAAATAATAAAAAAAATGTCGAATCGTTACTCCTGCAAGTGCCGAAAGTAAAGATAAGAGTGTGGAAAAGAATGAGCGGCCAATACTACGGTATATTGCCGAAATGGTCAAGAATTTAGATTTTAAGTTGAGGAAAAAAAGGAGGAA
Source organism: Pseudomonadota bacterium (assembly GCA_018817385.1). Lineage (GTDB taxonomy): Bacteria > Desulfobacterota > Desulfobulbia > Desulfobulbales > Desulfocapsaceae > Desulfocapsa. The sequence goes on from JAHIUA010000024.1 coordinate 117,139, forward strand.
ATAGCGTGCATATGTTCGCAAACTCTTCTCCTTCACAGCATTCCTTCAGGAACACTTGGAAGGATTGCTCGTCTGGAGGAGAGGGGAGGACCTTCTGGAGAAATGAATTTCCTATAACCTTTCTGGATTTCTTTTTTGTAGTTGCTCCAAAAGCCTGGTATGAATGTTGTCAAATCCACCATTAGACAGGATGGCGACTACATCATTAGGTTGCAGGAGAGGGCGCAGTTTGTCAAGGATGGTGTCGGTGTCCGGGCAGGACTGGGCCTGCAGGCCACGCGTCATCAGGTCTGCTGCCAGTTGTGGCGCTGAAAAAAGATCTTCTGCAGGAATTCCCTCAAGCGGCACAGGTTCACGAATCAGGGTGAAATCGGATGAATCAAAACAGGGGATGTAGTCTTTCTGAAAAATGGCGCGCCTGGAAGAATTGGTGCGGGGCTCAAAAACGGTGATCAGGCGCTGTCCGGCATAGGCAGCTTTTAAGGCCTGGAGCGTTTCCCGGACTGCTGTCGGGTGGTGGGCAAAGTCATCAATGACTGTGATGCCATTGATGATTCCTCGTACCTCCTGACGTCGTTTTATTCCGCCGAATTGACTCAGTCCCTGGCGGGTGAGGTCGGCAGATACGCCGATTCGGTGCAGGACCGCCGCCACGGCCAGGGCGTTCAGACAGTTGTGTCTTCCCGGGAGACGGACTGCAAGGTCTGCCCATGTCTGTCCCTGAAATCGGGCTTTGAACCTGGTGCTTCCTCCCTCTGCATGCACTTCATCGAGGGACCAGTCCAGGCCCTTGTCAAATCCGTAGCCTTGTACTTCGCAGCGGGCATCCTTTACCACTTCTGCCACATTGGGATCTTCGAGATGGGCGACGAGCAGGCCGTTTTCAGGGAGTAGCGACACGAACTTCTTAAAAGAACGCTTGATGGCATCCAGATCGGCAAAGATATCAGCATGATCAAATTCCACCGAGGTGATGATGGCAATATCGGGTCGATAGTGGAGAAATTTGGATTCCTTGTCAAAGAAAGCGGTGTCGTATTCATCACCTTCAGAGACGAAGTGGGGGCCGGTGCCGAGGCGAAAGTTGGCCTCAAATTCACGGACAATACCGCCGATCATAAAGGTGGGATCAAGTCCTGCTCGGTGCAGGCAGGAGGCCAGCAGGGAGGAGGTGGTGGTCTTGCCGTGGGTGCCGGTCACCACGAGTGAGATCCTGGATTTGATGAAAAAATGGGCCAGGGCCTGGGGGAAAGAGAGGTAAGGGATGTTGGCCTGGGCAAGGGCTATTGCCTCTGGGTTTTTTCTGGTGATGACATTTCCGACAATGACCAGGTCGGGACGGGGGCTCAGGTTTTGAGGACCATAGCCGTCGCTTGGGTGAATGCCGATTGCCTCGAGAAAGTGGGACATGGGCGGATAGACCGCTTTGTCAGAACCGCTAACGGAGTATCCGGACGATTTCAGCATCCCGGCAAGTGCGGCCATGCCGGTGCCGCAGATTCCCATGATGTGGATATGGTGGATCGTTTCCGGGGCCTGGTTTAGAGCAGGAGAGAGTTCCATCAGGGCTTATGGACGGTCTTTTTCACCGTTTCATATATCTTTGCAAAGCTTGTCTCAAAGGTTGCCGGGGTAAGGCGACCCACCTCGATAAATTTGACGGCGATCTCCTTGGCTACTTTCAGGAGCACTTCGTCAGCGATTTTCCGGTCTTTGTCATCCATACTCTCTGCTCGTTAGAATAAAAATGTTTGAGTTAGGCTGTTACTGGCAGTCACTATCCCTGGGAGCATGTCCGAGATTGCCCTTTCTCCCCAACTCTTCGGAATTATCAAAAAACAATGTTCGCAATATCAGACAGATGGCTGTACTGATTTTTTGATAATTTCTTGATTTGAGAAGGAATACCTATTCTCGCATAAGCTCCTGGGCCAAATAGACAGCTGATAAAAAGTTGCCGTACAATGAAAATAATAAAAATCGTTTTCGCGCTCCCAGGTGCTGCATCTTCAGGTGCTCGGTACTTGTGGCTACGAAAAACGCCCCTGCTGTTGGAAGAAGGCCAATTCGTCGTGGGCAGCAGGGGCGGATTCCAGCAGGAATAACGGTCAAGCCATTCCTGTAGAATAGTTGTCGTCTCAGATTCAGGGAAGATTGGCAATCCCTTTCAAGTCAATGCACCTGGCATAGTCTAAAAGTTCTTTTCGGCTCAGCAGTTGTCCGTCCACTGTGACAACAAAACGATTGTTGATGACAATATTAATCTTGCCACTGTTGTTCTCATAATTGACTATACCCTTGTAGCCGTTGATCAGCTCAAACTGGCCGGCGGTAGAGGCAAATATCGGGTTGGAAAACATCATGATCATGGATTGGAGGAGGGGGGAATCTGTGACAATGGAAATGGTCACCGTTGCCTCTTCCTTCCTGTATGTTCGTTCTGCAGTCAGGCCACCGCCAAAGAGAGAGGCAGCAGTGACTTGGGATTTTCCTTCATCAGCCTCCCAGCCTGCAATGGGTTCGGGCAGGAGTTTGCTCAGGGCCTCACCTTTCTTCTGGCGAATCAACTGGCTGCCATAATCGAGGCTGCTGGCGGCGTTGGTGAAATCCTGGTTTTTGTATTCTTCCAAGGCCTTTTCAATGATCTGGATTACCGGATCTGGTTCCTCGGCCATGAGAAAAGAGGGAGCCAGGAGGAAAATACACAGCAGGAGGCGGACACTGTTTTTGAGCATGAACGTATTCCTTTTTCAGGTAACAGAGAGATGACAGTCTTACAGATAAGCCTGGTCTTTGAAACTTCTTCCTCTGCTGTATGATTGCAACTATCAGTTGGAGTTACCCTTCGCTACCCTCCATTCCTTCAAAGGTATCTGCCTGATAACTCTCTCTTGATACGGTGAAAATTGGATATTACAGCTTAAAAGAGAAAAAAAACAGACTCTGTCCCTAAGTTCTCCCCAACTGGTATGGAGAGCAGGTTACTGGAACGCGAGGGAAAGGAAATACTACTCTTTTTCACTGTGAATCTTTTGTAATATTGGTAACACAGAATACGATTGCTGGCAATATCAGAGGTTGAATCTTTTGTTTATTGGCTTGCCCAAAAAACAAACAGGCCCTTTACTTGTTTTCAAGTAAAGGGCCTGTTTTATACTGGCTGGGGGACAAGGATTCGAACCTTGATAAGCGGAGTCAGAGTCCGCTGTCTTGCCATTAGACCATCCCCCAAGGATAGCTCACGAGTAGGTTTATTTAGAAAATTTCGTAGCTCATGTCAAGAAAAAAGAGGTAGTCAGGAGATAACTACTCCGGCATAACCGACAACCTGGTCAGTGTCACCGGTGATTTCCCCTGAATCGGTATAGCGGATCAGCTCTGTTTTCGTTGCTCCCAGTTCCAGGGCGGCGATGAGGGCTACGGTTACCGGCATAATCCCACACATGGAGATGTGATGACCGGTCACGGCACGATAGAGCATGTCGGGATCCATGTCGGCCAGTTTTTTGAGGACATAATGATCTTTTTTGTACACTGCCTCCCGTGATTCGTAGTGGGTCATGTCGGATGATGCGACGATGAGAACTTCTTTTCCCGCCCGTTTGATGACCTCTGCCAGGGCCAGGCCGATCTCATCCAGGACCGAATAGGAGATATGGGAGATGGCGATGGGAACAATGGAGAGTCTTGGTTGTGCCATCTGCAGGAAGGGGATCTGGACTTCCAGCGAATGCTCATAGCAGTGAGCAAGCTCATCTTTTTCGATATAGCTGGTCTCTGTCAGGAGGGCATTTGCAAAATCCTGATCAACAGGCACTTTGCCCATGGGCATGTCCCAGGTGGCAGTGGAGAGGCTTACCGGTGTGCCCTGACCGGTATGGTTCGGTCCCAGGAGGACGACCGTCTCCGGAATCACAATACTGCCCAGGGTTTCGGCGGCAACAGCCCCTGAGTACATATATCCCGCATGGGGTGAAACTGCTGCCAGTACCTTTTTCCTTTTGCCATGAAATCCTGCTGCCAGTTCCTGGATGGCTATCCTCAGCGAATCAGCTGTTCCCGGGTAGAAGCGACCGGCGACGGCCGGTGGGCGAATAGTATTCTCCATATCAGCTCCGTTTGACGGTCCAGCCTGTACCCTCAGGGCCGTCTTTCAATTCTATACCTTGTTCGAGAAGCCTGTCCCGTATAGCATCACTGCGGACCCAATCTTTGGTTTCCCGTGCCTGATTGCGTTCTTGAATGAGAGTGCGGATTTCTTCTTCATTGATATCGATGTCAGCAAGCATGGTTGCTTTTTTGGTAGCCAGATACTGGTTTGCATCTTCCTGAAGGAGTCCCATGATGCCGGCCAGTCTTTTCATGGTAGCAACGGTGGTGAACAAGAGAATGGCATCGGTGCTCGCAGGTACCTCAGGGATTTGCCTCAAAATCTTGTTGAGGGTTTTGACTGTTTCAAAAAGAGCTCCCTGGGCCTGGGCGGTGTTAAAGTCATTGTCCATGGCCTTTTGAAAGCGCTCTTCCATGGACTCTAATTTCTTTCTGTCCTTCGTGCTTATCACTGGCTCTGCACTGTCTGAGGTGGTCGTGGCCAGTCTTTCCACAGCGGCAACGCATTCGTACAGACGATCGAGTCCGGTCATGGCATCCTGCATGGTCTCCTGGGAGAAATCCAGGGGGTTACGGTATTGGGTGGAAAAAATGAAGAAGCGCAATACTTCGGGATGGTAGTGTTCCAGAATATCCCTGATGGTCAGGAAGTTGCCCAGGGATTTTGACATCTTTTCATCACGGATGGTGACAAAGCCGTGGTGGATCCACATGTTGACGAATGGCTTGTCGTTGGCTCCTTCACTTTGGGCCAGTTCATTTTCGTGGTGGGGGAAAATGAGGTCTTGGCCGCCACCATGGATGTCAAAGGTGTTGCCTAGATATTTGCGGCTCATGGCTGAACATTCAATGTGCCACCCCGGACGCCCTGGTCCCCAGGGGCTTTTCCAGCTTGGTTCGCCGGGTTTGGAAGCTTTCCACAGGACAAAGTCCATGGGGTTAGTCTTGTTTTCATTGACCGAGATCCGGGCACCAGCCAGCATGTCTTCGAGGTTACGGCCGGAAAGTTTGCCATACCCGGGAAAGCTGTTCACTGAATAGTAAACATCGCCACCGGCAGGATAGGCCATGTTCTTGGCAATGAGTTCGCTGATCAGGTCGATCATTTCCTGGATATGCTCGGTTGCCTTGGGCTCCCTGTTTGGCCGTTCTATACCGAGTTTGTCCATATCAATATAGAATTCATCTATAAAACGGTTGGCCAATTCTTCGGTGCTGGTTCCCTGCTCCATTGCCCGTTTGATAATCTTGTCATCAATGTCGGTGAAGTTGCGTATGTAGGTGACCTTGTAACCCCGATAGCGCAGGTAGCGGACTATCATGTCGAAGGCGAGTGCTGAGCGGGCGTGTCCGATATGACAGTAGTCATAGGAGGTGATACCGCAGACGTAAAGCTTTACATGGCCTGGTTCGATGGGTTGGAGCAGGTCTTTTTTTCGTGTGAGAGTGTTGTATATCTTGACTGGCATAATAATGAATCTGATGGTGCTGCGCTGAAAATCGAGTTGTTTTGTATGATAACAAACTGAAAATTAATTACATTTAGAGAAATCCTGCCCGCTGTTCAGACAGTTCCAGCCCGTAAGGGGACAGAGAAAAGAGTCCTTAAGGGCTGGCAGGTAATGAATAATTATCTTGCTTGTTATGATAAAAAAAACTAATTATTTTAATAACTCCTAGAGCTATCGGCTACTGTTGCTGTGCTTGCATTTCGCAAGGGGATACTGAGTAAAATTCTTCCGTGTCAGTGACATAGTGTTTCTTATATATGCAATACTGATCAATCAGCAAATATCATAATCTTTATAAAGGGAAAAGACAAGAATGGTGGAAAAAAATGGCGGCGGGACCGGGAAAAGAGATATGTTGCGGGTCTGGATCCATCCACAGGTCTTGACCATGCTCTTTCTGGGATTTTCTGCGGGCATTCCCATCCTTCTCATCTTTTCCACCCTTTCTGTTTGGCTCCGTGAAGCAGGGGTGAGTCGCTCTGCCGTCACTTTTTTCAGCTGGGCGGCCCTTGGCTATTCCTTCAAGTTCATTTGGGCCCCCCTGGTGGATAAACTCCCTCTGCCCCTGCTTACCAGGATGCTGGGGCGGCGCAGGTCCTGGATGCTCCTTTCTCAGTTTTCTGTGATTCTCGCCATTTGCTGGATGGGTTTGACCGACCCCACCCGGGGAGAGTCGAGCCTGGTGTTCATGGCCTTGGCGGCTGTCTTTCTCGGATTTTCCTCGGCCACCCAGGATATTGTCATTGATGCCTACCGTATTGAGTGTGTTGAGGAATCCTTGCAGGCCATGCTTGCCTCTACCTATGTGGCTGGATACCGAATTGGCATGCTGGTGGCAGGGGCAGGATCCCTTTATCTTGCCTCGTGGTTCGGGACCTCACGCCAGGTGTATGATGTGGGGGCCTGGCGGCTGACCTATCTGGTTATGGCAGCCGTGATGCTGGTAGGGGTGGTTACCACCTGTCTGATTGCTGAACCAGAGAAGACTACAAGGAATTCCTATCGTTACAGTGTCCCCCAGTATATTCGTTTCTTCGTCCTTTTTCTTTTGGCCGGGACTTGTTTTGCTTCCTGTTTTTTTCTGACGGCCCCCCTGGCCGTATGGTGCAAGGAGGTGGCTGGCGAAAGTTTCGGAGTCCATGTCCGTCTTTTGAGTTTTCTGGTGGAGACAGGACGTCTTTTTCTTGCCCTGGCAACAGCGGCAGTAGCGGCCTGGTTGGCCGTCAGGGCAGGACTTGCCGACAGGGATATGGTACGAGAGAGCTATGTAGAACCGGTACGGGACTTTTTTGTTCGCTATGGGGGGAAGACGGCAATTCTCCTCCTGCTCCTGGTGGGATTTTATCGGATATCGGATATTGTCCTCGGAGTGGTCTCCAATGTCTTTTACCTGGACATGGGGTTCAGTAAAAACGTGATTGCCACCGTGACCAAGACCTTTGGTCTCCTCATGACCCTGGTCGGAGGGTTTCTCGGGGGCCTGCTTACCTACCGTTTTGGCGTATACCGCATTCTTTTTCTGGGTGGGATTCTGGCTGCGGCCACCAATCTTTTATTTATGCTCCTGGCAAGGAGCGGCAATGATGTGACTCTGCTCGCTGTCGTCATTGGGGCGGACAATCTCTGCGCCGGACTGGCATCCACCGCCTTTGTCGCCTTTCTTTCCAGCCTCACCAATATCTCTTTTACCGCTGTCCAGTACGCCCTCTTCAGCTCGCTGATGACCCTTTTCCCCAAGCTCATCGGCGGATATTCCGGGACCGTAGTCTCCACATTTGGCTATGAGACATTCTTCCTGATGACTGCGCTTCTGGGACTCCCAGTGCTGGTTCTGATCTGGTTTGCCGGCAGGCTGGCCGAAAATAAATTAAAAATCAGATAAAACAACTGCAGGAATTGCAGTGTCTTCCAAACCGCAACCCGCAACCCGCACACCGCACACCGAAAACCGCACACCGCAACCCTCACACCGCAAACCGCAACCCTCCACCCCTCACACCTCTTTCCTTTTTTTCAAAAAACTAATCAGTTTACGGTGACCGGCCGGAAAGGCATATTCCTGCAGGGTCTCGAAGGGCACCCAGCGAAAATCCTGGGCGGCATGGAGCACGGGGTCGCTGTCTGTCTGGTTCAGTTTGACGAAAAAGCAGTGGAGAGTGACCCGGTAGCGGGTGTAATGATGAATGGTGGTGGTGATTTTCGATTCCACCTGCACCTCAAATTCAGTTTCTTCGAGAAATTCCCGAACAACGGTTTCTTCCGGGAGCTCATTTTTTTTCATTCGTCCTCCTGGAAACTCCCAGAGGGATCCCCAGACATCGTCTGCCAGACGTTGTTGGATATAGAGAAGTCCCTGGTGGATAAGGATACCGGTGGCCATATCAATGGGGGTAATTTTCTTTCCTGTTTTGGGAACTGGGCGCTCCAAAATCAAGTCATGGTGAAGGGCCAGGCAGTGGGGGGCCAAGGGACAGGCAGAGCAATCGGGATTTTTGGGGCGGCAGATCAGGGCTCCCAGTTCCATGAGGGCCTGGTTAAAATTGCGTGCCTGGCCAGCGGGAAGGAGCTCTTCAGCTCTGGTCCAGAAGAGCTTTTTTGCCTCAGGGCTGCCCGGGATCAGATCGATATTGAGGAATCGGGCCAGGATGCGCTCGATGTTGGCATCTACCACCGGAACATCGCGATTGTAGGCAATGGAGGCAATGGCTCCGGCTGTGTAGGGCCCGATGCCGGGGAGAGTGAGGAGGAGCTTGCGCTTATCAGGGATCTCTCCCTGATATTCGGAGACCAGAATCTGTGCTGTTTTGAGAATGTTTCTCGCCCTGCTGTAATAGCCCAGGCCCTCCCAGCATTTAAGAATTTGCTGCTCTGAGGCCGCTGCCAGGGTTTTTAAATCGGGAAACTCTTGCATCCAGCGCTCGAAAAATATGGTCACCCGGTCCATCTGAGTCTGCTGGAGCATGATCTCGGAGATCCAGATCTGGTAGGGTTTATAATGACGCCTCCAGGGCAGGTCGCGTTGATTTTCAGCAAACCAGGAGAGCAATGCTTCCTGGGGGGTGGTGGGTTGTGACATGGTCTTGTATGCTCCGTTGGGGGCTTTGAATTGACTGGTCTGGAGTGGAAAAGTTTTAAGTATTTGCACATTATACTTGCATTCGCGGCGGCAGTTTTTTACCTTACCATTCAGTCTGTAAAGTTCAAGTGGTCAGGGTGTCTTAAAAGATCAGGTTTTTTTGTTCAAGGCCAAATGAAAAGAAATATTCTGAGGCCTGGTAGTGAAGGTTGGAGAAGTGCTTGTGGCCAAATGATCTTGGGGTGCCTATAGTTATAGGTAAGAGGGGAAAATTTTCGATTTGACACTGAGGAGGGCGAACAAAGAAATTCTGTTCTTCGGGTGAAAAGACAAGCTGTAAACAAAGGCTGTCCGGGAGCACATGCTTATATATTTATGGTGCCAATGATCTGGAGCACGCCGGATAGTAAGAAAGTTAATACTTTTGGAGGATTAATTATGAAAAGTCTGGTGCTTTATTCATCAAAAAGTGGCAACACCAAGAAGCTGGCTGAGGCGCTCTATAACCATCTTAGTGGAGAAAAAGAACTCTTTGCTTTGGCTGATGCCCCTGATCCAACTGGATATACTTTTATTGCCTTGGGGTTCTGGCTGAAAGGGGGACAACCTGATCCTGATTCTCAGGTTTATCTGGCGAGGATGGAGGAGGGGCAGGATCTCTACCTCTTTGCCACCCATGGTGCGGCAGCGGATTCTCCCCATGCTCAGAATGCCATGAATAAGGCCAAGGCGCTTGCTGCTAAGGCCCATATTGTCGCAACGTTTTCCTGTCCAGGGCAGGTGGCAGAAAAGGTCCTGGAGAAGGCAGCCAAGAAAGATCCGCAGCCACCTTGGCTGGCTGATGCCCCTGCAGCAGCAGGACATCCGGATGAGAAGGATCTGGAAAATGTGGTGCGCATGCTGGTGGAGTTGGATCTTCCTTAGGGCATGTAAGTAAATAACCTGTCCAATCTTCCATCTTATTTTCGGGCCATCTTTGAAGGTGGCCCAATCATAAAATCCAGAACGTAGCTGTGCTACGACTGCGGGTTTGTTTAATCTCCGCATCCATACCTGGTCCCAATCTAAGCGTACTATCAGCCAGGTTGTACCCTTACAGGCCCTTAGTCCTCGTGATCAAAGGAGAAACGAGGTTTCCCTCCTTTGTCTCGGATCCAGTTCAGGCCGGTATGGACTGAATGGCGGCGGACAAAGGCCTCTTTGGCCCTGCGTTTACCGGGAAAGTCCAGGAGGCCAATACCAAGGATGATGGTGAGGATTCCCTGACCGGGAAGAAAGAGCATGAGGATGCCCGCCAGGAGCAGGATGGCGCCGAGGAAATTACGTAGGAGACGAAGGAGGATCATCATCAGTGGATGTTGGTCTTCCTTTTTTTTGTGGTCACGCAGGTGGCGAAAAAAGTCACTCGGTAAGCGGCAAATGATCCAGGGAATGATGAGCAGGCTGAGAAAAAAGGTGAGGGTGGAGATCAGACCCAGCACCTTGAATATTGGTCTGTATTCGCTAAAGAGTGTGTTCATGCGGTTTGCGGTTTGCGGTTTGCGGTTTGCGGTATGCGGTTTGCGGTTTGCGGTATGCGGTATGAGGTATGAGGTATGCGGTTTGGGGTATGAGGTCTTTTACCTCACACCGCATACCGCATGTCGCATACCGCGTCCTTCGACCGCTTTTTTTGCTAGTAACCAGAGACACCAGATGTCACTTTTTCTTCTCTCCAGGAGTTTCAGTTGATCCATGGGGAGGGTGGCCAGCAGTTCCTCTTCCATGGAAGGGATGAAACCGGAAATGAGGTAATATTTTGCCTTCCAGAAATCCGGGTTTTGGAAAAGGTCGATCAGCAGGCTCTTGTAGAGATTGGCCACCACCATGTCAACCCCGGTATCAGGCAGACCGTTGCGTAAATCTGTCTCCATTACCCGGATCTGTTTCTGACAGCTGTTGAGGGCCACATTTTTTTCGGCCACGGAGCAGGCAAAGGGATTGTTGTCGTAGGCCCGCACTTCTTCGACGCCGAGCTTGGCGGCTCCGATGGAAAGCAGACCTGTTCCGGTCCCCAGGTCCACCATGGTTCGTATCTTTTTTGGATGAGACGTCAGCAGGTCGGTGAGGACCGCCAGGCAGAGTCTGGTGCTGGGGTGAAAACCGGAACCAAAGATGACACTTGGGTCCAAGCGGATAGGGATGTTTTCATCTTCCTTTGCAAGCTGTTGTTCTTCCCAGAGTGGGACCACGGTAAGGGGCGGCACTGTGAATGTGGTGATGTCCAGGCCTGCCTCCCAATCCTGATAGTCCAACTGGGCCTGGTAGAGGATTGTTGCCTCAGCGCGGGCGCAGATCGTGTCCACCAGGGCCTGTTTTTCCTTATGAAAAAAGAGGATTGCCGTGTTGTCTTCAATCCAGGTGCCGATGAGATCGGGATCGTCGATTTCTCCCAGGTTGGTACGATCAAAGTTGTAGACATGCAACTGGTCATAACGGGTATAGGGAGGCTTGAGCATAATTACAAAGGTTGAGCCACGGGAGGAATCGCTTTGAGGGTAAGAAGAACCCGGTTACCTGGTTCTGTCTCGATGATTTTCACTTCTTTGTCGAGTATTACTTGATCGCTGGGCATGGCGAGTGACCGGGTGAAGAAGTCATCAACGAGTGAGCGGGCTAAAAAGTTATGAATAAGTAAGCCTCGTTCTCTGGCCAGGTGGAGGAGTTCTTTATCGTCGACAGAAACCGGGTTGGGGAGAGACGGCTTGAATCCGGCCAGGTCTTCTTTGGCAATATCTTCTTCCTGCAGGGAGGTGTTGGGTGTCTGTGGCAGAACAACCTGTTGTTTTGCCCGATATTCCACCTCTCTCCTGGTATTCTCCTCGTTTACCCTTTGCAGCTCTTTTTCTTCCAGGTTCTGCAGCAGTGCTCTGTGGTCGTTTTCCCGGTCAGCCATACCGGTAATGACAAGGGCGAGATGAGGGTGTTTGGTAAGGAGTTCCAGGTAACGGTTGAGGGTTTTCTGATCGTCAGGGATGATCTTGTTGCTACCCGGTTGAAAGGATAACAAGTTGTTATCCTGCAGGTCAGCAAATTCAGGGTCCAGCAGGAGTGGGGCATGGGTCGCTTTTATGACGGTGGTCTGAAAGCTGGTCATGCTCTCTTTTATAAGTGACCTGTTGCCGTCTTCTATTTGAATCGTCAGAGGAAAAGTGCCTTCTCTATTCTTGAGCAGTGCCAGGGCCAGTCCTGTGTCTCCTCCTGCTGGGGCGGGAAGAAGGTCTTTGATGATCATCACCGCTTTGCTGTTAAAAAGAGATCGCTCTTTGCTCATGGTTAAGTGAAGATTGAGAGTGGCAGAGTCTGGATTGATCTTCAGGGACGCCAGTTGCTTATGGAAAGAGGCAACTGGGAAGTCGGTGAGTTGCAGCATTGCTCGTCCTTCCTCACTTGTTTGAGGGAAAAGGGTAGCGGCACCAGAAAGGTTGAAAGGGGCTGTGTCCAGTGTTCCAGTGAGGGTAAAGGGAGCTAGCAGGTCACGTTGGGAGGTGTTGAAATTTTTTATACGACCGGTAATGTTTTCTGCCCTCATGGACCAGGAAGGCGAGAGACGTCGGTCCAGGTAGTGCAGGGAGCCGTTTTGAAAACTGATTTCCTTGAGAGTAAGAGGGAAGAGTTCCTCCTGGTCCCCACTGCTTAGCTGCGCATTTTTCTTGATGAGCAGCGCTTTGAGTCCTCCTTGTATTTGCTGAAAGGGATCTGCATCGTCCTGCTTACGTTGCCAAGGAAGCTGAGGTCTCTCGAGTGAGAGTGTTTCTGCTGTGAGGGAAAAGGGGGAGAAGCGACAGTTAAGATGACTGAATTCTCCCAGTTCCCAGCTCAGAAGAGGGTTCTCTTTGGAAAGTTGTAAGACGGTATCTGTCAGTCTCAGACTCCCCTGAAATGACGGTTTGGGAAAGCGGTACTGACCCTTACCGTGGAGTGTGGCCTTACTGTTTTGCAGCAGTGCCTGCCTGGAAAAAAATGGTGAGAAAAACGAGCTGTCAATATTGGAAAAGGCCAGGTCTGCCAAAACCTGAAAGGGGGCAACGGCTGTGCTGCCTTTGGCCTTGATGAGACCATCTGGCAGCAGCTGAGCGGAAAGAGCAAAGTTTTCTTTGGCAGGGAACGTATCCTTGCTGGAGGCGTTGTCAAGATTGTTGGCCTGAAAATGAAAATCAGAGAACAGCCGATCCGTTGCAGATCCTTTTGCGGTCTTGAGGTTCAGAGTTCCGGAAAAGTCAATACCATTGAGCTGCATGGTGGGCTTTTCCGTGGAAAAACGTTTTAACAATGCAGGCAATTCCCCGTCGCTGTTCAGGTTCAATGTTGAACCTTTAAGGAAGATATTCCCCAGTTGGAAGCGTCCTTCTGTGCGGCTCAGATCAGTAAAGCGGACTGATTCTGCTTCCAGCCAGGTTTCTTTGTCCTGGAGGAGTTCCAGATTATAAATCTGTAATGTCCCGTTTTCCAGGATGTAGTCTGGTAAGTTCTTTTGCCACGGGAAAAGGGCTAGGTTACCAGTAAAAGTGGTGCTTCCTTCGATCTTTTCTGCAGCATCAGGGTCAAGGAAATCGAAGAGTGTTGCTGCAGAAAATTCATTGAGCAGCAGCTTGCCATGCGCTTTCCCGGATTCTGCAATTGTACCCTGCCAGGAGAAAGAGCCATTGTCTTTTTCCTGTTCTCCGCTGAGACGAAAAGTACAGCTGGAGTTATCTCCTTTCTGGTCGTTCCATTTTGCAGTTTTGAAATCCTTGAGAGAGAGTTGCAAAGATTTCCAGGTCGTTTCCATGGACCCTGCTTTTTTGCCATCGAAGAGAGTAAGAAGTCCCTGATCGGCAAGAGCCAGGTCAATGGCAAGATGGAAGAGCGGACTGGTCTCGGGTGAGGGATGGGGAAGCAACTCTTGAAGACTTGTTTGTATATGGCCTGTCTGAGCGGAAATCTGCGGTTCTTTGGCCACAATGGACCTGATGTGGAGACGCTTTGTGAGGGGGTCCAGACGGCCTTCCATTTTCAGGGCCGGGGTCTTTATGTGCAGGCCCTCATTTTTGCTCTCCATCTCGATATCGCTTGCTGTCATCTTGATATCGATACTGAGACGGCTTTCGTTTTTCTGTTGGGGAGAAAAAAATATCTCCAGGTTGGTGTCAGCACGTCCCTGGGAAAGTGTCAGAGGAAAGGAAGAGGGGAGATAAGAAAAGTAAGGAACCAGATCAAGGGCTTGGATGGTACATGAGAGCTTGGTTGTAAATCCCTGATCGTCGCCGACCTGCACGGCCTCACCACTGAGTTGAATGGGACTGCCGTTTACAATCGCTGAAAAATGGGGCTGGATATAGTTTGTCGATTGAAAAGAGAAATTGGAAAAAGTGGGAATGGCAAGATGCATTTGTTCGACGGAGTGGGTCTTTCCGGTGAGCATGTCGTTATAAAGAATACGGCTGTCACTGATGTCGATATTATTCAGGGAAAAGAGAAAGGGCAGTTGGGCAAAATCCATGATCTCGCCCTGGTTTTGCTTGTTTGAAAAATGAAAGATGGCAGGGGTATTATAGCTGTTATCTTTGAAACGGATCAGATTGAGTTGCAATCTTTGAATGGTAAGCGAATCGCAGACAAAACCGTTACGCAGCAGGGAGGTGAGGTCCAGGTCCATGAAAAGAGATTCGGCCTGAAGGAGAGGTCCTGCTGTCGGTGAGTTCGGAAGTTTTGTCTGCAGACCTGTGAAGGTGAGTTGGAAATTGAGAGGATTGAGTTCAATGCCTTCAATTGTCAACTCCAGGCCAGCGGTTTCCAGGAGATAAGGAGGAAGATATTTTTTCAAAAGGGCAGGGACGAGGTAGACCCCTGCCAGGAAATAAGCGACAAGCAGCAGGCATGCAATAAGAGAAAAAATCAGAGTTTTTCCGGACCGATCCCTTTTTTTCTGTGAAGGGCCGGGGCGACGGGGTGGCGGTGGCTCTATTTTTGGGGGAGCCGGAGCTTGTTTGTCGGAGTTGATGGCTATGGAACCGAAACGATTAGACATGAAAATGTATGCGCTAAAAAAAGATGCTTTTAACTTGCACCTGATATGATTTTTACAATAGAATGAGAGTTGAATCTAACAAGTGAATAACTTAGTTTATTTTCTCAGTATTTAAAATGTAATAGTTGCTAGGCTGCGTAAACAGTCGGATTTCAGGCTGGTTAACTGAAAAAATATCAGATGCGAGACGTGTAAATTTGAGTGAGTGAGGCGTCTCCATACGGTACGTCGCAGTGACTGAAAATTTACAATAACGCAACAGAAAAAGAGTTTTCGAGGTCTTCGCCTATCTCCGATGCTATTATACATAACATTCTTGTTTCTGCTCTTTCAATGCCTAACTTCGTCATAGGTTTTCTGGGCCTGTAACTCCTGATGCAACTCTCACCTCATTCTTGCTTTTGATTATGGATAGTCATCGCCGGATCATTCTTGCTCTTTGCCTCACTCTGTTTTTTCTGGTGGCCGGCACAGGAGGGTATATACTTATTGAACAATATACCCTCCTGGAAGCCGTCTATATGACGGTTATTACAATTACTACCGTGGGATTTGGCGAGATCCGCGCCTTGTCTGAGAGCGGACGACTCTTTACCATATTTCTTCTCCTCTTCGGGGTGGGAAGTCTTGCCTTTGCTGCCCATGCCTTCACTGAATCAATGATAGAACGGGCCTGGAGCCCGGCGCGGGGAAAACGTATTATGGAAAAAAAAATTAATTTATTAAGGAAACACACCATTATCTGTGGACATGGAAGGGTGGGTGCGGCTGCTGCCAGGCACCTGGCAGATTCTCAGAAAAGTTTTGTGATCCTTGAAAGTTCGGCGGAGCAGTGTCTCCTGCTGAAGGAGCTCGGATATTTGTATTTATCCGGAGATGCTACGAGAGAGCAGACCCTGCGCGCGGCAGGGATCAAATCAGCCGGCGCCCTGTTGGCCCTGCTCGATTCAGATCCGGATAATCTTTTTACGGTGCTCACCGCCCGAGAGTTGAATCCTACTCTCCATATTATTGCCCGTTCCGAATCTGCCTCTGCCGAATCGCGAATCCTTCGTGCCGGTGCTGATTCTATTATTTCTCCCTATGCCTCAGCCGGGCGAAAGGTTGCCGATAAAATCATGGCCAGGGCACAGAAACAGCATCTTGATCAGAAGCTGACAGAGGTCGTATCAGACTCTCAACCTCGATGGCTCGAGGTCAATGAAGAATCAGGTCTCATTGACCATGCTGTGGAGGCCGCCGCTATTTTTCTGGAAGGACAAATTGTCGGTATTCGTCGGCAAGGGAAAGATGTTTTGACCCCGACAGCAGATACTCGGCTGGTGAAAGGGGACATGTTGCTGGTGCTTCATGTCCGGAAGAGAGAAACGGATGACGTGCGTCCGGAACAGCCGCAGAAGATCGTCCTGGTGGATGACAATCCGGTTATTCGCCGTCTTTATACCCGTCTCTTTCAGAAAGCAGGCTTTAATATTATTACGGCTTCCACTGGCCGGGAGGGGTGTGATTTGATCATTATGGAGAAACCGGATGCAGCAGTGGTGGATTACAGGCTTGCTGATATCTCCGGTCTGGAGGTCTGCAAGTTTGTTCGTGAAAGCGAAGAGGGACAGGGGGTAAAATTGTTTCTCTTTACTGCAGATGAAAGTCCGGAAGTGCGCGAGAGTGCAATGAAAGTAGGAGTCGATGTCGTCGTTTTAAAAAGCCCGGATGCCGGTGAGATTGTTAATCTGGTGAGAAAGGAGGTGGCTCAAAAAGAAAAATCTTAAAATAACCTGCAATTCCGGAACTTTTTCTTGGTAAAAGTCTGTGTTTCATGTACCCTGTAAGAAGTGATAATGCTTGTCCTGCGATTACCCCTTTTGAGGGCGAAATTTTGCATTTTGAGTTATCTGTAAAGAAAAATAGAGTTATGAGAACGAATGTTTGAAATCCTGAACATCTTCCGCTGGCAGGATATCCTGGATATCCTGATTGTAGCCTTTATCATCTACCAGCTTATTACCATTATTCGTGGTACCCGCTCGGTACAGATGGTTCTGGGCCTGGTTGTTCTGACCGTGGTCTATTTTATGGCCTCCATTCTTGATCTCGCCGCCTTGCAATGGTTGCTCAAGACCTTTCTCAGTTCTCTGCTTTTGATTGTTATTATCGTTTTTCAACAGGATATTCGCCGGGCGCTGACTCAGGTGGGTAAGTCGCCTTTCCAGAAAAATCTGGATATGGCAGAAAAAGACCTTGATGAGATCATTCGTGCTGTTTTTTATCTCGCAAAACGGCGTATTGGAGCCTTGATTGTCATCGAGCGGGAGACCGGACTGCGTGATTTTGTCGAGTCTGGATTTAAACTGAATGCCGATCTCAGCAAGGAATTGCTCATCTCCATTTTCATGCCGGTTTCTCCCCTCCATGATGGCGGGGTGATCATCTATAAGGGGCAAATTCAGACTGCGGGCTGTATCATGCCTCTGTCCCAGAATCCTTATATAAGTAAACGTTTCGGAACCAGGCATCGGGCAGCTATCGGACTTTCTGAAGAGACCGATGCCGTTATTATAGTGGTCTCGGAAGAAACTCAGGAGGTTTCTGTGGTGCAGCATGGGGCACTTACAGCAATGCATGATGAAATGACGCTCACCAACACCTTGCGGAATATTTTTCTTCCGAAAAACGGAGGGGGGGGCGGTTGGAAACAGTGGGTGCTAAGATCATGAGTATATTTAGTATTCGCTACTGGTTGAAACTCTCACCCAAAGACTGGATACTTCGTTTTATCTCCTTGGCACTGGCCGTTGTCCTCTGGTACTTTGTCGGGGGAGAGGACATCGTCAATAAAAATATCATGGTGCCCGTCGAGATGATTAATATGCCCCGTGATCTGGTGATTTCCAATCAGTTTAAAAAAGCGATTGAGGTCTCGGTCAGTGGCCCCCGCAGCCTGGTTCTGGATATGGGGAATCGGGACATCTCCCGTCAGGTCGATTTATCCCATGCCATACCTGGCACCATGGTGATCGAAAACAGTAATGACTCAATTGCGGTCCCACGCGGGGTCAAGGTCCTGCGTATTCAGCCGGAAAGCGTGATTCTGTCTCTGGATAAGTTGATTCAGAAGCAGTTTTCTGTGAATCCAGTCACAAGCGGAGTGCTTGCTCCAGACTATATTCTTAAGGAAATTCGGATGGAACCGTCCTCCATCTCAATCACCGGGCCGCAGACAACGCTTGCCCAGTTTGATGTGCTGCGGACAAAGGTGATCGACATTGAAGGACTGCGGGAGTCCACTCAGATCCAGGTCCCTCTTGACCTGGCTCCTGTGATTGTTGGCCTGATCGGCGAGACCACTGTGACTGCGGATCTCGATATAACCGTGGAGACAGTGCAGAGAAAAATCTCCAATTGTCCCGTTGAGGTTATGAAAAACGGGGTCCTGCAGCGAGTCAGTCCTTCCACGGTGACCATCACCGTGGCTCTGCCCAAGACCCTTATTCGGGATAAGGTAGATCTCAATTCTTTGTTCAGTGTGACGGCAGCAGGTGAACAGAAGGACAAACAGATGCAGGTCAAGGTCATTCCGGTCAAGACGCTTACCGATCCGGTACGTATTCTCAACATTGAACCTCAGGTTGTAACGCTCATAGAAGAAGTCGTCCCGCCTGTGCCTGCTGAACAGACAGTGCAGCAGGAAAGTGAGTTGCCGGATACGGCAACAGAAAAGAAAGAAGAATAGTTGCTCTTCGACAGTGCTTCATCTTTGTCTATTGAGGTCTTCTTGCGAATAACACAAGTATGCTTTGAAGTTCTAACTGAACGAATATAAAATACTGTTACACAGGTACAGGGCGCTGTTTGCCAATTATTGGGCATTGCCTGAATAGTTCGAAAAATAAAGATCTGGCTTGGCGCTATATCAAATTTCTATCGGGACAGGCTTGTAGAGCTTTTGTCCCGTTTTTATTAGGAGAATGTATCATATGAGAAAACTATTCGGAACAGACGGTATTCGGGGTGTGGCCAATATCTATCCCATGACCAGCGAGATCGCCATGCAGGTGGGGCGGGCCATTGCCTTTATTGTCAAGAACAGGACCGGACGGCATCGTATAGTCATCGGTAAAGATACCAGGCTGTCAGGATATATGATTGAGAATGCTCTGGCTGCAGGAATATGCTCCATGGGCGTGGATGTCCTTCTGGTGGGGCCAATGCCGACCCCGGGAATTGCCTTTATCACCACCTCCATGCGAGCTGATGCCGGGGTGGTGATTTCTGCCTCTCACAATCCCTTTCAGGATAACGGGATTAAAATTTTCTCACACGATGGCTTCAAGCTTCCGGATAAACTGGAGGCCGATATCGAAGATCTGATTTTTTCCCAGAAAATGGCGGCACTGCGACCTGTTGCTGAAGAAATAGGGCGGGCTAAACGCATCGATGATGCCAAGGGCCGGTATATCGTCTTTCTCAAGAATATATTCCCAAAAAAATATAGTCTTGAGGACTTTCATATAGTCCTTGATTGTGCCAACGGCGCCACCTATGGCGTTGCCCCCCATGTCTTTGAGGAGCTCGGGGCCAAGGTGACAAAGCTCGGGGTGGAGCCTGACGGCAAAAATATCAATCATCAGTGCGGAGCCCTGCACCCGGAACTGATGGCCGCAAAGGTCAAAGAAACTGGTGCTGACATCGGTTTGGCTTTGGATGGTGATGGCGATCGGCTCATTGTCTGCGACGAAAAAGGACGGGTCGTGGATGGTGACCATGTCATGGCAGTCTGTGCTCAGGATCTGATGAAAAAGAGAAAACTGAAGAAGAAGACCCTGGTGAGCACGGTTATGTCCAATATGGGTTTGGAAGTGGCAATGGAAAAAATGGGCGGGAAAATGGTTCGCACCAAGGTGGGAGACCGTTACGTGGTCGAAGAGATGCGCAAGAAAGGCTACTCATTCGGTGGCGAACAGTCCGGTCACCTTGTCTTCCTCGACCATATCACCACCGGAGATGGAAACCTCGCTGCTCTGCGCCTTTTGGCAATCATGAAAAAAAGGCAAAAAACAGTTTCGGAGCTGGCGAAAGTGATGGAATCCTATCCCCAGGTCCTGAAAAATGTGCGCACCACCAGTAAAATCGACATTGACCTGGTCCCGGATTTTCAAAAGACCATTCAGAAAATGGAAAAGAAATTGGGCAAAACCGGCCGCATCCTGGTGCGGCCATCAGGAACCGAACCGGTAATTCGGGTAATGGTGGAAGGAGAGGACGAGAAACTTATCAACGGAATGGCAGATGAGTTGGCAGGATTGATTGTCAAGGCCAACGCTGTTTGAGGGTTGTACAAAAAATATTTCTTAGTTGTTCTGAAAAAGCATACTTTGTAATGTTTGATTTTGATTCGCTCAGCTTTAATGGTAGACAGATTATAGCTTAAAGGAGATATGTTTTTGACCCTGGAAAAAAAATATGAAGTCACTGTACTCCTGCCTGCATTTAATGAAGAGCTGGCAATTGCCGCAACTGTAATCAGAATAAAGGAACTTTATCCTGATTTTGAAGTGTTGGTTATTGATGATGGTTCAACCGATAATACCATGCAGGCGGCAATGGAAGCCGGTGCGAACGTCTGGCCTCATCCATATAATATTGGCAATGGTGCTGCCGTGAAGACCGGTTTGCGTACGGCTCAGGGTGAGTGGGTGATCATGATGGATGCTGATGGTCAACATGCTCCTGAAGATATTAAGAGGTTGCTGGCAGAACGTGATCGCTATGATATGATAGTTGGAGCCCGCACAACTAGTTCGGAGACATCCTTACATCGAGATCTTGCCAATTGGCTATATAATGGCCTCGCCTCCTATGTTACCAAGTTTAATGTGATGGATTTGACTTCGGGTTTTCGACTTGTGAGAAAGTCTGTTGCTATGAAATATCTATATTTGTTACCTAACACGTTCTCTTATCCTTCCACAATAACAATGGCTTATCTGAGAAGTGGAAGGACGGTCAAATACATTCCGATTAATAGCAAAAAGAGGCAGGGAAAAAGTAAAATAAGTCTTATTAAAGATGGAACCAAATTTCTTCTAATTATAGTAAAGATTGCAACACTTTTTGCTCCATTACGAATTTTCTTACCAATCAGTTTTTCGCTCTTTTTTTTGGGTTGCTTGCTTTACGCTTATACTTATATGGTTGATCAGCGTTTCACAAATATGTCTGCTTTGTTATTTTCAACTTCTGGTATTGTTTTTATGATGGGATTAGTTTCTGAGCAGATTTCTCAAATGCGCTACGATAGAACTGATGATTGAATCTTGACTATGAAACGATTTTGGAAAAGGTATCTTCGTATTTAGCATAGAAATGATTAACTGTTGAGTTGTTTTGCTAGGTTGTAAAATTTGTTAACTGCATTTTTATTGGCCAAATAATTTGAGTAGTAGATATTACCTTTTTTTCCTAACTCTTGTCTTTTTTCCTTATTTTTAAGTAGTAGAATTGCTTTAGCAAGCTCTCTCGGGCTTGCAGGAGACACGCTGTAGTAATACTCCTCTAGGCGTGGTAAGGAAGGGTCTTCGAAATTAGAACTTATGACAGGTATACCTGTTGCCATTGCATTGTAGTTTTTGAAGGGCCAGACTCGGCCTCTTTTGTCGCTGCGTCCGAAAATACCCAAACAAATATCAGCACTATTATATTCTTTAGCCAAGTCCCCGATGCTTAGCCATTCCTTTATCCAGGTAATATCAAGATTGTATGTTGTAATATATTCAGCTATACAATTTGCTTCTTGGCCATCACCAATAAGATAAAATTTCAAAGTAGAGTCTTTTTTTAACAAATGAGCAGCTTTAACAATGATGTCAACGCCTTGTAGGGGGATAAATCCGCCAGCAAACAATATTTTTAATGGTTTGGTGTTTTTTGATTCTTTTGAACAATGAAATAGGTTCTGATCGATACACAGGGGCAATTGTCTGAATTTTATTTTATTTATTTTGAATAGTTCGCTATAAAAAGAACCATTAGTGTCCGTATCAACAATTATAATATCAGCCCTATCAAAACATCGTTTTTCAATGTACCAAAGTATTTTTGAGAAAAAGTTTTTCTTCGATAGCATTTTCCTGTCATTTACGACAGTGTCATATATTGAAATTAGCCCATCAGCAACAATTTTTGGTTGTTTAACTATTCTTGGGAAAAATGAAAAAAAAAGAGAGGGAGTAATGATAAATATGGGATATAAATAATATCAACATCTGAACTCTTAGTTTTTGAAATAATGAAGCTTGCTTTAATTCCATTGATAAGTCTTCTTAGAATTAAGAATAAAATTGATTTGTAAAAACTTTTATTTAGATAACATTTTTGGTCTAATAGGCTTTCTCCATATTCTAATACGATATTGAACCGAGGGTCTTTATGTAAAGATAACAAAAGGTGTTTAGTATTTGAATAGTCATCAGATAGCGAATAGTCACCTATAATTGCCAAATTTATAGTTTTCATGCGAACCATTTTATTTATTTTTGTTGGAATACCATTTAACCAATAACATGGAAAAATAGAATGTTACTTCAGAAATAATTATTAAAAACCTTGGAATAATAGCAAGGGTTAATGCCATATCCTGGCCAACATCGCCTTGGATACCTGCAAATAAAATAGCTTCTCTTACTCCTAATCCTGCTGGTGTAAAGATAGCAATGAGTCCAGAAAATGTTGCAATCATAATTAAGGCTGTAAACTCGAAAAAATGGATTGAGAAAGCAGGGATGTAGGCCTTTATGCCAATCCAATATCCTAGTGAGAAAATCAGTAGGGAAATGTAATGGAGAAAGTTAATCTTAATAAGATAACGAAAATTAAGATTATGGAAATTCAACCTGCTGCCTAACCAAGGAATAAATTTTAGAAATAATCGGTAGGTATATGGAGAACAAAAACAAAAAAACAAAACCATTGCCAAGAAAAGCGAAACAAATCGAGGAATAGTCGAAAAAAAATTATTCCAAGATAAGTAGCTTCCTCTTTGTAGAAATAATACTGCTAAAATAAGACAAGCAGAGAGACTAATTATTTGTTCAATAAAAATACTCAGGGCAACTTGGATGGGCTTTCCTTGATAAGTCGTCAACCCAACAGTGCGACTTCCAATTTGCCATATGCCTCCAGGTAGATATTTTGCAATAGTGGAAGCACCGAGAACTACTCCTGCCTGCCAGAAAGGCAAATCAAGGCCTAGACCACGCAGAACATAAAACCAAGCATAACAGACCAAAAGGATATGAAGGTAAAATATAGATATACAGATTAAAAGATGTACCCAGTTGACCATGAAGAAGTAGTCATAAACATGGGAAAAATGAAGATTTGAATAGAAAATAAGCCAAATTAAAAGACCTATGACGAAGAAATGGGCAAAGATTTTTTTAAAATATCTAAAACTTTGATCCATTCGAAAACTCTTTAAGGGGAGATAATCTGCTTAGATGTAGGTATTGAAATGTGAAAATGGATCGGAAGGGCCAGAAATCAAGCAATATACCAGGAATATTAGTCCAAGACCATGGTTCTATTACCCTCACATTTCGTTTTTCTTTTTCGATCTGTAAGCCAGCCTGATTATGTAAGTCATAGATATCTTTTTTTGTAAAAAAGCGAAGATGAGTTTTGTCGAACAAACCTCTTTCATTTCTCGGCCATCTTCCTGTCACATAGAGATAATAAAAAGTAGACCAGTGCCTTATATTAGGAATACATGTAATAACGACTCCGTTGTCAGTTAATTTACTTGTAGCCGCTTTTAGCACATCTAATGGATTGATGAGGTGTTCAAGAACATCTGCAAATACTATAACGTCGAGAGATTTATCTTCAACTTGTTGCCATAATGATAAATTATTCAAATCAGCAATAATCACTTTATCCAAATATTTCCTGGCGTGACACGCTAACTCCTTATTAGTATCAATTCCGTAACAAAATACTTTATGTTTAATTATTTTTTTTATATTTTGTCCTAATAAACCAGCACCACAGCCAACATCCAATATGGTCTTTGCATTTTTAGGTATCAGCTTAACAATATCAGGCCGGTTACCCATGTATCCACGTCTAAAAAATTTATTCAATTATCTACTCAAAATTTATGGAAAAACTATGTTTGACTCTATGAAATGGTAATACCATTTTAAGAGAGTTTGCTCTTTAAGAGTACCATTCCTCCCTGTATATATTTTCGCATGTCATCAACTGAACGTACGGACTTGATAAAACGCCATATAACGGCAGGTCTCAAATAGAATTTACGCATAGCCATTTTCTGTAAGTTTCTAAGTTCTTCAATCGTACGTCCTTCACTTATGTATGGAATTTTATACTCTCCCTGCCATCCGGACCAGGTGTTATAGTTATTCCAGTCAAAATTTAGTATTTTTCCGGAAGTTTTTAGTTCATTGAACATTTTAGTGCCAGGATAGGGAGTTGTGATCGTGAATTGAGCCCAGAGAGGATCAATTTTTTTTGCAAAATTTATTGTGGCAAGGCTTTCAGCTATGGTTTCTGTGGGTAAGCCTAACATGAAAAATCCACGAATGGTGATACCAGCTTTTTTGGTAAGTTTAAAGACTTCTTCGATTTGCTCCAACTTGGTGCCTTTATTGATTTCATCAAGCAGGCGCTGGTTTCCAGTCTCTACGCCATAACTTATTTGCCAGCACCCTGCTTTTTTCATTAGCTCAAGGGAGTCTTTATCGACAGTATCGACACGGCTTTCACAGGTCCATTTTATCTTTTTATTGTAATTACCGTCGATTAAAGCATGACACAGTTGAGTAAGAAATTTCTTGTTGGCAGTTAATGTGTCTGCTTCAATATTGAGTTGTTTGATATCGAATTGTTCAATAAGGAGGTCAATTTCAGAAATGATTCTTTCAATGGAATGCAATCGTAGTGTTCTTCCAAAAATACGAGAACAATATGTACAAGAAAATGGGCAACCCCGGGCCACAATTATAGTTGGACAGTAGGAGTCTCCAGTGACGCGAGAGGCTGTGAGATGGTATTTGTCCATGGGCAGGAGATGCCTTGCTGGAGGGGAAATTGTGTCCAGATTTTTAATATAAGGGCGTGCTTCATTTGTTTTGATTTGCTTCCCATCTCTGTAACATATCCCCAAAATATGAGCTAAACCAGATTGTTCAGTGGCTTGTGCAATGTCAACCATAGTCTCTTCACCTTCACCGATGCACACTATATCAGCACTGGTAATTTCCTCCAAAACCTGCTCCTTTAAAGCTGTGCAATGAGGCCCGCCCAAGACTATGGTCGATGTTGGTATTGTTTTTTTAATTGCATCCGAGAGTTTCTGAACCGCTCCAAACATTGGAGTTAATAGGGTGATGCCTATAATAGCAGAATTCTTTTTGTCAGCCAATAATGTAACTACTTGATCAATAGAGAACCCTTCTGCCTGTGCATCGATGATTGTTGCTGGAATGTGATTCTTTTCGAGCATTCCGGCAATATAGGCGAGTCCTAATGGTTCTGTTACGGCTCCAAATTGGGCCATGGCTTTTCCGTACCTTTCTTCAAGGCTTAAAGGAGGATTGACAAGAATTATGTTATTCATAGGTGTAGTTAATGTTGTGGTCGTGATGTTTCTCAAATAGGCATTAGTGATGCTATTTAGAGTATATCTGTTTTATTGGAGATTTAGATGAGGTCCTATTCTCTGTATCTATTAGAAATGTAGTGTATAAACCATCTTTTTGGTAGTCTTTTCGGCAACCAGGGCACGCAACTAATATATTGAGAGGTATATTGATTACAATATAGTTATGAACCCAATAAAAATAATTGGCCTTAATTAAACCTCGGCCTATGCTCGAGTGACCCTAGAAGTTCGACTTTTACGGTGTGAAATTTTTCCCCCACAATTTGGTAGTGATCAAAGAGAATCCGCCCAATTACGTCGATAGGGGACAGTTGTTGTTGGAAGTGGTCTTAGCTTTTTTAATTGTGAGGCTTTTCGTGTAAATGAAAAAAGCTTTTGTTACTGCAAACTAACTCGAAAGATATCTTCACCTCAACACATTCACATTATAAAATAACCCAGATCCCCTCGGGGGGGGGGGCTTCATCAAACCACGTTCTATGGGCGTGGTAGGTGATTTAACTTACTAGGGTGGTAGAAAAAGAGCCATTTGAACAGCGGGCCATCCCGCCTGTTTGAGACTATACCATTTTTCGAGCAACCCCGGCAACGACTACCAATCAGAAGTAGAAAAAGCTCTATTTCCTTTTTTTTTACACATGTCTTTTTATATCTGTTTTTCTCATAAGAACGGTTAAGATGAGCATATGTAATTTCTGGGGAAGATCATGAGCAAAATTTAGTTTTAGTTAGATACTTTGATACTCAAAGGAGAAACTTCGTTAAAGGGAAGAGTTTGCTTGGGTTCCTGTTCTTGATCGGTACAGTTATTAATTGTTTCTTTTTGTTTTTGTAGGTCATTTTCAATAAGATCGATGGCAGCTAAGTATCCTTTTCTAATATACGGTTCAATATGATGGATGTCAGGATAAATGACTCCTGCTAAGTTGTTTTCTTTCACCTCTTGGATCCATTCGCATAGGGATCTCTGCTGGGTGAACAGGATCTGACCAATCTGCTCTGCTGTTTTTTCCTGTTGAGTTTCTTGTTGCAGAATGGCTTTATAAAGAAGATAGACTGGATCGTTTTGGTTAGCTGGTAGTTGGTAAAAAAGCTGTTTTGCTCTATGAATATCATATTGATCTAGGGCGATAGCGATGAGGTTCAGTGACAGTATCCGTATGTTCTCTATAGCAATACCGGCCTCAAGTGTTACTTGTGCTTCGTCATACTGTCCTTTCTTGTGATAAAGACGGGCAAGCATATTATACAGTCTGGCATCCTCGAATCCGAGTTGGAGAGCGCTGACGTAGCATTTTTCTGCACAGTTTAAATCTCCTTTAAGGTAGCAAAGATAGCCGAGGTTGGCATAGGATTGCTTTTCATATGGGGAGTATTTGATACTTTTATCATAGAGCAGTATTGCTTTGTCTTTGTTGCCAAGCTTAAAATGTAACCCGGCTGCATTATAATAAAGCAGCCCAATGTGATTGGCTGGATAACGATCAGGGAATTTCTTAACGAGTTTCTCTGCCAGTTTTAACTGCTCTTTTGCTTTGTCGTATTCTGGGATTTTCATGAGTTCAACAGCCATAGAGATCTTGGGCCGTATATTTTCCGGTGCTTTTGCGATGGCATCTTCAAGCAGGGATTGTTCGTTGCGCCAGTCTTCATTACGTAACCAAGTGGTTGCGCCCTCACCAATTAACAGAAAAAGTATGGCAAGTGTCACTAAGATTTGCATGAATCGTCGTTTGTGTATGATATAGAATGCTCTCCCTTGTAGAATCAGACAGGATAAGGCCAGAAAAAGAAACATGGAAGGGAGATAGTTTCGGTGTTCAAAGTACAGTTCCAATGCGATAAAGCTTGATTCGACCAGATGGTTGATGAAAAAAAAGAGGATAGCAAAACTGAGCAGTTTGTAGCGCGTCTTTGCCCATAGAGAAAAAAATAGAAGTAATGTCAGCAGTAACATTGAGAATCCGGTGGTAACAGGGGAAAAGAGACCTGTGGATGCAATGATATCGGATTCATGGGTCAAGTAAGTATTGACCGGCAGTAGTAAGAGTCTCAGGTACTGAACGATTATTCTAGGTTCGGTCAGTAAGCGTTCTTCCATCGTAAAGGTGCGGTAGGAGTATGGTGAACGAAAATAGTCGAGGAGTTCTCCTTGTTGCATTGTCAGCAGGGTCAGGAGTGAAACGCCAATAAAGAGGAGGCATAAGAAAAGGGTAAATAGTTTTCTTTTTCTGGTTAAAGGAAAGAATACGAGTTCAAAGCAGAGGATGGCCAGGGGGAGGAGTACTGCATTTTCTTTTGAAAAAATACCAAGCAGCCACGAAATAAGTGCGAGAATTGTAAAGAGAAGGCGTAAGCTTGTTTGACGGCTGAACCGGAAGCGACAATAACAGTAAAAACCTACAATATAGAACATTGCGGCCATTGAGGCCATCCGTTGGACAATGTAGGTCACGGCCTGCACCTGAATAGGATGAATGGCCCAGAGTGTTGCTGCAAGTAAAGCTGTATCCAAAGCATCTGGCAAGGCTTTGTTTTGCAAGCGAATGTCAGGAATGTTGAGCAGGAGTTGGCAAAAGAGGAGATAGAGAAAGCATGCGGTGATACAATGTATTGCTATATTTGTAAGGTGATAACTAAAGGTGTTGAGGCCGGAGAAATAATAATTTAGGGCAAGTGTAAGTCGTGGAATCGGTCTGGAAAGTTTTTGCTCCCCTGGCCCGACACTTTGCCATGTTTTCTGTATGTTCTCCCATGTGATCTCTTTGAGATGACAGTTTGTGTTCGTGATAATATTTGGGTAATCATCAAAATGAAAGGAAGATTGCAATGAATTTGAATAGCACAGGAAGATTATTGTTCCAAGCAAAAGACAGTGGACAATAGTACGGTAAGTTGTCGGCATTAAGTATGATTTATGTTGTAATGTTTTGGTCGGCTGCCTGTTGTTAGCGAATTCTGTTTACTATCTGTTTTTACTTTGGTTTAATGTGATTTACGTTGATCTTAAGCCGAGGCGGGGGGAGTTTTACTTGTAAAGGATTACATAATATTGATAGGATCTAGGTAATCATACCAGGTGGCTGCATAGTTCTAAGGTTGTATTACCAGTTAAAACCGGTAGGGCCTTTTAGTCCATCTGACCGTAGCCAAGGGCTTAATGCGTCACCAGCAACATGTTCCCGCATGGGTATAGCGACTACTGTGAACGCTGTCTGAGGCTGAGTGATGGTGATTTGATAATCATAATTTATTTGATTTCCTAAGTTTGCTACTGCACCAATTCTACCTCGGTGATTGAAAGTACCAATGTTTCCAGCAGGATACAATATGTATGTGTAAACCCCTGCTGTCCCATAATTGCTGTTTTCCGCATAGAAGGTTTCTAGTGCTAAACCAATGGCAGGCAAGTTAGCCTTGGCCTCTGAACGGGCCGCTTTTTTCTGAATTCCGAGATAGGCAGGGACCGCTATTGCCGCAAGGATTCCTATTATAGCAACGACGATCATTAATTCAATAAGAGTAAAACCGTCTTGATGTTTTCTTCTCTTTTGCCTGTTCATAGAAAATCCCTTGGTTCAAGGTCTAAGTTATAGCAATTTAGCAAATTCTTACGGCATGAAAAAATAAATCCATCCCACAAAGCTACCTGTTGCCAAAATGACTTTGTGGGATGGATAATGACGTTGAAATTTCAGATCAATTTAGTCAACGGAAACAGAATCCTGAGTGAGTGTAACGCCAATTATATCAAGACCAGTCATGATAACTCCACGGCCTCCATTTACGGTGGATAGAGTAATCTGTCCTGTCCCTGCATTTGATGTGGTGGCGATAGTAAAAAGTGCTTTGTTTGCATTCCAGGGAGAATTCATTGTACCACCACGTTTATTGTAGAAGGCGGCAATAAAGGCTGCAGGTTGGTCTGTTAGGGTGGAGGTAGGGACTTCATTTGAATCAACAATACCATCTCCATTGACGTCAACAACACCTGGTTCCTGGGTGAGGGAAGTCTGGATGAAGTTATGGAGTTCACTCTTGCTTGAGGAAACACCTTCCTCAATGGCTCTTCTCTTGGCTTTTTCCTGCATACCAAGAAAGTTGGGGATGGCAATCGCTGCCAGGATGCCGATAATGGCAACAACGATCATAAGCTCGATAAGGGTGAAGCCTTTTTCGTTACTTTTATTGCGGTAGGTCTTGAGTAGTTTGTTCATTTGTTCCTCCACTGGGGGTTAGGTTTGTCTTGCTAGTTTGGTTGCGAGATCTCATGCTGTTTCTTATATTACAAAAAGCGTGCCACGAATGTCAAGGTCAGGGTGAGAAAAATAATGTCTGCTAATTACTTGAAATCGAATATGTTCCTCAAGCTCGTCTGAAACCCCATCTTTGTTCACGCTCCAGAGGCAAAACCAAAAAGGCGCGTCAGGTGACATTTATTGTCACCTGACGCGCCTTTTTTTGTCAGCCATGTCTCTGGCAGGTGTGTCAGTTCTTCCAGACCCCATTTTCCTGCTTTACTGTGGATGCCTTCTCCTGCACGTTTTTTTGTTTCACCACAGGGGCAGCGTCTTTGATCAGCCAGAGCGATTTGATCTCCATGGAGTTGGCGACCAGGAGCGCTCCCACCCGGTCCCTTTCTGAAAAACCGGCTAACGAGGTCCTGCCTTTAGGGTTGTGGTATGAGGTGGATGACCGCACTCGATAATTGAGGTCATTGATGACCAGTCGATTGTCACCTTTCAAGTCCAGGCTTCCTTGGATATCAAATACCTCAGGATAACCCGGGTAAAGGGGGACCAGTTCACCGGCAAGGGCGCTGCCGCTGACCAGCCAGGAAAGGAAAAAAACAGTGGCTAGTGCGTATAGTGTTTTCATTATTCTACTCCTTATCTTCTGTACGATTATGCAGGGAAACGACAGACCTCTTGCTATCGCTCACGCCAGTAGTAAACACCGTCTTTCTCTTTGGTCTCCCAAATAACTTCAGTGCTTCCGGCAGAGCTGCTGAATACCTTGAGTTCTCGTGGGTTGTTAGGGTCGTCCAGGATGACAGGGGTGTGCAGCATGCCGCTGAACATCTTTCCGGTTGGCGCCACATCTCCAATTCCATCGCCATCCAGATCAAGCAGATCGTGGTCATCTATGACGCCGTCACCGTTGATATCAAA